>SCVA01000018.1 GCA_004297005.1 Nevskiaceae bacterium
CGAGGCGCGCACCGCCACCGTCGAGGCCGGTGTCGCGGTCGATACGCTCAATGCCGAACTGGAGCCGCTGGGCCTGGTCTGGCCGATGGAGATGGGCAGCACCAGCAGCGCCAGCGTCGGCGCCTGCATCGCCAACGGCTCGGCCGGCGCCAACGCCATCTGCTACGGCACTGCCGCGCACCTCGCCGACGCAGTCTGGGGCCTGTGGGCCGACGGCAGCGTTGCCCCGGAAACCGCCGGCCCGCGTTGGCAGCAGCCCGATCCGGAACGCTTGGTCATTGACTCCGCCGCGCCCGATTCGGCTTATGGCCTGATCGGCACCCAGGGCGTGCTGGGCCTCATCACCCGCGCCCGTCTGCGCCTGCACGCTCTGCCTGCGCAGCGCGAGGCGGCGCTGATCCCGGCCGCGTCGATGCCCGAGGCCATGCAGATTCTGGCGGCCGCGCGCGGCGTGTTCGGCACCGACATCGAGGAATTCGAGTTCATCGGCCAGCGCGCCATGCAGCTCGTGCGTGAACTCAAGGGCGCGGAATTCCGCCTGCCGTTCGAGCGCGATCCCGGCGCCAATTTCTACCTGCTGCTGCAGATCAAGTCGGCGGACCCGGACGAGGATCTCGCCGGCCGCCTGTACGGCTTCCTGGCCGAGACCCTGGCGCTGCCGGATGCGCTGATCGGCTACGCGCCGCTCAAGGCCTTGAAGGCGATCCGCCACTCGATCACCGAGGCCAGCAACCACGCCATGAAGCAGCGCGGTGGCGGCCGTCTGGCCTTCGACACCGCCACGCCCATCGCCCGCTTCGGCGACTACCTCGCGGCGCTGGAAGCCTCGCTACGCAGCGACTACCCGCACATCGACTTCGTCGCCTTCGGCCATGCCGGTGTCGGCGGCGCGCACCTGCACCTGCTGGGTTCCGGCGAGCGGCCGGTGGCGGCGGAAAGCGCGGCCTTGATCGCGCGGGTGTTCGATGTCACCGCCGAGTACGGCGGCACCTTCAGCGCCGAGCACGGCGTCGGCAGCAAGTGGGGCGAGGAATTCGCGCGCCGCGCGCGGCCGGCGGTGGTGCAGGCGCTGGTGGCGGCGAAGCGGGCGCACGACCCGAATCTGATCCTCAATCCACGCAGCTTTGGGCTGGACCGGCTGGTGGGCGGCGCATGAGCGCCCTGATCCTGCTGGCGGTGTGTATGGCGCTAGGCGCCATCACCGTGCGTGTGCGCCCCGATGCCGCCGGCTGGGTGCCGGGCCTCAATGGCTTCGTGCTCAACATCGCCTTCCCGGCCCTGGTGCTGGAGCTGATCCCCAAGCTGCATCTGGAACACGGTCTGTGGTTTCCGGTGATGGCCATGTGGGGCACCGCGCTCGGCGCGCTGGCGTTGATGGTGCTGCTCGGCCGCTGGCTGGGCTGGCAGCGCGGCACGGTCGGCGCGCTGGCCCTGGTGGCCGGCTTCGGCAACACCTCGTTCACTGGTATTCCGCTGATCGAGGCGTTGCGCGGCAAGGATCATCTCGGTGCCGCGGTGCTGGCCGATCAGGCCGGCTCTTTCCTGGCGCTGGCGACCCTGGGGGTGTTCACCGCATCCTGGTTCGCCGGTACCGCCACCAGTGCCCGCGAGGTGCTACTGCGGGTGGCCAAGTTCCCGCCGTTCATCGCCATGCTGGCCGGATTCGCCGTCGGTGCCCTGGGCGGCTGGCCACCGCTGGCCGAGGACGTGCTGCACCGGATCGGCGTGGCGCTGTCGCCGATGGCCCTGTTCGCCGTCGGCTTGCAGTTCAAGCCCTCGGACCTCGCCGTGCACCTGAAGCCGATGACCGCTGGCCTGGCCTGGAAGCTCGGTCTGGCGCCGCTGCTGGTGCTGCTCACCGGCCGCGTGCTCGGCGTCGGCAGCGGCATCCCCTATGAGGTGGCGGTGCTGCAGACCGCCACCGCGCCGATGATCTCGGCCGGCATCCTGGCGCAGCAGTCGGGCCTGGCGCCGGCCTTGGCGAACACGGTGGTGGGCGTCGGCATCCTGCTCTCACTCGCCACCGTGCCGCTGTGGAACCTGCTGCTGGGCTAGCCGCCCCGCCGCCTATTTCCCAAAGATCGAAAAGGCCTTGTCCAGCGCCTTGCCGACGGCGTTGTCCTTGACCTGATCGACCAGGGCCTTGGTGGTGTCCTGCACCGTGCCGGTTGCCGTGGCCTTGCCACCGGCGGCGGTGTAGCCGCGCACTGCCTGGATGCCCCCAGCGTAGTCATTGAGCCGGTAGCCTACGTCGTTGCACAGCGTCTGGCCGTCCTGCGCCAGTGCCAGCGCGCGCTTCAGCCGGTACAGCTCGCCGTCGCTTTGCACCTGCATGAGCTTCTGCAGATTGCCCTTGAGCTTGGCGTTGCTCTGCTTCACCCGCGACTCCCAGGCGTTGGCGCACTGGGCGTTGCGGCTGCGGCCAGTGGCGATGGCGCCGTTGAGCTGGCTGACGTAGTCGGGCGCGGCCTTCTGGAAGGCGGTCTGGTAGTCGCCGGCGGGCGCCGCCTTGAGCTGTTCGTGTAGGGCCATGCGCGCGCCGCGCACGGTCGGCGCCATGCCCTTGCTGACCCCGAAGTTCTGGCTCAGGCCGCCGTCGTGGCTCCAGGCGATGCACTCGGCATCGGTCTCCAGCATGCCGGCGGCGGAATCGCTATAGCCCTGGTACTGCGCCGCCAGGGCTTGCGCATCGAAGGCCGCGCCGCCCTGCATGGCGGCCGCCACCTGCGCCTGCTGCTCGGCCTGCACCAGCGGTTCGAGGCGGTCGCGCTCGTCGTTGAGCTTTTGCTCGCGGGCGTCGACGGCGTTGTAGAGCGCGCTGATCGGCGCTTCGAAGTTGCTGCAATCGACCGTGCCCTGAGCATCGGGCGCCGGGATGGCGGGGATTGTCGAGAACGGGTCGGCGACGCCGGCCTGGGCGGCGCCGACGGTCAGCAGCAGCGCGAGACAAGGGAGTGAGCGGTGCATGGAAGTCTCCGGTGGGTTTGTTGTCGGGTGGGAAGCGGGATCATTCGCCGGTCAGTCGACGCAGGTTGCGGCGGGCCGGCAGGTAGCCCGGGTCGCGGCTCAGGGCGGCGCGGAAGGCGCTGGCGGCCTCAGGCTCGCGGCCGGCCTGCCAGAGCGCGACGCCGTGGTTGCTCAGCACTCGGGCCTTGGTCGGCGAATCGGCCAGGGTCGCCGACCACAGCGCGGTCTCGCTGCGGTAGTCGAGATTGCGCAGTGCGGTGAGGCCGGTGAGGCTCAGCAACAGCGCCGCAGCGAGCGCGGCTCCCGCACGCGGTCGCCAGGCCAGCGTCCAGGCCAGTAGATAGCCCAGGCTCCAGGCCAGCGCCGCAAGCGGCAGGTAGAGCTGGCGGTCGTTGGCCAGGTCCAGCCTGGCCAGCAGCGAATTGGTGGGCAGCAGGAAGATCAAGGCCCAGGCGGCGCAGAACGCCGGCCAGCGCCAGCGGCGCAGGCTCAGGGCCAGCAGCAGCAGGCCGAGCAACAGGGCCGCCTGCGACAGGACGACTGTGTCCAGACTGGCGATCGGCTGCAGATCGGGATCGATGTTCGGCGCCCGCAGCAACAGCGCGCCGCGCAGCAGCCAGATCAGCGCCGGCAGTTGCTGGAGGGCGTTGTCGAGCGGCGCACGGGTTTGCAGGCTGGTGGCGAAGAAGTCCACGTAGCGGCTGCCCGGCAGCACCAGCAGGGCGATCAGCGCCAACAGCACTGGGTAGATGCCGAGGCGGCGCAGACGTGCCGACGCTGGATCGTTCGGACGCGCCAGCGCGTCCCAGAGCAGCAGGGCCAGGGGCAGCACCGCGGCGGTTTCCTTGCTCGCCAGCGCCGCCAGCCAGAGCAGCGGCACCGGCCAGGCGCGGCCGGCCTGCAGCTGCCGGTCATAGGCGACCAGGGCTGCCAGCGACAGCAGGCCGGACAGGCTGCTGGAGCGGCCGCTCAGATAGCTCACCGCCTCGGTCTGCACGGGGTGTAGGGCGAAGATCAGCGCCGCCAGCAGCGCCGCATTCGGGGCCAGAGAGGGATTCACGTCCGTGAGCTGGAACAGGCGCCGGCCCAGGCGGTAGACCAGCAGGCTGGCGGCCGCGTGCAGTAGGAGGTTGAGGCCGACGAACGCCAGCGGCGTGCCGCCGCCCAGGTTCCAACTCAGTCCGTAACTCAGCTTCAACAAGGGCCGCAGGCCGGTGCCGAACTCGGCCAGCCAGGCCGGCAGCGACTGCGCCGCGGGATCGCCGACGATGACCCGGTAGTCGTCAAACTGGAACACCGCAGCTAGTGCCGGCAGCCAGGCGGCGAGCAGCAGGGCGACCCAGACCCGGTGACCCGGCATGGAGGCTCCGCATTGATCGTTCATGTTCGCCCCTCCCTGGTGCGGACCGCCGGCTACGACTGGCTGCGGTGGTCATCCTGGCCGCGGTCGTGAACGCCCGCGGCCGCGCCCGGCAACCGGTGGCCGCCAGTTTAAGGAGGCTTTCGCCGGCGTCGAGACCCGCCGCCTGCCGGGCTGTGACCGCGCGCACTCCTTTGTCACCGCCAGCCCGGGTGGGCGCGGTGAGGGGGCGGGAGTGCTAAGGCGCGCGAGCCAGCGGCTGGCCGTCCTGCTTGTAGACCACGCCGCCTTTCATCACGAAGGTGACGTGCTCGAATTCGCCGACATCCTTGTGCGGGTCGCCGGCGACCGCGATCAGGTCGGCATAGAGTCCGGGGGCGATGCGGCCGACGTTCTGCTGCCAGCCGAGCAGGGTCGCGGCACTGCTGGTGGCGGAGACGATGGCCTGCATCGGCGTCAGGCCCCACTCCACCATCTTCGCCATCTGCTTGCCGTTCCAGCCATGCGGGTAGACGCCGGCGTCGGTGCCGTAGGCGATCTTCACGCCGGCCTTGGCCGCCTTGCGGAAGTTCTCGCGCTGGGTGCGGCCGACCAGCCGCTCCTTGTCGAGAATCTTCTGCGGATAGTTGAGGCGCCCGAACTCGGCGAGGATGTAGTCGTCGTTGTAGATGTCGGCGACCAGCCAGGTGCCGTGCTGCTTCATCAGGCGGATGCCCTCGTCGTCGATGAAGCTGCCGTGCTCGATGGAGTCCACACCTGCCTTGATCGCCATCTTGATGCCCTCGGCGCCATGCGCGTGCGCCGCCACCTTGCGGTCCCAGCGGTGCGCCTCGTCGACCAGGGCGTTCATCTCTTCCTGCGTGTACTGCGGCGCACCCACCGAGTCCTCTTCCGAGAGCACGCCGGCGGTGGCGACCAGCTTGATCACGCCGGCGCCGTGCTTCACCTGCTCGCGCACTTTCAGGCGCACCGCCTCGACGCCGTCGGCGACGCCGTTGAAGCCGTCGATGTGCAGATACGGCGAGACGCCGGTGAGATCGGCGTGGCCGCCGGTGGCGCCGATGCCGTGGCCGGCGGCGTCGATGCGCGGGCCAACGACGCTGCCGTCGTCGATGGCCTTCTTCAGGGCGATGTCGAGGAAATCCTCGGAGCCCAGGTCGCGGATGCTGGTGAAGCCGGCCAACAGGGTGCGCCCGGCATAGACGTGGGCCCGCACCGCGGCGTCGATGGCGCTCTCGCGCACCAGGGTCTGGTAGTAGTCGCCGGACTCGCCGCTGATATGGGTGTGGCAGTCGATCAGGCCAGGGGTGAGCGTGGCGGCACCGAGGTCGATGACCTCCGCTCCGGCCGGCACCGCCAGCCCGCTACCGACGGCGGTGATGCGTTCGCCCTCGATCAGCACTACCGCGTTGCGGACTGGCGCCGCACCGCTGCCGTCGATGAGCTGCGCAGCGCGGATCGCCAGGCGCTTGGGTGCGGGTGTTTCGCTGGCGGCCAGGCTGGTGCCGAGCGGCAGGGCGAGGGCGAGCAGCAGGGCGCACAGGCAGGTGCGGGGGGTGGTGGTCAAGGGGGAGTCCTCGTTCGACGGGTGTCTGGAGCCACGCAAGATTGATGCGCGGTGGCGCACTGGCCTGGACTCTGGCGCCAAGCTCTCCGGTGCCACAAGCCGTTCAGGCTCCGGCCCCACTCCGGCGCGAGGGCAGCAGCAGGCGCCGCAGCAGGCGTCTGGCGGTGAGGCGACCCTGGATCACTTCGCCGCCAAACAGCACCCGGATCAGTCGCAGTCTCAACTCCGGCCGCCAGTGTGCTGCCAGGGTCAGCAGGGAAACGCCCATCGGCGTTGCACACCAGTCGCGCAAGCCCTCGCTGAGCCGGAACAGATCGGCGTAGCGGGCGTGCAGGGCGGCGGCATGGGCGTTGCCGTCGTCGCCGCGCTCCAGCAGTGCCCGGGCCTGCTCGGCGGCGATGCGGCCGCTTTCCAGCGCGTAGTCGATGCCCTCGCCGGTGAGCGGGTTGACCAAGCCGGCGGCCTCGCCGGTGATCAGCACGCGCGGCGCAGTGAGCGGGGCACGCAGAAAGTCGGTGCGCAGCGGGAAGCTGCGCGGCTGCCCCAGCGGCCGGGCACCCCGCAGCAGGGGCGCGGCGGTGCGCCGGCAATACTGTTCGAGCCATTCCGCCGGGCGGGCGTGGTCACGGTTGGCGTAGAGCCCGACGCCGACGTTCGCCAGACCCGGCCCGGCCGGGAACACCCAGCCATAGCCGGGCGCCGTCTCGCGGCGGAACTGTAGGCGCCAGAGGTCGTCGTCGGACTGATAGTTCTCGTAGTACTGGCGCACCGCGACCATCACCGCCGGCTTGCGCGCCAGCAGCCGCATGCGCATCAGCGGCCCCAGGTGGGCGCCGCAGGCCAGCACCGCGTAGCGAGCCTGAAGCGAGCGCTCACCGGTGGGCGTCTTCAGTTGCAGGCGCAGGTGGTCGTCGGCGGTCTCCCAGGTGTGTAGCTCGTGCTGCTCGCGCAGTTCGGCGCCGGCGCCGACCGCCGCCTGCACCAGCAGCGGGTCCAGCTTCAGGCGCGGCAGCACGTAGGCGTAGTCGGCCTCTCCGGCGCCGCTCAGCGGCGACTGCACCCGCGCCAGCGGCGCGCTCAGCTCGAAGCGGCGGATCAGCGCAGCCTGGCGCCGGACCTCGGGTTCGACACCCAGCGCCTGCAATTCCGCGACCGCGCGCATGGTCAGACCGTCGCCGCAGATCTTGTCGCGCGGGAAGCGCGCCATGTCGAGCAGCACCACCCGCAAGCCGGCGCGGGCGGCGTGGAACGCGGTCGCGGCGCCCGCCGGGCCGGCGCCGATCACCGCGAGATCGTGCATGCCGCCGGCGGCCATTTTCATGCCGTCGGCAGGCCGAGGTTGCGCCAGAGCTTCAGCGTCGGCTCGGCCTGGTTGAGGGTGTAGAAGTGCAGGCCCGGTGCGCCGCCCTTGAGCAGGGTTTCGGCCAGGCGCGTGACCACTTCCAGGCCAAAGGCCTGCAGACTTGCCTTGTCCTCGCCGTAGCTTTCCAGGCGCAGGCGCAGCCAGCGCGGAATCTCGGCGCCGCAGGCGTCGCTGAAGCGCTGCAACTGGGTGTAGTTGACGATCGGCATCAGGCCTGGCACCACCGGGACGCCCAGGCCGGCCTTCTCGCTACGCTCGACGAAGTCGAAATAGGCGTCGGCGTTGTAGAAGTACTGCGTCACCGCGCCGCTGGCGCCGGCCTTGATCTTGCGCACATAGGCGGCGAAGTCGGCCTCCGGATTGGCGGCCTGCGGATGCACCTCTGGATAGGCGGCGACTTCCAACTGGAAGCGGTCACCATGGGTCTCGCGTATGAAGCTCACCAGCTCGTTGGCATAGCGGAACTCGCCTGGCGCGGCATTGCTGATCGAGGTCGCCGGCAGGTCGCCGCGCAGCGCGACGATGCGCCGCACGCCGGCCGCCCTGTACTGCTCCAGCAGCGCCGAAATGCCGGCGCGAGTGGAGCCGATGCAGGTGAGATGCGGCGCTGCCTCGATGCCGGTCTGCTGGATGACCTGCATGAGGGTGTCGTAGGTGCCGTTTTGGTCGCTGCCGCCGGCGCCGTAGGTGACGCTGAAGAAGGCCGGCTTCACCGCCGCCAGTTCGCCGATCAGGCGCGGCAAATTGGTCCAACCCGCCGGCGTGCGCGGCGGAAACAGCTCAAAGGAAAAGTGCAGTTCGTGCGCTTGGCTCATGCGGCGAGGTCTCGGCTGTATTCATGTGGGCAGTGCGCGCTGTTGAGGGTGATGCCCACCTGGGTGTTGAGCTGGCGCAACCGTGCCTGGTTGGCCTTGCGGGCGCTGTTGTCCACGGCCAGCAGCGTCTGGAAGACATTCAGTCCGGTCGGGCAATGGCCTTCGGCCTCCACCTCGGTATGGAAGAAGTAGGCGTCGCCGCAATGCAGGCGCCAGCCGCCGTTGCCGTCCCGGGCTGCGACGCCGGTATGGCCACGGGTGTGCCCGGCAAGTGGCAGCAGCAGAATCTCATCGTCGCTGTCACCCAGGGCGCGCACCGACTCGAAGCCGCTCCAGCGCTCGCCGCTGGCCTGGTGCGTCCGCCAGTTCGGGCCGTGCGCCCACAGCCGCGCCTCGTAGCGCTGCTTCTCGACCAGAGTGACCGGCGCCTGCGCCGCCGCTAGCTCTGGCGCGTGGACATGCACGGTGGCTGAGGGGAAGTCGGCGAGCGCGCCGGCGTGATCGAAGTCGAGATGGGTGAGCACGATGTCGCGCACGTCGCTGGCCTTGAAGCCCAGGGCCTGCACCTGCGCCAGCGCGGTTTCCGCCAGGCTCAGCTTCGGGCGCATCAGCGCCTTCAGATAGCCGTGGACCAGGCCGTTGACCTGTGCCGTGCCCAGCCCGGTGTCGACCAGCGTCAGACCTTGTCGGCCCTCGATCAGCCAGCAGTGGCAGACGATGCTTGCGGGCTCCAGCCAGCCGCCCTCGCCCTGCATCAGGCGCCTGCCGTGGGGGCACATCGAGCCGCAGTTGAGGTGATGAATCTTCATGCGAGAGTTCTCCGGCTGAAGAAAAGGCGACGGGACTTTACCGCTCCCGTCGCCTCCCTAGTCCAGCCGTATTGCTTAGTAGCGGTAGTGGTCGGGCTTGTACGGGCCTTCCACCGGCACGCCGAGGTAGGCGGCCTGCTCGGGGGTGAGCTTGGTCAGCTTCACGCCAATTTGCTCCAGATGCAGGCGGGCGACTTCTTCGTCCAGCTTTTTCGGCAGGCGGTAGACCTGGGCCTGGTAGCTGTCCTTGTGCTGCCACAGATCCATCGCCGCGAGGGTCTGGTTGGAGAAGCTGTTGGACATCACGAAGGCCGGATGGCCGTGTGCGCAGCCGAGGTTGATCAGGCGGCCTTCGGCGAGCAGGTAGATCGAGCGGCCGCTGTCGGTGAAGGTGTAGCGGTCCACCTGCGGCTTGATGTTCTCGCGCACCGCGCCGGAGCTGTTGAGCCGATCCACCTGGATCTCGTTGTCGAAGTGGCCGATGTTGCAGACTAGGGCGTTGTTCTTCATCGCGCGGATGTGTTCCAGCGTGATGATGTCCTTGTTGCCGGTGGTGGTGACGTAGATGTCGGCGAAGGGCAGCACGTCGTCGATGGTCTTCACCTCGAAGCCCTCCATCGCCGCCTGCAGGGCGTTGATGGGGTCGATCTCGGAGACGATCACCCGGGCGCCGAGGCCGCGCAGGGAGTGCGCCGAGCCCTTGCCGACATCGCCGTAGCCGGCGACGAAGGCGACTTTGCCGGCGATCATCAGATCGGTGGCGCGTTTGATGCCGTCGGCCAGCGATTCGCGGCAGCCGTAGAGGTTGTCGAACTTGCTCTTGGTGACCGAGTCGTTGACGTTGATCGCCGGCACCAGCAGCTTGCCGGCCTCCATCATCTGATAGAGGCGATGCACACCGGTGGTGGTTTCCTCGGAAACGCCACGCCAGTCCTTGACCACGCGGGTCCAGAAGCCCGGGCGCTCCTTGGCGACGCGCTTGAGCAGGTTCTTGATCACCTGTACTTCGTGGTTGTCCGAGGGTGTGTCGACCCACTTGTCGCCCTGCTCCAGCTCGTAGCCCTTGTGGATCAGCAGGGTGACGTCGCCGCCGTCATCGACCACCAGCTCTGGGCCGGTGAGGGTGCCGTCGGGCAGGGTGTGGGTGACGCAGTCCAGCGTCAGGTCCCAGTACTCCTCCAGGGTTTCGCCCTTCCAGGCGAACACCGGGGTGCCGGCCGCGGCGACCGCCGCGGCGGCATCATCCTGCGTGGAGAAGATGTTGCAGCTCGCCCAGCGCACCGAGGCGCCCAGCGCCTTCAGGGTTTCGAGCAGGACCGCGGTCTCCTTGGTCATGTGCAGCGAGCCGGTCAGGCGCACGCCGGCCAGCGGCTTGGACGGCGCGTACTTGGCGCGGATCGACATCAGGCCGGGCATCTCCTCCTCGGCCATGCGGATGCGCTTGCGGCCGAACTCGGCGAGGGAGAGATCCTTGACCTTGAAATCGGAGAAGGTGGGTTTGGTGATGGCGTTCATGCGTCGCTCCAGAGCTGGTATTGAGTTGGAACGGGCGCCGTTGCGGTGTCAGTGCCGGCGAGCCTGGCCGCCCTCATCGACGGTCGCAGCGCCCCTCGCGGGCCAAGTGGGCGACAGTATATCCGCTTATACGGATAAGAGGATAGAAGAAGCTACGCGGCCCAGATTCAGACGCAATTTGCCGTTGATTGACCAAGGTCAATGAGGCTGTCCGGCGGCCTGCAGAGAATGCGCCCAGTCTCGTCGGCTCCGCTTGGCGAGGCGACCCGGTTCTCCCCAATTGGACAGCGATCATGACCATCGAAAAGCACGACCTTCTCCACGACCTGCCGCAGTACAAGGATCGCATCCATCAACTGAAGACCAGCGATGCCCATTTCGCCAAGCTGTTCGCCGAGTACCACGAGGTCGATCACGAAGTGCGGCGCATCGAGCAGGAGCTGGAGACGCCGGGCGACGAGTACGTGGAAAACCTCAAGACCCGCCGCGTGCACCTAAAGGATCAACTCTACACCCGGCTGACCGCCGAGCACTGAGGGCGGGCCATGTTCAGCTCCGGGTTCGCCACGTCGATGCCGCAGGTTCATCGCCAGACCGCCAGGGTGGATTGGCGCGTCTGGCTCGGGCCGCTGCGCCTGCCGTTTCTGCTGCTGCCGCTGACCTGCGTGCTGCTGGCCGCCGCAGTGGTGCACTGGCAGTCGGGCGCGGTGAATGTCCGGCTGCTCACGCTGGCGCTGCTGGGCGCGGTGTCGGCCCATGCGGCGGTCAATGCCCTCAACGAATGGTTCGACTTCCGCAGCGGGCTCGACGCGCGCACCCGGCGCACACCGTTCTCGGGGGGTAGCGGCAGCCTGCAACGCCACCCGGAGCTCGCCGGCTATACCTTGGTGCTGGCGCTGGGTGCCCTGGCGTTGACGGCGGTGATCGGCCTCTGGCTGCTGGCGCATCAGGGCCGGGCATTGTTGCCGCTGGGCTTGCTGGGGCTGCTGTTGGTTGCCAGCTATACGCCGGTGCTGGTGCGCCGGCCCTGGCTGGGCTTGCTGGCTCCGGGCCTGGGCTTTGGTCCGCTGATGGTGGCCGGTACGGTGGTGGCGCTCACCGGGCACTACTCGACGGCGGCCTGGGCGGCCTCGCTGCCGCTGCTGTTCTTAGTCAGCAATCTGCTGCTGCTCAACCAGTTCCCGGATGTCGAGGCCGACCGCGGCGTCGGCCGTCGCAATCTGCCCATCCTTTATGGTCGTCCGCTGGCGGCAAGGGTCTATACCGGACTGCTGGTCGCGGCCTACGGCTCGCTGCTGCTTTCGGTGCTGTTGGGTTGGCTGCCCAAGCCGGCGCTGCTGGGCCTGGCGACGCTGCCCATCGCGGCCTATGCGGCGGCGATCGTGCGGCGCTGGCCCAATCGAGTTCCGCGCCTGCTGCCGGCGATGCTGGCCAACGTGATGGTAAACCTCCTCACTCCCTTGCTGATGGCGATCGGCCTTTACTGGGCCTGATCACCGCCAGGCAGGGCGCGCAGGGTCTGGCTCGCGCTCCAGATTGCGCCGGGAGCGAGCTGGATTGGGGTGCCGACGCAAGCGGCTTCCACGCAGACGAAATGTCGGTAGTCCCCTGGTGGCAGATCGGCCAGGGCGGCCGCCTTGGTCGCCCCCGGGTTCCACACCACCGTGTCCGCGAAGCCGCTCTGGCGCACTTCCAGGGCGCGCTGGCCATCGCGCAGGATCAGGTGCGCGGGCGTGTCGAAGTAGATCCGATCGACCTCGCCCTGGAAACGCAGGGCAGGTGATTCCTCCCGTCGCTCCACCCCCCCGGCGGCTGAATCGCGGTAGCGCCGGCCTTGCAGGCCCAGCAGCTCCACTTCCGCGAGGTCGTTGACGCGCAGATAGGTGTGCAACGCGGCGGTGAAGTGGAAGGCCTGCGCGCCGGTGTTGCGCACCGAGAGGCGGACTTCCAAAGCATCGCCGCCAATCCGCACTTCCAGTTGTGCGCTGAAGGTCTGCGGCCATATGGCGCGGCTGTCGTCGCTGTCGCTCAGGCCCAGCGATGCCCTGGCGGGCGCCGGCACGGGGGAATTCGCCGCCAGTCGCGACCAGCGCGCGGTGCGGGCGAAGCCATGCTTGGGCAGCGGCCCTTCGCTAGCGAACTGCGGAAAGATCACCGGCACGCCACCACGGATGGCGACGCCGGGCGCGGGCTGGGAAATGGGGCTCAGATAGAGCCGGTCCACCGACTCGCCAGCGGGGATCCAGGACAGCAGATGGCCGCCGTGTGGATGCAATCGGGCCTGGGCGCCATCGGCGGCACGCAGGATCAGTACTTGTTCTTCGCTCATGACCGTTGTCGGCTTGCTGTCGGGAATGGCGGGCACAAAAAAGCCGTCTTGCGACGGCTCGTTTGCGCGCCTTGGCGGGCAGCTTACTTCAGCTTCTTGGCCTCGCTCTTCAGCAGTTCGGCCTTGTCGGTCTTCTCCCAGGAGAAGGCGGTGTACTTCTCGCCGTTGGCACCCTTGACCTCGTAGGGCGCGCGGCCGAAGTGGCCGTAGCTGGCAGTCGGCTGGTACATGGGGTGGATCAGGTCGAGCATCTTGATGATGCCGCCGGGCCTGAGGTCGAAGTTCTTGCGCACCAGCTTTTCCAGCACCGCGTCGGAAACCTTGCCGGTGCCGAAGCTGGTGACGAAGATCGAGGTCGGCTCGGCGACGCCGATGGCGTAGCTCACCTGCACTTCGCAGCGGCTGGCCAGCCCGGCGGCGACGATGTTCTTGGCCACGTAGCGGGCCGCGTAGGCGGCGCTACGGTCGACCTTGGACGGATCCTTGCCGGAGAAGGCGCCGCCACCGTGACGGGCCCAGCCGCCGTAGGTATCGACGATGATCTTGCGGCCGGTCAGGCCGCAGTCGCCCACCGGGCCGCCGATCACGAAGTTGCCGGTCGGGTTGATGTGGAACTTGGTGGACTTGGTGATCCACTTGGAGGGGATCACCGGCTTGATGATGGATTCCATCACCGCCTCGCGCAGGTCCTTGAGCTTGATGTCCGGGCTGTGCTGGGTGGACAGCACTACGGCGTCCACGCCCACCGCCTCGCCGTCCTTGTAGCGCAGGGTCACCTGCGATTTGGCGTCGGGGCGCAGCCAGGGCAGGCCGCCCTTCTTGGCCTTGCGGATCTTCGACTGCTGCTCGACCAGACGGTGCGAGTAGTAGATCGGCGCCGGCATCAGCTCCTTGGTTTCGTCGCAGGCGTAGCCGAACATCAGGCCCTGGTCGCCGGCGCCGATTTCCTCGGGCGCCTTGGGCTTCTTGCTGGTGCCGTCGACGCCCATGTTGATGTCGGGCGACTGCTTGCCAATGATGTTGAGGATGCCGCAGGTGGCGCCGTCGAAGCCGACGTCGCTGCTGTTGTAGCCGACATCGCTGATGACCTTGCGCACCAGTTGTTCGAGGTCCACCCAGGCGCTGGTGGTGACTTCGCCGGCGACGATGGCGACGCCGGTCTTCACCAGCGTCTCGCAGGCGACGCGCGCCTTCTTGTCCTGCGCCAGGATGGCGTCAAGGACGGCGTCCGAAATCTGGTCGGCCAGCTTGTCCGGGTGGCCCTCGGAAACGGATTCGGAAGTGAAGAGGTACTCGCTCATCGGTGTCGCTGCTCCTGGGAAGAAGGAATATCTGTCTATGCGGATAGACGGATATTGTAAGTCCGGCTAGCCCCGGGCGCGAGTCTGCGCGCGGCGCGCGACAAATGCATGGCAGTGCTGTGCCCGCGCCGTGGCCGGTTCAGGTGGCTGGGCGCAGGCGTTCCAGGTACTCGATCAGCCCGCGCAGACCCTCGTCGTAGAGCACCCCGCTCTGGGCGGTCTTGGCCATGCCGATCAGACCTTCGATGGCGGAGACGATGAACACCGCCGCCGCCGGCACGTTGAGGTCGGCGCGCACCTTGCCCAGCGCCTGACCGCGGGCCAGCGATTCGGCGTAGGCGCCGATCCATTCGCTGAGGATGCCTTGCAGGCGGCTGCGGAAGCCCTCGTCGTGCGGCGACATCTCCTGCGCGAGGTTGTTGAACGGGCAGCCGTAGGCCAGGAGGCGCTCGCGCAGCTTCTCGCGGCGCTTGCGCAGACCGGCCACCGCGGCTCCCACCGGGTCGTCGGCGGTCTTCAGCGGCTCCCATTGCGCCTGCATGTAGGGGCGCACCAACTCGTCGAGCACGGCATAGCCCAGCGCGTTCTTGTTGTCGAAATGGTGGTAGAGCGCGCCCTTGGTGACGCCGGCCCGGTCGAGGATGGCGTCGAGGCTGGCGCTGCGAAAACCACGCTTGTGGATCTCGTCAAAGGCGCATTCCAGCAGGCGCTGGCGGGTGATGTCGGGTTGGCGGGCGGTGGACATACCGGCGAGTATCGACGGGGGCGTCGGCTTGTCAATTGTTACGAGCTATTCACGGCAGCCGGCGGTGGATAGGCTGTCTGCCGCGTCGGCCGGACCGAGCGGGCAAGGCTGACGCAAGCCCCCAACACAAAAAGTGGAGAATCTTGATGAAACATGCATTCGGCGCGCGTCTGGCGCTGTCGGCCCTGGGCCTGCTCTGTGCCACTGGCGCCCAGGCGGCGGGTGGCCTCGCCGTCGGCGTCAAGGCCGGTACCGCCGGTATTGGCGTGGAAGCGGTCACCAGCCTCAACTCGGTGTTCAACCTGCGCGGGGTCGGCAACTTCTTCAACTACGACTACGACACCACCGAAGACGGCGTGGACTACCAGTCGGAGCTGGAGCTGCGCTCCTATGGTCTGCTGCTCGACCTGCATCCCTTCAAGGGCAGCTTCCGGATTACCGCCGGCGGTCTGGGCAATGGCAACGGCGCGACGCTGGTCGCCACCTGCCCCGGTAGCTGCGAGGTCGGTGACGTCACCATCCAGGGCAACGACGCCCGCCTCGATGGCGCCGTGGATTTCAAGAAGTTCGCGCCCTACGTCGGTCTTGGCTTTGGCAACGCCATGGTCGGCTCCGGTCTCTACGGCATCTTCGATATCGGCGTGATGTTCCAGGGCGAGCCGGACGTGGCGCTCGCCGCCTCCGGCTCGGCGATAGTGACCGGCAGCAACGGCCTCAGCCGTCCGGTGCCCGACCTCTCCAGCGATCCGGAAGTGCAGGATGCGGTCGCCCAGGAGCAGGCCTCGCTGCAGGACGATCTCAAGGACTTCCAGTTCTATCCGGTGGTCAATATCGGCATCGGCTACCGCTTCTTCTGACCGCGAATTGTCCTGAGGTGACGAGAGGCCGCCCCGTGCGGCCTCTTTGCGTTGGGGCCGGTTCGGGGCTGCTTTCGCGGGGCAACTGCCGCTACTCTGCACAAGCCGCCCTCCCAGGCCAGCCATTCCGGGGTTTTCACGATGCAGGAACCGAGCACCGCCGCCGATGACCTGGCCGGCCTGCTGCGCGAGCTCCAGGGCCGTTCTCCACCGGATGCTGCCGCCAGGCTTGCCGACGAGCCGCCGGCGCGCATCGAGGCGGCCCTGGCGGCCCTGGGTCCGGCACTGGCGGCGCGCATCGCGGCGCAATTGCCGGGCGCCATCGAAGAGGCCGGCGAGGTCGCCGAGCTGCCGGGCCTGGTTGCCGAGTTGATGGAGCCGCCCCGTGGGGCTCTTTCCCAGGAGACCACGGTCGCCGACACCATCGCCTGGCTGCGTAGTCAGCCCGAGCCGCAGCAGCTCACCTACCTCTATGCGCTGGATGCGCAGCAGCGCCTGATCGGCCTGGTGGTGATGCGCGAGCTGCTGCTGGCCGAGCCTGAACAGACCCTGGCGCAGGTGATGCTGCGCGAGCCCTTCCGCCTGGCGCCGGACACGCCGGTGGGCGAGGCGGTGGTGGCCACCGTGCGTCGCCACTATCCGGTCTACCCGGTCTGTGACGAGACCGGGAAGCTGGTCGGCATCGTCCGCGGCTGGAAGCTGTTCGAGCACCAGGCCCTGGAGCTCAGCGCGCAGTCCGGCCGCATGGTCGGTATCGACAAGGAGGAGCGGGTCGGCACGCCGTTCTGGGCGGCGTTTCGGGCGCGCCACCCCTGGTTGCAGATCAACCTGCTCACCGCCTTCCTGGCCGCCTTCGTGGTCGGTTCCTTCGAAGACACCATTGCCCAGATCGTTGCGCTCGCTGCCTTCCTGCCGCTGCTGGCCGGGCAGAGCGGCAACACCGGCTGCCAGGCGCTGGCGATCAGCCTGCGCGGGCTCACGCTCGGCGATTTCGACAGCGTGCCGCTGGCCCGGCTGCTCACCAAGGAGGCCTTGCTCGGCGCGCTAAACGGCCTGCTCACCGGCCTGGTGGCGGGCGCGGCCATGTGGTGGACTGCCGGCGGCCTCGACGGCAACCCCCAGGCGCTCAAGCTGGCGCTGGTGATCGTGCTGGCGATGACCGGCTCCTGCCTGGCTTCCGGGCTGTTCGGCGTGCTGGTGCCGCTGGCCCTGCGCCGCTTCGGCGCCGATCCGGCGACCGCCTCCAGCATCTTTCTCACCACCGGCACCGACATTGCCGGCATGGGGCTGATGCTGTTTCTGGCGACGGCGCTGGTGTTGTGATGTCTCCCTTGCCCATGCCCCGAGCGCAGACTGGCCTTGCCGGACTGCTTCGCACGGGCCGTGTGGCCTGCTGCGGCCCGACCTCGCCGGCATGGGGTGGCGGCGAGTGCTGGCCACCGCGCTGGTTCCGTAGTGCCGTCAGCCGATGACCGTCACTCCGGCTCTGATCGCCGCGCTCAGCCTCTGTGGTTTCGGCACAGCTTTTTTGTCGGGCGTCGCGGGGCTGGGCGGCGGCACCATCCTGATCGGCGTGCTCTACGCCGTGGGCATGGCGCCGGCCGAGGCGGTGCCCTTGTTCGCCGCCGTGCAACTGGTCTCCAACAGCTCGCGCACCGTCGCCTATCTGCGTCATGTCGAATGGCGCGCTGCCGGCTGGTTCGCGTTGGCGGCGGTGCCGGCCACGTTTCTGGTCGCGCCCTTCGCGGCGGCGGTGGATGGCGACTGGGTGCGGCTGATTCTGGCGCTGCTGATCCTTGCCTCGCTGGCGCCGGGACAATCGGCCCGCGCGCCGCTACCACCACGCGCCGCCTACCTGACAGCCGGCCTGCTCAACGGCGCCTTGGGCATGTTCGTGGGCGCCACCGGCCTGTTCGTGGGGCGGCTGTTCTTCCGGCCGGAATGGGCCAAGGAGACCACCATCGGCACGCTGGCGCTGACCCAGGTGATCGGCCATGGCCTGCGGGTCATCGCCTATGGTGCGGTCGGCTATTCGGTGTTCGCCCAGCCCTGGCTGCTGGGGCCGCTGGCGGCCTCGGTGGTGGCGGGGACCTGGGCGGGCAAGCAGGCCAATGCCCGTATTTCCGAAGCGCATTTCGCGCGCCTGTTCAGCCTGATCCTGCTGCTGCTTTCCGCCAAGCTGCTCTACGACGGTCTCACCGGACTCCTTTCGCCATGGAACTGAAGCTCACCGCTGCTCAGCTCGAACAACTGCTCAACAGCGCCTTTCCCAGTGGCAAGGGCGACAATCCGCTGCTGGTGGAGGAGGTCCGCCCCGGTGCGGCCCGTATCCGCATGCGCTACCGGGAGTGGATGCAGCGCCCCGGTCGGGTGCTGTCCGGCCCGACGCTGATGGCGGCGGCCGATACCGCCATGTACGTGGCGGTGATGGCCCATGTCGGACCGGAACTGATGGCGGTGACCGCCGACATGAACCTGCGCTTCCTCAACAAGGGTGAGTTGGGCGACGTGGTGGCCGAGGCGAGCATCCTCAAGCTGGGCCGCAAACTGGTGGTGATGGAGACCCGGGTCTGGTCGGCGGCGGCTCCGGACAGCCTGGTGATGTACGCCAGCGGGAGTTACGCGGTACCGTCGCCCAAGTAGTCTGGCCTTGTCCGCTGGACCGGTCGGCCGCTACGCCTGTCCGCCGGAGAAGCTGAGTCTGTCGTCGGGCGTCAAAATTCCGACACCCCCAAATTTATGGATGGAAGACGCCGTGACTTCGAAGCCTTTGCGTCCATACCCCGGTCGCCAACGCCAGACCGGCGCGGTGGCGGTGTTCTCGGCCATTGTGATGGTCGCCCTGCTTTCCGCGCTGGCGCTGGCGGTCGATGTCGGTCGCCTCTACTACGCTCAGCGGGACGCGCAGCGCCTCGCCGATATCGCTGCCCTCGATGCCTCGCGGGTGGTCAGCGGCTGCGCTTCGGCGACCGGCGCGCCGGGTTCCAAGGCGCAGGCCCTGGCCGAGGTGATGGCCAGCCTGGCGCGCAATACCTCGACTCCCAGCGACTACACGGTCACGGTGCAGATTGGCCGGCAGATCGGCAATGCCGGTGGCCTGCGCGGTTTCGAGGAGCTCGCTGACGGCGATCCCGCGCTGGACGCGGTGCGCGTCAGGATCGTCCGCCAGCAGCCGACACGGATCTTCCCGTTGGTGACCGGCAACACCGGCACCACCATGGTCGCGGTCGCGGTCGGCAGCCAGCAGGCGGTCGGCGCGTTCAACGTCGGCAGCGGCCTGCTGACACTCAATACCCAGCAGTCGGCCCTGCTCAACCCCTTGCTGCAGGCCCTGCTTTGCCCCAACGGCGGATCGGCCTGCACCGCCGGCATCAGCTTGACCGCCCTCGACTACAACGGTCTGGTCAACGCCCATGTCTCGCTGGGCAACCTGCTGGCTGGTGCGACCGAGCTGGGCCTGTCCGTGCAGGATCTTTCCGACCTGCTGAGCCTGGAGCTCACCCTGCCGCAATGGCTGGGCGTGCTTGGCTACGGCTTGGAATTCGCGGTGACCGGTACCGGCGATCAGGTCAGCGCCGGCGTCGCGGGGCTGGTGCAGGGCCTGGCCGGCATCGCCGAGACCGACGGCACCACTTTCGGGCTGGGTACGGTGCTGAACCTGACCGGCCTGGCGCTCAATGAGCCGGTCAGCAATCTGCTGACCGCGCTGCCCTTCATCGACGGCATGACACTGCTCAACGCCCTCGGGCAGGCGGCGACCTCGGCCAGCGGGGTTTCCTCGGTGGCGATCCCCGGGCTGAGCCTGTCGGTGCCGGGCGTCGCCGACGTCCTGGTGTTCCTGAAAGTGCTCGAACCGACGCAGCCGGGCTTCGGTGCGGTAGGCACGGAGGGCGCGGTGGCGCGTACCGCGCAGATCAGCCTGCAGATCCGTATCGGTGCCGGAGAGCTGCTCAACGGCCTGGTGGCGGCGCTGAATGCCCTGATCAACACCTTGCTGGGTCTGTTGCAAGCCCTGGGCGTGGATAGCAGCGTGACGGTGCTGCCAAGCAGCCTGAATCTCGGCATCGACGTCGAGGTGGCTTCCGCCGAGGCGCGATTGGATGCCCTGCAATGCCCGAGCGCCTCCAGCAACAACGGCCACCCGATCGCCGAGCTGAGCGCCAGCAGCGCGGGGGCGAACGTCCAGGTTGGCACTTTCAGCGGCACTGCCACCGCCGCCAACCCGCAGACGCTGAGCCCGACCAACAATCTGCCGCTGGCCACCGTGACCATCGACGCCACCTCGGCCTGCATCGGTCTCAATGTACTCGGCCTGTGCATCGGCGTCCCCGCCAATCTGGGCAGCACCACGCTGACCCTGGGGCTGGAGCTGACCTCGGTGAGCGTCGCCAGCCAGGGGCCGACGCCGCTCGATCCGATCACCAGCTACACCGAGCGCGATCTCGGCATCGACACCGGGCCGCCCTACTACCAGGCCAACAACCCGGTCGAGGACATGAACCCGCAGACCGTGGGCGCGCCGGTGAATGTCGAGGTGCACCTGGGCGTCACCAGCGAGGAGACCGGCAGCGGCCTGGTCGGTGCGCTGGTCGGTCTGGTCGATGCCATCGTCGATGGCGTGACCACGGTGGTCCTGGCGCCGCTGTTGGCGCTGGTGAACTCGTTGGCGACGGTGCTGATCAATCCGCTGCTGGAACTTCTGGGCATCCAGTTGGGCACCGCGACGGTGACCATGGAAGCGGTGACGGTGCAGCAGCCGCAGGTGATCAGCCAGTCGCTGACCGAGATCGAGAACTGAGGGGCGGCAGCCGGCTGTGCGGGGCAAGCCCAACCGGTTGACGCGGTCAATCAGCCGCAACGCACCGGCAGTTTCTCCTCGCGCGCCTTCAGTTCCTGCCAGCGGCGGGTGGCGGCCGGGGCCGCCGGGCTCCGCGGATGTTCGCGGCTGAACTGCCGCAGCTCGCGTACCACGCCGTCGCGGTCGCCGCAGGCGCAGGTGCCCAGTGAGAACACTTCCTCGAAGTCCTTGAGCATCTGCTGCACGCTGGCCCGATAAGCCTCGGCATAGGTCTTGGCGTAGCGCTGCCAGTCGTCGTACAGGCGGTTGAGCAGGCCGTCGCCGTATTTCACGCAGCCCACCACCATGGCGCGCGGTTCCATGTACACCGGGAACAACTGCTCTCCCCAGTAGGCTTGGTAGAGCGCGAAATAGGCTTGGTCGGCGGGGCGGCCGTGGGCGGACGCGAGCGCGCTGAAGAACGCCGGCAGCGGTTGCACGAAGATATCCAGGCCGCGTTGCAGATGGATGCCGCGCAGGCGCTGCTGCAGCTCGCCGAACTCGGCCTCGCTGTAGCGCTCGATCACCGCTTCGCCGCCGAGACCGGCGGGAATCTCCATCAGCGCGCCTTGCACCGCCTCGGCCTTCTCCAATAACGGCTCCAGTGACTGCGGCGTGCTCGCCGCCTCGATACGAGCCAGCTCGGCCAGGTAGGCCTGTTCGGCGTCGGACGGCGCCGGAGCTTGCGCCTGGACTGGGAGATGGAACGCGCCGAGCAGCGCGAGAACGGCGAGGGGACGCAGGGGCATGACCAGGTTCCGGTTCAGTCGGCGAGCGCGCGGCCGCGGGTCTCGATCACCCAAGGCAGCAGCAGCAGGCCGATCAGCGGGATGAAGCCGACATAGAACAGCACCTCAACGGCGCGGGTGGCGGCGTTGGCGCCCTGGCTGGCGATGGCGCCGACCAGGAAGGGGCCGCCGGCGGCGATGACGCGGCCGATGTTGTAGCAGAAGCCGGCACCGGTGCCGCGCAGGCGGGTGGGGAACAGTTCCGGCAGGTAGTAGGTGAAGCTTCCGAACACGCCGAACACCGACAGGCCGATCACGAAGTAGCCGTACAGCCGCCACTGCGGCGCCAGATCGAGGCCGAAGGTGGCCAGCACCGCCGCCGCCGACACCGCCCAGTAGATGCCGAACATGGCCCGGCGGCCGAGGTGCTTGCTGGCGGGAATGGTGAGCAGGGTGCCGATCAGGCCGCCAAGGTTGAAATAGGTAGTGGCCAGGGTCTTCCAGTGCTCGACCATGGCGCGGGTTTCGCCGGCGCCCAAGCCCAGGGATTCGGCGTTGGCGCGGCCCAGGCCGGCGGCGACGGTGGGGATGAAGGCGTTGCAGCTCCACCAGGTCAATAGCGCGATCACCGCCATGAAGAAGCCGGAGCGGGTCAGCTCACGCACTCCCGGGGCGAACAGCTCGGCCAGGCGGGGCGGCGCGCTATTGGCGGCCACTTGCTGCCAGCGCTCCGGCTCGCGCACGAAGATGCGCACCAGAAAGGCGGCGGCGGCCGGCAGCAGGCCGAACAGGAACACGTAGCGCCAACTGGTCTCGGGCGAGTCCTTGAACCAGTTGCCGGCCACTTCCATGTTCACGTAGGTGGCCAGGAACAGGCCCATAGGCGCCGAGGTGTAGAGCAGGGCGCCGGCCTCGACGCGCTTGTCCTCGGGCACCGCCTCAGCGACCATCGCCGCGCCCGCCGCCCATTCGCCGCCGATGCCGAGGCTGGCGATGATGCGGAAGGCGATCAGCATCTCGATGTTCTGCGCGAAGGCGCAGGCGGCGGTGCCGAAGGCGTACATCGCCATGGTCAGCAGCAGGGTGCGGGTGCGGCCGATGCGATCGCAGACCCAGCCGAACAGCACGCCGCCCACCGCCCAGCCGAGCAGCAGTATGGAGGTGAGCACGCCGGTCCAGTACAGGGTGGCGCTCTTGGCTTCCGGCGAGCCGATCTCCAGGCCCAGCAGGGTCGGCACGCAGTTGGGCGCCACGTAGTTGAACAGCAGGCCGTCGAATACGTCGAAGCCCCAGCCCAGCCAGGCGGCGAACAGCACGGTCCATTGATAGCGGCTCAGGCCCAGCATCGTCGGATTCTCCTCTTCAAAATCTGTTTTTTATGTAGGCGCAACGCCGGCCAGCTTACAGCGGCAGCGGCGTCTGACTGCGGTGCCATTCCAGGATGCGCCGGTACTGCTCCGGGTCCTTGACGTGCACCACGTCGCCCTCGCGCGGAAAGGTCCAGTCGTAGAGCCGCGACAGGTAGAAGCGGAAGGCGGCGGCGCGCAGCACCAGCGGCCAGGCGGCGCGCTCGGCGGCGTTGAGCTCGCGCGAGCCGCGATAGGCCAGGGTCATCATCTGCCAGCGCGCTGGGTTGGGGCGGCCGTCGGGATCGGTGCACCAGTCGTTGAGCGTCACCGCCAGGTCGTAGGCGAGGGCGTCGGTGCAGGCGTAGTAGAAGTCGATCACGCCGGTGAGGCGGTCCTCGACGAACAGCACGTTGTCGCGGAAAAGGTCGGCGTGGATCACGCCCTGCGGCAGCGCCGCCCAGTCCAGCTTCGCCTGGGCGGCCAGCTCGCTCTCGATCAGCGCGCGCTGCGCGGCATCGACCTTGGGCAGCAGGGTTTCGGCGGTGGCCTGGCGCCAGGCCGGTCCCCGGGTGTTCTCGGCGCGGCCGGCGAAGGACAGGCCGGCGACGTGCAGCTCGCCCAGCGCCCGCCCCACCGCCTGGCACTGGGCGATGCTGGGGAACAGCACGCTCTGGCCGGTGAGCCGGCGCACCAGGGCCGCCGGCTTGCCGTTGAGGCTGGTGAGGTTGGCGCCCTCGCGGGTGCGCGCCGGCATCGCGCTCGGGTAGCCGCGGCCGGCGAGATGGTCCATCAGCCCGAGGAAGAACGGCAGGTCGTCGTGGTTGAGACGCTCGAACAGGGTCAGCACCCAGCGGCCGTCGGTGGTGTCGACGAAGTAATTGGTGTTCTCCACCCCCTCGCCGATGCCCTGGTAGCCGATCAGCTCGCCCACCGGATAGGCCTTGAGAAAGTCGCGCAGCTCGGCGTGGCTGACCTTGGTGAAGACGGACATGGTTAGGCGGTGGGGCTGGTTGTGGGCGGCCGCGAGACCGGCGGCCTCGCGGCCGCGGCCCCAGGCGGGCGCGCTGATTCTAGCCGCTGCCCGAATTGGCGCCGCCGCCCCAGGCAGGTCTTGCCGCGCCGCCGTTCAGCCCAGCGCGTGCGGGGTAAGCCCGGTCCAGCGCTTGAAGGCGCGGCGGAACTCGCGGTCGTCGCTGAAGCCCAACTCCGCCGCGATGTCGACGATGCGGCGCCGCTGCCGCTGGCTCAGCAACTCGCGGGCCCGCTGCTCGCGCACCTGGTCGAGCAGCTGGCGAAAGCTCACGCCGCTGCTGGACAGCCGTCGCCGCAAGGTGCGTTCGGTGATGTGCAGGCGCTCGGCGATCTCGGCCATGCCCGGCGGATTCTGCAACTGCGCGCCAAGCAGGCGGACGACGGTATGCACCAGATCGTCCTCGGGCAGCGCCCGCGAGGCCTTGCGGCACAGCTCCTCGCCCAGGCGCACGCCGAATGGGTTGTGGGTCTTCAGCGGGCGCGCCAGCCAGTGCAGCTCCCCGATCAGGCGGTTGTTCGCGCAGTCGAAGCGCACCTCGCAGCCAAAGGCCGCGGCGTAGGCCTCGGCATAGGGCGGCGCCGGATAGCTGAACTCCATGCGCAGCGGCGTGAAGCGCTCGCCGAGCAGGTGCTGCACCAGCGTCACGCTGCTGGTGAACAGTTCCTCGCAGAGAAAAGGCAGCAGGTCGGGGTCGGGGAAGCGCGGCGTGGCGGCGACGATCACCGTCTGCTGGCGGCTGTCGGTTTCGACCGCGATGTCCATCAGGCTGCCGGAGACCTGGTGGTACTGGGCCGCCAGGCGCAGGGCGTCGCCGAGATTGGCGCTGGCCATCATCGCGAAGGCGAGCACGCCGAAGAAGGCCGGGGTTTCCTGGCGGCCGATCTCCAGCCCGGCCTCCGGCAGGGCCAGGGCCTGCAAGGCGCGGCGCAAGACCACCGAAGCCTGCCGATAGGAGACCCGCAGCTCGGGATCGGCAAGCTGGCCGGCATCGAGGCCGGAGCCGGCGAACCAGCCTGCGGGCGAGACGCCGCGCGATTCGGCATAGGTGCAGACGGCAGCCAGCACGGCGGGTGGGACCACCGGGGCGGTGTAGCGGGTGTCCAGGGTTTTGGGGGAGGTGAGGATGGTCATGTGCGGTTGTCCGGTTTCCCCCCCGCGCGATTCCTGATTGGCCCTTCTTCCATGTGGACCTTGTCGATCTACTAGCAACAACTTCGCCATTCCATTTCTTCTTGACAAACGCTTAACGGAGTCGCCGTCCATGACTGAAGTCAGCCGCAACGCCGTCACCCTGCCGGTCTGCATCGTCGGTGCCGGCCCCGGTGGTTTGAGCATAGCGCGCGCGCTCAAGCGCCTGGGCATTCCCTACGAGCAGTTCGAGCGTCACAGCGATGTCGGCGGCATCTGGGATCTCGACAACCCCGGCACCCCGATGTACCGCTCGGCGCACTTCATCTCCTCGCGCTCGCAGTCCGGCTTCTACGACTACCCGATGCCGGCGTCCTACCCCGACTACCCGGGCAACAAGCAGATTCTCGACTACGCGCGCCAGTTTGCCCGCAGTTTCGATCTCTACCCGGCGATCCGCTTCAACACCGCGGTGGAAGACATCCGGCGTGACGGTGAGGTATGGAAAGTGCGGCTGGCTGGCGGCGAGACGCGCGACTATCGCGCCGTGGTCTGCGCCAGCGGCACCAACTGGCACCCCTCGTTGCCGCGCCACCCGGGCGAGTTCAAGGGTGAGATCCGTCATTCGGTGAGCTATCGCGACCCCGAGGAATTCCGCGGCAAGCGCGTGCTGATCATCGGCGCCGGCAACTCCGGCTGTGACATCGCCTGCGATGCCGCCGCGAATGCTGACGCGGCTTTCATCAGCCTGCGACGCGGCTATCACTTCCTGCCCAAGCACCTGTTTGGGATCCCCGTGGACGAATTCGGTGCACGCGGTCCGCAGATGCCGATGTGGCTGGAGCAGCGCGTGTTCGGCTGGCTGCTGCGCCTGATCAACGGCGATCTCACCCGCTTCGGCCTGCCCAAGCCCGACCACAAGCTGTTCGAGTCGCATCCCATCCTCAACTCGCAGTTGCTGCACTACCTCCAGCACGGCGATATCGCGGTGCGGCCGGATGTCGATCACTACGAGGGCGAGGAAGTGGTGTTCAAGGGCGGGCAGCGCGAGCGCATCGACCTGGTGCTCTACGCCACCGGCTACGAGATGAAGATTCCCTACATGGACGAGTCCTACTTCGCCTGGGAAGGCGGCCGTCCACAGCTCTATCTCAACGCCTTCAACCGCCGGCACCACAACCTGTTCGGGCTCGGCTATCTGGAGACCAATTCCAGCGCCTACACCCTGTTCGACCGCATCTCGCAGTTGATCGCCAACTACCTGCATGACCAGGAAGCGCGACCGTCCTCGGCGCTCGCCTTCGAGGCACTGATCCACGGCGACCAGCCGGATCTCTCCGGCGGTATCCACTTCGTCGGCTCGGCGCGCCATGCGGCCTATATCGAGATCGCGGCCTACAAGAAGTACATCGAGAAGCTGCGGCGCAGCATGGGCTGGCCGGAGCTGGTGCCTGGTTACTTCGACAGCATCCAGGTGGACCGCCAGGGGAAGGCGGCGTGAGCGAGCCACTGGTCTGGAAGGATCGCGTCGCGCTGGTGACCGGCGCCGCCGGCGCCATCGGCAGCCGCATCTGTCTGGAGCTCGATGCCGCCGGCCTGCGCCTGGTGCTGGTCGATCTCAATGCCGAGGCGCTGGGCGCGCTGGCGGCGAAGCTGTCGCGACCGGCGCTGTGCATCGCCGGTGATCTCTGTGATCGCGCCTTGTTGCAGAGCCTGCCGGAGCGGCTGCGGAGTGAATGCGGTGGCTGCGATCTGCTGGTCAACAACGTCGGCATCGTTTCCACCACGCCCTTCGAGCAGGCGGAACTGGCGCAGATCGAGCGCGAGCTGAACATCAATCTGCTGGTGCCGACGCTGCTCACGCGCCTGCTGCTGCCCCTGCTCAGTGCTTCCAGGCAGGGGCGGGTCATCACCATCGCCTCGATGGCGGCGATCATGCCGCTGGCCGAGAGCGCGGTGTACAGCGCCTCGAAATTCGCGCTGCGGGGACTGATGCTGAGTCTGGCCCTGCGCAAGCCGCGGACCGGCGTGCACTTCGCACTGGTGAACCCCTCTTCGGTGGATACGCCGATGCTGCGCTACGAGGCGGTGAATGGCGGTTCGCCGCTGAATTTCCTCGGCGAGCCGATCGCACCGGAACGCGTCGCCGCCACCGTGCGCGCGCTGTTGCAGGGCGAGGACGTGGAACGCTGCGTGCCGGCCAGCGAGGGCTGGAGCGCCAAGCTCGCTCTGCTGCTTCCCAATCTTCTGCCGCGCCTGGTGCCCTGGTTCAACCGCAGCGGCGAGCGCGGTCGCGAGCGCTATATCGCGGCGCAGAAATTGCAACGTCCGGCGCGGCCCGCATGAAGCGGGCCGACGGCGGGTTCATGCGGCATCCCTGTTTCGTTTTTGGCATTCATTGGAGAGGTGGCAGTCCATGAGGAAGTTGATGGTGTCCAGCGCCGCGGCGCTGTCGGTGGTGGCGATGACGGCTCTGTCCTCGGCCCCGGTGCAGGCGCAGACCGCCGGCAAGTCCCTGACCCCGGTTGGTGCCGAGAAGTCGGCCAATGCCGACGCCAGCATTCCTGCCTTCACCGGCGGCGAGCTGAAGGCGCCGGCGGGCTGGAAGGCCGGCCAGCCACGCCCCAATCCCTACGCCAGCGAAAAGCCGCTGGTCTCCATCACCAAGGCCAATGCCGCGCAGTACCAGGCCAATCTGACTCCGGGTCAGTTGGAACTGCTCAACAGCCTGCCGGGCTATCGCCTCGACATCTATCCCACGCACCGCAGTTGCGGCTACCCGGACTTCGTCTACAAGAACAGCGAAGACAACCTCAAGACCGCCAAGCTCGCCGCCAATGGCTACGAGCTGGCGGCGGCGACGCCGGCCGGCTTCCCCTTTCCGCAGCCGAAGAGCGGCGTCGAGGCGATCTGGAACTACAAGCTGCGCTACATGGGCGAGGGCCGCACCGAGCCCAACTACACGCTGCTCTCGCCCGGCCGCGGCGGTAGCGACTTCGTGAAGGTGCGCATCGAGTCGAGCATGCTCACCCCGTTTGGCAACCCAAAGGCGAAGACCCTGGGTGAGGTCGACGGCGTCGAGTTCAAGTTCATCCAGGAAGTCACCGAGCCCGCCGCCCGCGTCGGCGAGATCACGCTCGGCATCTACCACATGGACAAGACCAACGAGGGCTGGATCTACATGCCCGGTCAGCGTCGTGTGAAGCGGCTCTCCACCTATGCCTACGACGCGCCGCTGATGGGCCTGGAGAACACCTACTACGTCGATCAGGCCTGGATGTACAACGGCATGCTCGACCGCTACGACTACAAGCTGGTCGGCAAGAAGGAAATCTACGTCCCCTACAACACCTTCGAGCTGCGCAACGCCAAGCGCTTCACCGCCAAGACCCTGTTCGGGCCGCAGTACCCCAACCGTGACGCCTACCGCTACGAAAAGCACCGCGTCTGGGTGGTGGAAGCCACGGTGAAGCCCGGCCAGCGCCACGCCGCGCCCAAGCGCACCTTCTATCTCGACGAGGATAGCTGGACCATCCTGCTCGCCGACCTCTACGACTCGCAGGGCAAGATTTCGCGCGTGCAGGAAGGTTCGGTGCTGCCGGCCTGGGAGCTGGGCTCCTGCGTGACCCAGGAGTTCTTCAGCTACGACCTCAACAGCGGCCGCTACTTCGGCGACGTGATGGTGTTCGGCGAGCCGGAAACCGACTGGCTGGCCGCCGCCCAGGGCCGCATCAAGAAGGACATGTTCACCGAGTCCTACCTGCAACGCGCGGGTTCGCGCTAAGCCACGCAACGTCGAGGAAATCGCCATGGATTCACGGCAAGGGGTGCGCGCCAAGGAAGGCGCGCCGTTGGCTGGCAAGCGCCTGCTGATCGTCTGCGCGGTGGCGCTCTGCGCCGCCTCGCCGGCGCAGGCCTTCCGCTTCAAGAAGGCCGGCTTCAGCGGCTCTTTCGACAGCGTGCTGTCCTACGGCATGCAGGTGCGCATGCAGGACCAGGACTGCCAGTTGATCGCACTCGACGCCGGTGGTTGCGCGGCGCTGGGCGCGGAACTGTCGGAAGCCTCGGCGGATGTCTATCTGATCAATGCCGACGACGGCGATCAGAACTACAAGAAGGGCGACGTGGTGTCGGCGGTGTTCAAGGGTCTGCATGAGCTGTATCTCAAGCAGCCCGACTGGGGCACCAGCATGCTGGTGCGCTACTCCGAGCTCTACGATTTCAAGATCGACGACACCCGCCGCACCGAGCTGACCGACGAGGGCAAGAGCCTGGCGGTGAACGACCACCGGCTGCTCGATGCCTGGATCGGCCAGGACTTCGACCTGTTCGACCGCAACGGCCGCATCCGCGTCGGCAGTCAGGTGCTGACCTGGGGCGAGAGCATCTTCACCATCGGCGGCATCAACACCATCAACGCCATCGACCTGCGCCGCATGCACACGCCCGGCACCCAGCTCAAGGAGCTGTACCGGCCGGCGCCGATGATCTCGCTGTCGCTGGATCTCACCGACACGGTGAGCATGGAAAGCTACTGGCAGTGGAAGTGGAACGAGTTCCAGCTCGACGCCGCCGGCACCTATTTCTCCAGCGCCGACGTGGCGGGCGAGGGCGCAGACCGCGCGCTCTACATCCCCACCTCCCAGGTCAACGCCGGCATCGCCGCCATCCCGGGCGGCGTCCTCCTGCTCGGGCAGGCGCCTTACGGCACGCTCGGCGACCCTGGCGCCACCGGCCTGACCCGCGAGCAACTGCTGAGTGCCGACTACGTGGTGCCACGTCTGGCGGACGGACTGAATCGTCCGGAATTTCTAGTGCAGCTCGGCTACGGCAACACCGGTGCGGCGCTGCCCTACCTCGGGACTTCGGAAGGAAATGACAGCGGCCAGTGGGGCATTTCCTTCCGCTACCGGCCGGAATGGTTCTCCGGTTCCTTCGGCCTCTACTACATCGAGTTCAACGAGAAGATTCCCTTCGTCAGCTTCAAGGTCGATGACTCGCTGGCGGCCTACAACCCGGTGTCGGCTGGCTACAAGCTGGAGTACCCCAACGGGCGCAGCATGATCGGCGGCTCGGTCTCGACCACCATCGGCTCCTGGGGCATCGGCAGCGAGCTGGCCTACCAGCCCAAGCAGGCGGTGATGATCGACACCTCGGTACCCACCGGCAACATCGAGAACAGTGCGCCCTATGCCTGCGTCAACGGCGGCGGCGAGGCGGAGGGAAAGTACTGCAAGGGCTGGGTCGACGAGGAGAAGTACCAGTTCGCGGTCAACGGCCTGCAGGTGATGTCGCCGGCCGATGGCATCGGCCAGTACATCTTGAGGGCCACGGGCGCCTCCGAGGGCATGATCCTGCTGGAAGTCTCCGGCACCTATTACCCGGGCCTGGACGTGGACGGCGGCATTCCCTGGTCAATGCCCTCCTACGCGCTGCCGGACCCGTTCTCCTGGGGCTACACGCTGTCTAGCAATGTCGCCTACCCGAACGTGTTCGATCTGGGCTGGACCGTGATGCCGCAGCTTGACCTCGCGCAGGGCGTGCAGGGCAGCTCGCCCAACGCGCTGCCCTGGGTCGCCAATGCGGTGGCCGCCACTACCTCGCTCAACTTCGTGCGCCGTGGCAACCAGTTCGCCGCCTCGCTCGGCTACACCAAGTACAGCGGCGGCGGCAACGTGAATCTGGTGCGCGACCGCGACTTCCTCTCCTTCGCCATGACCTACTCGTTCTGATGCACGCCTCCCTGTTGCTTCAAGTCGAGCTACGCGCATGAACCGTTTCGTGTCCCTGCTGGAGCGCGCGCTGTTCGGCAATCGCCTCCTGGTGCTGATCGCCTCCGGTCTGCTGACGCTGGCGATGGCCTATGCCGCCAGCGGTCTGAAGATCTCCGCCGGCTTCGAGAAGATGCTGCCGGAGCGCCACGAGTACGTGGAGACTTTCGGGCAGTACCGCAACGAGCTGTTCGACGCCAATCGCGTGGTGATCGTGGTACGGGCGCGGCAGGGCACGATCTGGACCGAGGCCAAGCTCAAGACCCTGCTGCAGGTCAGCGATGCCGTCACCTATCTCGAAGGCGTCAACCGCGGCAGCGTGATGTCGCTGTGGACACCGAACGTGTTCTACAACGAGATCACCGAGGACGGCTTCCTTTCCGAGCAGCTCATCAGCGGCACCATCACGCCGGACTCGCTGACGCCCGAGGTCATCGCCCAGATCAAGCACCGGGTGGTGGTGTCGGGCTACTCCGGCCTGCTGGTGTCGAAGGACGAGGCCGGCGCGGTGATCGTCGCCGAGCTGAACGAGGTCGATCCGCGCAGTGGCGAGCCACTGGACTACATCGCCTTCGCGCACGCACTCGAAGACAAGATCCGCAAGCCCTTCGAGAACGACCAGGTCGAGGTGCAGATCATCGGCTTCTCGAAAGTGGTGGGCGACATCGCCGACGGCGCCAGCGGCGTGCTGCTGTTCTGCGCCATCGCCCTGGTGCTCACCGCGCTGGCGGTGTACTGGTACTGCCGGTCCTGGAAGCTCACCCTGCTGCCGGTGGTGTGCTCGCTGCTGTCGCTGATCTGGCAGTTCGGCAGCCTGCGCATCCTGGGCTACGGCCTGGACCCGCTGGCGGTGCTGGTGCCCTTCCTGGTGTTCGCCATCGGCGTCTCGCACGGCGTGCAGCAGATCAATTTCATCGTCCGCCAGTTGGCCGCCGGCGACGACAGTCTGGCTGCCGCCAAGGCCAGCTTCAGCGGCCTGCTGATTCCCGGCTCGCTGGCGCTTGCCACTGCGCTGATCAGCTTCGTGACCATGATGCTGGTGCCGATCCCGATGATCCGCGAGCTGGCGCTCACCGCCTCGATCGGCGTCGGCTACAAGATCATCACCAACCTCATCCTGCTGCCGGTGGCGGCCTCCTACTTCCGGCTGCCGCCGGGCTTTGCCGAGCGCGCGCTGGCGCAACGCGAGCAGCGCTCGCTGTGGATGAAGGAAGTCGCGCGGGTCGCCAAGCCGCGCAATGCCGTGGCGATGACGGTGGCGACGCTGCTGCTGTTCGTGGTCGCGGTGTTCCTGAGCCAGGGCCGTCACGTCGGCAGCCTGCAACCGGGCGCCTCGGAGCTGCGCCCCGATGCCCGCTACAACCTCGACTCGGTGTCGGTGGCACAGAGCTTCGACATCGGCCTGGACTGGCTCACCGTGGTGGTCGAGGCGCCGGCCAATTCCTGCGAGGACGTGGAGCTGTTCCGCGCCTTCGACCAGTTCGGCTGGGAGATGAGCCGCGTGCCCGGTGTGGTCTCGGTGGAGTCGGCGGCGACGCTGACCAAGCTCTACAACGCCGGCTTCAACGAGGGCCAGCCAAAGATGGCGGCGATCCCGCGCGACGGCCAGGCCCTGGGCTACACCCTGCACCAGTTGCAGCAGAGCCGTGGCATCCGCAACGCCGATTGCAGCGTGCTGGCGCTCAACCTCTACCTCGCCGATCACAAGGCCACCACCATCAAGGGCCTGGTCGCGGCGGTGAAGCAGTACCGCGAGGCGCATCCGCTGCCGGGCGTGAAGATCCGCCTAGCCAGCGGCAACGCCGGCATCGAGGCTGCCACCAACGAGGTGCTGGAGGAGAGCGAGCTGCCGATGATGCTCTACGTCTACGCCGCCATCCTGCTGCTGGTGTTCCTCGCCTATCGCGACTGGCGAGCGATGGTGGCCTGCTGCCTGCCGCTGACGGTGGCGACCTTCATCGGCTATGCCTTCATGAAGTACAACGACATCGGCCTTACCATCGCCACCCTGCCGGTGATGGTGCTGGCGGTGGGTGTGGGTGTGGACTACGCCTTCTACATCTACAACCGCCTGCAATGGCACCTCGCTCACGGCCGCGACATAGTCGGCGCCTTCGAGCAGGCCTTGCAGGAGACCGGTGTGGCCACGGTGTTCACCGCGCTGACGCTGTCGGTGGGTGTCGCCACCTGGTCGTTCTCGGCGCTCAAGTTCCAGGCCGACATGGGCAAGCTGCTCACCTTCATGTTCATGGTCAACATGCTGATGGCGATCACCGCCCTGCCGGCCTTCGCGGTGGTGCTGGAGCGCCTGTTCCCAAGAACCAAGCCGGTGCGGGTGCCCGGCCTGATGCATCACTGAGGGCGCGCCGATGAAATCCTTCCGTCCTTCCGCCCTGCTCGTCGCCCTGCTGCTGCCGCTGGCCGCCGTCGCCATCCCACCGCCGGCGCAGCCGCCCGCCGCGGTGGCAGTCGTCAATCCCGAGCAGGCGCCGCTGCTGGCGGCGGCCCGCGCCGGCGAGCGCATCGTCGCGGTCGGCGATCATGGCGTGATCCTGCTTTCCGACGACGAGGGCAAGAGCTTCCGCCAGGCCAAGGCGGTGCCGACCCAGGTGCTGCTCACCGCGCTCAGCTTCATCGACGCCAAGCAGGGCTGGGCCGCCGGCCATGACGGCACCGTGCTGGCCACAAGCGACGGCGGCGAAACCTGGCGCCTGCAGCGCACCGACACCCAGGGCGACAGGCCCTTGTTCGCCATCCACTTCGAGGATGCCCGGCATGGCCTCGCAGTCGGCCTGTTCGGCACCGCCATCAGCACCGACGACGGCGGCGCCAGCTGGCAGCCGCTGGCGATCGCCAGCGGCGAACGCCCGGACCGGCACCTGTTCACGCTGTTCGGCGGTCGTGGCCGGCCGCTGTTCGTCGGCGCCGAATCCGGCGTGCTGTTCCGTTCCACCGACGGCGGCCGCGTCTGGCAGGAAATCCAGACCGACAACACCGGTTCGTTCTGGGCCGGCACCGCGCTGGAAGGCCAGGCCTGGCTGGTCGCCGGCCTGCGCGGGCACGTCTACCAGAGCCTGGACGACGGCCAGAGCTGGAGCGCGCTGGACAGCGGCACCCAGCAATCGCTGACCGCGGTGGCCCGGCTCCGTGATGGCCGCCTGCTGCTGGCCGGACTGGGCGGCACCCTGCTCAGCCGCGCGCCAGGCGGTACCGGTTTCTCGCCCCAGACGCGCGCTGATCGTGCCAACCTGGCCGCCATCGTCGAAACCGCAGCAGGCACCCTGCTGCTGGGCGGCGGCGGCGTCGGGCGCTGAGCCGAGGGTCGCGGAGCGCTTGGCCTGGCGCGCGGCGGGCCTAGGTAGGGCGAGAGGTTGCGGGCGTCGAATGCCGCAGGAAGGGCGGTGGGGCTGAAGACATTTCTGCCCGGGTAGAAAAAAGCCGGGTCTGCCCGCATCATCCGCCGCCATGAAACTCCCCTTCACCAAGATGCACGGCTGTGGCAATGACTTCGTGGTCATCGACGCCACCGCCGCGCCCTTCCGCCCCGATGCCGCCCTGCTGCACCGGCTCACCGACCGCCGCTTCGGCGTCGGCTGCGACCAGGTGCTGGTGGTGCAGGCGCCCAGCAGCCCGGACGTGGACTTCGACTACCGCATCTTCAATGCCGACGGCAGCGAGGTGGGGCAGTGCGGCAATGGCTCGCGGGCGCTGGCGGTGTTCATCCGCGACCGCGGCCTGAGCGACAAGGCCGAGCTGCGGGTGCAGACCCGCACGGCGCGCATGCGCCTGGCCCTGCAAGCGGGCGGCCAGGTGACGGTGGACATGGGCGCGCCGCGCTTCGCTCCCGCTGAGGTGCCGCTGAGCCTGCCCGAGGCCGAGGTGTATGCGCTGGAGCTGGCCGGCTTTGGTCGCGTCGAGTTCGGCGCGGTCAGCATGGGCAATCCGCACGCGGTGATCCTGGTGCCGGACTGCGCCAGCGCGCCGGTGGCGGCGCTCGGCAGCGCCGTGCAGGCGCGGCTGGATGTGTTTCCCGAGGGCGTGAACGTTGGCTTTCTGCAGGTGCTGGATCGCGGTCACGGCCGCCTGCGTGTCTACGAGCGCGGCAGCGGCGAAACCCTGGCCTGCGGCAGCGGCGCCTGCGCCGCGCATGTGGTGGCGCGCCGGCGCGGTCTGTTCGACGAGCGCTCGCGGCTAGAATTGACCGGCGGCGCCCTGGAGCTGCACTGGACTGGCGTCGGCCAGACCGTGCGCATGACCGGGCCGGCCGTCACCGTATTCACTGGGGAACTGGAATGGCCGAACTAGACGCACTCGCCGAGCCGGCAGCGCCGGTGCTGGACGAGAAGCAGGTGGTGGCCTTTCTCAAGGGGCGACCGGAATTCCTGCTGCGGCATCCCGAGCTGCTGGAACACTTGGAAGTGGTGCATTCCACCGGCTCGGCGGTATCGCTGATCGAGCGCCAGGTGGACCTGCTGCGCGGCAAGAACCTGAAGCTGGAAGATCGCCTCGCGCGCCTCTTGGAAACCGCCGCCGACAACGAGAAGCGCGCCGCCAATGTCCACAAGCTGGCCCGCACCCTGATCCGCGCGCCCTCGCTGGCGGCGGTGGTGGCCGGGCTGCGCGCCTGCATGAAGGAAGACTTCGGCATCGACGAGGTCACCATCGGCGTCAATGCCAATGTCTACAAGCGCCACGACATCGAGGGCTTCGTGCCACTGGAGCCGGAGAGCGTACTGGTGCGTGCCTTCGAGAACTTCATCCGCACCCGGCTGATCGAGTGCGGGCCCATCGAGGCCGAGCGCGCCCGGCTGCTGTTCCCCAAAGCCGAGCAGCCCATCCTTTCGGCGGCCATCGTGCCGCTGGAGAAGGAGAAGAACCTCGGCCTGGTGGCCCTGGGTTCGCGCGAGGCGGAGCGCTTCCTGCCGCGCCAGGGGAAACTTTTCCTGGAAATGACCGCCGAACTGGTCGCCGCCGCCCTACGTGCGCGATTGGGGTGAGCCGGGAAATAGCGAACTGCCAGTGGCAGTTCGCCCCGGCGAACGCCCGGCCAAGGATGGCCGGGCCGGGGGTGGGAAGAATGCTGAGGTCGCGCCAAGGACGGCCCACTGCGGGCTACCGGCAGTCCGCCCCCGGCGACGATTTCGCCGGAGCGAAATCGAGTGAGCGCAGCGAACCCGCAGGGCAGGCCCCTGGACGGGGCCTGCAACGCCCGGCCAAGGATGGCCCGGCCGGGGATGGGAAGAATGCTGTCGTCGCGCCAGGGATGGCCTACTGCTTTGTCTTGAGGGGCGCCCGCGGCCAAGCCAGCCGCTGACAGTGGCATGCTCTCCCCATGCCGTCAGCCCCATCCTCGGAACTCGCCACCCGCATCGCCGCCTACCTGGAATATCTCCAGGTAGTGCGCCGCGCGCCGGCCAGCAGTCTGGCCGGTCGCCGCCAGGACTTGCAGCGCTTTCTGGAATTCGCCGGCGAGCGTGGGCTGGAGCGGACCGAGCAGATCGACGTGCATGTGGTGCGCGCCTACGTTGCCCGTCGCAGCCGCATGGGGCTGGCGCCGGTGAGCGTGCGCCGCGAACTGTCCAGCCTGCGCAGCTTTCTCCAGGCGCAATGCCGCACCGGGCTGCTGCTGGCCAACCCGGCTGCCGAGGTGCGCTCGCCCAAGGTGGCTCGGCGCCTGCCTTCGGCCTTCGAGGCCGAACCCCTGAACGCGGCGCTGGACCAGCCCGCCGACGGGGCTCTGGAAGCCCGCGACCGGGCGATGGCCGAGCTGCTGTACTCCTGCGGCCTGCGCTTGGGCGAGTTGCAGCCGCTGCAACTGGGCCAGTTCGATGCCGGCTTGAGCGAGGTGCGGGTCACCGGCAAGGGCGGCAAGACCCGCGTGCTGCCGGTGGGCGCGCAGGCCAGGGCGGCGCTGACGGCCTGGCTGGCGCTGCGGCCAGTCGGGCAGGGTGCCGGCGCCGCCCTGTTTCCGGGGCGGGAGGGTGAGCCCCTGTCGCGCAGCGCCATCGCCGGCCGGCTAAAGCTCTGGGCGCAGCGCGCAGGTCTGGCGGGGCGGGTGCATCCACACCGCTTCCGCCACGCCTTCGCCACGCATCTGCTGGAGGGCAGTGGTGATCTCAGGGCGGTGCAGGAGCTGCTCGGGCACGCCAATCTGGCCACCACACAGATCTACACCCATCTCGATTTCGAGCGTCTGGCCAAGGTTTACGACCAAGCCCACCCCCGCGCCCGGAACAAAGCCAGGCCGAAATAATGTTGCAGGGCAGCATCGGGACGGTGATAAAATTCTCAGCTGAGGTTTCGTTAACGACCTTTCCTCCGCTGTTTTCCTCTAGTTGCATCATTCAATCCGCTGTCTCCCTGGGAGTTTCATAAATGAACAATCTGCTCAAGATCGCTCTGCTGGCCGCTCCGGTCGCCCTCGCCGCTTGCAAGAAGGAAGAGGCTGCCGCTCCGGTGGAAGCCCCGGCCGCTGCTCCGGTCGTCGAAGCCGCCCCGGCCCCGACCGAAGCTGCTCCGGCTGAAGCCGCTCCGGCCGCTGCCGACGCCGCTGCTGCCGCTGCCACCGACGCCGCCGCTGCTCCGGCTGCCGCCGAAGCCGCTCCGGCTGCTGCCCCGGCCGAAGAGCCCAAGAAGTAAGTCCCTGCGCGGCTTGCCGCGCACACTGACTTCTCCCGGTTCGCCGGGAACAAAGAGCACCGAAAGGTGCTCTTTGTGTTTCCGGGGATGCACCCTGGGGGCCGGCCAGCCCGGTTGAAATCCTGCCGCGGCCCCCAATCTTCGCTGGCATCCATTCATCCCCAGGGCCTTGAGGCCGGAGCAGCTTCATGCAGCAATTCGACGGCACCACCATCCTCGCCGTGCGTCGCAATGGCACGGTGGTCATCGGTGGCGATGGTCAGGTTTCCATGGGCAACACCATGGTCAAGGGCAATGCCCGCAAGGTGCGGCGGCTCTATAACGGTCAGGTGATCGCCGGCTTCGCCGGAGGTACCGCCGATGCCTTCACGCTGTTCGAGCGATTCGAGGGCAAGCTGGAAAAGCACGGCGGCCAGTTGGTGCGCGCCGCCGTGGAAATGGCCAAGGACTGGCGCACCGACCGCTACTTGCGCAAGCTCGAAGCGTTGCTGCTGGTTGCCGACAAGGAGGCCACGCTGATGATCTCCGGCAACGGCGACGTCATGGAGCCGGAGGCGCACGGGGTGCTGGCGATCGGCTCGGGAGGCAGCTTCGCCACCGCCGCCGCCCGCGCACTGGTCGAGCACTCTGAACTTGGCGCCCGCGAGATTGTCGAGAAGGCCTTGCACATCGCCGCCGACATCTGCATCTACACCAATCACAACCTCACCATCGAGACCATCGATGCCTGATAACGGAAGCCCTGTGAACGAATCCGAGACCCCTGCGGCCGGGCTGATGACACCGCGCGAGATCGTCCAGGCGCTGGACCAGCACATTGTTGGCCAGGCGGCCGCCAAGCGCGCCGTGTCGGTCGCCCTGCGCAACCGCTGGCGCCGGCAGCAGACGCCGGCCGGCATGCGCGCCGAGATCACGCCGAAGAACATCCTGATGATCGGCCCCACCGGCGTCGGCAAGACCGAGATCGCGCGCCGGTTGGCCAAGCTCGCCAACGCGCCGTTCGTGAAGGTCGAAGCGACCAAGTTCACCGAGGTCGGCTACGTCGGCAAGGACGTTGACACCATCGTCCGCGATCTGGTCGATGTCGCGGTCAAGCAGACCCGCGAGCAGGCCGCGCGCCGGGTGCGCGACAAGGCTTTAGCCGCCGCCGAGGAGCGCGTGCTCGACGCCCTGCTGCCGCCGCCCAAGGATTTCGGCGAGGCCAGCGAGTCGCGCCAGCAGGAGAACAGCGCCGCCCGCCAGGTGTTCCGCAAGCGCCTGCGTGAGGGCAAGCTCGACGACACCGAGATCGAGGTCAAGCTCAATGCCGCCGCGCCCAATGTGCAGCTGATGGGGCCGCCGGGCATGGAGGAAATGACCCAGCAGCTGCAGTCGATGTTCGCCGGCATGGGCCAGGGAAAGACCCGCAGCAAGAAGATGAAGATTGCCGACGCCATGAAGCAGCTTACCGACGAGGAAGCCGGCAAGCTGGTGGACGAAGAGGCGATCAAGACCGAGGCGCTGCATAGCGTCGAGGAAAATGGAATTGTCTTCATCGACGAGATCGACAAGGTCGCCAAGCGCGGCGAGTACGCCGGTGCCGACGTCTCCCGCGAGGGTGTGCAGCGCGACCTGCTGCCGCTGATCGAGGGCTCGACGGTGAGCACCAAGTACGGCTCGGTGAAGACCGACCACGTGCTGTTCATCTGCTCGGGCGCGTTTCACCTGTCCAAGCCCTCCGATCTGATCCCCGAGCTGCAGGGCCGCCTGCCGATCCGTGTCGAGCTGGAGGCGCTCAAGGTCGAGGACTTCGTGCGCATCCTCACCGAGCCCAACTACTCGCTCACCGAGCAGTACAAGGCGCTGCTGGCCACCGAGGGCGTGAACATCGAGTTCAGCCCCGAGGGTGTGCGGCGGCTGGCCGAGGTGGCCTTCCAGGTCAACGAGCGCACCGAGAACATCGGCGCCCGCCGTTTGCACACGGTAATGGAGCGCCTGATGGAGGAGCTGGCTTTCGAGGCTCCCGACCGCGCCGGCAGCAGCCTGACGGTGGACGCCGCCTATGTCGATGGCAAGCTGGGCAAGCTGGCCGCCGACGAAGATCTTTCTCGCTACATTCTCTGAGACTGTCATGCACGCACCAACTCCCGCCGGCATCAAGCTGCACCGCGCCGATCAGACCCTGGAACTGCGCTACGCCACCGGTCGCCAGTTCATGCTCTCGGCGGAGTACCTGCGAGTGTTCTCGCCCAGTGCCGAAGTGCGTGGCCACGGCCTGGAGGAGCCGGTGCTGGTGCCCGGCAAGCGGGCGGTGGGCATCCAGGAGATCGTGCCGGTGGGGCAGTACGCGGTGCGCCTGGTGTTCGACGACGGGCACGACAGCGGCCTCTACTCCTGGGATGTGCTGTGGGAGCTGGGCCGCGAGCAGGAAAAAAACTGGGCGCGCTACCAGCAGCGCCTGGCCGAGCACGGCATGAGCCGCGACCGCGATCTGGTCAAGCTTGCCGCCCTGCCCAAGAAGTACAGCCCGGCCAAGACCCAGCGCGCCTGAGTTCGGGTCCCGCGTTAGTTGATGCAGCGCCCCCTCGCGGCGTAAGGTGCGCGCACATGAAAATCGTCATTCTCGGTGCCGGGCAGGTCGGTTCCACACTCGCTGAAAACCTGGCTCGCGAGTCCAACGACATCACCGTGGTTGACCGCGACGCCGGCATGCTGGCGGCCTTGCAGGAACGGGTGGATCTGCGCACGGTTCTGGGCCATGCCTCGCATCCCGACGTGTTGCGCCGCGCCGGCGGCGACGACGCCGACATGCTGATCGCGGTCACCGACGCCGACGAAACCAATCTGTTGGCCTGCAAGATCGCCCATACCCTGTTCCGCACCCCGACCAAGATCGCCCGGGTGCGCAGCGCTGACTACCTGCGCGACTCCGCCATCCTGTTCGCGCAGGACGCTCTGGCGGTGGACATGTGCATCAGCCCGGAGCAGTTGGTTACCGACTACATCCGGCGGCTGATCGAGTACCCCGGGGCTCTGCAGGTGGTGGATTTCGCCGACGGCCGGCTGCGACTGGTCGGCGTGCGCGCCTACTACGGAGGCCCGCTGGTCTCGCGCCAGCTCAAGGAGCTGCCGCAGCACCTGCCCAAGGGTGTGGAAGCGCGGGTGGCGGCCATCTACCGCCGCGGCCGCGCCATCCTGCCGGAGGGCGACACCATCATCGAGGCGGAGGACGAGGTGTTCTTTCTCGCCGCCGCCGAGCACATCCCCAAGATCATCGCCGAGCTGCGCCGCCACGATAAGCCGGTGAAGCGGGTGATGATCGCCGGCGGCGGCAACATCGGCCTGCGTCTGGCGCGGGCGCTGCAGGACCATGTGCAGGTCAAGCTGATCGAGAAGGACAAGACCCGCGCCGCCGCGCTGGCCGCGGAGCTGGACCATGTGGTGGTGTTGCACGGCGACGCCGCCAACGAGGCGTTGCTGCTGGAGGAGAACATCGACGACGTCGACGTGTTCTGCGCCATCACCAACGACGACGAGGCCAATGTGCTGGCGGCGATGCTGGCCAAGCGCCTGGGCGCCGGCAAGGCGCTGTCGCTGATCAACCGTCTCGCCTATGTCGATCTGGTGGAGGAGAACTCCGCCGTCGACATCGCCATCTCGCCGCAGCAGTCCACCATCAGCGCCCTGCTGGCGCATGTGCGCCGGGGCGACGTAGTCAAGGTCTACACCCTGCGCCGCGGCGCCGCCGAAGCGATCGAGGCGGTGGCTCACGGCGAGCGCAGCAGCAGCAAGGTGGTTGGCCGTCGCATCGACGAGATCAAGATGCCGACCGGCGCCACCATCGGCGCCATCGTCCGCGGCGAGCAGGTCATCATCGTCCACCACGACACCGTGATCGAAGCCGAGGATCACGTGATCCTGTTCATCGTCGACAAGAAGAAGACCCGCGAGGTCGAGAAACTGTTCCAGGTCGGTTTCGCCTTCCTCTAATGGAAGGCTAGTCTTTCCAGAAGCTCGGCGTCAGCACCACGAACAGGGTGAACACTTCCAGTCGCCCGAGCAGCATCGCGAAGGTGCAGATCCAGGTCTGGAAGTCGTTGAGCACGCCGTAGTTGCTGGCCGGACCGACCAGGTTCAGGCCGGGACCGGCGTTGTTGATGCTGGCCACCACCGCGGAAAACGAACTGAGCAGGTCGAGGCCGGTGGCCAGCAGGATCAGCGTCAGCACCAGTACGCTGATCAGATACAGGTGGGCATAGCCCAACACCGCCATCACCACCTTGGGCGGGATCGGCTTGCCGCCCACCTTCAGCACCGCGACGCTGTTGGGGTGCATCAGGCTGAACATCTCGCGGCCGCTCTGCTTGAACAGGATCAGCACCCGGATCATCTTCATGCCGCCGCCGGTGGAACCAGAACTGGCGCCGATCGCCGACATCAGCAGGATCACCAGCGGCACGAACAGCGGCCAAGTGTTGTAGTCGACGCTGGCGAAGCCGCAGGAGGTGGCCAAGGCGACCATGTTGAAGCCGACGTGGCGCAGGGTGGTCCAGTAGCTGTCGTACTGGCCGTGCAGCCAGAGGTAGGCGCTCAGGCCCAGGGCGGCAATCAGAAACAGCGGCAGGATCGCTCTGGCCTCGGCATCTTCCCAATAGGCGCGCAGGCTGGCGCTGCGCCAGGCCACGAAATGGGTGGCGAAGTTCAGGGTAGCCAGCAGCATGAAGAAGATCGCGATGCCCTCGATCAGCGGCGAGTTGAAGTAGCCGAAGCTGGCGTCGTGGGTGGAGAAGCCGCCTAGCGACAGGGTTGCGAAGGCGTGGCAGATGGCGTCCAGCCAACTCATGCCGGCCAGGTGGAAGCTGAGCGCGCACAGGGCGGTCAGCGCGATGTAGATCGACCACAGCGATTTGGCCGTCTGGGTGATGCGCGGAGTGAGCTTGTCGTCCTTCATCGGCCCCGGCGTCTCGGCCTTGTACAGCTGCATGCCGCCGACACCCAGTAAAGGCAGGATCGCCACCGCCAGCACGATGATGCCCATGCCGCCCAGCCAGGTCAGCTCGTGGCGCCAGAGGTTGGTCGAGGGTGGTAGCTGGTCGAGGCCGGTCAGCACCGTCGAGCCGGTGGTGGTCAGGCCGGAGATGGTCTCGAACATGGCGTCGGTGAACGACAGGCCATCGATGGTGATCATCAGCGGAATGGTCGCGCTGATGCCCATCAGCACCCAGGACAGGGTCACCAGCAGAAAGCCCTCGCGCGGCTTGATGTCGCGCTTGGCGTGCCGGGTCAGGAACCAGAGCGCGCCGCCCAGTACCAGGTTGATGGCCATCGCCACCACGAAGTCCCAGTGCTCGCCGTCCGCGGTGATCAGCGAGCAGGCGATGGGCAGGCTGTAGGTGAGGCTGAACAGCATCAACAGCAAGCCCAGGACGCGACCTACCGGCAGGATTCCGCGCACCGCGGCGCTGTTGTTTTTGTGCATGGAGTGCAGTTTACGCCCTAGGGCCTGTCACCCATTAGAACGTCGCTGCGGCGGAAGGCGGTTTTGGGGCAGTGCAAGGAAGCAAGAGTGCGCAATAGTGGTTCTATTGAAACTCTTGCTGACGTAGCAATGCCCCAAAACCGTCCCGCCCCGAGGGGTTGCTGGCCAAAATGGTGTCATGCGGCGTTGCCAGCCTAGCGAAGGCAACAAGCCTTCGCGTCGGCCGGCGCCTTACCTGACGCCATTTTGACCGGCAACGCAGCGACGTTCTAATGGGTGACAGGCCCTAGCTACAGACTGACGCCGGGCGGGATTTTCGTCACCGTCGGCCGGTGTATATTGAACGCCCATTTAGCAGGCGGCCAGCTCCCCGCTGCCTGCGGCGAGGAGACTAAAACCATGACCGCAGCCGTCCTGACCATGCCCGAAACCACCACCCTGGATGCCGAAGTGCGCCGGGTGTTCGAAAAGCAGTTCGAGACCGCCATCCGCCTGCGCCGCTCCAGCGCCGATGAGCGCATCGCCAAGATCAAGAAGCTCAAGCTGGCGGTGCTGGCGCATAGCGAGGCGCTGCAGCAGGCGATGTACAAGGACTTCAAGAAGCCGGCGGTGGAGGTTGATCTCACCGAGATCCTGCCGGTGGTCGCCGAGGCCCACGACGCCATCCGCAAGCTCAAGAAGTGGATGAAGCCGACCAGCGTCTGGCCGACCCTGCTCACCGGCGGCCTGAAGGGTTACATCCAGTACGAACCGCGCGGCCGCTGCCTGATCATCGCGCCCTGGAACTACCCGGTGAACCTCTGCTTCGTGCCGCTGGTGAGCGCGATCGCCGCCGGCAACACCGCCATCATCAAGCCCAGCGAGATGACCCCGCATACCACCGCGGTGCTGGTGAAGATCATCAAGGAAACCTTCGCCGAAGACGAGATCGCGATCTTCGAGGGTGATGCCAGCACCTCCACCGCGCTGCTGGCGCTGCCCTTCGACCACATCTTCTTCACCGGCTCGCCGGCGGTCGGCAAGATCGTCATGGCCGCCGCCGCCAAGCATCTCACCAGCGTCACCCTGGAGCTGGGCGGCAAGTCGCCGACCATCATCGACGAGACCGCCGATCTCGACCTCGCCGCCCAGAACATCCTCTGGGGCAAGTACACCAATGGCGGCCAGACCTGCATCGCCCCCGACCATATCTTCGTGCACGAGTCGGTGAAGGCGGCCTTCATGGAGAAGGCCAGCGCGGTGCTCAAGAAGTCCTACGGCAACAGCGACGCCGACCAGGCCAGCTCGCCCTACCTCACGCATGTCGTCAACCAGCGCCACACCCAGCGCGTCGCCGGCCTCTTGGAAGACGCCAAGAGCCGTGGCGCGACGGTGGTCGCCGGCGGTGGCGTCAACGTCGCCGACCAGTGGGTCGCCCCGACGCTGATCACCAACATCCCCAAGGACGCCAAGATCATGTCTGAGGAAATCTTTGGGCCGCTGCTGCCGATCATTGGCTACACCCAGCTGCAGAGCGTGGTCGACGAGATCAACGCCAACCCCAAGCCGCTGGCGCTCTACGTCTGGAGCCGCAACGAGGCCAACATCCAGAAGGTGATGAAGGAAACCAGCTCCGGCGGCGCCTGCATCAACCACACCGTGGTGCACTACCTGCACGGCAATCTGCCGTTCGGTGGCGTCAACAACTCCGGCATCGGCAATGCCCACGGCATCTACGGCTTCAAGGCCTTCAGCCATGAGCGCGCGGTGATCCGCACCCGCTTCATGATGGCCAAGATGTTCTTCCCGCCCTATTCCGGTTTCATGAAGAAGATGGTGCGGCTGCTGATGAAGTTCGTCTGAGCCGGCCCCTGAGCCGGACCAAGAGCCCCGCCCGCTGCGGGGCTTTTTTGTGGCCGCTTGCGGCGCTGCTCTGTGGTCGTGGTTATTGCCAGTGATAAGCCAACCTGATCGGTGCCGCGTCGGATTTAATTGGAACTGTTACTGACCGGTAACTATCTTACCGAGGCTCCTCCTCCGGTCGAATCCCGCCCATGTGGCTGATCCAGCTCGCGCTACGGCGCCCGTATACCTTCGCGGTTCTGGCCATTGTCATCCTGCTGGGCGGCGGGCTGGCGGCGCGCAGCGTGCAGAAGGACATCTTCCCCAACATCGAGATTCCGGTGATCTCGGTGATCTGGACTTATCCGGGCCTGGCCGCCTTCGACTTCGAGCGGCGCATCACCCAGTACTCGGAGAACTCGCTCAGCGCCAACGTCAACGACATCGAGCACATCGAGAGCCAGACCACCGAGGGTGTGGGCCTGATCCGCGTGTACTTCCATCCCGGCGCCAAGTCGGAGGTGGCACTGGCGCAGGCCACCGCGATCAGTCAGACCATCCAGCGCATCATGCCGACCGGCGTGACGCCGCCGATCCTGGTCCGCTACCGCGCCGACTCGGTGCCGCTGATCCAGCTCGCGCTGTCCAGCGAGAGCATGAGCGAGGCGCAGATCTTCGACTACGCCAATACCCGCATCCGTCCGGCCATCGCCGCCCTCCAGGGCGTGACCATGCCGGCGCCCTACGGCGGCGCGGCGCGCCTGGTGAACGTCGATATAGACCCGGCGGCGCTGCGCGCTCGCGGCCTGTCGGCGCGCGATGTCGCCGAGGCGGTGAGCCTGCAGAACCTGACCCTCCCTGCTGGTTCGGCGAAGATCGGCGACACCCAGTACGCGGTGCAGCTCAACAGCTCGCCGGCGGTGCTCCAGCAGCTCAACGACCTGCCGGTACGCGAGGTCGGCGGCAGCATGGTCTACCTGCGCGATGTCGCCAGCGTCCACGACGGGCAGGAGCCGCAGATCAACATCGTGCGCGTCGATGGCAAGCGCAGCGTGCTGGTGCAGATCCTCAAGAACGGCAATGCCTCTACGCTGGACATCGTCGAGGGCGTGAAAGGCCTGCTGCCGAGCATCCGCGACGCGGCGCCGCCGGGCATGCAGATCGAACTGCGCTTCGACCAGAGCCAGTTCGTGCGCGGCGCCATCGCCGGCGTGGCGGTGGAAGGCCTGATCGCCGCGCTGCTCACTGCCACCTTCATCCTGCTGTTCCTCGGCAGCTGGCGCTCGACGCTGATCGTCGCCATCTCCATCCCGCTATCGGTGCTGGCCTCCATTGCTCTGCTCACCGCGCTGGGCCATACGCTGAACCTGATGACCCTGGGTGGTCTGGCGCTGGCGATCGGCATCCTGGTGGACGAGGCGACCATCACCATCGAGAACATCCACCGCCATCGCGGCATGGGCAAGGAGCTCACCGAGTCCATCCTCGACGGCTCGGCGGAAATCGCCTTCCCGGCCCTGGTCTCGGCGCTGGTGCTGACCATCGTGTTCATCCCGGTGGGCCTCTTGGGCGGCGTGGCGCGCTACCTGTTCATCCCGCTGGCGCTGGCGGTGGTGTTCGCCATCCTCAGCTCCTACGTGCTGTCGCGCACGCTCACCCCGGCGCTCGCCAACTGGCTGCTGCGCGGCGAGCCGCACGACGCGCATGGTGCGGCGCCCAAGGGCTTCTTCGGCCATGTGCACCACCGCTTCAATGCCGGCTTCGAGGCGCTGCGCGCGCGCTACACGCTGGCTCTGGACTGGACTTTGGCGCACCGGCTCACCGCACTGCTGGCGATGCTGATGGTGGTGGCCGCGACGGCGGTGGTGCTGCCCTTCGTCGGTCGCGAGTTCTTCCCCACCGTCGACGGTGGGCAGATCCGCCTGCACGTGCGCGCGCCCACCGGCACCCGTATCGAGCGCACCGAGCAGATCTATTCGGCGGTGGAGGACGAGATCCGCCGCCTGCTGGGCGAGGACGTCGCCCTGATCGTCGACAACATCGGCCAGCCGGCGGTGAAGTATTCAATGGCCTTCGGTGACTCGGTGACCACCGGCACCCACGACGGCGAGGTGCTGATCGCGCTGGCGCACGAGCGGAGCAAGACCGCGCCGGAGTGGATGCAGCTGCTGCGCGAGCAGTTGCCGAGCAAGTTCCCCGATCTCGACTTCTACTTCCAGCCCGCCGACATCGTCAGCCAGATCCTCAACTTCGGCCTGCCGGCGCAGATCAATGTGAAGGTGATCGGCTTCAAGCGCGCCGACAACTTCGCGCTGGCGCAGAAGCTCCAGGAGCGCATCGCCGCCATCCCCGGCGCGGTGGATGTGACCCTGCACCAGAGCAACGACCTGCCGACCCTGAAGCTGGATGTGGACCGCGCCCGCGCGCTGGAGCTGGGCGTCACTCAGCGCGATGTCGCCAACGACCTCTTGGTGACGCTGTCCGGCTCTGGCACCGTGCAGCCGAACTTCTGGATGGACCCGGTGACTGGCAATCCCTACCGCGTCGCTGTGCAGTTGCCCGAGCGCGAGATGAGCTCGGTCTCCCAGCTGCTCAACACGCCGGTGTCGGTGGGGCAGGGCGAGCCGCAGTTGCTCAGCAATCTCGCCAGCATCGAGCGCGGCCTGGCGCCGGCGGTGATCAGCCACTACAACGTGCAGCCCAGCTACGACCTGTTCGTCAGCGTCGCCGGCCGCGATCTCGGCGCGGTGGCCACCGACCTTGACGGCGTGCTGGACGAGGCGCGCAAGGAGCTGCAGCCCGGCAACCGCATCGAGCTGCGCGGCAGCGTCACCGCCATGCGCGAGGCCTTCTCGCGTCTGGGTTTCGGCCTGCTCGGCGCGGCGGTGCTGGTGTACCTGCTGATGGTGGTCAACTTCCAGTCCTGGCGTGATCCCTTCATCGTGCTCACCGCGCTGCCGGCGGCTGGCAGCGGCGTGGTCTGGGGCCTGTGGCTGAGCCATACCTATTTCAGCGTGCCGGCCTTGATGGGCGCGATCATGACCATCGGTCTGGCCACTGCGAACTCCATCCTGCTGGTGACGTTTGCCAACCAGCGCATGGCCGAGGGCCTGGACAGCTTCGCCGCCGCGCTCGATGCCGGCGCCACCCGTCTGCGGCCAGTACTGATGACCGCCGGCGCGATGCTGATCGGCATGCTGCCGATGGCGCTGGGTCTGGGCGAGGGCGGCGAACAGAACGCGCCGCTGGGCCGGGCGGTGATCGGCGGTCTGTCATTCGCCACCTTCGGCACTCTGCTGTTCGTGCCGGTGGTCTACGCGACGCTGCGGCGTGGCGTAGTGCCCGGCGCGCTCGCGCCGGCCCCAACTCATTGATGTCCAGCGGAGTCTCCGCATGTCCCAGAAAAAGTCCTATCTCTATCTCGGTGCCACCGCGCTGACGCTCAGCGCCTTCGCCGCCATCGGCCTGGCGCCGCGTCTGCATGCCGATGCCGGCAAGCCTGCGGCGGTGGCGGCCGAAGCGCCGACGCTGAGCGTGGTCGAGGTGCAGGCCGCCCCCGGCGAAAGCGGGCTGACCCTGCCCGGCACGCTGCGCGCCTGGCAGGACACCGCACTCCACGCCCGCGCCGCCGGCTACCTCAAGCGCTATCTGGTCGATTTGGGCGACTCGGTGCAGGCCGGCCAGTTGCTGGCGGAAATCGAGACGCCCGACCTCGATCAGGACCGCATCGCCGCCCGCGCGCAACTGGCCCAGGCCGAGGCCGAGCTGGCGCTAGCGAAGAGCACCAACGACCGCTACCAGGAGCTGGTGCGTCAGGGCGCGGTCTCCAAGTTGGAAGCCGATCAGCGCGCCACCGCGGTCGCCGCCGGCGAGGCCAGCGTCAACAGCGCCAAGGCGCAGCTGGGCCGGCTCAACGAGCTGAGCGGCTTCAAGCGCGTCACCGCGCCCTTCGCCGGCCGCATCACCGCTCGCAATGCCGAGCCCGGCATGCTGGTGAGCGGCAGCGAGGTGCTGTTCCAGCTGGCCGAAACCCGCCAGCTGCGGGTCAGCGTGCAGGTGCCACAGGCGGTGGCGCCGGGGGTGACGGTGGGACTGCCGGCGCAGATCAGTCTGCGCGAGCTGCCAGGGCAGGTCTTCAGCGGCACCGTCAGCCGCAGTGCCGGCGTGCTCGACGCCGCGCGCACGCTCACCACCGAGATCCGCATCGACAACCACGACGGTCGTCTGCTGGCCGGCGCCTCGGTCGATGTCAGCCTCAAGCTGCCCAACGCGCAGCCGGCCCTGCTGATCCCGGCCAACGCACTGATCGTCAATGGCAAGGGCAATCAGGTCGCCAGCGTGCAGGCCGATAGCACGCTCAAGCTGCTGCCGGTGCGCCTGGGCCGCGATCTCGGCAAGCAACTGGAAGTGCTGGAAGGCCTGTCCGCCGGCGCGCGGGTGGTGCTCAACCCGCCCGACACCTTGCGTGACGGCCAGACCGTGATCGCCCAGGCGGCCAAGACCGAGCCGGCGAAGCCGGCGGCGAAGAGCTGAGCGCTCGCCGCCGCAGGCGGGGCAGATCGCCGCGGTAGTGCCTCAAAATGCGCCGCCACTGCGAGGAGGGCCGCGATGAGCCTTAACGAATTGCTGGGTAGCGCGCTGCCGCTGATCCAGGCGCCGATGGCCGGCGCCCAGGGCAGCGCGCTCGCCATTGCCGTCGGCCGCGCCGGCGGTCTGGGCTCGTTGCCCTGCGCCATGCTCAGTGCCGAGCAGATCGCTAGCGAAGTGGCGGCCCTGCGCGCCGCCGGCCTGACTAGCTTCAACCTCAATTTCTTCTGCCATCAGCCACCGACGCCGGAGGCGGCGCGCGAGGCGGCCTGGCGCGCGGCGCTGGCGCCGTATTACGCGGAGTTCGGCATCGACCCCGCCGGCATCACCGCTGGCCCCGGCCGCGCACCGTTCACGGCGGAGTCCGCCGCGCTGGTCGAGGCGCTGCGGCCCCCCGTGGTGAGCTTCCACTTCGGCCTGCCGGAGCCCGAGCTGCTGGCGCGGGTGCGCGCCAGCGGGGCGCGGGTGCTGGCCTCGGCGACTACCCTCGAAGAGGCGCTATGGCTGCAGGCGCGCGGTGTCGATGCGGTGATCGCCCAGGGCCTGGAGGCCGGCGGCCATCGCGGGCATTTCCTGTCTGCCGATCTCAGCGAGCAGCTGGGAAGCTTCGCGCTGCTGCCGCAACTGGTCGCGGCGCTGCGGGTGCCGGTGATCGCTGCGGGCGGCATCGCCGATGCGCGCGGCGTCGCCGCGGCGATGGCGCTGGGTGCCGCGGGCGTGCAGGTGGGCACGGCCTACCTGCTGTGCCCCGAGGCTGCCACCAGCGCGGTGCATCGCGCCGCACTGCGCTCTGAGGCGGCGCGGCACACCGCGCTCACCAACCTCTATTCCGGCCGGCCGGCGCGCGGCATCGTCAACCGGCTGATGCGCGAGCTGGGTCCGCTCAGCGCGCTGGCGCCGGCCTTTCCGCTCGCCACCACCGCCGTGGCGCCGCTGCGCGCCAGGGCCGAGGCGGCCGGCGGCGGCGATTTCTCACCGCTCTGGGCCGGGCAGAATGTCAGCGGCTGTCGCGAGATCGCCGCCGCCGAGCTGACCCGGGAGCTGGCGCGCGGCTTCTGAAGTATTGCCAGTCCAGCAAAGGGGGCCTGCGATGGCGGGCAGCAAGCGCAAAGTGGAGAACGTCGATACGTTCATGGCCGAGCTGGAGCACCCGCTCAAGTCGGAGCTACAGGCCTTGCGCGAGCTGATCCTCGCGGCCAGCCCCGAGATCGGCGAGGGCATCAAATGGAACGCGCCCAGCTTCCGCGTGCAGGAATACTTCGCCACCTTCAATTTGCGCAGTGCCGACAGCGTGCAGTTGATCCTGCATCTGGGGGCGAAGGTCCGCGCTCTGCCGCCGGACGGCGTCGTCGTCGCCGATCCCGCCGGTCTGCTGCACTGGCTGGCCAAGGACCGCGCCCTGGTGAAGTTCGCCGACCGGGCGGCCATTGCCGCCCGGGGGCCGGCCTTGCAGGCTTTACTGCGCGAATGGATCGTCTGGCTTTAGCGGCTCGCCGCCATAGCGGCAAACTGATGTCGCAGTCCTAGTCCATGACCTCTGTCGGAGATGCCCCTCATGCCCTCGACCCATCGGGAATTCCATCGCGCCGAACGCATCGGCTGGCTGCGCGCGGCGGTACTGGGCGCCAACGACGGCACCATCTCGGTGGCGAGCCTGGTGGTCGGCGTGGCGGCGGCGGGCACGGCGCCCACCGACGTGCTGCTGACCGGCGTGGCCGGACTGGTCGCCGGCGCGATGTCGATGGCGGCGGGCGAGTACGTATCGGTTCAGTCGCAGGCCGACACTGAGCAGGCTGACCTGCGCCGCGAACAATCGGAGCTGGAAACGCAGCCGGAGCGCGAGCTGGCCGAACTCACCGGCATCTATGTCCAGCGTGGCCTGAGCCGGGCACTGGCCCGGCAGGTGGCCGAGCAACTGATGGCCCACGATGCCCTGCAGGCCCACGCCCGCGACGAGCTGGGCATCACCGATACCCTGCGAGCGCGGCCGGTGCAGGCTGCGTTGGCCTCCGCGGCTTCGTTCGTGGCCGGTGCCCTGGTACCGCTGGCGACGGTGATGCTGGCTCCGCCGGCAAGGCTGGCGGAAGTCAGCTCGGCGACCGCGTTGCTGACGCTGCTGGTCCTGGGCGGAATCGCCGCTCGCGCAGGGGGTGCCCCGGTGCTACGCGGCGCCGTGCGCGTGGCGTTTTGGGGCGCGCTGGCGATGGCGCTCACCGCCGGCATCGGCCGCTGGTTCGGCGCCGTCGTCTAGGCGCCGGAAAGCCTCCCTCAGCCACGGTCCCGGTAAACAGCGCGGGCCTGCTCCTTGAGCAGCGTCAGCAGTCGCTGCGCCGGCAGCGAGGTTTCGCCCTTGCGGCTGAGCGCACCGATGGTGATCTGGGTGTCGGCGGGCAGGGCCAGGGGCCGCGCTACCAGGCCCTCGGGGAGGGTGTCGATCACGTAGCTCATCACCCAGAACAGTCCCAGGCCTTCGAGCACCAGTCTCGGGCCGGAGCTGGTCTGGGTGGTTTCGATCAGGTTGGGCTCCAGGCCGTGCGCCCGCATCAGGCCGAGCACGGCGTCGTGTAACTGCGGGTTGATGATGCGGGCGAACAGGACGATGCGCTCCCCGCGCAGGGCGGCGACCGACACGGCTTCCTGCTGCGCCAGCGGATGCTCACTGGGCACGACGATCATCCAGCGGCCGCTGACCAGTGGCGTGAAGCCCAGCGATTCCGGTGGCTCGCCGCGCAGGTAGCCGATGCCGAGATCGATGCTGTGGCTGGGCAGCGCTTCCAACTGGCGCGGCGAGGCCAGCTCCAGGCGCTCGAAGCGTAGGTTGGGGAATTCTCCCAGCAGCGCGCGGATCGCCGGCGCCACGAACGGCAGGTTGAGGTATTCGGTGTAGCCCAGGGTGAGCTTGCGGTCGCCGAGGCCGGCGGCGGCGCGGGCGGCGACGCTGGCCTCGTCCAGGGCGCGCAGAGTGTGAGCGGCCCCGGAGCGGAAGGCTTCGCCAGCGGCAGTGAGCCGCACGCCGCGTGCCTCGCGCTCGAACAGCTTCACCTCCAGTGCCTGCTCCAGGGCGGAAATCTGCTGGGACAGGGCCGGCTGGGTCAGAAAGATGCGCTCCGCCGCGCGGCGGAAGCTTTTTTCTTCCGCCACCGCCAGGAAGGAACGTAGCTGACGAAACTCGATGCGCATCCGCTCAGTCTATGTTGCGAGGATCATTGACGCGACGCGAAGGCGCTCGCGAGCATCCAGTTCGCTAGAGTCCCCCATCACGGTTTCCCCCCTTGACCCAAGCCATGCGCCATTTGCTGCTGCCCCTGCTGTGTGTGTTGACTCTTGCTGCCTGCGGCGAGAGTGAATCCGACGCGCCGACGGTGACCACCGTCGCGGTGGAGCGCGGTGATGTGGCGGCGGCGGTCACCGCCGGCGGCACCCTGCAGGCCCTGGTGACGGTCCAGGTCGGCTCGCAAGTCTCGGGCCGTATCGCCAGCCTGGAGGCCGACTACAACAGCATCGTCAAGAAGGGCGATGTGGTCGCCCGCATCGACCCCTTGCAGCAGCAGGCGGCGGTGCGCCGCACCGAAGCCAATGTCGCCGCCGCCAAGGGCAATCTGGCCAAGAGCCAGGCGGCGCAGGTGGACGCCGAGCGCCAGCTGCGGCGCGCGCGCGAGCTGCTGCCCCAGGGCTATGTCTCGCAGGCGGAGATCGACACCCTGGCGACTGCGCTGGAGCAGGCCCAAGCCGAGGTGGCGGCACAGCGCGGCGCGCTGGCGCAGGCGCAGGCGGCGTATTCCGAGGCGCTGGTCAATCTCGACTACACGGTGATCCGCTCGCCCACCGACGGCATGGTGGTGACCCGCAGCGTCGATGTCGGCCAGACCGTCGCCGCCTCGCTGCAGGCGCCGGTGTTGTTCACCATTGCCCAGGACTTGAAGAAGATGCAGGTGCATACCAGCGTCGCCGAGTCTGATGTCGGCCAGCTCAAGGAGGGGATGGCGGCGGAGTTCAGCGTCGATGCCTATCCGACCCGCAAGTTCCAGGGCCAGGTTTCGCAGGTGCGGGTGTCGCCGACCACGATGCAGAACGTGGTTACCTACGACGCGGTGGTGGATGTCGAAAACCCCGCGCTGGAACTGAAGCCCGGCATGACCGCCAATGTCAGCTTCCGCACCGCCGAAGCCAAGGATGTGCTGAAGGTGGCCAACGCGGCGCTGCGCTTCAAGCCGCCGCAGGCCTGGCAGGACGCCGCCAGGGCAGCGAGCGAAACAGTCGGCGCCGCCGCGCCCGCTGCCTCCAATGGGGGCAACGGCAATGGCGGCGAGCGCCCGCGCGACCCGGCGATCAAGCGGGTCTGGAAACAGGGCGCGAAGGGCGCCACCCCGGAGCCGGTGCCGGTGCGGGTGGGCGTGAGTGATGGCGCGGTCTCCGAGATCACTCCGCTGCACGAGGGCGCGCTGGCGGCTGGCGATCTGCTGGTGACCGGCGCCAGCGGCGTCGATGGTGCCGCCGGCGGCAAGAGCAGCAGCATGGCTCCACCAGGGCTGTTCTGATGGCGCTGATCGAGCTGGACGGCATCGTTCGCAGCTACCGCCTGGGCGGCGAGGACTTCCTGGCGCTGCGCGGCGTTTCGCTGCGCATCGAAGAGGGCGAGTTCGTGGCGATCATGGGGCAGTCCGGGTCCGGCAAGTCGACGCTGATGAACATCCTTGGCTGTCTCGACACCCCTAGCGCCGGGGATTACCGGTTGGCCGGCGAGCAGGTGTCGGCCTTGACCCGGGCGAGGCTGGCGCAAATCCGCAGCCGGCTGATTGGCTTCGTGTTCCAGAACTTCAATCTGCTGCCCCGGGTGTCGGCGCTGGATAACGTGGCCTTGCCGCTCGCCTACGCGCGGGTGCCGCGCAAGGAGCGCCTGCAGCGCGCCCGGCAGGCTCTGGAGCGTGTCGGCCTGGGCGACAAGCTGCGCAATACGCCGGGTCAGCTTTCCGGCGGGCAGCAGCAACGCGTCGCCATCGCCCGCGCCCTGGTCACCCGGCCGCAGGTGCTGTTCGCCGATGAACCCACCGGCAACCTCGATAGCGCCACCAGCGTCGCGGTGATCGAGTTGCTGCAGCAGCTCTGGCAGGCCGGACAGACCATCGTTATGGTCACCCACGAACCCGACATCGCCGCCCATGCGGCGCGGGTTATCACCCTGCGCGACGGTCAGGTGCTCAGCGATGTGCGGCAGACCCCGCTAGTCCTGGCCAGTGGAGCGCCGGCATGAATCCGCTGGAAACCCTCTATACCGCGCTGACTGCGCTGGCGCGCAACACCATGCGCTCGGCGCTTACCGCGCTGGGCATCGTCATCGGCGTGGCGGCGGTGATCGCGATGGTGGCGATCGGCTCCGGCGCGCGCGCCAAGGTCGATGCCGCGTTCGCGTCGATGGGCACCAATCTGCTGGTGGTGCTGTCCGGTTCCTCGCAGTCCGGTGGCGTGCGCGGCGGCTTTGGCAGCCAGCCGACGCTCACCTGGGCCGATCTCAAGGCGATCCAGACCCAGGTCGATTCGGTGCTGGCGGCGGCGCCGCAGTTGCGCGCCAACGGCAATCTGGTCGCCGAGTCCGGCAACTGGACCACCCAGATCACCGGCACCTCGCCGGAGTTCTTCGTGATCCGCGACTGGGCCATCGCCGATGGCGCGCCGTTTACCCAGAGTGATCTCGATGCCACCCGCAAGGTGGTGGTGCTGGGCGCGACGGTGGCCGAGAACCTTTTCGGCGAGGCCTCGCCGGTTGGGCAGACGGTGCGCATCAGCAACACGCCGTTCACCGTGCTCGGCGTCCTGGCCAAGAAAGGCCAGTCGGCGATGGGCCAGGACTACGACGATGCCGCTTTCATCCCCACCAGCGCCTACCGCACCAAGTTCAGCGCCGGGCTGGCCAACTACATCGCCGGTGCCATACAGGTGCGCGCGCAGGACGGTCAGTTGGATCAGGCGCAGACCGCGATTGCCGAATTGCTGCGCGAGCGTCACCGCCTGGGCGCCAAGGCCGACGACTTCAACATCCGCAACCTCACCGAGATGGCCGAGGCGCGCAGCGAGTCGACCAAGACCTTCAGCACCCTGCTGGCGGCGGTGGCCGCGGTTTCGCTGCTGGTCGGCGGCATCGGGGTGATGAACATCATGCTGGTGTCGGTCACCGAGCGCACCCGCGAGATCGGCCTGCGCATGGCCTTGGGAGCGCGGCCGGTGGACATCCTCGCGCAGTTTCTGGCCGAGGCCTCGATGCTCTCCGCCTTCGGCGGCGTGCTGGGCGTACTGCTGGGGGTGGTCTCCGCCGACTATCTGGCCAAGCAGTTCGGCTGGAGCCTGCTGATCTCGCCGGCGGTGGTGGGTCTGGCGGTCGGCTTCTCGGCGCTGGTGGGTGTCGCCTTCGGCCTCTACCCGGCGTTGCGCGCCTCGCGGCTGGACCCGATCACCGCGCTACGTCACGAGTGAAGACGCGGTCGGGAAGCGCGGCGCCATGGCTTCGGGTGCCAGTTCCAGCGCGTTCACCAGCATCGCAATCTGGTGGTACTGGCCGCAGAGCATCAGGAGCTCCAGGAGCTGCTCCTCGCTGAACTCGGCGGCCAGTTCCGTCCACAAGCCGGCATCGACGCGGTAGTTCGCGTGCAGGCTGTCGACCAGCCGCAACAGCCGTTGCTGGCGCGGGCTCCAGAGCGTGGCGTCACAGTCGGCGCGGGTGCTGTCCGCTACCTGGGCCGCACTCAGGCCGACCTTGGCGGCGAAGGCGGCGACATGCACGCCCCATTCGTATTCGGCGCCGCAAAGGGCGCAGGCGCGCAGGATCACCAGCTCGCGGTCCTGGCGCTCCAGGCTGCCGCGGTCCAGCAGATTGCCGGCCATCATCTTGTCGAGGATGCGCGGACTGCGCGCGGCGGTGCGGAAGATCATTAGCGGCGGCAGGCCGGGCGGCATGATGCGGGCGAAGGCGGCCTCGATGGCGGCCGGGTAGGGGGCTTGCAGCGGGGCGATGCGGGCGTGCATGGCGGGGCTCCATTGCTACTGAAAACGTAGCGCAACGCTATCGCTATCATTTCCGTAGCACAAGCCCAGCTTCGAGGTAGCGCCCATGACTCCAGTGCCCGGCCGTCCGGTCCGTGGTTCCCGCAGCGGCCGGCCGATCATGGCCCTGCTCGACCTGCTTGGGCGGCGCTGGTGTCTGCGCGTCCTCTGGGAGCTCCGCGAGGCGCCGGGCAGCTTCCGCAGCCTGCAGTCGCGCTGCGACGAGGTGTCGCCCAGCGTGCTCAATACCCGCCTGGCCGAGTTGCGCGCGGCGCGCCTGCTGGAGGTCTCGGAGGAGGGCTACCGGCTGACCGCCGAAGGCCGCGCGCTGGGCGAGCGGCTGCTGCAGCTTTCCAGCTGGGCCGAGGGCTGGGCGGTGGGCTTGGAGTCGGCGCAAGCGCCGGCGGCCGGCGCAGAACCCGGGGCCGTCCGCCGACGTCGAAGCCCGCTGAAGGCTGGCCCGGCGAATGGTGGTTGACTTTCCCGGCGCGGACCTGGATTCTAATTAAACGGTCGTTTTAGAGCCGATTTCGGAGGAGACACCATGACTACTGCAAGCCTGCCCGCTTCGGGCAACTGGACCGACAACAAGCGCTATCTCTGGCCGCTCGGCGCGCTAGTGATGTTCCTGCCGCTGGCAGGCACCATCGCCTACCAGTACACCGGCTGGTCGATCACGCTCTGGTTTGGTTTCTTCATCCTCTACGGCCTGATCCCGATCGCTGACCGTCTGCTCGGCGAAGACGACTCCAACCCACCGGACTCGGCGATGCCCGCGCTCGCCAGCGACGGCTATTACCGCTGGGCGCTGTTCATCTCGGTGCCGGTCTATCTGGGCATGTGGGCCTACATGATCTGGTTCGTCACCAGCCAGCCTCTGCCTTGGTACGGCTGGCTGGGCGCGGTGCTGTCGCTGGGCGTCGGCTGCGGCCTGGCGATCAACATCGGCCATGAGCTGGGTCATCAGACCTCGCCGCTGGAGCGCTTCCTGGCCAAGCTGACGCTGGCGCCCGGCTTCTACGGGCACTTCTACGTCGAGCACAACCGCGGCCACCACATCCGCGTCGCCACCCCGGAAGATCCCGCCTCCTCGCGCTTCGGCGAGACCTTCTACGAGTTCCTGCCGCGCTGCGTCTACGGCTCCTTCAAGTCGGCCTGGGAAATCGAGAAGAAGCGCCTGGCGCGCGAGGGCAAGAGCGTCTGGCACTGGAGCAATGACAACCTGCAGTCCTGGGCGCTGACCGCCCTGCTCTGGGGCGCGATGGTCGCCTGGCTCGGCTGGGTGGCGCTGCCGGTGCTGCTGATCGCCGCGGTCTACGGTGGCAGTCTGCTGGAGGTGGTGAACTACCTGGAGCACTACGGCCTGATGCGCCAGAAGCGCGCCGACGGCAGTTACGAACGCTGCCAGCCGCATCACTCCTGGAACAGCAACCACGTAGTCACCAATGTGCTGCTCTACCACCTGCAGCGGCACAGCGACCATCACGCCAACCCGACCCGCTCCTACCAGACCCTGCGCAACTTCGACAACGTGCCGCGGCTGCCCTCCGGCTATGCGGCGATGATCCTGTTCGCCTACATCCCGCCGCTCTGGTTCTGGCTGATGGACCCCAAGGTGGTGGCCCACCACGGCGGCGATATGCGCAAGGCCAACATCAAGCCTGCAATCCGTGAGCGGGTCATCGCCCGCTATTCTGCCGCCGTCTGAGCGCTGTGCCCTCCCCGGAGCTGAGACTCCGGGGAGGCGAAAGGCCGGGTTCTTCGGCTAGGATTCGCGCCTCATTCACCGCCTGTTTAGAGAAACTGTATGAAGAAGTGGCGCTGCCTCGTTTGCGATTTCGTTTACGACGAGGCCCAGGGCTGGCCGGACGAGGGCATTGCCCCCGGCACCAAGTGGGAAGACGTGCCGGCTGGCTGGTCCTGCCCGGACTGCGGGGCATCCAAGGCGGACTTCGAGCTGGTCGAAGACTAGTCGGCCGCGGGTTCCAGCCGCGGTCAGGTCCCGGTTCCGGCGGCGTCCACGGCCGACTCCGGGCCGTAGTGGGGCCTGAGGCTCCATCTCCTATCCCGATTCTCTCCCGTCATGTCCCAGTTCGATAACGTCAGTGTCGTCAAGAAGGCCAACGTCTATTTCGGCGGCCAATGCATCAGCCATACCGTGCTACTGCCCGACGGCAGCAAGAAAAGCATCGGCGTGATCCTGCCCAGCCAGCTCACCTTCAGCACCGGCGCTCCGGAAGTGATGGAGATCATCGCCGGCCACTGCCGCGTGCGCCTGAAGGGCGAGGCGACCAGCAAGGACTACCGTGCCGGCGAGTCGTTCAGCGTGCCGGGCAACTCCAGCTTCGAGATCGAAACCCTCGACGCATTGCACTACGTCTGCCACTTCGGCTGAGTCCGGTTCTTCCCGGCTCGGTGCGGCCGGGAAGAGGCTCAGCGCGGCGATTCCGCGTCGTCGGTGCCTTTTAGCTCGAAGCGGCAGAAATCGCCGCTGCTGGGTTCGCCCACATGGACGATCGGACTATCGGCGAGGATGCGCACGCGGAAGCCACCAAGATCCGCGACCAGTTCCTCCCCCACCCGGCGCAGACCGCGGTCGCCCTCGTTGCCGATGCGCAACAGGCTGTCATCCGGCAGTTCCGGCAGGTCGCCGGGCGGTAGCTTCTTCACGCCCAGTACGGTCAAGAGCGGTGGCAGCCGCGCCGGCATTCCGTAACGGCAGCCGTTCAGTCGTTCGGATAGCCAGTTGGTCCGCATCACCGCGCGGTCCTTTTCGCCTTCGGCCTCGAAGTGCAGCAGCAGGGCGCGGTCCTGGCCGTCGCGGTAATAAAGAAACAGCTCCTCGGCCTGGTCCTTGCCCGGAACCAGCTTGTAGACCTGGTTGGTCAGGAGGCTGGGGCTGGCGGCTTGCGCCGGCCTGGCGAGCGTCCATTGGCCGAAACGCATGGCGCTGCCGGGGTCGAAAGGGGCGGCCAAGGCCATTGGCATGACCGAAAGGAATCCGATCAATAGCGAAATTTTCGATGCCGGCATGAAAGGCATGGGCTAGACTCCGGCGACTTGCAAGATCGCCTTTGGTTGGAGGGGCTGTGATCTTGCCATCGAATCAAACCTAAAGCAGGAGCGTCCATGCCGGTCAAACTTGCCGTGCTCAAAGAAACGCGCGCGAACGAACGCCGTGTCGCCCTCGTCCCCGTCGTCGCCGACAAGCTCAACAAGCTGGGTCTGGAGCTGTCGCTGCAGGCCGGCGCCGGCGAAGCGGTGAAGCTGGCCGACAGCGCGTACAAGAATGTCCACGCCATCGCCAACCCGCAGGGCATGGTTGGCGATGCCGACATCGTCTGCAGCGTGCAGCCGCCGGCGCTGGAAGTCGTGGAGGCGATGAAGGAGGGCGCGATCCTGCTCTCCTTCGTCTACGCTCACAAGGAAGTCGAGCTGGTCAAGAAGCTGCGTGACAAGAAGATCACCTGCTTCGCCATGGAGCTGGTGCCGCGCATCACCCGCGCGCAGGCGATGGACGCGCTGTCCTCGCAGGCGGCGCTCGCCGGCTACTACGCGGCACTGATGGGCGCCACCCATCTCGCCCGCATCCTGCCGATGATGACCACCGCCGTCGGCTCGATCCGTCCGGCCAAGTGCCTGGTGATGGGCCTGGGTGTGGCGGGCCTGCAGGCGCTCGCCACCGCGCGCCGTCTGGGGGCGATGACCGAAGGCTATGACGTGCGTCCCGAAACCAAGGAGCAGGCCGAGTCGCTGGGCGCGAAGTTTGTCGACACCGGCGTCGACGCCCGCGGTACCGGTGGCTATGCCCGCGAGCTGACGCAGGAAGAAAAGGACAAGATCGCCGCCGTCGTCACCAAGCACATCCAGTCCGCCGACATCATCATCACCACCGCCGCCATCCCCGGCCGCCCTTCGCCCAAGCTGATCAGCAAGGCCCAGGTCGACGGCATGAAAGCCGGCGCGGTGATCATCGACCTCGCCGCCGAGGGCGGCGGCAACTGCGAGTACACCGTGCCCGGCGAGACCGTGCAGGTCGGCCAGGTCAGCGTGGTCGGCCCGCTCAATGTGCCCTCGATGCTGGGCGAGCACGCCAGCGAGCTGTATGCCAAGAACCAGCTCAACCTGATCGAACTGTTCGTCAAGGACAAGGCGATCAACATCGACTGGAGCGACGAGGTGCTGGCCAAGGCCTGTCTCACGCACGCCGGCGAGATCAAGAACGAGGCCGCGAAGAAAGCGGTGGAAGGCTAAGCGAGGCAGACCATGGAACCGACAACTGTCATCACGGGCTTCGTCGCCCTCTACATCTTTATGCTCGCGGCCTTCACCGGCTACGAGATCATCGGCCGGGTGCCGGCGATCCTGCACACGCCGCTGATGTCCGGCAGCAACTTCGTGCACGGCATCGTCGTAGTCGGCGCGATGTATGCGCTGCTCAATGCCACTACGGTGCTGGAGCAGGCCATCGGTTTCTTCGGCGTGCTGCTGGGCGCGGGTAACGCAGCCGGCGGCTACGTCGTCACCGAGCGCATGCTGGAAATGTTCAAGCCCAGCGACAAGAAGAAGAGCTAAGCGGAGCCAAGCCATGAGCCCACAACTCCTCATCGACATCTCGGCGCTGCTGGCGTCGTTCCTGTTCATCTACGGCCTGAAGCGCATGTCCTCGCCGGTGACCGCGCGCAGCGGCATCGTCGTTGCCGGCGTCGGCATGCTGGTCGCGGTGCTGGCGGCCTTCCTCTACTACTTCGGCGTCTCGGAGGCGGCCAAGCCGCACCTGACCACCAACACCATCCTCGCCGCCACCGCCCTCGGCATCGGCGTCGGCTGGGCCTGGTGGAGCGGCAAGAAGGTCGCGATGACCTCGATGCCGCAGATGGTCGCGCTCTACAACGGCATGGGCGGCGGTGCCGCCGCCGCCATTGGCGCGGTGGAGCTGCTCAAGACCAGCGGCCACCACGGCGCGCTGCCGCTGGTGGTGACCATCATCGGTTCGCTGATCGGCGCGATCTCGCTGTCCGGCTCGCTGATCGCTTGGGCCAAGCTCGACGGTCGCATCAACGGTACCTGGCGCATCAAGGGCCAGCAGCTGCTCAACGGCTCGGTGTTCCTGGCGACGCTGGTGCTCGGCCTCTACATCGCCCTGGTCGCGCACGGCCATGCCAGCCCGGCCGTCACCGGCGCCTTCTTCGCGCTGGCGTTGATCTTCGGCGTGCTGATGACCATGCCGATCGGCGGCGCCGACATGCCGGTGGTGATCTCGCTCTACAACGCCTTCACCGGCCTCGCGGTCGGCTTCGAGGGCTATGTGCTGCAGAACCCGGCGCTGATGATCGCCGGCATGGTGGTCGGCTCCGCCGGCACCCTGCTGACCCTGCTGATGGCCAAGGCCATGAACCGCAGTGTCGCCAATGTGATCTTCTCCAACTTCGGCCCCGCGGGTGACGAGGTGCAGGGCGAGATCAAGGGCAGCCAGAAGCCGGCCGAGGCCGGCGACGCGGCGATCAACATGCGCTATGCGTCCAAGGTGATCATCGCCCCCGGCTACGGCCTCGCGGTCGCCCAGGCGCAGCACAAGCTGTTCGAGTTCGTGAAGCTGTTGACCGATGCCGGGGTCGAGGTGAAGTTCGCCATCCACCCGGTGGCGGGCCGCATGCCCGGCCACATGAACGTGCTGCTCGCCGAAGCCGGCGTGCCCTACGACATGATCTTCGACATGGAAGACGTCAACGGCGAGTTCAAGGAGGCCGACGTCGCCATCGTCATCGGCGCCAACGACACCGTGAACCCGGCGGCGCGCACCAACAAGTCCAGCCCGATCTACGGCATGCCCATCCTCAACGTCGACCAGGCCAAGCAGGTCTACGTGGTCAAGCGTGGTCAGGGTAAGGGTTACTCGGGCGTCGAGAACGAGCTGTTCTTCGCCGACAACTGCAACCTCGTCTACGGCGACGCGCAGAAGGTGATGGTGGCGATGATCCAGGCGGTGAAGTCGCTGGACGGCGGCGGACACTAAGCGTCGAGCATCGCTCCCCGGCCACGGCCCCGCTTGCGCGGCGCCGTGGCCGGTTTCGTTTCAGCGCTCTATAGGCCCAGCGTCGATCTGGCGACTGCCCAGTACGCGCGGCGCTCGCTGAGCCCGTTCTTGCCGCCGTTGATCTTCACGGTGATGGTGACGAAGTCCGCGTCGTCATCGTCGTCGCTGCGGTCGTCGGCGAGTTCGTTGAGGCCGTGCGACTTCCAGTAGTGGGCGGCCGAGCGGGCTGCCGGCCCGGCTTGCAGCAGCAGGTCGGGATTGCTGGTGAGCGGCAGTCCCAGCGCCGTGCCGACGGCTTTGTAGTTGCCGCGGCCGGTTACTTGCAGCAGGCCGCGACCACGGAAGCGCCAACCGTCGCCGCTGTTGGCGTCGCCGTTGCCCATGCGGTCGGCATAGACCCGGTTGGCCAGTTTTTCCGGCTGACCGACATAGGGCGCGGCGTCGGCCTCGGTGGGAAAGCGCTTGGGCCAGACCGCGCAGATGCGTTTGGCGGTGCTGTAGTTGAGGTTCTCCACCAGGCGTCGCATCTCGCCCGATTCATGGGCGATCTGCGCCAGGAAGGCGGCGATGCGATCGGCCCGGCTGGCGATCTGGAATTCGGCCATGGCACTGTTGAGCACCGTGGTCCAGGTGGGAATGTCCGGGTTCCTGGGCATGATCCGACCGAGTTGGGTTTGGCTGATGTTCATGGGTACCTCACTGGGGGATGGAGACCGCTGATCTCACTTCGACTTCGACTTGTCCTCGCTGGCCGGCTTGATGCTGGTGCGGATGTTGGCGAGCTGGTTGATCAGGTCGAACCAGAACGGCGCGCCCATGCAGATCGCCAGCGCGGTGATCAGCAGGCCGCCGAACTTCTGCAACCAGTCCAGCCAGTTGGCGTGTCGCGGTGCCGACAGCAGTGGGTCGCCGTCCCAGCCGATCGGCAGCCCCAGCGTGCTGGCGTACTCGACGCGACGGGCGATGCCGTCCTTGAGTTTTTTCTCGCAGGCGGCGGCCGGGTCGTCGGCGACGCCTGCGATGGGCTGTTCCGACTTGGCCTGGGTTGCGGTGGCGCCCTCGGTTGCTGGACTGGTCCCGGCCGGGGATGCGGTCGCCGGCGCTGGCGTCGTCGTATCCGAGCAACGGATCTCGTAGGCCACCAGCTCGCCGTCGGCGGCGTCCTTCAGCGCCTGCTCGACGATCTGGCTGCGCAGCGCCGGATCGTCGGAAAGCACCTGTGCGATGCGCAGGCTGTCCAGATTCAGGGCGGCCGCCATCAGGCCGCCGCTGATCAGCAGCACCAGTTGCACATGGCGCCGGTACCAGCCCGAGTAGCGTTCGGCGGAGGCGGTGAAGTAGGCGGCGATCTTTTCCTGTTGGGTCTTGGCGTCGGCCGCCGCATCGGGGGCGAGGCTCAAGGCGATCTCGGTCAGGCGGGCGAACGGGCTGACGGCCGGCGCGGCCGCTGCTCCGGCCGCCACTGGCGAATTGGCGGCCAGCCATTGCACGGCGGCGGCAAACCGCTCCGGAGGAATGTAGGAAGGCAGTTGGCCACCACGGACCCACCAGCCGATCAGCGGCAGGTGGCTCAGCCGCCCGCTGTAGAGCGAGGCGATGTGGGGGCTGTTGTAGAAGCTGTTGACCAGCGCGTTCAGGGTCTTGGCGTCGGGGGTGGCGCCATTGCTGGGCAGTGCCGCCGCCAGCAGCTCCTGTATGCCCTTCCGCAGCAGGGCGCCGCGACGGCGCAGCACCACCTCCACCAGTTCCACCGCCGCCGAGGCGGCGGTGCTGAAGACCAGGTACACCACGCTCAGGCCGATGAGCACATCGAGAATCTGGATCAGCATGGAAGCTCTCCGTTCGGGTCAGGGGGCGCCGGCAGGTAGCCAGAGCTCGAAGTGGTAGGGACGAGCGCCACCGGCCTTGCCGCTGAAGTCGCGGATTACCTGTCCCTGGGAATCCTCGGCCGCGAGATCGGGAAAGGCCTGGCAGCGCAGGGCGGCGTCGGCCAGGTCGGCGCGTAGCTTGGTGGCCCAGGAGGCTTCGTCGGCGAAGAAGTAGCGCAGTTGGCTGGTCGGCGGTGCGCGCCGGCTGCCGACGTTTTCGATGCCCGGCAGGGCATAGCCGTATTCCCGCAGACGGCTGCTGAGGCAGGCCGCGGCGGCTCGTTGGGATTCGCTGGCGATCTGGATGTAGACCCGTGGGTTCAGCGGCAGGACCTTGATCTCGGATTGGCGTTTGGCGACGGCGCTGTTCAGCGCCACCAGCTTTTTCTCCAGCTCGACCGCAGGTAGTTGCTTTTTTTCCTTCTTTGCCTGCTCCTCGATCAGCTGCTTGATCTGCGCGGGCTCGGTTGCCAGTGGCTGTTTGATCTGATCGCAGCGGCTTAGTGCATCGTTCAAGGGCTGCTGATTTCGCTCTCGTGCAGTCCGGGATACCGCCGCCGCCAGTTCCGCACTGGGCTTGCCCAAGGTCATTTCCACGAATTGCAGGCTGAATTCCCTGCACTCACAGGCCAGCGGGAGGTCGCTACCGCGCCGATTCGCCGGTGCTGCCGTCAGCAGGCTGGTCAGCACCCCTAGCGTCTGCTCGCCGACCATTCCGCGGCGGATCAGCGTCACTTGGTTGGCGAGCAGGCCGCAGGTGGCGTCAGCGCTGAACTTGGCCGGCTCGGCCGCACCAACCGGAAACTGGCGATCCTGTATCGCCTGGAGCAGGCGCTGGGCCTGTTCCTTATCCTTCTCGTGCGCAAATCGCTCGTCCTGCAGTTGCTGCTGGTACTGGTGCCGGAGTTGGTCCTGGCGCTCCTGCTGCTGGCTGTACAGATAGGTGCAGAAGGGCAGCACCACGCCCAACACCGCAGCCAGCGGCGCATTGCCCTTGGTCAAGGCAGGGGCTGGTGGTGAGGCAGTTCCCGAATTCTGCTGGCCGCCGCCAGTCGCGGCGCTTCCTGTCCCGATGCTTCCCGACATCGTTCCCCCCTTGCGGTGTGGCGACCCCGGTGCCGCATGGCGCCCGTTGGCACCGTTGTGGGGGTCGCTTCCCGTTGTTATTTGCGACCTCCCCAGGCCGCTTGCAAAAAATTACGCCGGCTCCCGGTCGTGTGCAATCACCCTTGGTCGGCCCGCCGTCGGCCGACCTCTTCCCGGCGCGGTTTCGCCGGGCGATGGTCCTTGTTAGTGTGAGTGCCGGTTTCCATCCTCCTCCCGGCGTCATGACCCAAGCCCGCTATTACGATCTGCTGGTGGCTGGCATGGTTGCCGTTCTGCTTTGCTCCAACCTGATCGGCCCGGCCAAGGTCTGCGCCTTCGATCTGCCTGTTCTGGGCACGGTGAGCTTTGGAGCCGGCAATCTGTTCTTCCCGATCAGTTACATCTTTGGCGACGTGCTTACCGAGGTCTATGGCTATGCCCGTGCTCGGCGGGCGATCTGGGCCGGTTTCGGCGCCCTGTTGTTCGCCAGCTTCATGACCACGGTGATCGTGCATCTGCCGCCGGCTCCGGGGGAACCGTTCAACGCGGTGCTGCAGCCGGCGCTGGAGACTGCTTTCGGCAGCACCTGGCGCATCGTGCTGGCGAGCATGGTGGCCTACTGGGTGGGTGACTTCGTCAATTCCTTCGTGCTCGCCAAGCTCAAGCTGCTCACCGCCGGGCGCTGGCTCTGGATGCGCACGATCGGTTCGACCATCGTCGGCCAGGCTGCCGACTCGCTGTTGTTCTATCCGATCGCCTTCTACGGAATCTGGACCCACAATGCTTTGCTGGCAGTGATGAGCTTCAACCTGCTGTTCAAGATTGGCATCGAGGTGTTGTTCACGCCGATCACCTACTGGGTCGTGGCACGGCTGAAGCGGGCCGAGGGAATCGACGTGTTTGATCGCAGTACCGATTTCACGCCGTTCTCCCTGAAGACCTAAGCAATCGCCGGTGTGCGCATGCCGGTACGCGTGCGCGTCGCCATCCGGGGAAGGTATCGTGCCCGCTGACGGAGAGGTGGGGACAGGGGTGACTGAACCTCGGCGGCGACACTCGGTCGACGATTGTCTCTGCCTCAGTACGGCAGCAAGCCGCCGGTGGTCGAGGTCGGCGGCGGGGTGGTCTGTAGCGGCGGTAATGGCGCCGGTAGCAGGCTGTCCAAGGGTTGTGTCAAGGAGGGCAGCAGAGTCTGTTGCTCGATGTTGCGCCGGTAGATGTCTTTCAGTCGTTCCTGTTCCAGCGGCGGCAGTGCCTCGAAGCGTCGCCGCTGATCCAGCAACCGCCGCTGTTCGCTGGCCGGTAGCTTGCGGAACTGCTCGCGGCGGTCCAGCACCTGTTGCCGCTCTCCGGCGTTCATCCGTTGCCAGGTGGATAGCTGCTGGCTGGCCTCGGCGCGCTGTTCAGGATTCATTTGCAACCAGCGGGCGGCGCCGTCGGCCAAGCGCTGGCGACGCGACTCCGGGAGCTGGTCAAACACCGCCGCCTCGCCCTTGATGGCCGGCGTGATCAGGGCCTGCTGTTGCGGGCTCAGCGTCTTCCATTGGGGCCCGGCCGCCAGCGCCGCACCGGACAGGAGCAGCAGCAGGGCGACCAGAGCAGGGCGAAATTCAAGGCGCACGACGTTCTCCTCGCGCCTCGGGCGCGGGTGAGTCGGGAGTCTTGTCGGCCTGCTTGTTCATGTTCAGTAGTGCCCGCTCTTCCGGGCTCCAGTCTCCAAGAAATTCCAGCAGGGCGGCGCTGGGTTGTATCGGCGTCGTCGGCTGCTGTTGCGGCTGTGGCTGGGGTGCTGCGCAGGCCAGGGGGCTTGCGACAACCGCTACCATCCAAAACCAGCCGCGAGAACTAGGCATTCGGTTCCGGGAGGCGTCCGAGTTCCGATTGCTGTTCCAGCCACCGGTAAAACTCGAGATCGCGGTAGAAATCCGGGCCCGCTTCATCGACTACCCATTCCAACGCGGCAGTCTCCAAACCGTTGACGGCTGGAGCGCCGGTCGGCGGACTGACGAGGCGATTGGGGATCAGGACAAAGCTCAGGGCGACGGTGGCCAGTGCCGCCGGCGCCAGGAGCCAGGCGGCAATTCCGGAGCGGCGTTCTTCCAGCGCGGCAACCGCTCGCCGCCGCGCGGCGGCGAGGCGGGCGGATTCGGTGTAGTCCAGCACTTCGCTGGCGCGCAGCCGCGTCTGCGCCACCTGCGCAAACGCGCGGTCGGCGGGGGAGAGATCGGCGAAGTGATTGGTGCTGGTGTTCATGGTGAAGGCTCCGATTGTGTATCGGCGGGTGGCGGCACGCTAGTTGGACCAGGCGTCGCCGAGTTTTCCGCGCAGATTGGACAGCGCGCGGGCGAGATGAGTTTTAACGCTGCCGTCGGAGCAGCCCATGACCTGGGCGGTCTCCTCGGTGGACAGGCCGTCCCAGACACGTAGCACGAAGGCCTGGCGCTGACGTTCTGGTAGCTCGGCGAGCGCGATCTTCAGGCGGGCCATGGCTTCGTCCTGCATCAACCGCTCGGTGGAATCGGGGATCGCGAGGTCCGGAGCGCGTTCTTCCATGGTCGGCGCGTCCTCGTCTTCCTCGCGCTCACTGCGCCAGAAGAAGAAGCGGTTGCGCACCCCCTGGCGACGCTGCCAGTCGCGAATCTTGTTTTCCAGAATGCGATGAAACAGCGGCGCCCACTCACCCGGTGGACGCCGCCCATAGGAGCGCGCCAGATGCAGCATCGCGTCCTGCACCACGTCGAGGGCATCGTCGCGCGAGCGGGTGGCGATCTCCGCCACCCGCAACGCGCGACCCTGCGCCTGCAGCAGAAAGGCGTTGAGCCCTTCGGGCGTTCCCCCTTCGGCCACGGGCAGCGCGCGCCTGAGCGCGCCTTACTTGGCGCTACCCTCGGTCTGGACTTCGGCATTGACGTCGGCGCTCACCGAGGTGCCGGTGGCGACTCCGGCCGCGGTTCCGAGCAGACCGCCAACAGCCCCGGTCACTGCTTTGCCACCCGTGACGGCGGTGTTCTTCACGGCGGTGCCGGTGCTGATCGTGGCCTGGCTGCCTGCTTCGGTGGCCAGAGTGGCGCCGGCCTTGAGTTTCTTCTTGGCCTTCAGGGCGCCGCTCTTGCCCGCCTCGGCGGCCTGCGCTGCGGCGGCGCCGCTACTGTCCACGGCTGCGGCGGCATTGGCCTTGCCGGCCTCGAGCTTGGCGCCGGCGGCAGCGCCGCCGGTGGCGGCCTTGTTGACGCCGGCCTGTGCTTTGCCGGTGGCCGCATCGAGCGCGCCCGAGGCTTGCGAGGCCGCGTTGGTGCTGATGTTGGCGTTGACGCTGGCACTGGCGCCGGCTTCGGCGGCCAGAGTCGGCAGGCTCAGGGCCAGGAGACTGGAGGCCAGCAGGCTGCGGGAAAGAAGTTTCATCTATGTAGTCCTCATCAAGAAAGTTCCGGCATGCCGGAGGGAATTAGCAACGGCACAGGCTAGGTGCGGTTGACCGGCGGCTAAGCTGAACTGGAGCACTGAACCAAGCCTGAACTGCGCCCAGAGCTCTCGTTTGTCAAGGGCGAGCGAAGTCGGTTATGCACAGAAATCCGGCAGGGAGATTGGCTGGATTGGTCAAGATGTATGTCTCGTGACACCTTCGCTTGAATTGATAAGGCATTGAAAAAAAATAAATTAAGCTGCCATTGTGACGCCGGTGCCAGATGCTGTGAGGCCACTCGGGCGGACTGTGGGATTATCCCCTCCATCCTTATCCCCAAAGTTATCCACAGCTTGGTCCACTCCGTTGGCGCTTGACTTGGTGGCAGTTGCTCTACCGGCGCCCTTGCGGCGCTGTTTCGATTATCTGGTGCCGCCGGAGCTGCGTCCCTGCCTGCCGCCGGGCGTGCGGGTTGAGGTGCCATTCGGTCGTCGGCAGTTGGTTGGCTTGGTGGTTTCGGCTCCGCGTCAGGCTGAAGGGGGTGGCTATCAGTACAAACCTGTATCTAGGGTGCTGGACGCCGCTCCGCTGGCGCCGCCGGACTGGCTGAAGCTGCTGCTCTGGGCCGCCGACTACTACCAGCATCCGGTGGGCGAGGTGGTCGCCGCTGCGCTGCCGGCGCCGCTGCGCGAGGGCAGGCCCGCCATCGGGCGCCAGGCTCGCTGCCTGCGCCTGACCGAGGCTGGCCGGCGGGCACTGGCGGAGCTGCCGGCCCGTGCGCATCGCCAGCATGCCCTGCTGAGCGCGCTGGCGACGGCAGACCTTCAGGTGCCAGCCGGGGAAGCCAGTGGCTTCGACGCTGGGGTGCTGCGACGGGCTTTGGAACAAGCTTGGGTAGTGGAGGCCGATCCGGGCTCGCCTATAGCTCCGATGAACAAGGCGCCGGCGCTGACCGCCGCCCAGCAGGAAGCCCTGGATGCCCTGCAGGCGGCGCCGGCCGGCTTCTCGGTGAGCCTGCTGGAAGGCGTGACCGGTTCCGGTAAGACCGAGCTTTACCTGCGTCTGGCCGAGCAGGCGCTGCGCGCCGGCCGGCAGGTGTTGATCCTGGTGCCGGAGATCGGCCTGACGCCCCAGCTCAGCGCCCGCTTTGCCGAGCGCTTCGGAGCGGCGGTTGCCAGCTTTCACTCCGGCATGACCGAGGTCGAGCGCAACGACGCCTGGCTGGCGGTGGCGGCGCGGCGGGTGCAGGTGCTGGTCGGCACCCGCTCGGCGGTGTTCGCGCCGTTTGCCGATCTCGGCCTGGTGGTGGTCGATGAGGAGCACGACACCTCGTACAAGCAGCAGGAGGGGTTTCGTTACCACGCCCGCGACTTGGCCTTGCTGCGCGCCAAGGACTGCGCGGCGATGGCGGTGCTGGGCAGTGCCACGCCGGCGCTGGAATCCCTGGCCCATGCCCGCAGTGGTCGCTACCGCCATGTGCGGCTGGAGCAGCGCATCAGCGGCCGGGCGCCGCCGCCGGCGCAGCTGATCGACCTCAATGTCCATCCGGCCCGGCATGGGCTCACCGAGCCGCTGCTGGCGGCGATCGAGCGCCATCTGCACGCCGGTGGCCAGTGCCTGCTGTTCATCAACCGTCGCGGCTATGCGCCGACGCTGCTCTGCGAGGTCTGCCACTGGGTGGCGCCCTGTCCGCGCTGCGACGCGCGGATGACCCTGCACCGCGCGCGCGGCCGGCTGGTCTGCCATCACTGCGGGCACGAGGAAGTACCGCCGCGAGCCTGTCCGTCCTGCGGCGGCCAGCGCCTGCTGCCGGTGGGCGAGGGCGCCGAGCGGGTGGAGGACGCGCTGCGCAACCGCTTCCCGGGCCGGCGCGTCGAGCGCTTCGACGCCGAGCGCTTGCGTGGCGGCGACAAGCTGGAGCGGCTGCTGGACGAGGTGCGCGCGCGCAAGGTCGAGATCCTGGTCGGTACCCAGATGCTGGCCAAGGGCCATGATTTTCCGGCGCTGAGTCTGGTTGGCGTGGTCAATGCCGATCAGGCGCTGTTCTCTGCCGACTTCCGTGCCATGGAGCGGCTCGGGCAGTTGCTCACCCAGGTCGCCGGCCGCGCCGGCCGCATCGAGCAGGCGCCGCATCCGGCGGAGGTGCTGATCCAGACCCGCGAGCCGCAGAACCCACAGCTGCGGCTGCTGCTGGGTTCCGGCTATGGCGCGCTTGCCGAGCAATTGCTGGCCGAACGCGCCGAGGCCGGCTTGCCGCCTTCCGGGCATCTGGCCCTGCTGCGCGCCGAGGCGGCGCACATGACCGAGGCGCAGGTGTTTCTGCGCGCCGCGCGCGATCTGGCGCTGGCGCTGCCCGGTGCTGGCAGCGAGGTGCAGCTCCTGGGCCCGGCGCCCGCGCCGATGGAGCGGCGCGACGGCCGTTACCGCGCGCAGCTTTTGCTGCAAGCCGGCAAGCGGGCGCCGCTGCACCGCCTGCTGCCCGGCTGGCTGGACCAGATCGAGGCCTTGCCGGAGGCGCGCCGGCTGCGCTGGTCGCTGGATGTGGACCCCATTGATCTGTTCTGACCGGCGAGTCCGCGGAAAAAATGCAAGCCGCGCTCAAGGGAGTCGCGGCTAGACCTTGGTCGATACACTGCCTGCAAGCCATCGGCCGCTTTGCCGCAGGTGGCGGTTTTAAGCGAAAATCCACGAGTTCAAAAAGAGGAAGCGTCTGGTTCGCTCCCCCTATTCCCCCGGAGAAGTCATGAATCTGCACGAATACCAGGCGAAGGCCCTCTTCGCCCGTTACGGCATCGCCGTCCCGGAGGGCCGCTTGGCCACCTCCGCCGAACAAGCCCGGGCGATGGCGAAGGAATTGGGTGGCGACAAGTTTGTCGTCAAGGCGCAGGTGCATGCCGGTGGTCGCGGCAAGGCCGGCGGTGTGAAGCTGGTGGAAGGTTTCGACGCGGTGGAAGAAACCGCCCGCAAGATGATCGGCACCCGTCTGGTCACCAAGCAGACCGACGCCAAGGGCCTGCCGGTCAACAGCGTCTGGGTCGAGAAGCCCAGCGCCATCGCCCGCGAGCTGTACGTGTCGGCCCTGGTCGACCGCTCGCTGGAGAAGATCATCTTCATGGCCAGCCCGGAAGGCGGCATGGATATCGAGGAAGTCGCCGAGAAGCACCCGGAGAAGATCAAGTCGATCGCCGTGCATCCGGCCGCCGGCCTGCAGCCCTACCAGTGCCGCGAGCTGGCCTTCTTCATGGATCTCAACAAGGAGCAGGCCGAGCAGTTCACCAAGACCCTGCTGGGCATCTACAAGATCATCATCGAATGCGATGCCTCCATGGTGGAGATCAATCCGATGATCGTCACCAAGGAAGGCAACATCTTCACCCTCGACGCCAAGCTCAACTTCGACGAGAACGCGCTCTACCGCCAGAAGGCGATCGCCGAGCAGCGCGACCTTTCGCAGGAAGACGAGCGCGAGCGCGTCGCCCAGCAGTTCGACCTCAACTACGTCTCGCTGGACGGCAACATCGGCTGTATGGTCAACGGCGCCGGCCTGGCGATGGCGACCATGGACATCGTCAAGCTGCACGGCGGCGCGCCGGCCAATTTCCTCGACGTCGGCGGCGGTGCCACCACCGAGCGCGTCACCAATGCTTTCAAGCTGATCACCTCGGCGCCGGACGTGAAGGCGATCTTCGTCAACATCTTCGGCGGCATCGTCCGCTGCGATCTGATCGCCGAAGGCATCATCGAGGCCACCAAGCAGGTCGGCCTGAAGATTCCGGTGGTTGCCCGTCTGCAGGGCACCAATATGGAGAAGGGCCGCGAGCTGCTCGAGAAGAGCGGACTCAAGATCACCCCCGTCTCCGATCTCACCGAAGCAGCGAAGACTGTCGTCGCGCTCGCGAAAGGCTAAGGAACTGCACCCATGAGCATCCTCGTCAACAAGAACACCAAGCTCATCTGCCAGGGTTTCACCGGCAAGCAGGGCACCTTCCATTCCGAGCAGTGCATCGCCTACGGAACCCAGATGGTCGGCGGCATCTCGCCCGGCAAGGGCGGCACCAAGCATCTCAACCTGCCGGTGTTCAACACCGCCCATGAGGCGGTGAAGCAAACCGGCGCCGACGCCAGCATGATCTACGTGCCGGCGCCGGGCGCGGCCGACGCGATCCTGGAAGCGGCCGATGCCGGCATCAAGATCATCGTCTGCATCACCGAGGGCATCCCGGTGAACGACATGGTCAAGGTCAAGACCACTCTGCGCCACCAGTACCCGGACGCGGTGCTGATCGGCCCCAACTGCCCCGGCGTCATCACTCCGGGCGAGTGCAAGATCGGCATCATGCCCGGCCACATCCACAAGCCGGGTCGCATCGGCGTGGTGTCGCGCTCGGGCACGCTGACCTATGAAACCGTGCACCAGACCACCGCCAACGGTCTCGGCCAGTCGACCTGCGTCGGCATCGGCGGCGACCCGGTGCGCGGCATGGGCTTCATCGACGTCATCAAGCTGTTCGAGGCCGACCCGCAGACCGAGGGCATCATCATGGTCGGCGAGATTGGCGGCGCTTCCGAGGAAGAAGCGGCGGCCTACATCAAGACCAGCGTCAAGAAGCCGGTGGTGGCCTACATCGCCGGTGTCACCGCGCCGGCTGGCAAGCGCATGGGCCACGCCGGCGCCATCGTCTCCGGCGGCAAGGGCACCGCCGACGAGAAGTTCAAGGCGCTGGAGGCCGCGGGCGTGAAAACCGTGCGCAGCCCGGCCGATCTCGGCGCGGCGATGCTCTCGCTGCTCAAGTAAGCCTTCCTGCTTGGTAAAAAGCCCGCAGACTGCGGGCTTTTTTCTTTACAGTGCGCGCATGAACAACCGCTCCCTCACCCTGGCGCTGGCCCAGCTCAATCTCTGGGTCGGCGATGTCGAAGGCAATGTCGGCAAGATCATCGCGGCAGCCGGCAAGGCGCGCGACGAGTTGCAGGCCGATCTCGTCGCCTGCCCGGAGCTCTGCCTGATCGGCTATCCGCCCGACGACCTGCTGCTGCGCTCCGGCCTGCCAGCGGTGATCGAGGCCGGCGTGCAGCGTCTGCTGGCGGAAGTGCAGGGCATTACGCTCATCGTCGGCCTGCCGGAGTACCGCGACGGCGCGATCTACAACGCCGCCTGGGTGCTGCGCGACGGCGCGGTGATCGCCCGCTACCGCAAGCAGCACCTGCCCAACTACGGCGTGTTCGACGACCGCCGCCACTACCGTCCGGGCTTCAGCCCCTGCGTGTTCGAGCTGGGTGGGCGCCGGATCGGCCTGACCATCTGCGAGGACATCTGGCTGTCGCAGCCCGCCGCGCAGGCGCGCGATGCCGGCGCCGAGCTGCTCATCAACATCAACGCCAGCCCCTACGAGCTCGGCAAGTCGGCGCAACGGCGCCGTACCCTGGACTCGCGGGTAGCCGAGACCGGCCTGCCCATCCTCTACGTCAACTGCGTCGGCGGGCAGGACGAGGTGGTGTACGACGGCGACTCCTGCGCCCTGCGTGCCGATGGCTCGCTGGCCTTCGCCGCGCCGCTGTGGGAAGAGGGCGTGCATGCGGTGCGGCTGGAGAATGGCCGGCTGGAAGGCGCGCTGCGCGTCGAGCAGTCGGAGGAGACGGTGGTCTATCAGGGGTTGGTGCGGGCGACCCGCGACTATGTGGATCGCAACGGCTTTCCTGGCGCGCTGATTGGTCTCTCCGGCGGCATCGACTCGGCCCTGGTCGCCGCCATCGCCGCCGATGCCTTGGGGCCGGAGCGGGTCTGGGGGGTGTCCATGCCCTCGCGTTACACGCTGGACATGTCCAATGACGATGCGCGCCTGGAAGCCGAGGCGCTGGGGATACGCTATTCGACGCTGCCGATCGAGCGTGCCTTCGGAGCATTCAACGACACCCTGGCCGAGAGTTTCGCGGGCCGCAAACCCGATCTCACCGAAGAGAATCTGCAATCGCGCTCGCGTGGCGTGCTGCTGATGGCCCTGTCCAACAAGTTCGGCAACGTGGTGCTGACCACCGGCAACAAGAGCGAGATGGCGGTGGGCTACGCGACTCTTTATGGCGACATGTGCGGCGGTTTCGCGCCGATCAAGGACTGCTACAAGACCCTGGTCTATCGGCTGGCGCGCTACCGCAACACGCTGTCGCCGGCCGGCAAGCCGGTCATCCCGGAACGGGTGATCGTGCGCCCGCCCTCGGCGGAGCTGCGCCCCGACCAGAAGGATTCCGACTCGCTGCCGCCCTACGAGGTGCTCGACCCGGTGCTGGAGGCCTATGTCGAGGACAGCCGCTCGATTCCGGAGATCGTCGCCATGGGTTTTGACGAGGCCGTGGTGCGCCGCGTCGCCGGCCTGGTTCGGCGCAGCGAGTACAAACGACGGCAGGCGCCGCCCGGCCCGAAGATCACCCGCTGCGCTTTTGGCCGTGAGCGGCGTTACCCGATCACCGCGCTATACGGCGATATCTGAGCCACGCTCTCTGCGCCCACAAAAAAGCCGCGCGACGCGCGGCTTTTTTGTGGAGCTGGGCGGCTTACTTCTTTTCGTCCTTGCGGTCGGGGTCGAGAAAGGAGAAGAAATCGACCACGCGGGTGAAGAAGCCGCGCTTTTCTGCCGGCGCCGCATCCTTCTTTTCCTCGACGGGCGCCGCTGTGGGTTGCGCCGGGGCGGCACTGGCCGCTTCTTCGTCCCCGGTGTTGATCGACACCCGCAGGGGCGAGCCGTTGATCGAAATCCCGCCTTCGCCGGTCTGCGGCGCCGCGGTCTTGACCTCGCCAGTGGGGATCACCACTTCGGTGGGTTCCCGCTTACTGCTGTCCAGAAAGGAGAAGGCGCCGGCGATGCGTGAAAACACGCCGGGCTCCGGGGCTGGCGCTGGCGCGCTGGCGCTGCTGCCACTCGCACTGGCTGCTGGCTGGGAGGCCAGGATGCGTGCGGCATCGTCGGCCTGCTGCTTGAGCCCCAGGGCGGTGTAGCTCTTCTGCAGGGTCTGCAGCGCCTCCAGCGTGGCCGGCGCACCTGGATACTGGGCGATGATCTGCTCGGCACGCTTGGCGGCAGCCAGATGCGCACCACGGCGCACGTAGTAGTGCACCACATGCATTTCGTTGGCGGCGATGCGATTGCGTAGATCCACCATGCGTGCACGGGCGTCTTCGCCGTAGCGGGAGTTGGGGTATTTCTGGATCAGCAGCGAGAACTCGTCATAGGCCTTGCGCAGGCTGCCGACATCGCCCTTGGTGTTGTCCAGGGGCAGCGCGTCGAGCAGGCCGGCGTCACGTTCGGACTGGATCACGCCCTTCAAGTACTGGACGTAGTCGGCGCGGGCATGGCGCGGGTGCTCGCGCAGGAAGCGGTCGGCGGCGGCCAGGGCCTCGTCCGGGCGGAACTCCCGGTGCATGGCGTAGATCTTTTCCAGCTCCGCCTGCACCGCGTAGTCGGTGAAGGGGTAGCGCTCGATCAGCGTGTCGTAGCGCAACTGGGCGTCGGCGAAGTCCGAGGAGTCCAGGGACTTGCGGGCCACACGGTACAATTGATCCGCCTCCAGCTTCAGTTCGCGCTCGCTGACCTGTGCCTTGTTCAGCGAGCTGCGCGAGTCCCGGTCCTTGAATGGATTGACCGGTCGGGCGCTGGGATCGCGCTTCGCGTCGGAACTGCAACCCGTCAGCCAAAGCATGGAGGCGAGCGTGGCCGCGGCCAGCTTTACGGCGGAAGACGATTTCATAGATGACGCGCGATAGGGCATGAAGACAGACCCGCAGTATAGCCCAGCCCCCGCCGCCGGCCCGGAGTTGGAGGAAGACGAGGACAGCCTGCTGGCTGTGGTTCCCGCCGAGCTGCAGGACGCGCGGCTGGACGCGGCAGCGGCGCAGAGCTTCCCCGAGTACTCGCGGATGCGCCTGAAAGCCTGGATCGAGCAGGGGCGGCTGTCGCTGAACGGGGTCGCTTGCAGCAAGCCACGCCAGCCGGTGGCTGCGGGGGATCGCCTGGAACTGCGGCCCGAAGCCAGTGCCGAATCGACGCTGATTCCGCAGAACCTGCCGCTGGATGTGGTCTATGCCGACGCCCACTTGCTGGTGCTGAACAAGCCGGCCGGATTCACCGTGCATCCCGGCGCCGGGGCGCCGGATGGCACCGTTCAGAACGCGCTGCTGCATCACTATCCGCAGACCGCCGGTGTGCCGCGTGCCGGGTTGATCCACCGCCTGGACAAGGACACCACCGGACTGATGGTGGTAGCCCTGGACGAGGCCGCGCACACTGGCCTGACTGCGGCGATGGCGCGTCGCGAAATCCGCCGCGAGTACGACGCCCTGGTGAATGGAGCCCTAGTGGTCGGTGGCACTATCGACGCACCCCTGGGTCGCCATCCGCGCGACCGCGTGAAGCGGGCGGTGGTGCTTGGTGGGCGGCCGGCGGTCACTCACTACAAGGTCAGCGAGCGCTTTGCCTGGCACACGCTGTTGCGGGTGCGTCTGGAGACCGGCCGCACCCACCAGATTCGCGTGCACCTCGCCCACATCAAGCATCCGGTGGCCGGGGACCCGGTCTACGGCGGCGAGACCTTCCGGGCGCGGGGTGCCAGCGGCGAACTGCGTGCTGCGGTATCCGGATTGGGGCGGCAGGCGCTGCATGCCGCAGCCCTGGGGTTCGAGCATCCGCTGACCGGAGAGTCCCTGAGTTTCACGGCCCCACGTCCGGCGGACTTTGAGGCCCTGCTGACCCTGCTGCGCAGGGAGTCGGCGGTATGAGCCTGGAGCTGATCTACCCAAATTGGCCGGCTCCGCCCGGGGTGCGGGCGATCAGCAGCACGCGGATCGGCGGAGTCAGCGTCGCTCCCTACGACAGCCTTAACCTCGGGGCTCACGTCGGTGATCTTCCCGAGGCGGTGGCAGAAAATCGTCGGCGGCTGGTTGCGCAGGCCGCGCTGCCGCGCGAGCCGGCCTGGCTCGATCAGGTGCACGGCGTGCGGGTGCTGCGCCTGGATGCGGATACGCCGCAGGGTGAGACCGCCGACGCCTGTTGGACCGGCTCAGCGGGCGTGCCCTGTGCGGTGATGACCGCCGACTGCCTGCCGGTTCTGTTCTGCTCCCGCGATGGCCGCCATGTCGCCGCCGCTCACGCCGGTTGGCGGGGGCTGGTGAGCGGTGTGCTGGAGGCGACACTGGCGGCGTTGCCGGTGCCGTCCGGCGAGCTGTTGGCCTGGCTGGGGCCGGCGATCGGCCCTGCCGCCTTTGAGGTGGGTGAGGAAGTGCGGGCCGCATTCGCGGCCGCCGCGGCCGAGGACGCCGTGCATTTCACTCCCGATGGCGAGCGCTGGCTCGCCGATCTTTTCGGCCTGGCGCGCGCCCGGCTGCGGCGTGGAGGAGTCGGCGCGGTTTACGGCGGCGGATTGTGCACCCACGCGCAGCCGTCCCGGTTCTTCTCGCACCGGCGAGACGGGCGCAGTGGCCGCATGGCCAGCCTGATCTGGCGCGCGGCAGAGTAAAAACTCTTGTTGCACAGGTTGTTGCGGCTTTGATACAAAGCGGCAACAAGGGCTCTAGAGCGGGCCACAATCCCCAGTTCAAGTTTCGTGGGGCGCCATCATGGGGCGCACCTGACGACGGGGTCACTGCAGGCTCTCGGCCTGCATCAATAAGTCATGAATTACCGCATTGGAGAGGAGATGCACCGCATGAAATTAGCCAGAGCCGTCCCGCGCCTGAGACGCCACTCGCTGTTGGGGCTGTTCGCGCTGACGGCGCTCAGTGCGCCGGTCGCCGCGTTTGAATTCGATCTCGCCGGGAATACGGTGAAGGTGGAAAACCTGTTCACCGTCGGCGCGCTGATGCGCATGCAGGATCGCGACAGCACCCTGGTTGGCAAATCCTCGCTAAATCCGGGCATCTGCGTCAGCCGCACTGCGGGTAGCTACGACGGGGACGACCGCGAATACGCGGGCCATACCTGCAATGCCGGTGAGCCTGCGGATGGGTACGACAATGCCAACAAGTTCTTTGTCGCGCAGCCCGGTGCCTACTCGCCCAATGGCGACAACGGCAATCTCAATTTCGACAAGTACGACGTGGTGGCAGCGACCACCAAATTGACCTCGGACATCTCCTTTTCACTGGGCGAGTTCAATTTCTTCACCCGTACCACCGGCTACTTCGACAGCCAGTACGCCAATCTCAAGGAGCGGCACCCGGACGCAACCGCGCAGCCGGGCGAGACGGACGTCCCCAACGACGTCCGCGAACTGACCGGCGCACGCCTGAAGTTTCTCGACTACTTCGTCAGCCGCCGCTTCGAGTTCGCCGACCGCGCCTTCAACTTCAAGCTGGGCAACCAGGTGCTGAACTGGGGTGAGAGTGCGTTCCTGCTGCCCAACTCGCTGAACGCCATCAATCCGCCGGACCAGGCCATCCTGCGCGTTCCGGGCTTCGATCTGAAGGAGCTGTCGCAGCCGGTGGGCATGGCCCTGCTCGAAGGCGATGTGATCGACAACCTTGGCTTTCAGTTGTTCTACCAGTACGACTGGGAGCCGGTCATCCCTGACCCAGTGGGTAGCTATTTCTCCACTTCCGACATCGTCGGCGCTGGTGGCGACTACGCCATGCTGTCGTTCTCCAAGGCGCCGGAAGATCCGGGCCAGCTCTACGAGCCGGCACGCAATCCCGACGACCCAGCCTACATCCTCGGGTCGCACTCTAGCCGCACGCTCCTGGTCGATCACGCGGCCACCGATGCCCGCCTGCCTCAGGGTGGTGGACAGTACGGTCTGGCGCTGAAGGGCTTTTTGGAAAACTTCAACAACGGCACCGAGCTGGCCTTTTACTTCGCCAACTACCACGCCCGCATTCCCAGCATCTCGGGCTTCGCCGCCGATGCCACCTGTTTGCCCGATCCCATCCTCGGAACGCCGGTGGACAACCTACTGCAGATTGCGGTGAGCTGCGGCGCGCTGGATCCCACTGATCCCACCGCTACTGCGCAGTTTCTGGCCGGGACCCTGCCGCAGTTGGCGGCGGGCAACCTCCAGTTGGCCCTGCCGCGCGAGGCACTGCCGCTGGACAGTGCCCGGCTGTTCATCGAATACCCCGAGAACATCCAGATGTACGGCATGTCGTTCAACACCACCTTGGGCGACTTCGCGGTATCGGGTGAGTATGTCTACCGGCCCAACCTGCCGATCCAGATCCACTCCACCGATCTGGTCTTCGCGCTGCTGCAGCCGGCCTTCCCCAGCGAGGATCTGGATCTGGGCATTGCCGTGTTGCCGGGCCGCCGCTCGGCGGTGCCGGACTTCATCGCCACCAACTACCGCGGCGAGGCGCCGACCGCCGGCAGCTATGTGCGCGGCTGGGAGCCGATGAAGATCGGCCAGGCCAATCTCAACATTCTGAAGACCATCGGAGGCGACAATCCCTTCGGCGCGTCGCAGATCACGCTGCTGTTGGAGCTGGGCCACACTCACATCTTCGACATGCCGGGCCTAGATGAGCTGCAGTTCAACGGCGCCGGCACCGACAGCCACATCTCCAGTGGCGCCGACGGCAGCATCGGCATCAATCCGCGCGATGTCCGCACCAATCCCAACGATCCCTCCACCAATGCCGCTGACGGCGACCCGACGGTGCGGCAGAACCCCACCGCCTGGTACGACACCGGCGGTTTCGGCACCGCCGATTCCTACGGCTACCGCCTGGTCACCCTGCTGCGCTACGACAGCGCGCTATATGGCGCCAATGTCGAGCTCCTCAACACCTTCTTCCACGATGTCGAGGGCGTGGGGCCGGGGCTGGGTCAGAACTTCGTCGAGGGCCGCAAGCAGATTCTGTCCGGCATCCGGGTCGACTACCTGTCCCGCTTTATCGGCGAACTGCGTTACACCTGGTTCACCGGCGGCGGCATTCGCGATCCGTTGCGCGACCGCGACAACCTGCTCTTGTCCTTCGGCTATCAGTTCTGAGCTTGCGGGGCTGGGCAAATTCCGAGCGGGGGAGCAGCGAAAGCCGGTTTGACCGTGTAGGATTCCGGCAGCGTTCGCCCCTCAAGGGCGAGCCTGCTGGGAGGAGACCTCGGCAGCTAGCCGCAGGTATTCATCAAGATAAGGTGAGCACATGAAGAAGCGGGACCGAAAGACCCTGACCGTACTGGCCGGCGCTGTCTTGGCCACTTTCGCCGGATTGCTGATTGCCCAGGAGCCGAGCGAAAGCGCCTCGGAGCCGGTCGCCGACGTGGCGGTGGACGATGCCGGCGCGGCCGCCGATCAGGGAGCCGAGGCCGAGACTCCCGCCGAACCGGTCGCTGCGCCGGTCAAGCCGCGCCCCGCCGAGTTGGCCCGGCTGGCAGCCAGAGGCTTGATGCTTGACGTCGCCAATTCCGGCAAGCACCTGTTCGCGGTCGGTGATCGCGGTACGGTGCTGGTTTCCAACAACAGCCGCGACTGGGCGCAGGTGCAGACGCCGGTGCGTTCGCCACTGGCCGGCATCGCGTTCGCCGACGAGAACGTCGGCTACGCCGTCGGCCACGACGCGGTGATCCTGAAGACCACCGACGCCGGCAAGACCTGGTTGCTGCAGAACTTCCAGCCCGAGCTGGAGAAGCCTTTCCTCGACGTGATCGCGCTGGATGCCGACAACGTCATCGCGATCGGCGGCTACGGCCTGATGTACCGCACCACCGACGGCGGCGCGACCTGGAACGAGGCGGACGCGCCGGCGATCCGTGGCGACGAACTGCATCTGAACGCCATCAGCAAGCTGGGCAACGGGAGTCTGCTGGTGGTGGGCGAACAGGGCACCATGGGTATTTCCTCCGACGGCGGTGGTACCTGGGAGAAGCTGACTTCGCCCTACGAGGGCTCGCTCTACGGCGCGATTCCGGTGGGTAGTGGCGGCGCGCTGATCTACGGCCTGCGCGGCAATGTTTACCGCAGCGACGACGTCAAGTCCGGCCAGTGGACCCAGGTCAACGTCGATACCGTCTCTTCCTTCTTCGGCGGCGCGGCCCTGGCCGACGGTGGAGTGGCGCTGGTCGGTCTGGCCGGCAAGGTTCTCAAGCTGGACGCCAGCGGTGGCGTGCTGCCGGTGGTGGTCACTACTCCGCGCACCGACGCCAACGGCAATACAACCGACAAGGAAGTGACCGGCAGCTTCGCCGCCGCCGTGGCCTGGGCGGGACGCTTGGTGGTGGTCGGCGAGCAGGGTGTGCAGAGCGTCAAGATCAACTAGCCACCGGCGAGTCGGCGGCTTCATATCCACAGCGGTCCCGGCGGCGGACCACAGCGGCGCGCGTTAATCGACGCGCGCAGATCAGCGGGGGAGCTTCAATACATGAGCGATAACGGAACCTTGACCAAGTCCCAGAAGATTTTGCGGGCCATCGAGCCGCTGATCTATGCACGCCGCTGGCTGACCATGGGCATCCTCTTGGTGCTCACCGCAGTCTTCGCGGTAGTGGCCTCGACCATGAAGCCGGATGCCGGTTATGACAAGTCGATCCCGCTCGAGCACGACTACATGAAGGTGCTCAAGCAGTACCAGGCGGAGTTCGGCTCCGCCAACAACGTGCTGGTGGCCCTGATCCAGAAGGATGGCAAGGGCGAGATTTACAACGGCGAATTCCTGGCCTCGTTGAAGGCGGCGACCGACGAAGTGTTTTTTCTGCCCGGCGTCGATCGTTCGCGTGTGTCTTCGCTGTTCACCCCCGACGTGCGCTACGTCGAAGTGGTGGAAGGTGGGTTCAAGGGCGGCAATGTTATTCCAGCCGAGTACCAGCCGACCGACGAGATGTACGCCCTGGTCAAGGGCAATGTGAACAAGGGCGGCCACGTCGGCCGCTACACCACCAATGACCAGCGCGGCGCGATGATCTACTCCGAGCTACTGGAGGTGGATCCGGTCACCGGTGAGAAGCTCGACTACGGGTCGGTTGCGCGCATTCTGGAAGACAAGGTGCGTGGTCGCTTCATGAGCCCAAAGAAGTACGTCTACAAGCTCACCAGCGACTATGAATCGATTCCCGCCGGTACCGTGATTGGCGAGCGCTTTAGTCTGCCGCAAGGTTTCCTCAACCAGGCGCTCGATCGGCTCTACAAGTTTGACTACAAGTACCAGCCCAATCCAGACGAACCGCCCCAGGCTTTCCGTATCGGTATCGACAAGACCAGCTTCGAGGAAGTCGACAATCCCCAATACAACCCGGATATCAACGTCCACATTCTCGGCTTTGCGAAGGTGGTGGGTGACATCATCGAGGAGCTGGTGCCGGTCGTTGGGTTCTTCCTGCTCACCCTGGTGCTGACTCAGTTGCTGCTCTGGGCCTACCTAGGCAGCTTCAAGCTGGCGCTGCTGCCGCTGGTGTGCTCAATCACGGCGGTGATCTGGGAATTCGGTCTGCTCAAGCTGTTCGGCAAGGGCCTGGATCCGTTCGCCATCCTGGTGCCCTTCCTGATCCTCTCGATCTCGGTTTCGCATGGCGTGCAGTACTGCAACGCCTGGGTGAGCGAGATCTCGATGAACAAGCGCAATAGCTTCGACGCCTCGCTGGAAACCTGGCGGCGCCTGGCGATCTACGGAACCATGGCGATCATGACCGGCGTGGTTGGCTTCGCGCTGATTGGTCTGATCCCGATCGACATCATCCGAGAGATGTCGCTCAATGCCTGCCTGGGCATGGCCGCCATCATCGTCACCAACAAGGTGATGATGCCGATCTGGCTGACCTGGATCGACATTGGCGACCCCAAGGCTTTCGCGGAGAAGCAGGAGAAGCGCGACGCGATCTTTGATCCGCTATGGCGTCTGCTTTCGCTGATGACCAATCCCAAGCCGGCCATCGTCGCCATCCTGATCGCGGGCCTGCTGCTCGGCTGGAGCCTGTGGAAGGGCAAGGAGCTCCAGGTAGGCGACAGCCAGGCCGGCGTTCCGGAGCTGCTGCCAGACTCCCGCTACAACAAGGACACGGCGGCGGTCCAGGCCAACTTCGCGATCGGCACCGACATCATCAAGGTGATCGCCGAAACCGAGCCCGAGGCCTGCGTGAAGTACGAGGTGATGGATCAGATCGACCGTTTCGGCTGGCGCATGGACAACACCGAGGGCGTGCAGTCCACCATCTCGCTGCCCTGGGCGGCGCGGCAGGTGAACCTGGCCTTCTCCGAAGCCAGCCCCAAGTACAAGGTGCTGCCCCGCAACCAGTACACGATGGTGCAGGCGATCACGCCGATCCCGACTTCATCAGGCCTGCTCTCGGCCAATTGCTCGGCGATGGCGGTGATGGTGTTCACGCGAGACCACAAGGCTTCGACGCTGGAACGCATCGTCCACGAGGTAGGCGTCTACAACCAGGAGAACGCCGCCGAGTTCTACGAAGTCCATGACGATGTCAACGCCGAGTACTGCGCTGACAAGCTCAACGCGCGGCGTGAGCTGGGCGCCGCCAAGGTGGCCTTGCAGCGTCAGACCGAAAAGCTCAAGAAAGCTCACAAGGGTATCGGCGACGAACAACTCGCCGAAAACGCGTCGATCAAGGAGCTCACCGCGGCGATCGGCGCCGCCGACGAGAAGCACAAGAGCTTCGACAAGGTTTGTCCGGTGAATTTCGCGCTGGCCTCCGGTCAGGTCGGCGTGATGGCCGCGACCAACGAGGAAGTGCATCGCCTCGAAAAGCCGATTCTCTACATCGTCTACATCGGCATCGCGATCTGCGTGTTCCTGAGCTTCTTCGAATGGCAGTCGATTGTCGCCATCATGATGCCCCTGGCCCTGGTCAGTTGGATGGCCTATGCGGTCATGGCCATTCTCGGTATCGGCATGAAGACGGCGACCCTCCCTGTGGTCGCGCTGGCGGCCGGTGTCGGTGTCGACTACGGCATCTACATCTACGCGACCTTCGCCGACGCCCTGGCCGCTGGCTATCGCTACAAGGAGGCTTACTTCAAGACGCTGAAGATGACCGGCAAGGCCGTGGCTTTCACCGGCCTGACGCTGGCCTTTGGTGTGGCGACTTGGCTGTGGTCGGGGCTGCAGTTCCAGCGGGACATGGGCAAGCTGCTGATGTTCATGTTCATCGCCAATATGTTTGGCGCCCTGCTGCTGCTGCCGGCGATCGCCACGTTCCTGTTGAAGCCGAAGGAGCTGGCGCCCGGCGAGGTGCCAGTGTTCAAGCCACGTCACTGACGAGGTAGCGATACCGAAAAAGCCCGGGGACTTCCCCGGGCTTTTTTTTGCCGGTCGCGGACGTCGCGGCCGCAAGAGTTGCGCGAGTTCTAGTCGGCTTCGCCGCCCTCGCCTGGGCGCCGATACTCCGGGCAGTCGACCTGGGTGAGTTGACGGGTTTCCAGGCACAGGGCGGTCAGACGCCCGCCCCAGACGGCTCCCGTGTCCAGGCCCCAGACCCTGTGCTCGGGCCAGTGCACTTGGCCGAGGGTGGACCAATGCCCGAACAGGATCTCTGCCTTGCGGCTCGCGCGCCCGGGGACCGCGAACCAGGGCATCAGCCCGTCTGGCTGGCTGCCCGGGGCGCCCTTGTGCCGCAGGTCCATGCGCCCATCGGCATCGCAATAACGCAGACGGGTAAAGGCGTTGACGATGAAGCGGCTGCGCTGGCGCCCACGCAGACCCGGCCGCCAGAGGTTGGGCTCGTCGCCGTACATGCTGGACAGGAAGCGGGCATGGTCGGGGCCTTGCAGCAGTTCTTCCACTTGCCGCGCCGCGCGCCGCGCCTGGCCAACGCTCCACTGGGGTGGCAGGCCGGCGTGCAGCAGCAGCCAGCCCTCGTGTTCGTGCAGCAGCGGGCGATGCCGCAGCCAATCCAGCAGCTCCTGACGGTCGGGGGCTGCCAGCAATTCGTCCAAGGTGTCACGACGTCCCGGGCGACCGCCGCAAGCACGAGCGAGCAGATGCAGGTCGTGATTGCCAAGCACGCAGACCGCCTGCGCGCCCAAGCCGCGGATGTAGCGGAGTACCCGCAGGGAGTCCGGACCGCGGTTGACGAGGTCGCCGGCGAACCAGAGTTGGTCGCTGGTGGCGTCGAATTTCAGACGGTCCAGCAACCGCTGCAAGGGGGCAAGACAGCCCTGCAGGTCGCCGATTGCGTAGTGGCTCATGAGCTAGTGTGGCAGGTGATTCTTGCGTGGCGGACAGGCGGCGGTTTTTTGACGTTCAGGCGTCTTTGACACCCCCAAAATGGAACGCATACTGATCTGGCGATAAAGCGAGTGCCCGGTCGCAACGTTTTCCACTCTAGGAGTACACCATGTTGAAGAATGTGATGAAGTTTCTGAAGGACGAAGAAGGTGCCAGCGCTGTCGAGTACGGCTTGGTCGTTGGTCTGATCGCGGTGGCTCTGGTTGCGATCATGGCGGTGTTCGCTCCCGGCGATGGTACCGGCGCGTTGGGTGGTGCGTTCCAAGCCATCAGCGACAGTCTGCCGGGCGGTAACTAAACCGTTGAGGCCCGGCTGGGACACCGTCGCAATCGCCTTGGTTGTCTGGGCGGCGGTTATTGCCGCCACGGATTGGCGATTGCGAAAGGTGCCTAACTCGCTCCTGCTGGCAGCGTTGCTGCCAGCCTGGGCGGTACTGTTATGGACTGGTAATGGCCTTCTCGGGGTCGGCCTGTCCGCCAGTTTTCTGGGTGGCGTGCTGGGTTTGCTGCTATTGCTGCCCGGATATTGGAAGTCGAAGTTGGGTGCTGGTGACGTTAAGCTGGCCGCGACTTTTGGGTTCCTGCAGGGTGTTGATGGTGTGCTGTGGACACTGCTGTTTTCCGCCTTGATTCTGGGCGCCATGTCGATGCTTGTTCTGGCGCGATGGGGGCTTGCTGGAGCGCGGAACTTGCGCTTGCCAGCGGCAGTGCCCCTGAGTAGTGGCTTTACACTTGCGTTGCTGCTTTCGTTTTGGGGGAAGGGATGAACATGATGCATCTCACTGGCGGTCTGAGTCGCGTCCGCGAGCGTGGTGCCTCGGCTGTGGAGTTCGCCCTGGTTTTTCCGGTGCTGTTCTTGCTGGTGTACGCGGTAATTGTTTACTCGTACATCTACGTCTTGCAGCAGTCCATCACCTACACCGCACAGCATCTGGCGGAAGCGGCGGTGGCAGTGAATCCGACGCCTTCCAGCGATTACACCGCGCGAATCCAAACCCGGATTCAGCAGTTGGCGGCGCAGCAGTTGCAGTGGTTGCCCCAGAGGAATCTGGTGGTTGGGGAGAACGGTGAAAAGGTGGTGCCGCAGTTCCAGACCGTCGGCGGCAGTGATGTCATTGTCATTCGGCTGACCCTGCCTTTAAAAAATCCGGACCTGTTCCCGGCCTTTGCATTGCCAGGCGGGGTGTCCATGCCGCCGGTTCCGTCCCAACTGTTGGCCCAGGCGACAGCGCGCATTTGATTGAAATTGTCCACGTTCGCACGGACCAAGTCGGTGCGAACGTGTAAGAATCCAGTGTGGGATTTCGAGGGATCGACAGAACATGAGCAGCACAGCGCTGAAAGTGGCAGCGGTAATCCTGGTGCTGTTGACCTTGGTGCTGGCCGCACTCGGTTTCAGCATGAGCCGGAACTATGCCGCCCGCACGGCCAAGGCCGAGGCGGAGGCCGCCAAGGTGGTTGGGCAGCAGGCTCCCCAGACCTTGGCCGTGGTCGCCCTCAAGCCCTTGGCGGCCTATAAGATCATTGGTCGGGACGACGTTTCCCTGGTGCCGGTGGCGGTCACTCCCGTCGACTACTACGCCAATCTCGACGAGGTGGTGGGGCGTATCCCCCTGGTGGATGTCGATGCCGGAGCGCCGATCACCCATCGCTATTTCAAGGAGGGCAACATCCTCGCCAAGGTGATCCCGGCCGGCCACCAGGCGCTGGCTCTGGAGGTCAACGAGGTGATCGCCACCGGTGGCTTCGTGCGGCCCGGCGACAATGTCGATGTGCTGGTGTATTTCCGCGGCGGAGCGGGTGTCAACGACGCCCAATCACGGGTGCTGCTGGAAAATGCCCGGGTGCTGGCCTTCGAGGAGCGCATCATCGAGCGGCCGCAGGGCCTCAAGGAAGACGAAAAGCAGGATGCCAGCCGCCGCCGCCAGCGCACGGCGGTGATCGCGGTGCCCGACAAGGACACCACCCGAGTGATGCTGGGTGTCAGCCTGGGTGACGTCCGCCTGGCCTTGCGTGGTCAGCAGACCGCCACTGCCGAAGAGGCACCTGCTGAATTGACCGAAGGGGGCCTGCCGCTGTCGGAGCCGGCCAAGGCCGCGGCGAAGGAGCAGAAGGTGCCGGACAAGGCGATCACCGCCGCGGAGCTGACCAGGGTCAAGCCGCCGCCGGCCCTGGAGAAGAAGCTGGGCCAGCCTGCCGTGGTGGAGGTCATCCAGGGCTCGCAGATCACCAAGGTATCCCAATGAAACGCGCAAGGAACGCATCGATGCAGTTGGCATTCGCGGCATGCGGCATGGCCTGCCTGCTGTTGCTGGGCACGGCCTCGGCGCAGCCCTCGGGATCGGCCGCCGCCGACGGTCGGGTGGTGGCGGTGGAGGCCGGCGTGCACAAGCTGCTGCGCCAACCCCAGGACGTGACCCGGGTCGCGGTCGGTGATCCGGCGGTGGCCGAGGTGACGGTGGTCAACCGCCGCGAGGTGCTGGTCACCGGCAAGAAGGCGGGCATCACCAGCCTGCTGATCTGGCCCAAGGGGGCCGCCACGGCACAGGAATACCGCCTGCGCGTCGGGCCGGCGGTGGATCCGCTCAAGCCCAAGCTGGTGGATCCGGAAACCGCCAAGGCCAAGAGCGATGCCCAGGATGGCCTGACCGGTAGCACCGACAGCCTGCTGGCCCATCGGCGCGCCAAGATCGGCGCCGATCTTCGGGCGCTGACTGAAACCGGCAAGGCGGTTGCCGTGCCGGATCGCAGCAGCGTCGATCTCGATACTCAGGTGATGACCGAGGTCAAGATCGTTGAGGTCAAGCGCAGCACCCTGCAACAGATGGGACTGAACATCCTCAAGAATTCCGCCAATTCCACCGCCGGCCTGCTCACTCCGGGTTCCCTGAGCACCATCGATGCTCCCAGCGCCGGGGCCAGCACGGGTTATGACGCCACGGTGGCTGTGCCGATTCGGAACGCATTCAATCTGGTGATCGGCAATCCCGCCGATGGCCTGCTGGGAGTGCTCAGCCTGCTCGAGAACCGTGGGTTGGCGCGCACCTATGCTGAGCCGACCCTGACTGCGATGAGCGGCCAGACCGCCAGCTTCCTGGCCGGTGGCGAGTTTCCGATTCCGGTCAGCCAGGGCGGCAGCAACGGCAGTGTCACGGTCAACTACCGGGAGTTCGGTATCCGCCTGTCGCTGACGCCGACGGTGCTGTCGCGTGATCGCATTGCCTTGAAGGTGGCTCCGGAAGTGAGCGATCTCGATTTTTCCGCTGGCATCACGTCCGGTGGTGTCACGGTTCCGGCGCTCTCGGTGCGGCGTACCGACACGACGGTGGAATTGGGTGATGGCGAGAGCTTCGTGATTTCCGGCTTGGTCAGCAATTCGATGATCAACAGCGTTGACAAGGTGCCGTGGCTGGGCGACTTGCCGGTGATCGGTGCCTTCTTCAAGAATTCCAGCGTCAATCGTGAGCAGCGTGAACTAGTGATGGTGGTGACGCCCCGGCTGGTGCGTCCGTTCGCGCGCGACGCCCGCCGTCCGGCGCTGCCGGGCGCCGAATTGGAGGTCTACAAGCCTTCATTTGGGCAGTTGATGCTGTTTGAGAGTGGCAAGTTCGAGACGGAATCCTTCGGCTTCAGCAAGTAGCTCTACCGGCTCCTCCCTTCCATGAGCTCAAAAGCCACCGCCTTCGTCATCGCCGACGATCCGGCCTACCAGCCCTGGTTGCAGGCGGCGCTGGGGGCCAGCGTCGAGTGCAACTTCACCCGGCCTCTGGATACCGCCGACCTGCTGGGTCGGTTGGAGCGTGCCGGCAAAGTGGATCTGCTGTTCTGCGACTTCGAGGACTACAACGCTGCCGAGCGCGCCTCCCTGATTGAGGCGGTGGTCGAGCGCTTTCCGGATCTGCCGGTGGTCGGCATGGGTTCCAGCGAGGACGCCGCCACGGTCCTGACCGCGATGCGCTCCGGCGCTCGTGACTTCTTCGTTCTGCGTCGCGACGACAGCAAGCTTGCCGCCCAGGTGGGCAAGCTGCTGCGCCGCGCCGGCGCCGCCGCCCAGGTGGCGGTCGCCGCCAATGTCGGGCAGGGAAAGCTGTATTCGGTGGTCGGCGCACAGCCGTACGAAGCCATCGCCTTTCTGAGCACGCATCTGGCGCTGTGTTTCGCCGAACGTGCCCGCAACGGCGAACGGGTGCTGCTGGTGGACGCCGCGATGCCGGCGGGGGCCGGCGCCATCTTCCTGAATCTCTCGCCCACCTACAGTCTGATCGACGCGGTGGCCGATGTGCATCGCTGCGACCAAACCCTGGTCGATACCGCCTTCACCCGCCACTCCAGCGGCGTCTATCTGCTGTCGCTGCCCGAGGACGGCATCGGTCGTCCGGTGCTGCCAGCGGAGGACTTTGGCCGCTTGCTCGGCGTGTTGCGCAGCTTGTTCCAAGTCGTGGTGGTGGCGCTCGATGGACAAAGCGGCACGCCGTTCCTGCGTGGGGCCATCAATCAGGCCGACCGCGTGCTGGTGCTGACCGACCAGTCGATCCTCAAGTCACGGCAGACCAAGTACCTGCTCCGTGCCTTGCGGCTGGAAGATGTCGGCCTTGACCGCGCTGGTCTGGTGATCGACAACTACCGTCGCCGTCTCGGACTGGAACCCGCCAATCTCGCCGAACTGTTCGACCTGCCCCTGCTGGCGACGCTGACCACCGAGGGCTACAACCGAATCCAGGCGATGAACTCCGGCGAGTCGCTGTTCTCGATCGCGCCCAAGGACCCTTATTGCGACGCCGTGCGCAAGCTGGCAGGCGCCCTGCTGGTTGGGGCGGCGGCGCCAGTGGAAGCCGCCAATGGCGGCCTGCTGGGCCGTCTGTTCCGGTGAGGGACTGACGCCCATGTCCGCCCTTGTCGATCCGGTTCAGCGCTTCCGACTCTCGGATCAGTACCAGCAACTGAAGGGGAATCTGCATCGTTTCCTGATCCAGCAGATCGAGGAACGCGATCTCGACATCTCCACCTGGGCGGACGACAAGCTGGAGCGCTTCGTCGGTGAGCAAGTGCGACGTTACGTGCTCGACAACCGCCTGCCGGTGAACCAGCGCGAGAGCGAGGCGCTGGCCGCCGACGCCCGTCACGAGCTGACTGGCTTCGGTCCGATCCAGCATCTGGTCGAGGACGACACGGTCAACGACATCGTCGTCAATGGCCCTGCGGCGGTATTTGTCGAGCGTGGTGGGGTGCTGGAAGTCGCGCCAGTCCGCTTCACCGACGACAACCATGTGATCCGGGTGATCCAGCGCATCCTCGCGCCCATCGGCCGGCGCGTGGACGAATCCACGCCCATGGTCGATGCCCGTTTGCCGGATGGCTCGCGCGTCAACGCCATCATTCCGCCGATCGCGCTCAACGGCCCTTGCCTGTCGATCCGCAAGTTCCGCAAGACCGCGCTGACCGCCGACGACCTTCTGCGTTCAGATACCGTCAGCCGGGCCGAGATCGAGTACCTGCGCGAGCGGGTGCTGAACCGCGCCAACCTGATCGTGGTGGGTGGCACCGG
>SCVA01000019.1 GCA_004297005.1 Nevskiaceae bacterium
GACGAGCCGCGCGACATCGTGTTTGCCGGCGCACGGCACGACCGCGCCTTCATCACCGCCGCCCACCGTGGACAAAACCGGCCCGGCGATCCACAGCTGAGCACCGAGGGCATCGGCCGGGCCGATGTCTGGGTGTTCGAGGCCGAGAACCTCGGCGCGCCGCTGGGCGGCACTCCGCTGACCATCCTCGAACTGTTCGGCGACACCCCACGGGCGCTGGCAGTCACGCCGGATGGTTCCACCGTCTACGCGGCGGTTTTCGCCAGCGGGACCCAGACCACGACCATCCCGGTGCCGCTGGTGAACGACAACGGCGGCTCCCCGCCGCCGCCGCCGGGCTCGACTCCGGACGCGCCGGAGGTGGGCCTGATCGTGAAGCTGCGCAATGGCCACTGGCTCGACGAGATCGACCGCGACTGGTCGGAGCAGGTGCCGTTCCAGCTGCCCGACTACGACCTATTCCGCATCGACGCCAGCGCCGATGTGCCAGTCGAGGCCGGGCGTGTCGCCGGGGTCGGCGCGGTGATCTACAACCTCGCGGTGCACCCGGGCAATGGCCGGGTCTACGCCAGCAACACCGAGGCTCTCAACGAGGTCCGCTTCGAGACCGCGCTCAACGGCCGCTTCGCGCCCAACCGCATCAGCGTCATCGATGGCGACGGAGTCAAGGCGGTGCATCTCAACCCGCACATCGACTACAGCCAGCCGACCGGCCCCCAGCCGGAAATCGACCAGAGCCTGGCGACGCCGGTGGAGCTGCTGTTCTCGCCCGACGGCGGCAGCGTCTATGTCGCCGGCTTCGGCTCCGGCAAGGTCGGCGTGTTCGAGACCGCGGCGCTGGAAGCGGGCGAGGTGCGCAAGGCCTTGATCCCTGTCGGCCTGGGGCCGACCGGCCTGGCGCTGGATGCCGGCCGGGACCGGCTGTATGTGATGAACCGGCTCGACCACAGCCTCAGCCTGATCGAGCACCCGGCCGACCCAGCGCGGCGGCGGGTCAGCCAGCTGCCCCTGCCCTACAACCCGGAACCGGCCTCGATCACCCTCGGCCGGCGCTTTCTCTACGACGCCAGCGCGACCTCCGGCCACGGCGACGTCTCCTGCCACTCCTGCCACCTGTTCGGCGATGTCGATCACCTGGCCTGGGATCTCGGCAACCCGTTCGGCAAGGTCACCGAGAACCCCAACATGGCCAAGCCCATCGGCGGCGACTCGCCGATCGCCCAACCCCAGGGTGGACAGGAGGCCTTCCACCCGATGAAGGGGCCGATGACGACACAGAGCCTGCGCGGCATGGCCGGCACCGGGCCGCTGCACTGGCGCGGAGACAAGACCGGCGGCCTGACTACGGAGGGAGTGCTGGACCCCGAGGGCGACTGGCAGGACGAGAACGCCGCGCTGCTGCGCTTCAACGCCGCCTTCACCGGCCTGCAGGGGCGCGCCGAGCCGCTCGGCGACGCGGACATGCAGACCTTCGCCGATTTCATGCTGCAGCTCCGCTATCCGCCCAACCCGATCAAGCGGCTCGACAATCGCGACACCGTGGCCGAGACCAAGGGTCTGGAGCTGTTCACCAACAACCAGATACTGCCACCCCTGCTGCCGGACGAGCAGGCCTGCATCGCCTGCCACAGTCTGCCGCTGACCACCAGCGGCTTCGTGGCGCGCGACGCCACCCGTACCGCCGACAGCGCCCAGGACACCTTCAAGATTCCCCACCTGCGGAACATGTACCAGAAGGTCGGCATGTTCGGCGCCGCGGCGGGGGCCCTCCAGGGTCAACCCGAGTATCTGGTTGGGGAACAGGTGCGCGGCTTCGGCTACCTGAACGACGGCAGCATCTCGACGATCGACATGCTGCTGCATCACCCCACGAATTTCCTGTTCCCGCTGCTCGGCCTGCAAGGCGGACTGACCGTC
>SCVA01000020.1 GCA_004297005.1 Nevskiaceae bacterium
AAGCGCTGGCAGGACAGCGGCGTGGCCTTGGCCGGCTTCACCAGCACCGGGCAGCCCACCGCCAGCGCCGGCCCGACCTGGTGGGCGATGAGATTGAGCGGATGGTTGAAGGCGGAGATCGCCACCACCACACCGATCGGCTCCAGTTGGGTGAAGGCGATGCGCTGGGCGCTGGAGGCGGTGGCGCCCATCGGCACCACCTCACCGGCCTCGCTGCGCAGGGTTTCGATGCAGAGCTTGAGCGAGTCGATGGCGCGCGCCACCTCGACCCGGCTGTCGATCAGAGGCTTGCCGCCTTCGCGGGCGGCTTCCACCGCCAGCTCTTCGGCGCGCGCCTGCATGCGGGCGATGGCGCCTTCGAGCACGGCAATGCGCTTGGGCATGGGCAGCCAGGCGTCGCGATTGCGGAACAGCGCATGTGCCCTGGCCAGGGCGCGTTCCACGGCCGCCGCGTCGGCTAGGGCGATCTGGCCGATGGGACGGCGGTCATAAGGCGCCTGGACCACCAGCGGGGTAGCGGCAGGCTCATTGGGTCGGGATTGGGAAGGGCTCATGCCGGCGCAGCCGATGGGAACGGGCGGCTAGTCTGCGGCCGCCCGCGCCGCTTGCCCAGCCGCGGTGATTCAGGGAGCGCGAGCCGCAGCGGCGTCCTGGTGGTACGCGAGCAACTGCTCAAGTTCCTGGTAGTGGGCGAATACCCGTTCGTGCTCCAGATACGGCAGGTCGGCCTGTAAACGCAGATTCACGCCGTAGCCGGAGGCATCCCAGTAGCGCTCCGGCAGCGACAGCCCGTACTGCCAGCCGCCATCGGCCTGCCAGAACCAGGTCTTGGTGCGTGGCGCGTAATAGAAGCCGCCATCGGGGTAGTAGACGTATTCGCGGGTCGCGCCGGAGACCTCATCCGACGCCAGCGCCGGAACCGCGATCTCGGCCGGCACCAGTTTCGCGGCGGCGGTGGTGGGCGCTGCGGGCACCAGGCGGGGCAATAGCAGCGGCGCCAATCCCAGGGCGGCGAGCAGGCTCAGCGCGAGCCCATACCGCATCAACAGGTTGCTCATGAGGGAACTCCTGAATATCGGGTGTCCCCAAGCTAGGCCTGGCGGCCTGAACCGGCTCTGAACTCCGCCCCCGAAAGGCGGGAGTCGCCTGGCCGGGTGGCATAATCGCGCCCCCTACGCTGAGGTCCCCATGTCGCGCCGCATCCTCGTCACCAATGCCCTGCCCTACGCCAACGGCCCCCTGCATCTGGGCCATATGGTGGGCTACCTGCAAGCCGACATCTGGGTGCGGTTCCAGCGCATGTCCGGCGAGGAAGTGCACTACGTCTGCGCCGACGACGCCCACGGCACGCCGATCATGCTCGCCGCCGAAAAGGCCGGGGTGACGCCGGAGGCCTTCATCGCCGCCACCCGCGCCGAGCACGAGCAGGACTTCGCCGACTTCGGCGTGGCCTTCGACCACTACCACTCCACCCATTCGCCGGAAAACCAGCAGATGGCGGAGCTGATCTACGCCCGGCTGAAGGCCGGCGGCGCGATCAGCGCGCGCAGCATCCAGCAGCTCTACGACCCGGTGAAGGAGATGTTCCTGCCGGACCGCTACATCAAGGGCGAGTGCCCGAAGTGCGGCAGCGCCGACCAGTACGGCGACAACTGCGAGAACTGCGGCGCGGCCTATTCGCCCACTGATCTGAAGAACCCGAAGAGCGTGGTGTCCGGTGCGACGCCAGTGCTGCGCGATTCCGAGCACTACTTCTTCGAGCTGGGGCAGTTCCAGAGCTTTCTCGAAGGCTGGCTGAGCCAAGAGGCAGTAGCACCGGCGCCGGTGCGCGCCAAGCTGCGCGAATGGTTCGAGGCCGGCCTCAAGGGCTGGGACATCTCCCGCGACGCGCCCTATTTCGGCTTCCCGATCCCCGATGCACCGGGCAAGTTCTTCTACGTCTGGCTGGACGCGCCGATCGGCTACATGGCGAGCTTCCGCGCGCTCTGCGCCAAGCAGGGCCTGGACTTCGACAGCTACTGGAACGCCGGCAGCGCGGCGGAACTGCACCACTTCATCGGCAAGGACATCGTCAACTTCCACGGCCTGTTCTGGCCGGCGATGCTGCAGGGCTCCGGCCACCGCACGCCGACCGCGCTGCACGTCAACGGCTATCTGACGGTCAATGGCGCGAAGATGAGCAAGTCGCGCGGCACCTTCATCCGGGCGCGCACCTACCTCAACCATCTGAATCCCGAGTACCTGCGCTACTACTTCGCCGCCAAGCTGGGCAGCACGCCGGAGGACCTCGACCTCGATCTCAAGGATTTCCAGGCGCGCATCAACAGCGACATCGTCGGCAAGTACGTGAACCTCGCCAGCCGCTGCGCCGGCTTTATCGAGAAGCTGTTCGGCGGCCGGCTGGCGGCGGACCTCGGCGAGATCGGCCCGCTCTACACCCCGCAACTGGATGGCGCCGAAGTGGCAGCGCTCTACGAGGCCGGCGAATACGCAGCAGTGGTGCGTCTCGCCACCGGCATCTGCGACCGCGCCAACGAGCAGCTGCAACTGCACGCGCCCTGGAAGCTGGCAGCCGACGAGTCGCGCCGCCAGGAACTGCACGCGATCTGCTCGGCGGCACTCAACACGTTCCGGGTGGTCAGCGTGCTGCTCAAGCCGCTGCTGCCAAAGTTGGCAGCCCAGGCCGAGCGCTTCCTGGGCGTGGCACCGCTGTCCTGGAGCGATCTCGCCCGCCCCCTGCTCGACCACGCCATCCAGCCCTACCAGCCGCTCGCCACCCGCATTGACCCCAAGGCCGTGGACGCCATGCTCGCCGAAGAAGCCGCGGCCACGCCCGCCCCTGCTCTGGCCAAGACCGAAGCCGCGAAACCGCCGGCAGCGAAGCCGGCACCGGCGGCCAGCCCGGCACCAGCCGCCAGCGACACCATCGCCATCGAGGACTTCAGCAAGGTCGATCTGCGCATCGCCCGCATCGCCGAAGCCGGGCCGGTGGAAGGCGCCGACAAGCTGCTGCGCCTGAAGCTGGATCTCGGCCCGCTCGGCGAGCGCCAGGTGTTCGCCGGCATCAAGAACGCCTATGCGCCGGAAACCCTGGTCGGCCGGCTCACCGTCTGCGTCGCCAACCTGGCGCCGCGCAAGATGAAGTTTGGGATGAGCGAGGGCATGGTGCTGGCCGCCAGCGACGAGCGTGGCGGCCCCTACCTGCTGTCGCCCGACAGCGGCGCGCAGCCGGGCATGCGCATCAAGTGAGGCGCCGGTCCGCCGCGCCGCTGGCGCTCTGAGCCACCTTCTGCCGTGACCAGTCTCGCCGACCGCCTCGACGCCGCCCTGCCGCAGACCCAGTGCACCCGCTGCGGCTACCCGGACTGCCGCGCCTACGCGGAAGCGCTGGCCAGCAACACAGCCGACATCGACCAGTGCCCGCCCGGCGGCCAGGCCGGCGTCGCGCGGTTAGCGGCGCTGCTGGGCGTCGCGGAAAAGCCGCTCAACCCCCAGTTCGGGGTCGAGATCGCGGTGGAGCTGGTGGCACGGGTGATCGAGGCGGACTGCATCGGTTGCACCAAGTGCATCCAGGCCTGCCCGGTGGATGCCATCTCCGGCGGCCCCAACCTCATGCACACCGTCATCAGCGCCGAATGCACCGGCTGCGAGCTGTGCATCCCGCCCTGCCCGGTGGACTGCATCGAGATGGTCGAGGCACCCGGTCTGCCGCCGCCCTACGCCCGCGCGCCGCATTCGCTCAAGCGCTACAGCGCCCATCAGCAGCGCCTGCGCCGCTGGCAGGCCGAGGACGCCGCCGCCCGCGCGCGCAACAAGGCCGCCGACCCGCTGGCGGCGGCGCTCGCCAAAGCCCGGGGAGCCGCGCCATGAACGCCGCCAAGCGACGCGCCATCTACGAAACCCTGCGTGCCGCCAATCCGGTGCCGACCACCGAGCTGCATTACTCCACCCCCTTCGAATTGCTGGTGGCGGTGGTGCTCTCGGCGCAGGCCACCGATGTCTCGGTGAACAAGGCCACCGCCCGGCTCTACCCGGTCGCCAACACGCCCGAGGCGATCCTGGCGCTGGGCGAGGCGAGGCTGCGCGAATACATCAAGACGATTGGCCTCTACCAGACCAAGGCCAAAAACGTCATCGGCCTCTGCCAGCAGTTGCTCGACCGGCACGGGGGCGAGGTGCCGCGCTCGCGCGCGGCGCTGGAGGCCCTGCCCGGCGTCGGCCGCAAGACCGCCAACGTAGTGCTCAACACCGCCTTCGGCGAGCCGACCATCGCCGTCGATACCCACATCTTCCGGGTCGCCAACCGCACCCGGCTGGCCGCCGGCAGGGACGTGCGCCAGGTCGAGGACCGGCTGGTGAAGTTCACCGAGCCGGAATTTGCCCGCGACGCCCACCACTGGCTGATCCTGCACGGCCGCTACGTCTGCAAGGCCAGAAAGCCCGACTGCCCGCAGTGCAGTATCCGTGAATGGTGCGAATATCCTTCCAAAACCATGGCCTAGACCGGGTTTTTCACTTGTCGCCTCAGGTGTTGCGACGCACAATCCCCCCATGAATGCGATTTCTTCACCCCAGCGGCTGATCCCCGCCTGGCAGTCGGCACTGACCGAAGCCTTCACCCGGCCGGCCGAGCTGCTGGAGTTTCTCGGCCTGCCCGCCGATCTGCCCGCCTTGCGGCTGGCGCAGATGCGGGAGTTCCCGCTGCGAGTGCCGCGCGCCTTCGCCGAGCAGATGGAAAAGGGCAATCCGCTCGATCCGCTGTTCCTGCAGGTCTGGCCGCAGGCGATGGAAGCCGAGACCCGCCGCGACTATGCGATCGACGCGGTCGGCGATCTGGCCAAGCTCAAGCCCGGCGGCATCATCCACAAGTACCACGGCCGAGCCCTGGTGATCGCCACCGGCGCCTGCGCGGTGAACTGCCGCTACTGCTTCCGCCGCCACTTCCCGTATGGCGAGACCCGCGCCTCGCGCAACCACTGGAAGGGCGTGCTGGCCGAGCTGGCGGCCGACGACAGCATCGAGGAAGTGATCCTCTCCGGCGGCGACCCCTTGTCGCTGACCGATGACAAGCTCGCCGATCTGGCCGAAGGCCTGGCCGGCATCCCGCACCTGAAGCGCCTGCGCGTGCACAGCCGCCAGCCCATCGTGCTGCCGGAGCGTGTCAACGACGACCTGCTCGACTGGCTCACCGGCTCGCGCCTGCAGCCGGTGATGGTGCTGCATGCCAACCACGCCCAGGAACTGAGCCCGGAGGTCGCCGCAGCCTGCGCCCGGCTGAAGGCGGCCGGCGTACCCCTGCTCAACCAGTCTGTGCTGCTGGCCGGGATCAATGACTCGCTGGACGTGCTGAAAAACCTGTCCGAGCGGCTGTTTGAGATCGGCGTGCTGCCCTACTATCTGCACCTGCTGGATCGCGTGCAGGGCGCGGCGCATTTCGAAGTGGAGGAGTCGGTTGGCAAGGCGCTGGTGCGCGAGCTGGCCGGCCATCTTCCCGGTTATCTTGTACCGCGCCTGGTCCGTGAGATTCCCGGCAAGCCCGCAAAAACCTGGATCGCCTGGTGAACGCACCCGCCCGCAGTCACCCCAGCCCCATCAGCGCGACGCTCGCGGAGGACAGCCGTGGCGTACTGCTGGTGGCCGGCGCCTCCGAGGAAGTGGCCAAGCGCATCGAGAGCTTCCTGCGCAATGCCGGCCACCCCTTGCGCTGCGCCTGGGTAGACGACCCCAGCGAGGTCGAGGACATCCTGCACCGCTCGCCGCCCGACCTGCTGCTGTGCGACGAAACCGGCGGTCCCGCCCAATCCGACCGCCTGCTGAAAGCCGCGGCCGAGATCCGCCCAGACCTGCCGGTGCTGATCATCACCCGCAGTCCCAGCCCACCCGGTCTGGTCTCTGCGCTGGAGCGTGGCGCCAAGGATCTGCTCAGCTATGCCGACGTTGGCTCCCTGCGGCAACTGGAGCTGGTGGTCATCCGGGAATTCCTGAACCATCAACACCTGCGCCGGCTGCGGGTGATGAGTGACCGGCTGCACGATTTCGAGCAGCGCCATAGCCAATTGCTGGAAACCACCGCCGACGCCGTGGCGCATGTGCAGGAAGGCATCCTCTCCCACGCCAACCCGTCCTTCGCCAAGCTACTCGGCTACGACAACCCCGAAACCCTGCACGGTGAGCCGCTGATCGACTTCGTGGTTGCCGACCAGCGCACCCGGGTGAAGGAGCGTCTGCGGCTGGTGCTCAAGGGCAAGCATGCCGGGGAAGCCCTGGAATTCAGCCTGGAGGGCAAGGAGCACCCGGTTCCGGTCAGCGCGCAGTTGGTGGTCAGCAACGAGGACGGCGAACGGGTGATCCAGATGATCATCCGCTCGGACACCCAGCCAGGCCTGGCCACGGCCGCGGCTGAGGCCAGCCTGGGCGGCACCCTCATCGCCAGCCCGCCGCCAGCGGCAGCCGCAGCCAGCACCGGGCAGAACGAGCGCCTGGGCTTTCTGAATGCCCTGACCGCCAGCCAGAAGGCCGGCCAGCCGGGTGGCTGCCTGCTGCTGTCGGTGGACGGCTTTTTGGCCCTGGAAGAGCGGTTTGGCCTGGCCGATTGCGAAGAATTGATGGAGCAAGTGCGTAAGGCACTGAAGACCCGTCTGGCACCGGCCGATCAGGTCTACCGGTTCGCGGTCAGCGAGTTCGCCGCCGTGGTCAGCCGGCCACGGCTTGCCGACGTCCAGGCCCTGGGTGAGCTGCTGCAGCGCGAGTTGAGCCAGCAGATTTACGCCACCGCCAACCACGAGGCGCAGTTGACGCTGACCCTGGTGGCCTATCCCCTCGGCGGGGACGAGAAGGCCGAGGCGGTGGTGCGTGACATCCAGCGCGAGAGTCGCCGGCTGAGCCAGAAGGGCGGTAACCAGTTCGCGGTGCTGGGCGCCGCCGCCGAGGCCAACCAGAGCGAGCGCGAGGATGCCCGCAAGGCGGCGATGGTGAAGAAGGCCATCGAGGAGAACCGCCTCAAGCTCGCCTATCAGTCGATTGCCAGCCTGGAGGGCGACTCGCGCCAGCATTTCGATGTGCTGGTGCGCATGATTGACGACACCGGCAAGGAACTGCATGCCGGCGAGTTCCTGCCGGCCGCCGCCAAATTCAACCTGATGCGCAATGTGGATCGCTGGGTGATCGCACGCAGCCTCGCGATCATCGCCAAGCGGGCCGGCGGCAAGGACGTACCCTCGCTGTTCGTGCGTCTGTCGGAGGACACGCTGCGCGAGACCGACGAGTTCCTGAAATGGCTAGGCGAATTGCTCAAGGCCTATCCTCTGCAGAACGAGGAACTGGTGTTCGAAATTCAGGAAATGATCCTGCAGAACCACATCCGCAAGGCCAAGACGCTCACCGAAACCCTGGCCAAGCTGGGGGCGAGCATCGCGGTGGACCACTACGGCATGTCCAGCAACAGTGTCCAACTGCTGGAGCACCTGCCCAATATCAGCTATCTGAAATTCCACTCTTCCTACACGCAGAAGTTCAACGAGAAGGAAGTGAACCGGCGGATGAACCAGCTGATGGAAGTGGCCAAGCAGAAGAAGATCAAGACCATCGTCAGCCATGTCGAGGACGCCAATGTGATGGCGCGGCTCTGGCAGATGGGCGTCAACTACATCCAGGGCTACCACGTACAGGAACCGGAAGTGGTGCTGCTGGCCAGCGAGTTCATCACCAAGGCGAAGTCGATCCACGCGCCGAGGTGAGGTCGGCGGCTGCGCCGCCTGTGAGGGCGCCAGCATCGCTTCGCTCGCTGGCTGTGAGGTCACTCCCCGCTGCGCGGGTCGTTGTGAGGGGAAGCGAAATGCAGGGCGCGGCCGTTTCTTGGCTTTTCCCTCACAGCGAGGCGGAGCATCGCGCCCTTACAGTCGGGGAGCGCAGCGAACCCGACGCCCTCACAGGCGGCGCAGCCGCCGCCCTCACCGAAAAGGCGGCCCGAAGGCCGCCTTTTCGCTAATTGCCCTGCGCCTGCTCGAGCGCGGCGATGCGCTTTTCCAGCGGAGGATGCGATGAGAACAGGCCCATCATGCCCTCGCGGATACCGAAGGCGGTCATCTCCTTGGGCAATTGGCTGGGCGAATCCTTGAACGACTGCAGGCGCTGCAAGGCGGCGATCATCTTGCGACGACCGGCGAACTGCGCACCGGCGGCGTCGGCGCGGAATTCGCGGTAGCGCGAGAAGGCGGCAACGATCATCGACGCGCCGATGCCCAGCACCACCTGCATCACCAGCGACACCAGCATGTAGGCCATGCCCGGGCCGCTGTCGCGGCTGTCGCCGCGACGCAGGAACTGGTCCACCGCGTAGGCGATGACACGGGAGAGAAAGATCACGAAGGTGTTGACCACGCCCTGGATCAGGGTCAGCGTCACCATGTCGCCATTGGCGACGTGGCCGATCTCATGGCCCAGCACCGCCTCGACTTCTTCCTGCTTCATGCTGCGCAGGAGACCCGTGGAAACCGCTACCAGGGCGCTGTTCTTGTTCATGCCGGTGGCGAAGGCGTTCGGCTCCGGAGAGTCGTAGATGGCGACCTCCGGCATGCCAATGCCGGCGGCGCGCGCCTGGCGCTCCACCGTCTGCAGCAGCCACATTTCAGCGGAGTTGCGCGGCTGGGTGATGACTTCGGCGCCGGTGCTGCGCTTGGCCATCCACTTGCTCATCGCCAGCGAGATAAAGCTGCCGCCCATGCCCATGACGGCCGAGAAAATAAGCAGCGAGGTGAGATTGAGGCCATTGGCGGTGAGGTAGCGGTCGACGCCGAGCAGCGAGCAGACCACGCCGAGGACCAGAACCACGGCGATATTGGTGAGCAGGAACAGGGCAATGCGTTTCATGGCGGTGGCTTGAGGGAACAAAGTGTCAAGGGATTGTGGAGACTAAGACCACGAACTCAAGCCTGAGGTTTCACCGGCAGATCCGGACGCATGGCGTCCACTCGCTGGAAACCGCGCGGCAGGTGATTGCCGCGAGTGGCGCGCGAACCCAGATAGCTCTCCAGATCGCTGGCCTTGAGGGTATAGGTGCGCTTGCCGCTGGTGATTTCCAGAGGCGCGCCGGCTGGCAGCACGCAATGGGCGAGGATACGGTCCTCGCCCTTGAGCGTAACCATCTTGTTGCCCTTGCCCTTGGCCAGCTCCGGCAACTCCGCCACCGGGAACACCAGCAGCCTGCCCTCGGCGGTGGCCAGCGCGACGCGATCGCTGGCGCTGTCGCCGACCCGCAGCGGAGCCAGCATTGCGCCCTCGATATTCACCACCGCCTTGCCGGCCTTGTTGCGGCCTTCCAGATCGCCGAGCTTGGCGACAAAGCCGTAGCCGTCGCTGCCGCCGAGCAGCAGCTTCTCGCCGGCTTCGCCGAGCAGCATGGCCACCACCTTGCCACCATCCTGCAGATCTATGCGGGTGGTGATCGGCTCGCCCTGCGAGCGGGCGGACGGCAGCTCACGCGGATTGAGCGTGTAGGCGCGCCCCTTGTCGTCGAGCAGGATCAGCAACTGGTTGGTCTTGCCCTGGGCATGGCAGAAGTATTCGTCGCCGGCCTTGTAGGAAAGCGCGGTCGGGTCCAGTTCGCGGCCCTTGCCGGCGCGGATCCAGCCGGCCTTGGAGAGCACCACGGTGATGGCCTCCGCCGGCACGATCTCCTCGGCGGCCAGCGCCACCGCCGCCGGCCGCGCGACTAGAGGACAGCGGCGCGCGTCGCCGTACTTCTTGGCATCCTCGCGCAGCTCCTCGCCGATCAGCTTCTTGAGCGCGTCTTCGGAATCCAGCAGCGCCTCGATGCGCGCCTTTTCGGCGGCCAGTTCGTCTTGCTCGCCCTTGATCTTCATCTCTTCCAGCCGCTGCAACTGGCGCAGGCGGGTGTCGAGGATGTAGTCAGTCTGGATTTCCGAGAGTGCGAAGGTCTGCATCAGCTTCAGACGCGGCTCGTCCTCGAAGCGGATGATGCGGATCACCTCGTCCAGATTCAGGAAGGCGATCAGCAGGCCCTCCAGCAGGTGCAGGCGGTCGTTGACTTTCTGCAGCCGGTGGTTGAGCCGACGGGTCACGGTTGCAAAGCGGAAATCCAGCCACTCGACCAAGATCTCGCGCAGGTTCTTCACCCGTGGCCGGCCATCAAGGCCGATCATGTTGAGGTTGGCACGCGCCGACTTTTCGAGGTCGGTGGTGGCGAACAGATGCGCCATCAGAGCGTCGGCATCGACGCGGTTGCTGCGCGGCACGATGACGAGGCGGGTCGGGTTCTCGTGATCGGACTCGTCGCGCAGATCCTCGACCAGCGGCAGCTTCTTCGCCCGCATCTGCTCGGCGATCTGCTCCTGGATCTTGTTGCCGCTGACCTGATGCGGCAGGTGGGTGATGACGATATTGCCGTCGTCCTCCCGCTCCCAGCGCGCGCGCATGCGGATCTGGCCGTTGCCGGTCTGGTAGAGCTTCAACAGGTCCGCCGACTCGCTGACGATCTCGCAACCGGTCGGAAAATCCGGCGCCGGCACGAACTCCATGAGCGTCTCGAGCTGAGCGTTCGGGTGCTTGAGCAGGTGCAGGCAGGCCTTCACCAGCTCGCCGACGTTGTGCGGCGGAATGTCCGTCGCCATGCCCACCGCGATGCCGGTGGTGCCGTTGACCAGGATGTTGGGGAGACGCGCCGGCAAGAGCTTGGGCTCTTCCATGGTGCCGTCGAAGTTCGGCGCCCAGTCGACCGTGCCCTGCTCCAGCTCCTGCAATAGCGCCTGCGCATAGGGCGTCAGCCGCGACTCGGTGTAGCGCATCGCCGCGAAGGACTTCGGATCGTCCGCCGAACCCCAGTTGCCCTGTCCGTCCACCAGCGGATAGCGGTAGTTGAAGGGCTGGGCCATGGTGACCATGGCCTCGTAGCAGGCCGAGTCGCCGTGCGGGTGGTACTTGCCGAGCACGTCGCCGACGGTGCGCGCCGACTTCTTGTGCTTGGCCGTCGATTGCAGGCCCAGCTCGCTCATCGCGTAGACGATGCGCCGCTGCACCGGCTTCAGGCCGTCGGCGATGTTCGGCAGGGCGCGGTCGAGCACCACGTACATCGAGTAGTCGAGGTAGGCCTTCTCGGCGAAGACGCGCAGGGGCAGACGTTCGGGTTCGATCAGGGTTGTTGTCATTGTTCGGTCTGGAATGCAGCTAGGCAAAAATTTAGGCGTGGCGGCGCTCGAAGGCGATATCGAGCATGCCACGGGCGATTTCCCGCTCGCCCATGATGATGGTGCTGGCACCGCACTTCCGCAGATGGGCGACCTCGGCGTCGGAATGGGCGCGGGCGACGATGCGTAGATCTGGGTTGGCGGCAACCGCCTGGCTCACCACTTGGCCGGCCTCGAAACTCTGCGGGATCGCCACGAACAACCGACGCGCCGCCACCAGATTGGCGGCGCGCAAGACCTTGGGATCGGCGGCGTTACCGGAGATGATCTCGGCGCCATCGGCCAGCGCGGCGGCGGCTGGCAGCTTGCGGTCCTCGATCACCAGAAAGGGCTCGCCGGCGAGCCTCAGGCCGGCACCGACCATGCTGCCGACGCGGCCGTAGCCGACCAGGATCGAGTGATTGTGCAGGCTGGTGGGATGGAGATCGCCGACCAGGGGCTTGGACGGTGCGTCGGCCGGCTTGGGCAGGGTCTCCGGGCGGTTGGGCACGAACAGCTTGAACAGCAGCGGGTTAAGCAGGATCGACAGGATCGCGCCGGCCAGGACCAAGTCCTGCCCCTTCTGCGGCAGCAGGTTCAGGGAGACTCCCAGGCCGATCAGAATGAAGGAGAACTCACCGATCTGCGCCAGGCTGGCGGAAATGGTCAGCGCGGTGCGGTTGGGGTATCCGAAGGCACGGACGATCAGGAAGGCGGCGACCGACTTGCCAAGCAGGATGATCCCCAGGGTTGCCGCCAGCTCCAGTGGCGCGGTCAGCAGAATGTGGGGGTTGAACAGCATGCCCACCGAGACGAAAAACAGCACCGCGAAGGCATCGCGCAAGGGCAGCGACTCCTCGGCGGCGCGCTGCGACAGCGGCGACTCGTTGAGCATCATGCCGGCGAAGAAGGCGCCGAGCGCGAACGAAACTCCGAACAGCATGGCAGCGCCAAACGCCACGCCCAGGGCAATTGCCAGCACCGACAGACTGAACAGCTCGCGCGATCCGGTCTGCGCCACCCAATGCAGCAGCGCCGGGATCACCCGCCGGCCGACCAATAACATGAAGGCGACGAAAGCCACCGCCTTGCCCATCGCCAGCAGCACCACGCCGCCGATGCCGGCACCCTGCCCGTCCGCCTCGGCGGCACTGTCGGCGACCCCGGCGATGGCCGGGATCAACACCAACGCCAGCACCATCGCGAGGTCTTCGACGATCAACCAGCCGACGGCGATGCGGCCATCCTGGGTGTCCATCAAGCGGCGTTCCTGAAGGGCACGCAGCAGCACCACGGTGCTCGCCACCGACAGCGCCAGGCCGAACACGAAGCCGGCCATCGGAGTCCAGCCCAGCAGCGCGGCCAGGCCCATACCCAACAGGGTCGCGGCAGCGATCTGCACCAGCGCACCGGGTACGGCGATGGCCTTCACCGACAGCAGGTCCTTGAGCGAGAAGTGAAGGCCGACCCCGAACATCAGCAGGATCACGCCGATCTCGGCCAGCTCGTTGGCCAGAGACTGGTCCGCCACGAACCCGGGCGTGAACGGCCCCACCGCCACACCGGCCAACAGATAGCCGATCAGAGGCGACACCCGCAGCCGGTGCGCCAGCGCGCCCAGCACGAAGGCCAGCACGAGGCCGGCGACGATGGTGGCGATGAGTGGGCTGTGATGCATGTGGTTCCGTCGGAGGCTAGAGGCAGCGGGCGGCGGCTAACAGCCGGAGAATACCGACCTCGGGGCGCGATGTCGGTTCCTTAAGTCCGCGGATCAGACCTCCGCGCGATTTCCTTCGCGTTCCAACCAGTCTTTGCGGTCGCCCGCGCGCTTCTTGGCTAGGAGCATGTCCATCAGGCCGTCGGTCCCGACCACACCCGATCCGGGCTCCGGCTCGTCCAGACTCAACTGCACCAGCCGCCGGGTATCGGCGCTCATGGTGGTCTCGCGCAACTGCAAGGGGTTCATCTCGCCCAGGCCCTTGAAGCGGGTGACCTGGATCTTGGCGCGGTTGCCCTCGGCGGCGAGGCGATCGAGTACGCCCTGCTTTTCGGACTCATCCAGGGCGTAGAACACCTGCTTGCCAGCGTCGATGCGGAACAGCGGCGGCATGGCGATGTAGACATGGCCCGCCTGCACCAGCGGCCGGAAGTGGCGCAGAAACAGCGCGCACAGCAGGGTAGCGATGTGCAAGCCGTCGGAGTCGGCATCAGCCAGCACGCAGATCTTGCCGTAGCGCAGACCGCTGAGGTCGGGGCTGCCGGGATCCACACCAATCGCGACGCTGATGTTGTGGATTTCCTCGCTGGCGATGGCCTCGCCGGCAGTGGCTTCCCAGGTGTTCAGGATCTTGCCGCGCAGCGGCATGATCGCCTGGGTGTCGCGGTCGCGCGCCTGCTTGGCGCTGCCGCCGGCGGAGTCGCCCTCGACCAGGAACAGCTCGGTGCGGTTCAAGTCGGTGAGCACGCAGTCGGCGAGCTTGCCGGGCAGCGCCGGGCCGGAGGTGATCTTCTTGCGCACTACCTGCTTGGCGGCCTTCATGCGCGCCGAGGCATTGGCGATGACCAGTTGGGCGACGCGCTCGCCCTCGTCCGGGTGCTGGTTGAGCCAGAGCCCGAAGGAGTCGTGCACCACGCCGCTGACGAAGGCGGCGGTCTCGCGCGAGGACAGGCGCTCCTTGGTCTGGCCGGCGAACTGCGGATCCTGCATCTTCACGCTCAGCACATAGGCCAGGCCCTGCCAGATATCTTCCGGAGCCAGCTTCATGCCGCGCGGCAGCAGATTGCGGAACTCGCAGAATTCGCGGATCGCCTCGGTCAGGCCGGTGCGCAGACCGTTGACGTGGGTGCCGCCCTGCATGGTCGGGATGAGGTTGACGTAGCTCTCCGCCAACAGCTCGCCGACGCCATCGGCATTGACCCAGGCCAGCGCCCACTCGGCCTCTTCGCGCGGCGACTTGAACTGGCCGGTGAACGGCGCGGCCGGCACGATCTCCTGGCCCTTGACCGCGTCGAGCAGGTAGTCGGTGAGGCCGTTCTCGTAGTACCAGACCGTCTCCTCGTTGCCCGGCTCGTCCTTGAGCGTGATCTTGAGCCCCGGGCAGAGCACCGCCTTGGCGCGCAGGATCTGCTTGAGCCTTGGCAGCGAGAACTTCGGCGAGTCGAAATACTTCGGGTCGGCCCAGAAGCGCACCCGGGTGCCGGTGTCCTTCTTCGCGCAGGTTCCCACCTCGCGCAGGGGACTGGCGGTGTAGCCGTTCTCGAAGTGCATGGCCTGCTCGACGCCATTGCGGCGCACCGAGACTTCCAGGCGGGTGGACAGGGCATTGACCACCGACACACCGACACCGTGCAGGCCGCCAGAGAACTGGTAGTTGTTGTTGCTGAACTTGCCGCCGGCATGCAGCTTGGTCAGCACCAGCTCGACGCCGCTGATCTTGTGCACCGGGTGGATGTCGGTGGGGATGCCGCGGCCGTCGTCCTGCACCTCGCAGGAACCGTCGGCGAACAGCGTCACCCGGACCTGTTTCGCGTAACCACCGAGCGCCTCGTCGACGGCGTTGTCGATGACTTCCTGCGCCAGATGGTTGGGGCGGCTGGTGTCGGTGTACATGCCCGGGCGCTTGCGCACCGGGTCCAGGCCGTCGAGGACTTCGATGGCATTGACGTCGTATTGCTGCTGAGCCATGTCTTGAGGGCTACCTGCGAGAGGGCGGCAAGGTACCGGAGCCGGCGTCAGCCCACAACCGCCCTGGAATTTCGCGATCGGGCCCGCAACACCGGCCCGGAGCTGGCTACACTCGGTCACGGATCCCATCCATAGCGAGCGCGCCATGCAAGGCCAGACCTTTCGCCTCGAGTTACGCCCCCGTATTCCCAGCAATATCCGTCGGTTGGAGGAAATGGCGGCGAATCTGGCGTATTCCTGGGACCGCGAGGTGCGCGGGGTGTTCTGGCGGCTGGACCGCGAGCTTTGGCGCGACTGCGGCAACAACCCCAAGCTGTTCCTGCGCCGGGTCGACCAGGCCCGGCTGGAACAGGCGGCGGCGGACCGTGACTTTCTCGAGGACTACCACTCGGCGCTGTCTTCCTTCGATTCCCATCTGGCCGCCGGCCACCGGCCGGAGATCGACAAATACCTCGACGCCGACCGGGACCTGGTCGCCTATTTCTGCGCTGAGTTCGGCTTGCACGAAAGCTTCCCGATCTATTCCGGCGGTCTGGGCATCCTGGCCGGGGATCACTGCAAGGCGGTAGCGGACCTTGGCGTTCCCTTTGTCGGCGTTGGACTGCTGTACCGCCAGGGCTATTTCACCCAGCAGATCGACGGCCAGGGCAACCAGCAGGCCATTGCCCACGCGGTGGACTTCGCCGACCTGCCGATCTCGCTGTGCCAGAACGCCGACGGCAGCGAGCTGAGGGTGATGGTGGAAATCGCCGACCGGGTGGTGCAATTGCGGGTGTGGGTGGCGCGGATCAGCCTGTCGGCGCTTTATCTGCTGGATTCCGACGTCGCCGAGAACTCCGCCGCCGATCGCATGATCACCTACCAGCTCTACGGCGGTGACGGCGACACCCGCATCCAGCAGGAGATCGTGCTCGGCATCGGTGGCGTGCGCGCGCTGCGGGCGCTGGGCCGGCAGCCCAGCGCGACACCGGCCCTGGCCAGCGGGCCGACGGTCTGGCACATGAACGAAGGCCACGCCGCCTTCATGATCCTCGAACGCATCCGCGAGCAGGTGCCGGCGGGGCTGGATTTCGACTCGGCGCTGGAGCTGGTCGCGGCCAGCCATGTGTTCACCACCCACACCCCGGTGCCCGCCGGCCATGACGTGTTCGACCACGGCAAATTGCGCTGGTATCTGGGCAGTCTGCTGCCGCAACTCGGGGTGCCGGAGGCGCGGGTGCTGCAACTCGGAGCGCTGGAACCGAGCGCCGAACACTTCAATATGACCACCTTCGCCCTACGTGGCAGCCGTTTCCACAATGGCGTCTCGAAGATCCACGGCGGGGTCGCCAGCCGCATGGAGCAGGCGCTGTGGCCGCAGGTGGCGCCGGAAGACAACCCGATCGGCTACGTCACCAACGGCGTGCACATGCACACCTTCATCGCCCGCGCCTGGACGCAGTTGTTCCACGACAGCTTCCGCGAATGGCGCAGCAAACTGCTGGATGTCGACCACTGGCGCTGCATCGACCACATCCCCTACGACGCCTTCGTGGCGGTGCGTCACAAGCTCAAGCACGACCTGCTGCTGGATGTCGCCGAGCGGCTGCGCCGGCAGTTGCGCCGGAACGGCGTGCCGGAAGCGATCATCAACCACGCCACCCAGTACATCGCCAATCCCGACAGCCGCAGCCTGGTGCTGGGCTTCGCGCGGCGCTTCGCCACCTACAAGCGCGCCACCCTGGTCCTCGCCGACGAGGCGAGGCTCGCGCGGCTGCTGAACAACCCCGATCACCCCGCCATCCTGATCTTCGCCGGCAAGGCGCATCCCAAGGATCTGCCCGGCCAGGCGCTGATCAAGAAGCTCTACGAGACCAGCATGAAGCCGGAGTTCATCGGCCGGCTGATCATGATCGAGGGCTACGACATGCTGCTCGCGCGCAACCTCGTGCAGGGTTGCGACGTCTGGCTCAACAACCCCGAATATCCGATGGAGGCCAGCGGCACCAGCGGCGAGAAGGCCGGCATCAACGGCGTGGTCAATGTCTCGGTGCTCGACGGCTGGTGGGACGAGGGCTATGTCGGTGGCGACCTGAGCCAGATCAACGGTTTCGCGATCAAGCCGGTCGATCCCCGCTACTGGGGGCAACTGGCGGACGACGCCACCGCCCGCGCCCACCGCGACCAGGAGGAATGCCGGCAACTGCTCGACATCCTCGAACACCAAGTGGCGCCGCTGTATTACGGTCCGCGCAAGTACGGCTACGCGCCCGAGTGGGTGCAGATCAGCAAGAACGCGATGAAGACGCTGATCCCTCGCTTCAATTCGGCGCGGCAGGTCATGGACTACGTGCGCCAGTACTACGGCCCGGCGGCGCGGCAGACCGCGCGGTTCACCGCCACCGGCGGCAGCCTCGCCAAGGATCTGGCGGCCTGGAAGCGCCGGGTCCACACACAGTGGCCGGGCGTGTCCCTGCAGACGGCGGCTCCCCACCCCGAGGCGCTCTACCACGGCGAGACCCTGCCGCTGCGGATCCACGCCCGGCTGAATGGCCTGACGCCTGCCGACGTAGTAGTTGAATGCGTGGTCGGTCGCGAGGACGCACAAGGGGTGTTCCAGCCCCAGAAGACCGAAACCCTGACCAGCACCGGCACCGTCGGCGAGGCCCACCTGTACGCACTCGACCTCGAACCACTGCCGGGTCTGCAGAGCTACCGCTTGCGCATGCGCCCTCATCACGACGCCTTGTCGCACCCGTTCGAGATGGGCTGCGTCGTCTGGGTCTAGGGCCTGTCACGAACTGCGGGGTCGCTGCGTTGCCGGCCAAAATAGCGTCAGGCAAGGCGCCTGCCGACGCGAAGGCTGGTTGCCTTCGCTAGGCGGGCAACGCCGCATGACGCAATTTTGGCCAGCAACCCCTCGGGGCGGGACGGTTTTGGGGCATTGCGGCGTCAGCCAGTGTTTCAATAGGCCCGCTATTGCACACACTGGCTTCCTTGCACTGCCCCAAAACCGCCTTCCGCCGCAGCGATCCCGCAGTTCGTGACAGGCCCTAGGCCCCGCGCTCCCTGCGGACCAGCGCCAATCGGGCGCCGACCTCGGCCTGTTCCAGCAACCGTCCCGCCTCGCCCGGCAGCCGGCGCTGCCAATTGGGGTGCCCGCTGACGGTGCCGGGCAGGTTGGGCGCCTCCTCCAAGGCCAGCAGGTCTTCCAGCGGCAGTAGCAGCAGCGGCGCCGGGCTGCGGGCGACGAAGGCGCAGGCGGCATTGACGACCGCCGCGCCAGCCGCCGTCTCCGGCCGCGCGCCCTGGACCAGACCGGCGTGCTCCAGCGCCGCCCACAGGCATTGCCGCCCCTCCTCCCGCTCTGCTTCTTCGCCGGCCTGCGCTTCGGCATCGACCAGATCCAGGCGGCGGCGCCAGTCCAGGTCGCGGCCCGCCCACCAGCCGGCGACGGTCGGCAGATCGTGGGTGGAGGTGGTGGCCACGGCGCTCGCCGACCAGCGCCCCGGCTCGAAGAACAGCTTGTGCTCGCGCTGGAAATACAGCACCCGCAGGCCCAGCACGCCGGCCTCGGCAAGCTCGCTCTGGAAACCGGCCGGCAGGGTGCCGAGGTCTTCGCCGAGGATGATGGCCCGGTGCCGGTGCGATTCCAGCGCCGCCAGCCGCAGCAGGTCCTGCGTGGGGTAGCGCAGATAGGCGCCCTCGCCGGGTGCCGCGCCTTCCGGCGCCAGCCAGAGCCGGCGCAGGCCGAGCACATGGTCGATGCGGATTCCACCGGCATGCCGCAGGTTGGCGCGCAGCAGCTCCAGGAATGGCCCGTAGCCCTGGGCTTTCAGGGCCCGCGGCGAGAAGGTGGTCAGCCCCCAGTTCTGCCCCAGGGGGCCGAGGGGATCGGGCGGCGCGCCGATGCTCACCCCGCGCAGCAGATCGTGCGGATTGCTCCAGGCGTGGCTACCACCGCCATCGGTGCCCACCGCCAGATCGCCGATCAGGCCGATCCGCATACCACCAGCGCGCGCGCCGGCCTGCACGGCGGCCAGGCCGTCCGCGGCCAGCCACTGCACAAAGCAATGGAATCCCACCTCCGCCGCGTGATTGGCGGCGTAGGCCTCGACTGCCGCGCTGCCGGACTCGCGCAGCTCGGCCGGCCAGCGCCGCCAGTCCGCCCCGCCCTGCCCGACCTGCAGGGCCTCGAAGCGCGCGTGATCGAGCAGCGCGCGACCGCCGCCCGCGCGGTAGGCGCGAAACCGCCGCGCCAGCGGCGACTCGCCCTGCTCCAGCTCGCCGGCCTGCGCCTGCCATAGCACCCGCAACAGGCGCCATTTGGCGCGCGCCGCGCGGGGGTAGTCGATCAGCGGCAGCGCCTCCAGTTCCGCATAGATCCCGGCCAGGCCGTTGGCGGCCAGGGCCGAGGCCACCGCCGCCTCGCCCAGCACCATCGCCGGATCGGCGTGAAGCGGATTGAGGAACAGCCGGCTCGACGGCGAATAGGGCGCATAGCGGTCGGGATCACCGGCGTAGAGCGCGTGTACCGGGCTGATGGCGAGCGCATCCACTCCGGCCGGAGCCGCTGCCGCGACCAGTTGCGTCAGGCCGCCGAAGTCGCCGATGCCGCCATCGCCGGCCCTGCGCAGCGAGGCCAGCTGCGCCACTAGGCCATGCAGGCGGCGACCCTCGGCCAGGGTCGAGATCGGAAAGGCCTTGGCCGGAGCGATGGCCAGCGTCGGTGGCGCGCCCGAGCCAACCAGCAGGAGGTGGTAACCGGTCTCCGGAATCGCCGCCAGCCAGGGCCTGCCATCGGCAGCGCGCGAGACCGGCAGGCGCCGCTGGCCTCCGGCTTCGAGCAGGACGTCGACGGCAGGCAGGTCGGCCGCGCAGGACGGCAGCGGCAGCGCTCGCCCGGCCTCGCCGGTCAGCAGTGCCGGCCACTGCCCGGCGGCGCCTTCGGCCGCCAGTTGGGCGCGGCTATGGGCGATGTCGCCGCAGCTCGCGCAGGGCAGCTCCAGGGCACTCAGCAGCGCCCGCAGCACCGGGTCGGAAACCGTCCTGGTCTGCCCCTGGTAGTCCTGCCAATGCACCGCGATGCCGGCCTCCTCGGCCAGCGCCATCAGCGCCGAACTGGACTCACTCATGCCCTGGCTCCCGGTTCCGGCAGAGCTGCCGCCAGCAGCGCCACGCTCTGGCCACGCAGTCGGTAGCTGGCCGAACGCCAGGGACGTGGCATCGGCGCCGGGTCCTCGCTATCGAACAGCAGTTCGGTGTCCAGCAGCGGCGGCGGCAACTGGACCTCCTGATCGACGAAGCCGGCGTTGAACAGCAGATACAGCACCTCGTAGCCCTCGCCCTGCTCCCGCGCGGCCACTCTGCGCAGCCCCAGCAACTGTCCCAGCGGCGACTGCCAGTCCTGGGTCGAGAGCGGCCGGCCTCGCTCGTCGAACCAACTGGTGTCCGGCCAGCCCGGCAGGATCTCCCGGCCGTGCTGGAAGTCGGCGCTACGCAGCGCAGGATGCTCGCGGCGCAGGCGCAGCAACTGGCGCAGGCAGGCGTGCAGCATGCGTCCGTGCGGCTGATCGAGCCGGTTCCAGTCCAGCCAGGTCAGCGGCGAGTCCTGGCAGTAGGGGTTGTTGTTGCCGGACTGGGTTTGCCCGAACTCGTCGCCGGCCAGGAACATCGGCGTGCCGTGACTGAACGCCAGGGTGGCCAGCAAGGCCCTCTGGATACGTTCGCGCCTGGCCCGGACCTCGGCGTTGTCGCTCTCGCCCTCGACCCCCCAATTGCAGGACTCGTTGTGGGGATGTCCGTCCCGTCCATGCTCGCCGTTGGCGGCGTTGTGCCGGTGGCTGTAGCTCACCAGATCTTCCAGGGTGAAGCCGTCGTGCGCAGTAACGTAGTTGATGCTCGCCCAGGGATGGCGGCGCGCATGGTCGAAGCGGTCCGCCGAGCCCTGAAGACCGGTGGCCAGCGCGCCGCGGGTGCCGGCATCGCCTCTCCAGTAACGCCGCAGCTGATCCCGGTAGTGGTCGTTCCATTCCGCCAGGCCGGTAGGCTGCCGACCCAGTTGATAGCCGTCCGGCCCCAGATCCCAGGGTTCGGTGATGAGCTTGAGCCGACCGAGCACGGGGTCCTGCAACAGGGCGTGGAAGAAGCCGGTGGCCGGGTCGTAGCCGCCCGCCCCACGGCCCAGCACCACGCCCAGGTCGAAGCGGAAGCCATCGACGTGATAGGCCTGGACCCAGTGGCGCAGGGAGTCCATCACCAGTTGGACCGTGCGCGGCCGGCTGAAATCCAGGGTGTTGCCGCAGCCGCTGTAGTTCAGATAGCGCGACCGGTCCTCGGGCTGCAAGCGGTAGTACTCGGCATTGCCCAGGCCGCGCAGACTCAGGGTGGGGCCGGTCTCGTCGCCCTCGCCGCTGTGGTTGTAGACGACGTCGAGGATCACCTCGATGCCGGACTTGTGCAGCTCCCTGACCGCCCACTTCAGATCGTCGCGACTGCCATAGGCGGGCTCCGGCGCGAAATAGGCCAGGCTGTTGTAGCCCCAGTAATTGGTCAGGCCGCGTTCCAGCAGCCGGCGTTCACGAACCATGGCGTGCACCGGCAGCAGCTCCACCGCCGTCACTCCCAGATCGCTCAGATAGGCCCGGACTTCCGGCCGGCCCAGCGCCCGGTAACCGCCACGCAAGGCCTCGGGCAGATCCGCACGCAGGCGGCTGTAGCCCTTGACGTGCAACTCGTAGATCACCGTCCGTGACCAGGGAACCTCCGGCGGACGATCGCCCTGCCAGTCGTAGTCCTCGCTGACCACCACCGCCTTGGGCATGTAAGGGGCGCTGTCGCGCTCGTCCGGCTGCGCCGCCGCGACCTCGCGGTGATGCCCGAACAGGGCGTCGTGCCAGATCAGCTCGCCGCGCAACTCGGTGGCATAGGGGTCCAGCAGGAGCTTATGCGGGTTGAACCGCAGGCCGCGGGCGGGTGCGTAGGGACCGTGGGCGCGATAGCCATAGACCAGGCCCAGGCCGGCTCCGGGCAGATAGCCATGCCAGACGCCACCACTGCATTCGGGCATACGCAGCCGCGCCAGTTCGGACTGGCCATCACGATCGAACAGGCAGAGTTCCAGCCACTCCGCGGCCGCCGAATAGACGCAGAAGCGCAAGCCCTGGCGATAGGGATGCGCGCCCAGCGGCCCTGGCGGGCAGGGTTCCAGGTGCGGCAACGGCGCCGGCAACGGCATCAGGCCTCGCCTTCCCAGACCAGCCAGATCGTCGCCAGCGAGGGCAGGAACAGGCTCAAACTGGCCGGCCGGCCGTGATAGTCGCCCGGCTCCGCCAGTACGCCGCCGAGATTGCCGCCGCCGGCGCCGCCGTACTCGGCGGCATCGCTGTTGAACAGCTCGCGCCAGCGCCCGGCCCTGGGCACGCCCAGCCGGAGTCCGTGACGCGGCACCGGTGTGAAATTGCTGACCACCAAGACCGGTGGCGCGTCGACCGCGTAACGGCAGAACGCGAACAGACTCTCGGCACGGGCATCGACCAGCCGCCACTCGAATCCCTCCGGGCGGTGATCCTCGGCATGCAGCGCCGGCTGTTCGCAGTAGCGCCGGTTGAGGTCGCGCACCACCGCCTGCAGGCCGCGATGCCAGACCCCCTGGGGGGCGGCATGCGCCAGGGCCGCCCAGTCGAGTTCGGCGTCGTGGTTCCACTCGGCTTTCTGCGCCAGCTCGCCGCCCATGAACAGCAGCTTGCCGCCCGGATGCGCCCACATCCAGCCGAGCAGGCCGCGCAGGCCGGCGTAGCGCTGCCAGTCATCCCCCGGCAGCTTGCGCCAGAGCGAGCCCTTGCCATGCACCACCTCGTCGTGGGACAGCGGCAGCACGAAGCGCTCCGCATAGGCGTACATCAGGCCAAAGGTCAGGCGCTCGTGGGCATGGCGGCGATAGACCGGGTCCAGACGCGCGTAGGCCAGCGTGTCGTTCATCCAGCCCATGTTCCACTTGTGGGAAAAGCCGAGTCCGCCATCGGCCACCGCCGCCGTGACCCCCGGCCAGGAGGTCGATTCCTCGGCGATCATCAGGCAGCCCGGACTGTGTTCCCGCACGGCCTCGTTGAGGGCGCGGAGAAAGTCCACCGCTTCGAGGTTCTCCCGGCCGCCGTAGCGGTTGGGCAGCCACTCGCCCGGCGTCCGCGAGTAGTCGCGGTACAACATCGAGGCGACCGCATCCACCCGCAGGCCGTCGAGGTGGTAGTGGCGCAGCCAGTACAAGGCGGAAGCGATCAGGAAGCCAGCGACTTCGCTGCGGCCGAAGTTGTAGATCAGCGTCTTCCAGTCGCGATGAAACCCCTCGCGCGGATCGGCGTGCTCGTAGAGCGCACTGCCGTCGAAGCGGGCGAGGCCGTGGGGGTCGGCGGGAAAATGGGCGGGAACCCAGTCCAGCAGCACGCCGATCCCGGCCTGATGACAGGCATCGACAAAGCCGGCGAACGCCGCCGGCTCACCCCATTCCGGCTGCGGCGCGAACAGCGACAACGGCTGATAGCCCCAGGACCCGCCGAAGGGATGCGCCATCACCGGCAGCAGCTCGATGTGGGTGAAGCCCAGTTCCAGCACATAGGGGATCAGCGCCTGCGCCAGCTCCCCCCATTGGTAGGCGCGTCCGTCCGGGTGCCGGCGCCAGGAGCCGGCATGGACTTCGTAAATGCTCATCGGCCTGCCACTGGACTGGCGCTGTCCACGCTCGGCCAGCCAGCCTGCGTCGTTCCAGGCGAACGGCGTCGGATCGAAGACCACCGAGGCGGTCTGCGGCGCGGTCAGCGCCTGACGGGCCAAGGGGTCGGCCTTGCGCGACAGGGTTCCGTCGGCGGTCAGCAGCTCGTACTGATAGACCTCCCCTGGCGCCAAGCGAGGCAGGAACAACTCCCAGACTCCGTTCTCGACGCGGCGACGCATGGCGTGGCGGCGGCCGTCCCAGGCGTTGAACGCGCCAACCACCGACACCCGCCTGGCCGTCGGCGCCCAGACCGCGAAACGGACACCGGCCACGCCCTCCACCACCATCGCCTGAGCGCCCAGGCAGTGCGCGAGTTCGCGGTGGCGGCCCTCGGAGATCAGGTGCAGATCCAGCTCGCCCAGCAACAGGCCAAAGGAATAAGGGTCTTCGGTCTCCTGCTCGGCCTCGCCACCACCAGCCGCCGGCCAGCGGATACGCAGGCGGTAAGGTCGGCGCAACCCGAGCCGCGCCGCGTAGAGCCCAGGCGGCGACAGCGCCTGCATCGCCGCCAGCACCTGGCCGCTGCCGGCATCGACCAGATCGACGCCCAGCGCGCCGGGCAGGTAGGCGCGTACCAGCCAACCGACCCCGCAGGGCTGCGGACCCAGCAGCGAAAACGGATCGCCCACCTGCCCCGCGGCCAAGGCCGCCGCGGCGCGCGCGTCCACCTCCAGGGAAACAGACTCGGTTTCGGCGGGGCCGGCCACGCCTCAGGCGTCCAGCATTTCGCGCGTCACCAGGGTCACGCCGCCGGCGCTGACGTAGTACTGCTTCTTGTCGATGCCGAGGTCGCAGCCGATGCGGCTGCCGTCGGGAATGACGCAGCCCTCGTCGATGATGGCGCGCCGGATCTCGCAATTGCTGCCGATACGCGCGCCCGGCAGCAGCAGCGAGTCCTCGATCTGCGTGCCCCTTTCGATCCGGACGTTGACCGAGAGCACGCTGCGCCGCACCTGCGCGCCCGAGACGATGCAGCCGCCGGCGACCAGGGATTCGACGGCGGTGCCGGCGGCCGGGCCCTGCTCGAACACGAACTTCGCGGGCGGCACCTGCTCCTGCAGGGTCCAGATCGGCCACTGTGCGTCGTAGAGATTGAGTTCCGGCACCAGATAGGTGAGCTCGATGTTGGCCAGCCAGTAGGAGTCGATGGTGCCGACATCGCGCCAGTAGCCCTGGCGGCCGGGTTCGTTGAGGTCGCTGAAGCGGTACGAGTAAACCTTGCCGCCGGCGATGAGCGAAGGCACCACGTCCTTGCCGAAATCGTGGCTGGATTCGCGGATGCCGGCATCGCGCGACAGCTGCTCCAGCAGGAAGCGCGCGTCGAACACATAGATGCCCATGCTCGCCAGCGCCACACCCGGCTTGTCAGCGAGGCAATGGGGCGCTTGCGGCTTCTCCTGAAACTCGACCACGCGGTTGGCGGCATCGACCTGCATCACTCCGAAACCGCTGGCCTCCTCGGCCGGCACCTCGATACAACCGACGGTGACCTGCGCCCCGGTGCGCGCGTGCTGCGCCAGCATCGGCCCATAGTCCATCTTGTAGATGTGATCGCCGGCGAGCACCAGCACATAGGCCGGCTGATGGCGGCGGATGAAGTCCAGGTTCTGGTACACCGAGTCCGCGGTTCCCGAGTACCAGTCGTAGGCCTCGCCGCGCTGCTCGGCGGGCAGCAGTTCGATGAACTCGCCAAACTGGCCGCGCAGAAAACCCCAGCCCTGCTGCAGATGGCGGATCAGCGAGTGGCTCTTGTATTGGGTGAGCACGCCAACCCGGCGGATGCCGCTGTTGATGCAGTTGGAGAGCGTGAAGTCGATGATGCGAAACTTGCCACCGAAGGGCACCGCCGGCTTGGCGCGCGACAGCGTCATCTGCATCAGCCGGCTGCCGCGTCCTCCCGCCATGATCAGCGCCAGGGTGTCGCGAGTCAGGCGGCTGACAAAACGGCTGTCCTGCTCGTTGCTAGTGCTCGTGCTGCTCATGCAGTCCTTCCCCCGATCCGACGCCAGCGCCACCTACGGATTGATGCGCTTATCCTAGTGGTTAAGTGGGGTCGTCTGTCGATATCCGGAGCGGATTGGCTACTCTGTAAAACATGACATCCGACTTGCGTGTTCTCCACGCCGCCGCAGAGTGTTTCCCCCTGGCCAAGACCGGCGGCCTAGGCGACGTCGCTGGCGCCCTGCCCGCCGCACTTCGCACGCTGGGTTGTGATGCCCGCGTGGCCTTGCCGGCCTATCGCGGAGTGGCCCGGAGCCTGGGCCGGGTCGAGCCGCTGTCCAGCCATGAGATCAACGGCATCCGCTACACAGTGCTGCGCGGTGCCTTGGCGGACGGGCTGCCGGTCTATCTGTTCGACGCACCCCTGTTGTTCGACCGCGCCGGCGGCCCTTACGCCGACGAGTCGCAACAACCCTATGCCGACAACGCCCTGCGTTTCGGCACGTTCTCCGCCGCCTTGGCGGCCTTCGTCGCGCAGGGTGCCGCCGGCTTCGATCCGCAGATCCTGCATCTGCACGACTGGCAGACCGCGCTCGCCGCCCCCTGGCTTGCCGCGGCGCCGCGACGGCCGGCCCTGATCTTCACCATCCACAACCTGGCCTATCAGGGACAGTTCGGCCGCGAGGCGTTCGAGACCTTGGGCCTGCCTCTGGAATGGTGGTCCCCCGAAGCCCTGGAATTCTGGGGCGGGTTTTCCTGCATGAAGGGCGGCCTCAACTACGCCGATCTGATCACCACGGTCAGCCCCACCTATGCAAGGGAGATCCAGACACCCGCCTTCGGCTGTGGCCTCGATGGCCTGCTCGCGACCAGGGCCGACCGGCTGATCGGTATCGTCAACGGCATCGACACCGCGATCTGGAATCCGGCCACCGACCTGCATCTGGTCAGGCATTACGACTCCCGCACGGTCGAGGCCGGCAAGCAGGCCAACCGCCTTGCCGTTTCCTCGACGCTGGGCCTGACGCCGCCGACGCGCGGCCAGACGCTGCCCCTGGTGGTGTTCATCGGCCGCCTGGCCGACCAGAAAGGCGCCGACCTGCTGCTTGCTGCCCAGGACGAGCTGATGCAGTTGCCTCTGCAGTTGGCGGTGCTGGCCAGCGGCGACCCAAAGCTGGAAGCGGCTTTCCGCGATTGGGCCGGGCGGGCGCCTGCCGGCCGTCTGGCGGTGCGCCTCGCGCACGATGAGGTGCTGGCGCACCAGCTGACCGCTGCCGCCGACCTGCTGGTGATGCCTTCCCGCTTTGAACCCTGCGGCCTCAACCAGATGTACGCGCAGCGCTACGGAACCATTCCGGTCGTGCACCGGACCGGCGGTCTGGCGGATACCGTCGTCGAAGCGCGCGGCGGCTCGCCGGCGGCGGAAGAAGGCAGCGGAGTTCTGTTCGATCATGCCGATGTCGACGGCCTGCTCTGGGGGCTGCGGCGCGGCCTGGAGTTCTGCGCCGACCAGCAGCTGCGCAAGCGGCTGAGGCGTCAGGGCATGGCGCGCGACTTCAGTTGGTCGGCCTCGGCGCAGCAATACCGGGAGAGCTACACCCGGGTGCTGAGTTCGCGGCGGGACTCCAGTAGTTGTTGAAGCTGCGTCGGCCGCTACGGGGTACCGCTAAAATGCCGGCCTTCGACTTGGAATCGGCATGTCCTCGATACCCACAACCAGCCCGCAAACGCCCGACCCGGTCGCGCGCTTTGAAGAGGCGATGAAAGAACTGGAAACCATCGTCCAGAAGCTGGAACGGGGCGAGCTGAAGCTGGAGGAATCCCTAAGCCTGTTCGAGCGCGGCATGGCACTGAGTCAAGAATGCCGTGGCGCGCTGGACAGTGCCGAGCTGAAGATCAAGACCCTGGTTCCGGGCAAGCCGGCTGACGACAGCGAATGAACCGCTGCGATTTTTCCGCGTGGGAACTGTCCCGCCGCGCGCGCTTGCACGCGGCGCTGGACGCCGCGCTGCCGCCGGCCGAGGCCTATCCCGCGCGTCTGCACGGCGCCATGCGCTACGCCAGCGAGGGCGGCAAGCGTCTGCGCGCGCTGCTGGTCTACGGCGCGGGCGAGGCGCTGGGCCTGGCCCCCGAGCAGCTCGACGCGCCGGCGCTGGCGGTGGAACTGATCCACGCCTTTTCACTGGTGCATGACGACCTGCCGGCGATGGACAACGACGACCTGCGCCGTGGCCGCGCGACCGTGCACAAGGCTTACAACGAAGGCACCGCCATCCTGGTCGGTGACGGCCTGCAGACCCTGGCCTTCGAGGTGCTGGCCGCGTCCGTGTACCTGAGCGCGCAGGCGCGGTCCGAGATGCTGCTGCGCCTCGCGCGCGCCAGCGGCTCGCGGGGCATGACCGGGGGCCAGCAGGCCGATCTGGAAGCCGAAGGCGCCAGCCTGAGCCTGGCCGAGCTGGAACAACTGCACAGCCACAAGACCGGCGCCTTGATCCTCGCCTGCCTGGAGCTGCCGCTGGCGGCGGCGCCCAAGGCCGAACCGGATTCGCATCTGGCCCTGGACCGTTATGGCCGCGCCCTGGGACTGGCCTACCAGATTCAGGACGATGTGCTGGACGTCACCGCCAGCACCGGCACGCTGGGCAAGACCGCCGGCAAGGACATCAGCAGCGTCAAGTCCACCTACGTGCGCCTGCTCGGGCTGGAAGCCGCCCAGGCCAGAGCCAGCGCCCTGTTCGAGGAAGCCCAGAGTGCGCTCACCGGCTTCGACGAGCGCGCCGACCCCTTGCGCGATCTCACCGACCGCATCCGGGCTCGGCGGCACTGATTTTGCTGCAACGCACAAATTCGTCAGAATAACGACCCTGTGACCCTGCACCTTGCTGGTGCGCCGCTCCGTCATAATTGCGACATGACCACCCATTCCGCAGACACGCCCGGCTATACCCTGCTGGGGCGAGTCAACACTCCTGCCGACCTGCGCCAGTTGCCAGTCGGTGAACTGCCCCACCTCGCGGTGGAAATGCGCCGTCACCTGATCGAGACCCTGGGCCGAATCGGCGGGCATTTCGCCGCCAACCTCGGCACCGTCGAGTTGTCGATCGCCCTGCACCATGCGTTCGACACGCCATACGACCGTCTGGTCTGGGATGTCGGCCACCAGGCCTACCCGCACAAGATGCTTACCGGCCGCCGCGCGCGCCTGGAGTCGATCCGCAAGCTGGGTGGGCTGATGCCGTTCTGCCACCGCGGCGAGAGCGAGTACGACGCCTTCGGGGTCGGCCATTCCTCCACCAGCATCAGCGCCGCCGCCGGCATGGCCGCCGCGGCGCGGGTCAAGGCCGAGCAGCGCCGCGTGGTCGCCATCATCGGCGACGGCGGCATGACCGGCGGCATGGCCTACGAGGCGATGAACCACGCCGGCCATCTCGGCCTGGACCTGCTGGTGGTCTACAACGACAACGACATGTCGATCTCCGAGAACGTCGGCGCCCTGCGCAACCACTCGGCGCGGATCGCCGCCAAGCTCGGCTTCCCCACTCCACACCGCGAGGCGGAGGCGTGCGAGAACGCCATGCACCTCGCCGATCGGCCGGGCGCGCTGTTCGAGACCCTGGGTTTCAGCTACCACGGCCCCATCGACGGCCACGATCTCGACGCGCTGCTGACGGCTTTCGCGCAGCTCAAGGACGCCAAAGGTCCGCAGTTCCTGCACATCATTACCACCAAGGGCAAGGGCTTCGAGCCGGCCGAGGGCGACCCGATCAAGTATCACGGCGTCACCCAGTTCGATCCGGTCACCGGCGCCTTCCCTGGCAAGAAGCCGGGCGCCAAGCAGACCTACACCCAGGTGTTCGGCGACTGGCTGTGCGAGGCCGCCGCGCGCGACTCCAAGCTGGTGGCGATCACCCCGGCGATGCGCGAGGGTTCCGGCCTGGTCGAGTACTCGCAGAAGTTCCCCGAACGCTACTTCGACTGCGGCATCGCCGAGCAGCACGCGGTGACGCTCGCCGCCGGCCTGGCCTGCGAAGGCCTGAAGCCGGTCTGCGCGATCTATTCCACCTTCCTGCAGCGCGGCTACGACCAGCTGATCCACGACGTCGCCATCCAGAACCTGCCGGTGCTGTTCGCCATCGACCGTGGCGGCTTGGTCGGCGCCGATGGCGCCACCCACCACGGCGTGTTCGACCTGAGCTTCCTGCGCTGCATCCCCAACCTGGTGGTGATGGCGCCTTCCGACGAGAACGAGCTGCGCCGCCAGCTCGCCACCGGGCTGGCGCATGCCGGCCCCAGCGCGGTGCGCTATCCGCGCGCCAATGTGCAAGGCGTGGAGGTGGACGCCGTCGCCAAGCCGCTACCACTGGGCAAGGGTCGCATCGTCCGCGAGACCCACGGCCGGCGCCGGCCCCGGGTCGCCTTCCTGGCCTTTGGCGCCATGGTGCAGACCGCGCTGGAAGCGGCGGAGATCCTCGACGCCACGGTCGCCGACATGCGCTTCGTGAAGCCGCTGGACGTGGAGCTGATCCTCGACCTCGCCCAGGAAAACGACCTGCTGGTGACCCTGGAGGAGAACGCCCGTCTGGGCGGCGCCGGCAGCGGTGTCAACGAAGTGCTGGCCGCCCACCACCAGCCGCTGTCGGTGCTCAACCTCGGCCTGCCCGATCACTTCGTCGAGCATGGCACCCGCGAGGAGCTGCTGGCGCAGATCGGCCTGGATGCCGCCGGCGTACTGCGCGCGGTGCAGAAGCGCCTGCGCGGCAAGGAATTCGACGCGCGCGAAAGCGGCGCGCTGCCGCGCCAGGCCTCCTGAGCCTCAGTGCCGCCGGCGCAAGCCGGCGGCCACTAGCAGCAGGCTCAACAAGCCCAGCGGTAAGGCACCGCCGTCGGCAGTCTCGGTCGGCGACTGCGCCAAGACCTTGCCGGTATCCGGCGTCGAAGCCTGCATCGCCAGCACCTCGCGCTGCGCGGGGCCGTTGCCGGCGAACAGCGTCTTGTTCGGATCCCAGGGGCTCTCGCCCCAGCCGCGCTCGAGCAACTGCACCACGTCGTTCTCGACCTGCACATAGGCGTAGGCGACGTTGTCGTTCTCGTTGCTTTCGAGGATGGCGTCGCGCTCGTCAACGCGGGACTGCACCACGTAGCGCCCGTTGGGCTGGCCGTAGAACTCCACGTACATGCCGGGCCGCTGCCAGCGATAGACATCGCCCCAGCCCACCGACAAACCCATCACGCCATTGGCCGGCGAGGTGCAGTTGCCCAGTGGCTCGTCGCCGCCCGGCACCTCGTAACCCTGGTCGAAGCTGTACCAGTCTCCCCAGAGCTGATCGGCCGGGCAGAAGCCCGACTTGGTGCCCTCGCCTACCCGCTCCATGACGCCGCCGGCGGTGTCGTGCACCGCGTAGAGCCGGAAGCTCAGCACGTAGTCGTCGTGGAAGTGCGCGTGGATGGGATGGAAGCTGTAGGTGCCGGCCGAGCGCTCCTGAGTGCTGCCGTCGCTGTAGTGGATGACCTGGCGCATCGGCCCGATCACCAGTCGCGACAGAGCCTCCTGCGGCGCCAACTGCGCAGTACCGGCGATGAAGTCGCCGATCATGTCGAAGCGCATGTCGTAGAGACCTTCACCCAGATTGATCGGCCCGGAGGTGAAGCGCAGGCATTTCTTCGCCGCGCCGCCGCCCAGGGCAATCGGCGCCATCTCGTCCACCGTGCAGGAGATCGGATGGATGCCGGCGATATCCAGCGGCGGATTGATGGTGTCCGGCGGATACAGACCATTGAGCGGATTCAGCGGCGCGATGAAGCCGAACTCGTAGGGCGGCACCACCTTGAGATTGGGCAACTCAGGGACCACGCCGGGCGCGCGCGGCAGGTCTTCCGGCAGCATGGACTCCAGCTTGGCACGCATGCGGTAGGAACCCTGCTTCACCGACTGCGGCCTTACCCGCACCGTGTAGACCCCGCCGGCCGGCTGCAACAGCATGGCCTCGGAGTTGAACTGGTTGGAGTTGTCCTCGCTGGCCAGCACCGTGCCGGCGGCGTCCAGCAGCTCCACGACGAAGGTGTTGGTGCGTACCGGACTGTCGATACCCACACGCAGCCGCGCGCCGCCGTGGGCGATGCTGAGCTTATAGGTGGGGCATGCACCAGCGGCGGTATCACAGAGCGCGGCGGAGGGCACATTGCCCGCCAGCGTGCCGCCGTCCCAGAACACCGCCTCGTCCAGGCCCAGCACACCGCCATTGAGGCCGGCCTTGGCCGTCACCGGCGCATGCGTGGTGCCATGCGCCCAGACGAGGCCCGAAGCCGTAGTCAGTATCGCCGCCGCCATCCACCGCCCGGCCCGCCAATTTGCGTCTTGCCGCATCGCACCTTCCCCTGGAGATTTCCAGGGGTAAGCGCAAGCAGTATGCCAAGGCGCGTGCGGATCGCACCGCCGGTTAGGCGGTGGGCAAGCCCTGCCAGATCACCGCCTGCCTGCGCCGCGCCCAGACCTCGAACTGCCCGGCGTAGCTGGACTCGATGCTGGGGCGCTTGACCTTCAGGGTCGGCGTGATCAGGCCGTTCTCCACGGTCCACTGCTCGGGCACGACCACCAGGAAATCGAGTTTCTCGTGCTCATCCAGCGTCGCATTCACCTCATTCAGCAACTGCTGCAGCGAGGCGCTCAGCTCCGCCCGCCGGCCGGCGTCGGCGGCGCAGGCCGCGGCGACATCGGCATTGAGCATCAGCAGCGCGAAAGGCTGCGGAAAGCTGACACCCACCACGCAGCAGGCCTCCACCGCCGGATGCACGCTGAGCTTGTTCTCGATCGGCGCAGGCGCCACGTACTTGCCCTTGCTGGTCTTGAACTGTTCCTTGAGCCGACCAATGATGCGCAGCCGCCCCAGCTCGTCGATCTCGCCCAGATCGCCGGTACGCAGCCAGCCGTCCTCGGTCATGGTCTCGCGGGTTTTTCCCGGCTCTTTGTAGTAGCCGAGCATGGTGGTCGGCCCGCGGGTCTGCACCTCGCCCTCGGGTGATAGGCGATGCTCGGTACCTTCCCAGACCTCCCCAACATAGCCGATGCGGGTGCGACCGACGCGGCAGCCGTGCGAGCAGCCAAAGTTCTCGGTCATGCCATAGCCCTCCAGCAGCTCAAGGCCGAGATCGCGATACCACTGGATCAGCGAGGGCGGCATCGGCGAGGCACCGCCGCCGGCGTAGCGGCAGTGCTCCAGGCCCAGGCCCTTGAGGATCTTCTTCTTCATCAAACCGCCCAGTAGCGGCAGCTTGAAGATCAGATCCAGCTTCTGCTTCGGCAGCTTGCTGAACACGCCCTGCTGGAACTTGGTCCACAGCCGTGGCACGGAGATGAAGTGGGTGGGCCGCGCGCGGCGCAGATCGCTCAGGAAGCTGTCCAGCGACTCGGCAAAGTAGACGCGAAAGCCGGCGCGGATCGAAGCCGCCTCCACCAGCCAGCGCTCGGCGACATGCGCCAGCGGCAGGTAGGAGAGCATGCGGTCGTCGGCACCGATGCCGCTGGCGGCGGTCACTGGACCGGTGGACCAGCCTATGGATCCGAAGCTGTGCATCACACCCTTGGGCATGCCGGTGGTGCCGGAGGTATAGACGATGGTGGCCAGTTCGTCGGCATCGCGGATAACCTCGCCTTCCAGCGGCTCGGTCTCGGCCACGATCTGCTCCCACTGTGGGTAGTCGTTCTTCGGCGACAGTGGCGTGGCAAAGCACAGCACGCCTTCGGGGATGCCCGGACGCATGGCTTCCCAGCCATCGAGTTTGCCGACCATGCAGGCCTTGGCGCCGCTGTGCTCCAGAATCTGGCGCACGCTCTCGGCGGTCAGTGTCGGATACACCGGCACGCTGACGTAGCCGGCCATCCAGATCGCGAAGTCGGCCATGATCCAGTGCGCGCAGTTCTTGGAAAGAATCGCCACCCGCGAGTCCGGCTCCCAGCCCTGAGCCTGCAACCAGGCCGCCACCCGCCGAGCCTCGCCTACCGCCTGTGCCCAGCTGTAGTCGCGCACCAGACCACCACCCATGGGTTGGGTGAGATAGGGGTAATGGGCCCGCTCGCGCTCCCAGTAGAAGATGCGTGCCAGAGGCAGAAATTCGGGGGCACAGGGGTGCGCGGACATGGACTCTCCTCTACACGCTTGGGCGGTTCTCGTTGTGTTTCGATGCTAGCGCATCGCCAACATCTCCCGTAACCTGCCGAAACAACAATTCTGGAGGAGATGGAAATGTCTGTATCCGGCACAAGTCCTTTCTATAACCAAGAACATGAGGACTTTAGAAGCCAGGTTAGACGCTTTGTGGAAAGAGAGATTGTTCCACACATCGAACACTGGGAAGGCGCCGAGCAACTGCCCCGCGAACTGCACCGCAAGGCGGCAGACGCGGGGCTGCTACAGATCGGCTTTCCCGAGCAGGCCGGCGGCGTCGAAGTGCCCGACCTGTTCTACATGATCGTGCTGACCGAGGAGCTGGCACGCGCCGGCAGTGGCGGCCTGATCGCCTCGCTGATGAGCCACGGCATCGCCACCCCGCCGATCTGCCATGCCGGTAGCGCGGAGCAGATCGCGCGCTTCGCGGCGCCGGTACTGGCGGGCGAGAAAATCGGCGCTCTGGCCATCACCGAGCCCTCCGGCGGCTCCGATGTCGCCGCGCTCAAGACCCGCGCGGTACGCGACGGCGAGCACTACGTGGTGAACGGCTCCAAGACCTTCATCACCTCCGGCATGCGTGCCGACTACATCACCTGTGCGGTACGCACCGGCGGCGAGGGCATGGGCGGCATTTCCCTCCTGGTGATCGAGGCCAATACCGCCGGCTTCAGCCGCTCCCCGCTACAGAAGATGGGCTGGTGGGCTTCGGACACCGCCAGCCTGTACTTCCAGGATTGCCGGGTGTCGGTCGCCAACCGCATCGGGCCTGAGAACATGGGCTTCATGGCGATCATGATGAACTTCAACCAGGAGCGGATCATGCTCGCCACCCAGGCCTGGGCCTTCGCCAAGGTCTGCTACGAGGACAGCCTGGCCTATGCCCGCGAACGGCAGACCTTCGGCAAGCCGCTGATCCGCAACCAGGTGATCCGCCACAAGCTGGCCGACATGAAGATGCGCCTGGACGCGGTGAAGGCGCATCTCGATATCCTCGCCTGGCGCGTCAGCCACAAGCAGATGCCGGTCGCCGAGGTCTGCCTGCTGAAGAACCATGCCTGCACCGCGCTGGAATGGATCGCCAACGAGGCCATGCAGATCTTTGGCGGCGCCGGCTACCTGCGCGGCTCCAGGGTGGAGCGCATCTACCGCGAGACCAAGGTGCTGACCATCGGCGGCGGCTCGCTAGAAATCATGAAGGATCTGGCTGGCAAGCAGATGGGGTATTGATGCCAACAGGCTCACGCCCGGCGCAGCTCGAAGCGACGCAAAAAAAAGAAGGGCGCCTTAACGGCGCCCTTCTAACTGGCTGACAGCTACCAGTATCAGCTACTCCACATTCACCTTGGCACAGGCCGAGTAGACATTGAACTCCGTGCTGTTGCCGCCCAACAGCAACTGGAACAGTCCAGTCAGAATTGTGGTGGGATCAGTGAAGTCGAAATACCCAGGCACATCAACTTCGAGATCAAGGCGGTCAAACTTCGTCGGAGCAGTCGGCACATTCACGTAGATCAACTGGCGCCGACGATCAGTTCCGGTGGCGCCGCCCAAGGACTTCACGGCAACCGCGCTGCTAGGCGCGATCCTGCTCCCGTTCTGGTAGCTAGCAATCACCATGTCAGCAGCGGGATCAATCTGGCTGTTGTTGGCGTGCTCGATGATGAAACCCGCCTGACCGTTGGCGTCGAACTCAACTACATCACCCGCAGTGATGGTCAGCGTAACCGTCGAGGACACCGGACCGGCGGCCAGCGTAACGGTAGCGAAGTTATTTGCCTCGCTATCAATCACATTGGAGGGACTGGCAACATCAGAGTCGCCGCTGGCGGTCGCGCCATTGGCCGCCAAGAAGGGCAGCACGCAGACACGGTCAGTGACATTCACCTGGATGGAGTCGCTACGGGTGGTGGCATTCGGGTAAACACCAGCCTTGATCGCGCCCGTCAAAGCAGCGGAGCCAACCACAGTGCCCGCCGAAACGACACCCTGAGTGCTGACCGTCGCGACCGTAGTTCCCGTCGGGAAAGTCCAGTCAATGAAGCTGTCATTGATGACCTGCGGGCTGTCGCTATTCGAGAACCGCCCCAGCAGACGCACCTCGCGGGTCGAATCGGGCGAAGTACTGGAGAGCGACGCCGCCAGATCGAAGGCGTCGGTACCAGTCGGGCAGTTCACAGCCGTACCGTCGGTGAGCGACACCGGGCAAGCACGCAGCACTTCCAGCAGATCAGCCTGGGTCACCACGAACAGAGCGGTATCGATAATGGGATCGCCATTCTGGTTCGTGATCGCATTGCCGCTCTTGGTCTTCGCGCAGGCAAAAATCGTGACCGTAGCGGAAGAATTCAGCGCCGAAGAACCAGTGCTGTCGGCAGACGCCACCGTGGAGGTAGCCGGTCCGGTATTCACCGAAGCATTCGTCGAGGTGGACTGCGAGCAATCAGTGTGGGAAGTCGACCAGAACACATCCACCGAAGACACCGGAATCTCTCCGAACTCAGTGGAGTTGCTGAAACGACCGGACGCCGAGAAGTTCTTAGTGGTACCCACCGCCGCCGACTGGTTGTCGGGAGAGATGCGGATCTCCTCCAGCACCGGCTGCGTCACCGAGAACGACTGGCTGGCAATGATCGCCTCGCCTTCGGCATTGGTCACCGTGGCGCGCACGGTGGTCGAACCCTGCTGGGTGCTCTGAACAATCGTATCGCTACCCTGCGCCGGGCTCGGGGTACCAAGGGTCGGATTCGCCAGCGACCAGGCAACGCTGACCGGCGCGGTGCGCGTGGTCGTGGTGCAGGCGGTATCGCTTGTGCAATTGCTATAGGTCGTGTACGTCCCCGTGGCCGAGTACGCGATCGAACGACCCAGCGCGGTAGAAGTGCTGCCGCCGTTTTCGGTGGAAGCTACCACCACGGCCGTCAGGACCTCACCACCCACCGCCAGCGTGGCGCTGTCGGTGAAGGTGCGGAACTGTGCCGCCACTGTTGCCGTACCATGACGCAGGCCTCGGACCAAGCCCGAAGCAGAATCGACGCTGGCGTTCTGGCTAGCATTCCCGCCGTCAACGGTCCAAGTCACGCTGGAGGGCGCCGGGCCCAACGAGCAGAATCCGGTACCGCAGGCGTAAGCGGAAGTCGAGCCCGGAGGCAACGAGTACAGACCCTGGACAACCATCTGGGTGGTGCCGCCGACATCCACCTGCACCGGGTCAGGGGTAATCAGGATGCCAGCCACCTGATCATCAAAATTCGGGCTTTCGACCCCACCGCCACAAGCCGAGAGAACGGCCGCACTCATTACCGCTAACCACGCAAAGCGCATCATCTGAAATTCCCCTGTCCCGAGATTGGTGGAGGCTGACACAAAATTCTTTCCGTTTCCATGCTGTTGGACGGTTTACGACGCCGCCCTCAGCGAATCATAATCGGAAGAGCGGTTGAAAAGTCGTGGCTGAGCGGTAGTACATGCAACTCTTGCACCACAAGTCAGGGCATGTGGGGCCACGGCGACCAAGAACTCTTAACGCAACGGCAGCATCCACGGATGACACTCATGAAGCGGATTAAATGGTTGTATACGGTGCTCGCCACCGTCGGACTGGCGGCCGCCGCTCAGGCCGCGGAACCCGACTACCGGTGGTATGTTTCCCCTTCGGTTGGGGCAATTTTCTCTGGCACCGGTGGCGGCGCCCACTTCAGTCTGGCCGCGGGCCGCGACGTGCTGCCCAACTTCGGCATTGAACTGGAACTGGCGACCGGCAGCCAGAGCGTCGACGATCTGCCCTCCGGCAACGACTACGAGCGCAGCATCTTTGGCGTCAATGCCCTGGCGTACCTGACGCCGCAGGGCGAGAAGATCCGTCCCTACCTGCTGGCCAACGGCAATTTCCACGCGATCGACTTTCTGGGCGAGAGCCTTTCGGGTGCCGGCATCGGCCTCGGTGGCGGCGCCTTCATCAGCATCACCAAGAGCCTGGATCTGCGTCTGGACGGCCGCTACAACCTCGACTTCGTGTCGGCTTCCGGTCCGGTGGCCGAGAAGACCTTCAATGTCGGCACCGGCACCGTGGGCGTGCGCTACAAGTTTGGCGCCGACCCGGATGACTCCGACGGCGACGGCGTGCCGAACGGCAAGGACAAGTGCCCCGACACCCCGCGCGGCGTGAAGGTGTACTCCGACGGCTGCCCCACCGACCTCGATGGCGACGGCGTGCCGGACTACCTCGACAAGTGCCCCGGCACCCCCAAGGGCACCGCCGTCAACAAGGATGGCTGCCCGGCCGACGCCGACGGCGACGGCGTGCTCGACTATCTCGACAAGTGCCCCGGCACTCCCAAGGGCGTGCCCACCGGCAAGGATGGCTGCCCGCTCGACAGCGATGGCGACGGCGTGCCGGACTATCTCGACCAGTGCCCGAACACTCCCAAGGGTGAGCGCGTCGATGCCCGTGGCTGCACCTTTGTCGACAAGGACGGTGACGGCGTGCCGGACTACCTCGACAAGTGCCCGGATTCGCCCAAGGACATTCCGGTCGGCAAGGACGGCTGCCCGCTCGACAGCGACGGCGACGGCATCCCCGACTACCTCGACGAATGCCCCAACACTCCGCCTGGCCTGAAGGTGCTGCCCAACGGCTGCGCGCTGAAGGGTGACTGCCGTCGTCCGCGTCCGGGCGAGGCGGTGGACAAGAAGGGCTGCGCGCTGGATCAGCGCTTCATCCTGCGCGGCGTGAAGTTCGAGTTCGACTCCGACCGCCTGACCGAACCCTCCAAGGAGATCCTGGCCGAGGTGGCGGTGACGCTGCTCAGCTACCCGGACGTCAAGGTGGACGTGGAAGGTCACACCGACGATGTCGGCACCGACGCCTACAACCTGGGCCTGTCGGAGCGCCGCTCCAACGTGGTGAAGAAGTTCCTGGTCGACAACGGCGTCAACCCGGTCAACCTCAAGCCGGTGGGTTATGGCGAGAGCGTGCCGATCGACACCAACCTCACCGAAACCGGCCGCGACAACAACCGTCGCGTCGAATTCAAGGTGACCAACTGAGGCAAGCCAGCCTAACGGCTGGTAGCCCCAACCCGGCGGATGGCAACATCCGTCGGGTTTTTTATTGCCCGCAATCGACCCTATCCAAAGCTCATGACCGCCGTCGCCCGCCAACTGATCGAGAACTATTACGCCGCCTTCAATGCCGGCGACATGCCCGCCTTCCTGGCCATGCTGACCGACGACGTCGCCCACGACATCAATCAGGGTGGCCGGGAAACCGGTCGCGCGGCCTTCGTCACCTTCATGGAGCGGATGAACCGCAGCTACCGCGAGCAGATCGTCGACCTCTGCGTGTTCGCCAGCGAGGACGGCCGCCGCGCTGCCGCCGAGTTCACCGTGCTGGGCGAATACCTGAAGACCGACGAGGGCCTGCCCGAGGCGCGCGGCCAGACCTACCGTCTGCCGGCCGGTGCCTTCTTCGACATCCGCGACGGCAAGGTCGCGCGCATCAGCAACTACTACAACCTGCAGGATTGGCTGCACCAGGTCGGCGCCTGAGGTCGCCCAGCGTGTCCGACTTGCGCTACGAATTGGTGCAGGGCGAGGCCATCGCCGCGCGAATGGCGCCCTTGGCCGCACTGCGACTAAAGGTGTTTCGGGACTGGCCCTATCTGTACGAGGGCACGCTGGCCTATGAGCGCCGCTATCTGGAGACCTACAGCCGCTGCCCGGACAGCTTGGCGGTGCTGGTCTGGGACGGCTCGACCTGCATCGGTGCCACCACCACCCTGCCCCTCCGTGATGCCGCTCCGGAGATGCTGGAGCCCTTCCTGCGCGCCGGCGTTGCCACCGGAGACATCCTCTACTTCGGCGAATCGGTCGTGCTGAGCCTCTATCGCGGCCGCGGCATCGGCCTGCGCTTCTTCGCCGAGCGCGAAGCGCATGCGCGTCGCCTGGGTCTGGGTCGTTGCGCCTTCTGCGCGGTGGACCGCCCAGAACAGCACCCCATGAAACCCGCCGGCTACGTTCCCAACGACGCGTTCTGGCGACGACGCGGCTACCAGCGCCAGCCGGAACTGGTCTGCCACTTCGACTGGCAGGATCTCGGCGAGGCCGCCCCCAGCCCTCACCCACTCACCTACTGGCTGAAGACCTTATGAGCGCCAGCGTCCGCATCGCCGCCGCGCAATACCCGGTCAGCGAACCCGCGCACTGGCAAGCCGTGGACACGCAGTTGGAGAGCTGGGTGGCCGAAGCCGCTCGGGCTGGCGCGCAGTTGCTGGTGTTCCCCGAGTACGCCGCGATGTCCCTGGCGGCGCTGTTTCCGCCTGCGGTGCGCGGCGACCTGCAAGCGCAGTTGCAGGCCTTGCAGGAGCTGCACGCCGACTACCGGAGTCTGCATCGCCGCCTGGCTCAGCAGTACCACCTCTACATCCTGGCTGGCAGCTTTCCGCTGCGGGTCGGCGAGGTCTACCGCAACCGCGCCGAGCTGTTCGCGCCGAGCGGCACCAGCGGCTGGCAGGACAAATGGACCATGACCCGCTTCGAGACCGAGCAATGGGGCATCAGCGCCGGCCGCCAGCTCAAGGTCTTCGACACCGCCCTGGGTCGTATCGGCATCAACATCTGTTACGACGTGGAGTTCCCGCTGCTCGCCCGGGCGCAGGTGGAGGCCGGCGCCGAGCTGATCCTGGCACCCAGTTGCACCGACACCACCGCAGGCTACTGGCGGGTGCGACTGGGGGCCCAGGCCCGTGCGCTGGAAAATCAGTGCGTGGTCGTCCAAGCTCCGCTGGTCGGCGATGCGCCCTGGAGCCCGGCCATCGATATCAACGTCGGTGCCGCCGGCATCTACGCGCCGCCGGACCGTGGCCTGCCGGATGACGGCCTGATCGCATGCGGCGAATGGAATCGGCCGCAGTGGCTGCATGCCGAGATCGACCCGCAGCGCTTGCTTGCCGTGCGCGAGAATGGTCAGGTCTTCAACCACCGCGACTGGTCGCTGCAGCCCGGCCTGACGACGATGCCGGTCGTGGAAGTCGAGCCGCTCAGGTGATGGCCGCGCCGATGTCGCCACCCGAATCCACCGCCTGCGGCAACCACGCCAGGCCCGCACATTTTCCGGAAACTCCCGCATGATCCGCTCATCCCTATCCCGCCTGCTCAAGTCCCTCCCTCTGCTAGGCATGCTCATGACCGGTTCCGCCCAGGCCGCGGTTACCGAAACGCCGGTCGACTACCAGATTGCCGGCGACCACTACCGCGGCTACGTCCTCCACGACCCGGCGGTGAAGGCCAAGCGGCCGCTGCTGGTGCTGGTGCCAAACTGGCTGGGGGCCAACGCCGCCAACCGCAGGCAGGCCGCCGAGATCGCCGGCAAGGACTACGTGGTGTTCGTGGCCGACATGTTTGGCGCCGACAAGCTGCCTAACAACACCGACGAGGCCGGCAAGGCGGTGGGCGCGATCTACGCCGACCGCACCTTGCTTCGCAGCCGCGTGATCGCTGCCAAGACCACCGCCATCGAGACGGTTAAAACCAGAAAGCTGCCGGCCGATCTCGGCAAGATCGCCGCCATCGGCTTCTGCTTTGGCGGCGCCAGCGTGCTGGAACTGGCCCGCAGCGGCGACAACTCCGCCGCCGTGGTTTCCTTCCACGGCAATCTCTCGCTGAAGGGCGCGGCCGAGGACCAGCCGATCACCGCCAAGGTGCTGGCGCTGCACGGCGACGCCGATCCCTTCGTGCCGGCCGAGCAGGTCGATGCCTTCCTCGCCGAGATGCGCGCCGGCAAGGCCGACTGGGAGCTGGTGCGTTATGGCGGCGCCGTGCACTCCTTCACCGACCCGGAAGCCAACTGGCCTGGCAAGGCCGAGTACAACCCCAAGGTCGCCAAACGCGCGTTCGCGCGCATGAAGGATTTCCTCGACGAGGCCTTCGCCGGGAAACCCTGAGCGAGGCGATCAGGCCACAAAAAAAGCCGGCACCAGGCCGGCTTTTTTGCCTCGGATCTCAAGCGACCGGCTTCACCACCAGCAGCACCGCCTTGTTGCGCACCTGCTGGCCGGGCTCTACGTTGACCGACTCCACCACGCCGGCCACCGGCAGCGAGAGCTGGAACTCCATCTTCATCGCCTCCAGCACCGCTAGCGTCTGGCCCTTCTCGATCTGCTCGCCGGTCTGGACATGCACCGCCACCAGCTTGCCGTCGGAATGCGCCAGCAGACGGCCATCGGAGCCGGCGGCCGCGCCTTCCACCGGCGCCAGGGTGCGATCGGTGAAGCACCAGCTGCGCCCCTCCGCCTCCAGCCAGAGCTGATCACTCTGGCGAGCGAAGTGCGCCTTGCCCTGCACTCCCTCGCAGAGATAGCTGAAGCCGTCTGCATCCTGCCGGCAGAGTTCCAGTTCCACCGTCTCGCCGGCAATCACGGCGCTGAAATGGCGCGAGGCCCGGGCGCTCAGCTCGAACTCGGCTTCCTGGTCGCGGCACTTGAGCTTGAAATCGACGCCGGTCTCGTGCGAGCTGTGCCAGCCGATCATCTCGGCCTCGATGTCGTGCTCGCCACGCAGACGACGGGCGTCGTCCAGATACAGCGCCACCGCCGCCAACGTGATCTGGCGGGCGCTGGGCCTGGCAGCGTTGATCGCCTCTTGGGAGAAATACTGGCCGATGAAGCCGGTGCTGAAATCCCCGCCGGCGAAGGCGGCGTGGCCGAGGATGTCGCGCAGGTAGTCCTTGTTGCTGACCAGGCCGAAGAAGCGGGTGTCGGCCAGGGCCTTGAGCAGGCGCTGGCGCGCGGTCTCGCGATCCTCGCCCCAGGCGATCAGCTTGGCCTGCATGGAGTCGTAGTAGGGGCTGACCACCGCACCGGTTTCGAGGTAGCTATCGACGCGCAGGCCCTCGCCGGCCGGCGGAGCCCAGCGCAGCACTGGCCCGGTCTGCGGCAGGTAGTTGGCCTGCGGATCCTCGGCGCAGAGCCGCACCTCGATGGCGTGGCCATAGCGGTTGTCGAGGATCTCCTGCTGACTCAGCGGCAGTTTCTCGCCCTGCGCCACCCGCAACTGCCACTCGACCAGATCGACCCCATAGACGAGCTCGGTCACCGGGTGCTCGACCTGCAGACGCGTGTTCATTTCCAGAAAATAGAACTGCCCGTCGCGCGCCAGCATGAACTCGACGGTGCCGGCACCGACGTAGTTCACCGCCTTGGCGGCGGCGACTGCGGCGGCACCCATCTTCAGGCGCAGCGCGTCATCGACCGCCGGGCTAGGGGCTTCCTCGACCACCTTCTGGTTGCGACGCTGCACCGAGCAATCGCGTTCGCCGAAGTGCACGACATTGCCGTGGCGGTCGCCGAATACCTGGATCTCGACGTGGCGGGCGTTCATCACCGCCTTCTCGATCAGGAGCTGGCCGGAACCAAAGGCGTTCTCGGCCTCGCTGCGCGCCGAGCGGATGTTCTCCAGCAGCGCCGCCTCCTCGAACACCAGGCGCATGCCGCGGCCACCGCCACCGGCGGCTGCCTTCACCATCACCGGCAGGCCGGCCTTCTTGGCCTCGTCCACCAGCGTGTCGTCGTGCTGATCGTCGCCCTGATAGCCCGGCACGCAGGGCACGCCCGCCGCGATCATGCGGATCTTCGAGGCGCTCTTGTTGCCCATCGCCTCGATGGAAGCCGGGTCCGGGCCGATGAAGATCAGGCCGGCGTCCTGCACCGCCTGCGCGAAGGCCTCGCGCTCGGAGAGAAAGCCGTAGCCGGGATGGATCGCCTGCGCGCCGCTGGTCTTCGCCGCCGCGATGATCTTCTCGATGACCAAGTAGGAGTCCTTCGCCGGCGAAGGGCCAATGTGCACTGCCTCATCGGCCTCGCGCACATGCAGGCTCTGAGCATCGGCATCCGAATAGACGGCGACGGTCTGGTAGCCCGCCTTCTTCGCGCCACGGATGACCCGCAGCGCGATCTCGCCACGGTTGGCAACCAACACCTTGTTGAAACGCTTGCTCATTGGCGGCTCTCTATTAACTCTCTTATTGCGCCCACTTCGGCGCGCGCTTCTGCATGAAGGCGGTAATGCCTTCGGGCGCTTCCGGCCCGCGCACGCAGGCCGCGAACTTGGTCGCCGCATCGTCGAGCACGGCGTCCATGTCGAGCTTGCCGACGTTGAGCAGGATGGCCTTGGTCACCGCGTTCGCCTTTGGCGCGCAGCCCAGCACCTGCTTCAAGCTGTCGGCGAGCTTGGCCTGCAACTCCTCTTCACTGGCAAAGCCCTCGTGCACCAGGCCCAGCCGCAGCGCCTCGGCACCGCGAAACTGCGCGCCGGTCAGCGCCAGCCGGCGCGCCTGGGTCAGGCCGATGCGCTCGACCACGAAGGGCGCGATCTGCGCTGGCGGCAGGCCACGGGTGGTTTCCGGCATGCCGAACTTGGCGTCCGTGTGCGCAAACGCGATGTCGGAGACACAGGCGAGGCCAAAGCCGCCGCCCAGCACCGCGCCCTCGCAGACCGCGATCACCACCTGCGGCGCGTTCTGCACCCGGCGCAGCATGCTGCCGAAGGCGCGGTTCACAACCGCAATCGGGTCGGGCTCGCCCGGCGCTGGCTTTTTGCCGGCGCTGGCGAACATGTTCTTGAGATCGGCGCCCGCGCAGAAGTGACCACCCGTGCCACGCAGCACCACCGCACGCACCGACTCATCCCCGGCAATCGCCGTGAACACCGCTTCGATGTCGGCCAGCATCTCCGGCGACATGGCGTTGCGCGACTCGGGGCGGTTGAAGCTCACCCGCAGCACGCCGCCCTGTAGGTCCAGTAGCAGGGTCTTGGTTTCCGGCAGGCTCATGCGGCTTTAGCCTTTCTTCTTGCCGCCGAAGCCCAGGCGCTTGCTGATGATGCCGAGCATCACCTCGTCGGCGCCGCCGCCAATCGCGTGCAGGCGCAGGTCGCGGTACATCTGGGCGACGTAGTTCTCCCACATGAAGCCCTGGCCGCCCCAGTACTGCAGGCATGAATCCGGCACCTCGCGGCCGAGCTGGCCGGCCTTGAGCTTGGCCATGCTGGCGAGCAGGGTCACGTCCTCACCGGCCAGCATCTTCTCGCAGGCGCGGTGGATCAGCGCGCGCAGCGCCTCGATCTCGGTCTGCAACTGCGCGAGGCGGAACTGCACGACCTGGTTGTCGAGAATCACGCCGCCGAAGGCCTGGCGCTGACGGCAATACGTGGCGGTTTCCTCGATGCACTTCTCCATCGCCACCAGGATGCTCGCGGAAAGGAACAGGCGTTCATGCTGGAACTGCTCCATCTGGTAAATGAAGCCCTTGCCCTCCTGGCCGATCAGGTGCTTCACCGGCACACGGACGTTGTCGAAAAAGATGATGGCGGTGTCGCTGCTGCGCTGGCCGAGCTTGTCGAGCTTGGTCTTGCGATCGACGCCCTTGGCATCCAGCGGCACCACGATCAGGCTCTTGTTGCCGTGACGGCCACCACCCTCGACGGCGCCCGTGTTGGCGAGCAGGCAGACCCAATCGGCCTGGGTGCCGTTGGTGATCCACATCTTGCTGCCGTTGATCACGTACTCGTCGCCTTCGCGCACGGCGAAAGTCTTGATGCCGGCTACGTCGGAGCCCGCACCCGGTTCGCTCACGCCAATCGCGGCAACCAGCTCACCGGCCACCGCCGGCTTCAGGAAATTCTCCTTCAGATAGTCGGAGCCGTAGTTGGCCAGCGCCGGGGTGGCCATGTCGGTCTGCACGCCGATGGCCATCGGCAGGCCGCCAGTCTTGCAGTGACCGAGCGCCTCGGCAAACGCCAGCTGGTAGCTGTAGTCGAGGCCCAGACCGCCGACCGATTCCGGCTTGGCGATGCCCAGCAAGCCAAGCTCACCCATGCCGCGCAGCACCTCGCGCGCCGGCCATAGGCCCTCGCGCTCCCAGGCATCGAGATGCGGGTTGATCTGCTCTTCGCAGAACTTCTTGGTGGTGTCGTAGAGCGACTGGTGTTCGTGGGTCCACTGCATGGAAAAACTCCTCGCGTGACGTAGCAGCGCCTTTAAAGGCGCGCAACGCCGAAGCTGTTGGGGAAGGTCTGGCGCAGCTTGGCTTCGCGGCAGACCGAGAGCGTCAGGCCCAGCACCCGGCGGGTGTCGCGCGGGTCGATCAGGCCGTCGTCGAACAGCCGCGCGGTGGCGGCGAAGGCGTGGCTTTCCTTGTCGAACTGGCTGATGACCTGCTGGCGCAACATCGCCAGCATCTTCTCGTCGGTCTCGCCCATCACCTTGCCTTCGGCCTCCCACTTCTGGCGGGTGATGATCTCCATCACTCCGGCGGCCTGCTCGCCACCCATTACCGAGGTGCGGCTATTGGGCCAGGCAAAGATGAAGTGCGGGCCAAAGCCACGGCCGCACATGCCGTAGTTGCCGGCGCCGAAGCTGCCGCCCATGACGATGGTGATCTGCGGCACCGTCGCGTTGGCCACCGCCTGGATCATCTTCGAGCCGTGCTTGACGATGCCGCCCTGCTCGCTCTCGGTGCCCACCATGTAGCCGGTGGTGTTCATCAGATACACGATGGGGATGTTGGACTGGCAGCACTGCTGGATGAACTGCCCGGCCTTGGTGGCGCCCTTCACGGTGATCGGCCCGTTGTTGCTGATGATGCCGATCTGGTGGCCCTGCAGGACCGCGCGGCCGCAGATGGTCTGCTGGTCGTACTCGGTCTTGAAGTCGAGGAATTCACTGCCATCGACCAGGCGGGCGATCACCTCGCGGCAATCCACCGGCTTCTTGTAGTCCGGCGGCACCACGCCGCACAGCTCCTCGATGTCGTAGAGCGGTGCACGCACCTCGCGCAGTTCCAGCTTCGGCTTCTGCGCGTTCCAGTGGATGCTCTTGACGATCTCGCGGGCGATGCGAATGCCGTCGGCGTCGTTCTCGGCCAGGAATTCGGCGGTGCCGGCCACCGAACAGTGCATGTCGGCGCCACCCAGGTCTTCATCCTTGGCGATCTCGCCGGTGGCGGCCTTGAGCAGCGGCGGGCCGGCCAGGAACACCTTGGCGCGCTTGCGGATCATCACCACGAAGTCCGACAGGCCCGGCATGTAGGCGCCACCCGCGGTGCTCGAACCGTGAACGACGGTGATCTGCGGAATACCGGCGGCGGACAGCCGGCACTGGTTGGCGAAGGTCTTGCCGCCGGGGATGAACACCTCGGCCTGGTACAGCAGGTTGGCGCCGCCGGACTCGATCATCGAGACCACCGGCAGCTTCTGCTGGAGCGCGATCTCCTGCAGCCGCAGGGTTTTCTGCACGCCCCAGGGCGTCATGGTGCCGCCCTTGATCGCCGAGTTGCTGGCGACGATCAGACAGCGGGTGCCGGACACATAGCCGATGCCGGCGATCATGTTGCCGCCGGCCAGCGAGCCGTCCTTGTCGTCGTGCTGCTTGTAGCCGCAGAGCGTGCTGAATTCGAGCCAGGGCGAACCGCGGTCGAGCATCAGGTGCACGCGCTCGCGCGGCAAAAGCTGCTTACGTTTGTGGAAGCGCTCGCGCTTGCTCTCTTCCTCGGCCCGGCCCTTGGCCTCGACCGCACGCCAGTCGGCGATGAACTGGAGCATGCCCTCGCGATAGGCCGCGAACTGGGCGCTGTTGGTGTCAATCTTCGATTCAATGACCGGCATGTCGCTCTCTCACTCCCACGTCACTCCCGCCGCGCGGCTGGAACCAGATTTTTCTTGCCTCAACCGCCCTTCCCGCCCGACTCACTCCCCGGGGCAACACCGAGGCGGGCTCCCGGATACGGCGGAGGACGAGCATGATAACGAGGCTTTCCATAAACCTCGAAATTCAGGCGGCGATAGGGCTTTTTTACCAGTCTTTACGCCGGCATTCACGAACAATATTTCTTACCATAACCACAGGAAACCACCCGCCATCGCGTCACGCCTGACTTTTCCAGGCCGCCGCACCCAGAAAGATCAGCATGATCTGCTTCTCGGCGTTGCGATGGATGCGCGCCACCTCGGCCGTGTCCTTGGTATCCACATCCAGAATCAGCTCGGTGGCGGCGATGACGGTATTCACCACCAGCCCGGCCATCATCCTCAGGTCGTCGCCATTGAAAGACTTGAGCTTGGGAAACGGCGCCAGGTCGGCGGCCAGTTCGCTGGTCCAGAGCCGGATCTCGCGGCGGATCGCCAAGCGCACGGCGGAGGAGCCGCTGTAGCGTTCCTTGGCGATGAACTCGAAATGCGGGCGGTGATCCTGCGTGTACTTGAGGAAGGTCGCCACCGAGTTGGCGATGAGGTTGGAAGGCGGCAGGGGGGCGCTGCGCGCCTCGCGCATCATCGTGTGCAGGGTGCGGAAGGAATCATCGACGAGGGCCAGACCCAGGTCTTCCATGCCGCTGAAGTGCCGATAGAACGCGGCCGGAACCACCCCGGCAACCTTGGCCACCTCGCGCAGACTGATTGAACTGAAGCTGCGTTCGCCCTGGATCAGCTCCAGCGCCGCGTCCATCAGCGCGCGCCGGGTGCGCAGCTTGCGCTCGTCCCTTGGGCCACCCGAACTGCCGCTCGCCGCTTCGCTGTCGTCGTTATTTTTTTTCCGCAATCTCATTCGTCATTGTAGCGTGAACACCCCGCCCGCCCTTGCTGGTGGAATCACTGGATAGGGCCTGCTTACCAGCACAAGTAACTGTTTTCATTGATTCTGTTTTTCAGTGAACACTTGTTGACTTATTTGGCGACTCCAAACTATAGTGCACACATGTTCACTGAACTGTTTGCTGCTTGAAGCCCCGGAGCCGTCGTGATGAATGCCAGTCAGACCCACAGCCAGACCAGCCCGCAGAAGCAGTCGGGCTTCGTGCGCCTCGCCGCCCTGCTGGCGACGCCACTGATCCCTGACGACTACATCGAGCTGATCAATCCGCTCTGGACCCGCACGGCCCTGCGCGCCCGGGTCGAGGCCGTCATCCCCGAGACCACAGACAGCGTCAGCCTGGTGCTGAAGCCGGGCCTGCGCTGGCAAGGCCACAAGGCCGGTCAGTTCCTGCGCGTGGGCGTGGATATCGAAGGCGTGCGCCACTGGCGCTGCTACTCGATCAGTTCGGCGCCGGAACGCGCCGACGGCCGGATCAGCATCACCGTCAAGGCGGTCGAGGGCGGCCGGGTTTCCAACTACCTGGTGCGCGAGCTTCAGGCCGGTGCGGTGCTGGAACTGGCCGCCGCCGAGGGCGAGTTCGTCCAGCCGCAGGGCGGCCCGGAACCACTGCTGATGATCACCGCGGGCAGCGGCCTGACCCCGGTGATGAGCCAGTTGCGTAGCACCGCCGCTCGCGGCGCCATGCCCGAGTGCACAGTCATTCACTATGCACCGACGCCCGAGGACTGCCTGTTCCGTGACGAGCTGCTGTCCCTGGCCGCGCAGTACCCGCAACTGAAGCTGCATCTGATCTACACCCGCGGCGCTCAACAGGGCGCGCACTTCGCGGCCGCTCAGCTCGAAAAACTGTGCCCGGACTGGCAGAGCCGTCGTGCCTACTCCTGCGGCCCCGCGGCCCTGCTGACCACCGTCGAAGCCCATTGGGCCGGGGCCGGCCTGGATGAACGACTGATCGTGGAGCGCTTCCGCCCTGCCCTCACCGCGATCAACGCCGGCGCCACCGGTGGCGCGCTCAGCTTCGTCGCCAGCGCCCGCCAGGCCGACAGCGATGGCCGGACCTCGATCCTGGAAACCGCCGAGCAGGCCGGCCTCGCGCCCGCCCACGGCTGCCGCATGGGCATCTGCCACGGCTGCACCGCCCGCCTCATCTGCGGTCAGGTGCGCGACCTGCGCAGCGGCCAGGTGTTCGGCGAAACCGACGACCTCATCCAGATCTGCGTCTGCGCCCCGGCGGGCGACGTGCGGATCGACCTCTAGTTCTTCCCCGCAGTATCAGGAGCGACGCCATGACCCTACTTCATAGCCCGGCCAGCGACGCCGAAACCGGCAGCCAGGATGCGGTCGGCAGCAAGATCCGCAAGCCGCGCGCGAAAACGCGCGCCACGCCGACTGCGGTTACCGCCACCTCCGCCTGGCTGAGCAAGGCCCAGGCCGACGCCTTCGGTCGCGAGATGGACGCCATCCGCGAGCAGATCCTCGCCAGCCTCGGCGCCAAGGATGCGGCCTACATCCGCCGCATGATCCGAATCCAGCGCGGCACCGAGATTGGCGGCCGTGCGCTGATCTACGCCGGCATCGTCTTCCCGCCCGCCTTCCTGGCCGGCGCCGCGACGCTGGGGGTGGCGAAGATCCTCGACAACATGGAAGTCGGCCACAACATCATGCATGGCCAGTGGGACTGGATGCGCGATCCCAAGATCCATTCCAGCAGCTGGGAGTGGGACACCGCCTGCCCCGCCGACCAGTGGAAGCACAGCCACAACGTCGAGCACCACACCTGGACCAATGTGGTCGGCAAGGACAAGGACGTCGGCTACGGCATCCTGCGCATGAGCACGCAGGAGCCCTGGCAGCCGCGCCATCTGCTCAATCCGATCAACAACCTGCTGTTGGCAACCCTGTTCCAGTGGGGCGTGGCGGTGCACGACACCGGCATCGAGCAGGTGCGCACGCCCGCAGGCCTGATGAACCTGAAGCCGGAAACCAAGACCAAGCTGCGCGGCGTCTGGAAGAAGGCGAAGAAGCAGGTGCTGAAGGACTACGTACTGTTCCCAGCGCTGGCCGGCCCGTTCTTCCTGCCGGTGCTGGCGGCCAATGTGGCCGCCAACCTGATCCGGAACTTCTGGACCTACATGATCATCTTCTGCGGCCACTTTCCTGATGGCGTGCAGCAGTTCAGCGAGGAGAGCATCGAAGGCGAATCGCGCGGCCAGTGGTATCTGCGCCAGTTGCTGGGCTCGGCCAACATCGAGGGCGGCAAGCTCTTTCATGTGATGAGCGGCAACCTGAGCTTTCAGATCGAGCATCATCTTTTCCCCGATCTGCCCAGCAACCGCTACGCCGAGATCGCGCCGCAGGTGCAGGCACTCTGCGAGAAGTACGGCCTGCCGTACAACAGCGCCTCCCTGACGCGACAGTTCGGCACCACCATCAAGCGGGTGTTCCAGATGGCGGCGCCCAGCCGCCAGGAACTGAAGGCCGCCTTCGCCTGAGCCGCAAGACTGCGGCAAGCCGCCTGGTCTGCCGCAGTGCATCAATGACCAATAGCGCCTTCGGGCGCATATTGGCCAAACAAGAACTCAAAGCAGCCACATGGAGGAGACACCATGCAGCCCCAGCCGAGCAGGACTCTGCTCGATCGATTTCTCGCGGTAACCGATGCCTTCGCCTGGCCGCTGCGCACCTCCCACTACCTGGAACTAGTCAACCCGCTCTGGACCACGCACGCCCTGCAGGCGAGGGTTGAGAGCGTCTGGGACGAGACGGCGGATGCCCGCACGCTGACGCTGCGCCCCGGCCGCAACTGGCGCAGCCATCGCCCAGGTCAGCACTTGCGCGTTGGCGTGCCCATCGGAGGCATGCACTACACCCGCACCTACTCGATCAGCTCCGCGCCCGAGCGCGAGGACGAGTGCTTCACCATCACCGTCAAGGCGATCCAGGGCGGGCGCATGTCGCACCATCTGGTGCGGCAGATCAAGCCTGGTGATTACCTGCCCATCGGCGTGCCGCAGGGCGACTTCTACCTGCCGGACGCCAATCCGGTGCAGCCGCTGTTCATCAGCGCTGGCAGCGGCATCACGCCGATCATGAGCATGCTGCGCAGCCTCGACGCGCAGGAACGGCTTCCGGACATCACCCACATCCACTACGCGCCGCACGCCTACGACGTCATCTTCGGCCAGGAGCTGAAACGCCTGGCGCAGAAGCACCCGCGCTACAAGCTGTATCTGGTCTACACCCGCGAGCCGGGCGAAAACCCTGCCGAGGTGGCCGACCGCCGCAAACCCTACTTCGGCGCCGAGCAGCTGGAACAGATCTGCCCGGACTGGCGCACGCGCGATGTCTACGCCTGCGGCCCGCAGGGCCTGCTCGACGCCGTCGAAGGCCACTGGCGTGACGCCGGCCTGAGCCGCCAGCTGCACACCGAGCGCTTCCGTGCCCAGATCGCGCCGGCGCCTACCGAGATCACCGCCGGCACCGTGCGCTTCGCCAACAGCGCGGTCGAGGCGAAGAGCGACGGCATCATCAACCTGCTGCGCCTGGCCGAAGACCAGGGCCTGAACCCGCCGCACGGCTGCCGCATGGGCATCTGCCACGGCTGCGACGCGGTGCTGAAATCCGGCTGCGTGCGTGACCTGCGCACCAACGCCCTGCTCAACGAAACCGGCCAGATCGTGCAGATCTGCGTCTGCGCTGCCGCCGGCGACGCCGAGCTGGCCCTCTAATCCATCCCGCTTCCCAGGAGTACCACCATGGGCATGCCCACACATCTGTCCGCCGCCGAAATCGAAGAGTTTGGCCGCGAGATGGACGCCATCCGCAACGAGGTCATGGATTCGCGCGGCGAACGCGACCGCGCCTACATCCTCTCGATCATCCGCTGGCAGCGCAGCCTCGCACTCGGCGGCCGCATCCTGATGTTCCTGAGCCTGCTGCTGCTCCCCGCGAGCGCGCTGCCCTATGCCGGCTGGCCGCAGTTCCTGGCCGCGCTGGGCCTGGGTGCGGCCATGCTGGGCATCGCCAAGATCATCGAGAACATGGAGATCGGCCACAACGTCATGCACGCCCAGTGGGACTGGATGCGCGACCCGCAGATCCAGAGCAACACCTGGGAGTGGGACAACGTCTGCCCCTCGGATCAGTGGAAGCACAGCCACAACGTCGTCCACCACACCTGGACCAATGTCTTCGGCAAGGATCCGGACATCGGCTATGGCGTGCTGCGCGTGACCCCGCAGCAGCGCTGGAGGCCGAAGTACCTCGCCAACCCCGTCATCAACTTCTTCCTCAACATCTGGTTCCAGTGGGGCGTGGCCGTCCACGACGTGGAGGCCGACAAGATTCTCGAAGGCAAGAAGTCGCTGGCCTCGGTCAAGCCGCTGCTGCGCCGCATCGCCTGGAAGGCCTCGCGCCAGCTGATGAAGGACTACGTGCTCTGGCCCGCCCTCGGCGCCGCGCTCACCGTGCCGGCCTCGCTCGCTCTCGGCCTGGGACCCGGCAGCATCGCGCTGGCGGCCTTCCTCTGGATCGTCGGCGGTAACGCCGTCGCCAACCTGATGCGCAATGTCTGGTCAAACGTGATCATTTTCTGCGGCCACTTCCCGACCGGCGTACAGCACTTCACCCAGGAGGAAGTCGCGGGAGAAACCCGCGCGCGCTGGTACGTGCGCCAACTGCTCGGAAGCTGCAACATCGGCGGTGGCAAGCTCTTCCACATCCTCAGCGGCAACCTCAGCCACCAGATCGAGCACCACCTGTTTCCGGACATGCCCAGCAATCGCTATCCGGAAGTCGCACCAAGGGTGCGCGCGCTGGCCCAGCGCTACGGCCTGCACTACAACACCGGCTCGCTGACGCGGCAGTTCGGCACCACCACCTGGACGATCTGGCGCCTTGCGCTACCCGGTGGCGGCAGCGTCCACGCCGCGGCCTAGACGCGCCCCGGGGTTCTGGAACTCAGCTCACCGCCGCGCGCTGCGCGCGCATCCGAGACGGCGGCACGCCGTAGCGCCGGCAGAAGGCGCGCGTGAAGGCGCTGGGCTCGGAATAGCCGAGCAGGCTGGCGATGTCGGCCAGCGGCAGTTGCGGCTGCGCCAGATAGGCCATGGCGAGGTCGCAGCGCACCTCTTCCACCAGCTCGGAATAGCTGTAGCCGTGCTCGGCAAGGCGACGTTGCAGGGTCCAGCGCGGCAGTCGCAGCAGCTCGGCGACGGTCTCGATGTGCGGCGCCCCCTCGCTCAGCGAGGCGCGGATCTCGCTGCGCACCCGGTCCATGAAGGCCAGCGCAATCGGCCCGCTGCCGCCACCGACCCGCGTCAGCTCCTCGCAGAGTCGGGGCAGTTGCGCGAGGTCGCGGCCGGGCATGGCGCGCTGCAGATCGCGGTTGCGGAACACCAGCGCATTGCTGCGGCGTCCGAAGTACACCGGCGCGTCGAAGGCACGCTCGTGCTCGCGCCAGTCGCCCGGACGCGGATGCTCGAACTCCACCCGCTCCGGCGCCCAGCCGCGTCCCAGACAGCGGCGCAGCACATTGGCGAACATGCCTAGGGTTAGCTCGGCATCCTGGCGGCGCTCGACGATATGGCCGTCGAGAATGCGGTACTCCAGGCGTAGCAGACCCTCGGACTGGTAGAAGCGGGTCTCGGTGACCTGCTGGTGCAGGTGGAACAAGCGGGCGAGATTGTCGAGCGCGCTACCCAGAGTCGGTGAGGCCAGGGCGATGCGCCCGATCAGGCCCAGTTGCTCGGGCTCGAACTGCTGGCCGAACCACAGGCCGAAATTGCCATTGCCGGTCTGCGCGGCGGCGGTCTCCATCAGCCGGCAGTAGGCGCCGAGATCGACTTGCAGGCAGGGATTCTCGATCTGCTGCGGCGCCAGGCCGGCGCGCGACATCAGCGTCAGGGGATCGCTACCCTGCGCGGCGATGAAGCGGTCAACACCGTGCGCGGCGGCGGCGAGCACATGGCGCTGGCGTTGATATGGGGTTGCGACGGACAAGACCCAGCCTCCAAAACCGACGGCCCGGACGTAACATCGCCGGGCCGGAACCGGAACTGCGTTCTACTCCAAGCAAAGATCGTTCCGCGCCGGCTCGCCGAGAGCCGGCGCGGCATCCACCTTCAGCTCGACACCGGTGAGCCGGCGCTGACGCGCCTCGGCCATCAGCCAGACCAGGGTGTCGGCGGCCTGCGCATAGGACAGACCATCGGCGTGGATGTTGGAGATGCAGTTGCGCTCGGAATCGGCGCGGCCCAGCCTCGGCGCCCAGGTCAGATAGATGCCCAGGCTGTCGGCAATGGAGAGACCAGGACGCTCGCCCACCAGCACTGCCACCAGGCGCGCGCCCAGCGCTTCGCCGACTTCGTCGCCCAGCGCCACCCGCGCCTGCCGCGCCAGCACCACCGGCGCCAGCTTCCAGTTGGGGATGCGCTCCAGCAGCGCCGCGATCAGCGGCGCGGCGTGGGCGTTGACCGCCGCCGCCGAAAGGCCATCGGCCACCACCAGGGCGAGGTCGTAGTCGCCATGCAGCGCACTCAGCGCCGGCAGGTCGTCGGCGTGCAGACGGCGCCCCCAGTCCGGGCGGCGCAGATAACTGGCGCGATCCGGCGCGCGCGAGCGCAGCACCAGGCTGGGTAGCGGCCGCAGTAGCTCGGCGATGCGCGGGTAGTCCACCACGCCGTGCACGGCGTCTCTAGCGCGGCCGTGCGCACTCTGGAAGTCCAGCAGCGCCGTGGTTGGCAGCGCGTCGCCGCTGCGGCCCAGGCCGATGCGCGCGCGGGTGGCGACCCGCAGGCCGGCAAAGGGATCGACCGGACCCGATGGCGGTGGCTTGAGCGCGCTCATCGCGGCAGCCCCTCCAGAGCCAGCAACTGACGCAGCGCACGGCTGTCGGCACCCGGCGGCGGCAGCCGGCCCCGCTCGTCGAGCAGACCCATGCGCGCCAGCCAGGCCTCGAACTCCGGCGCCGGCCTGAGCCGCATCAGATGCCGGGTCGCCACCACGTCGTGGTAGGACAGACTCTGGTAGCTGAGCATCACATCGTCGGCGCCCGGCACCGCGATGACGAAGTTGACGCCCGCGGTCGCCAGCAGCACCAGCAGCGTGTCCATGTCGTCCTGATCGGCCTCGGCATGGTTGGTGTAGCAGACGTCCACGCCCATCGGCAGGCCCAGCAGCTTGCCGCAGCAATGGTCCTCCAGGCCGGCGCGGATGATCTGCTTGGCGTCGTAGAGGTATTCCGGGCCGATGAAGCCGACCACGGTGTTGACCAAGAGCGGCTTGAACTCGCGCGCCACCGCGTAGGCGCGCACCTCCATGGTCTGCTGATCGACGCCGTGATGGGCATTGGCGGACAGCGCCGAACCCTGGCCAGTCTCGAAGTACATGCAGTGCTCGCCGACCGTGCCGCGCTTCAGGCTCAGCGCCGCCGCATGGGCCTCGCGCAGCAACGCCAGGTCGATGCCGAAACCGCGGTTGGCGCCCTCGCTGCCGGCGATGGACTGGAACACCAGATCCAGCGGCGCGCCGCGCTCCATCGCCCGCAGGCTGGTGGTGACATGCGCCAGCACGCAGGACTGGGTGGGAATCTCGAAGCGCTGGCGCAGCGCGTCGAACATCTCCAGCAGGCGGATGCAGTCCGGCACGCTGTCGGTCGCCGGGTTGAGGCCGATCACCGCGTCGCCGGCGCCGAACAGCAGGCCGTCGAGGGTGGAGGCGGCGATGCCCAGGGGATCGTCGGTGGGATGATTGGGTTGCAGCCGGCAAGCCAGGCGGCCGGGCAGGCCCAGGGTGCTGCGGAAGGCGGTCACCACCCGGCACTTGGCGGCGACCGCGATCAGATCCTGGTTGCGCATCAGCTTGGATACCGCCGCCACCATCTCCGGCGTCAGCCCGGGCGCCAGCGCGCTCAGCGCCTCGGTCGTCGCTTCGTACGAAAGCAGCCAGTCGCGGAAGCCACCGACGGTGAGATGTGCGACCGGCGCGAAGGCGGCGGCCTCGTGGCGGTCGACGATCAGCCGTGTCACCTCGTCGTCCTCGTAGGGGATCAACGCCTCGGTGAGAAACGTACGCAGCGGCAGCTCGGCGAGCGCGTAGCGCGCGGCCATGCGGCGCTCGTCGCTGTCGGCGGCCAGGCCCGCCAGCTCGTCGCCGGAGCGGCGCGGCGAGGCGCAGGCCAGCAAGGTCTTCAGGTCATCGTAGCGATGACGCTGCACCCCGAGGTCGTGGTGATAGGCCACGGCTTAGCCGCGCAGGCTGATCGCCCGCCAGCCGCGCTTGGCGGCCTCGGCGCTCAGTACCGGGTCGGCGTCCACCGCCACCGCCTCGTCGGCCATCTCCAGCAACGGAATGTCGTTGCGGGAATCGCTGTAGGCGATGGTGCTGGTGTAGGCCTGCGGCTGCTGCGCCAGCCATTGCCGCAGTCGCGTCACCTTGCCACCCTGAAAGTTGGGCAGGCCGGCGACCCGGCCGGTGTAGCGGCCATCGACCATCTCCACTTCGGTCGCGATCAGATGCTCCACGCCCAGCAGTTCGGCAATCGGCTCGGTGACGAAGCGGTTGGTGGCGCTGGTGATGAGCAGGGTGGCGCCCTCGGCGCGGTGGCGCGCCAGCAGCTCCGGCGCCTTCGGCGCGACGATGGGCGCGATGCGCTCGGCGATGAATTGCCGGCGCCAGGCGTAGAGCGTCTCGGGATCCTGCGCCGCCAGCGGCCGCAGGCTGAAGGCGCAGAACTCCAGCATGTCCAGGGTGCCGGCCAGGTATTGCTGGTAGTAGGCCTGGTTGGTGGCCTCGTACTCGGCGCGGTCGACATGGCCCTCGTCGCACAGGAACTGCCCCCAGAGGAAGTCGCTGTCGTCGGTCAGCAGGGTGTGGTCGAGGTCGAAGATGGCGAGGCGCATGAGCGGAGCGGGAGTAATACGGTTCGGAGGCGAGCGATGCGGAGCTTCAGACACCCATGGCCGGGTCGCTGACCGAGGCCGCGCCGGTTTCGACCCGGCCGGCGTAGCGACGGCTATAGCCACTGCTGTCGCCTTCGACGGTCACCGTGAAGTCGTACCAGTGGAAGCTGTCGGCCAGCGACCAGGCGTGGTCGGCGCTGCCATAGCCAGGCAGCCGCAGACGTGCCGGGCCGCTGCTGAAGTAGGCATTGGGCGTGATAACCAGGGTCTTCGCCTCCTTGGAAGGATTGCGGGTCTGCAGGTAGACGTCGCCATTGGCGGCGTCGTAACAGACACGGATTTCCGGCGTCGGCGCCTGCGTCGAGGCCTTGCCGGTGAAATGCCGGTGCCAGCCATTGTGGCTCAACACCCAGAGATCGTAGGCGCCACCGTCTTCGGCGAGGTCCCAGGTGTCGTCCAGCATCTTGCCGGCCTCGATGCCGTAGCGACGCGGATTGCGGTCCAGATGCAGACGGTCGTAGACGTGGAACACTGCGCCGGCGCTGCCGGTGTTGGCCAGCAGCAGCTTCAGGCGGCGGTCGGCGTGATCGACCTCGGCGGTCACATGCAGCTCGTAAGGCAGCGCACAGGAGGGCTTCACGCCCAGCTCCTGCACCGGATAGGCCTGGCTGGCCTCGTCCGGCACCGCCACCTGCGACTGGATCTCCTGGCTGTAGCGGATCAGATCGGCGCTCAGCTTGGTCTGCAAGGGCAGGCTGTCGCCGCTGTCGTCATTGGGATTGACGAAGTTGAAGCAGCCCATCAGATCGCCAGAGAAGGTCTTGCGCCAGGCGCTGATATTGGGCTCGGCGACCCCGAAGCGCTGTTCCAGAAAGCGCAGCACCGAGGTGTGGTCATAGGCCTGCGAGTTCACCCAGCCGCCGCGACTCCAGGGCGAGATCACGTACATCGGCACCCGCGGGCCGGGGCCGAACACATGCTGGTGGTACTGCTCGCCGATGTAGTACTCGCTGGCGATGTCCGCGAGCGTGCTCTTGCCGGCCAGGCTGCCGTCGGCGTTCAGCGAGGGCGCGGCATGCGGCGGTACATGGTCGAAGAAGCCGTCGTTCTCGTCGAAGCAGACCAGGAGCACGGTCTTGGCGAAGACATCCGGGTTGGCGGTGAGGGCGTTGAGCACCTCCTGGGTGTACCAGGCGCCCTGCACCGGGCTGGATGGCCCCGGGTGCTCGGAGTAGTTGGCCGGCGCCACCACCCAGGACACCTGCGGCAGGCTGCCGGCCAGCACCTCCGCGGCGAAATCCATCAGCATCAGCGGATTCAGCATGTTGCCGTTGGGCATGGTGTTGGAGCAGCCCTTGTACAGCGGGATGTCGCCGTGCAGCGCCTCGGTGTAGGTGATATAGGGAAACCCTTCGCTGGTGTTGCCGGCCGCCTCGTTGGCGACCCGGTACTGCTTGAACCCATGCAACGGATTGTCGGTGAAGTTGTCCGGCAGGTTCTGGTAGACCTTCCAGCTCACCCCGGCCTCTTCCAGCCGCTCTGGATAGGTTGTCCACTCGTAGCCCTCGCTGGAGGCGCCCATCGAGTCCCAGGTGTTGTCGATGGCCGGGCCACCACCGACGCCAGTGGGGTTGTTGGTGCCGGTCCAGTAGAACAGGCGATTGGTGTTGGTGCCGCCCTGGAAGGCACAGTGGTAGTCGTCGCAGAGCGTGAAGGCATTGGCCAGCGCGAACTGAAACTCCAGCTCCGCCTGCTTGTAGTAGCCCATCGACTGCGGCTGCTTGTAGGTGGGCCACTGGTCGATGCGGCCGTTGTTCCAGGCCGGCTGGGCATTGTCCCAGCCGTGCGGGGTACCCTCGACGCGCTGGGCGTTGCCGGCGCTGCTGTCCAGGTGGTAGGGCATGATGACGCGGCTGCCGCCATCCACCGCGTAGGTCTGCTCCCAGACCTTGCGCCCGCCCGGCAGCGGAATGCCGAAGCGGTCGCCGAAGCCGCGCACGCCGGCCATGGTGCCGAAGTAGTGATCGAAGCTGCGGTTCTCCTGAATCAGGATCACCACATGCTCGACATCCATGATGGTCCCCGACTTGTTGTTGGCCGGGATCGCCAGGGCGTCGCGGATGCATTGCGGCATCAGTGAGGCAGCGGCGCTGCTGCCCGCGAGCTTCAGGAAGCGGCGGCGGTCGAGTGTGCTCACGGAAGTCTTTCTCTAAAGAGTGGAAAAGAGGTTCAGCCCAAGCCCATGGCCGGGTCGCTGAGGAGGGGCTCGCCGGTTTCGACACGGCCGGCGAAGCGGCGGCTGTAGCCGCTGTCGTCGCCCTCGATGGTCACCGTGAAGTCGTACCAGTTGCTGCTGCTCTCCAGCGACCAGCCGTGGTCGGCGGCGCCGTAGGGCCGCAGGTAGAGGCTCCAGGGGCCATCGCCGAAGTAGGCGTTGGCGCTGATCTTCAGCGTGCGCGCGGTGGCGCTGTCGTTCTTGGTCTGAACATAGACGCCGCCGTTGGCGATGTCGTAGCAGACCCGCAGCTCCGGCAGCGGCTCGGCCTGCGCGAACAAATTGCCGGTGAAGTGCCGGTGCCAGCCGTTGTGGCTCAGCACCCAGAGATCGTAGGCGCCGCCATCGGCATTGAGATCCCAGTGATCGTCGAGCAGCTTGCCGGCCTCGACGCCGTAGCGGCGCGGGTTGCGGTCCAGATGCAGGCGGTCGTACACATGGAACACCGCGCCGGCAGCGCCGGTGTTGGCGAAGACCAGGCGCAGGCGGCCGGTCCTGGCGTCCAGCTCGGCGCTGGCGTGCAGCTCGTAGGGCAGCGCCCGTGACAGCCTCACCCCGGTTTCCTGCACCGGGAAGCTCTGCTCGCTCTCCGAGGGCACTGCCACCGGCAGCATCAGTGACTGCGTGAGCGTGACGGTATCGACGCCGAGCTTGGTCAGCGCCGGCAGCTCGGCGCTGTTGTCGTTGTTGGGGTCGACGAAGTTGAAGCAACCGGTGAGATCACCGCAGAACGCCCGGCGCCAGGGCCCGATGTTGGGCTCGGCCACGCCGAAACGGCGTTCCAGGAATTGCAGCACCGAGGTGTGATCGAAACTCTGGCTGCACACCCAGCCGCCACGGCTCCAGGGCGAGATCAGCATCATCGGCACGCGCGGGCCGGGACCAAAGGCGTGGTTCTTGTACTCGTCGCCGATGTAGTACTCGCTGGAGGCATCCGCGAGCGTGCTCTTGCCGGCCAGCGTGCCGTCGTCGTTGAACGAGGGCGCGCAGGGCGGCGGCAGGTGGTCGAAGAAGCCGTCGTTCTCGTCGAAGTTGACGATCAGCACGGTCTTGGCGAAGACCTCCGGGTCGGCGGTGAGCGCGTTCAGCACCTCCTGCACATACCAGGCGCCCTGCACCGGACTCGAAGGCCCTGGATGCTCGGAGTAGAAGGCCGGCGCGATCACCCAGGACACCTGCGGCAGCTTGCCGGCGGTGATGTCGGCGGCGAAGTCGGTGAGCATGTTCGGGTTCAGCGCGTTGCCATTCGGCAGCGTATTGGCGACGCCCTTGTAGAGCGGATTGCTGGCGTCCTGCGCCTCGTCGTAGGCGGGGTACGGAAAGCCATTGCTGCTGTTGCCGGCCGCCTCATTGGCGGCGCGGTACTGCTTGAAGCCGGCCAGCGGGTTGTCGGTGAAGTTGTCCGGCAGGTTCTGGTAGACCTTCCAGCTCACCCCGGCGGCCTGGAGGCGCTCGGGATAGGTGGTCCAACTGTAGCCGCTGCTGCTGGCGTCCAGCGAGTCGTTGGCATTGCTGATAGCCGGGCCGCCGCCGGCACCGCTGTGGTCGTTGGTTCCGGTCCAGTGGAAGATGCGGTTGGGATTGGTGCCGGCGTGGATCGCGGCGTGGTAGTGGTCGCAGACCGTGAAGGCATTGGCGAGCGCAAACTGGAACTCGACCTCGGCCTCCTTGTAGTAGCCCATCGACTGCTCGGTCTTGTAGGTGGGCCACTGGTCCATGCGGCCGTTGTTCCAGGCCGGCTGCGCGTCGCTCCAGGTGTGCGGCAGCGCGGTGAACTGGGCCACCCGCAGGGCATTGCCCTTGCTCTTGTCCAGGTGGTAGGGCATCAGCGTGCGCGAGCTACCGTTGGCGGTATAGGTCTGCTCCCAGACCTTGAGTCCACCCGGCAACGGGATGGTGAAACGGTCGCCGAAGCCGCGCACCCCGGCGAGGGTGCCGAAGTAGTGGTCGAAGGCGCGGTTCTCCTGCATCAGGATCACCACGTGCTCGACATCCTGGATGGTCCCGGACTTGTTGTTGGCGGGGATCGCCAGGGCGTCTCGGATGCACTGCGGCATCAGCGAGGCGGCAGCGGTGCTGCCGGCCAGTTGCAGGAAGCGGCGACGGTCCATGGCGGGTCTCAGGAGTGGCTGGCCTTGGCGTGCTCGGCCTCGCAGGCGGCGCTATCGACCGTCGCCACCGCGACGCCATCGGCCGACTTCGCCGCCACCGTCGCCGGGTCCGGCGCGCAGCGCAGCTCGCGCGGCGCCGGCGCAAAGCTGGCCTCCGGCGCGTGCGAGGGGCCGCAGGCGGCGAGGCCAGCGGCCAGCGCCAGGCCCAGACAGAGGCTGGCGGCGGCGCGGCTAAAGCTTTGGGCGTGATGGGTCATGGCGTGGCTCCGGTCTGGGCTGACAGCGAATCGGGGGTTGCGGCTGGCGTCCACGTCTCGGCCTGGGCGCGACGCAGATGCGGGAGAAAATGATCGGCCTCGGGGCTGCGCGCCGAGGGGTCCTTGGCCTGGTCGTCGTAGCGGCGCAGACGCAGCGCCGCCTGCGCCTGCGGCAGGCGGATGAAGGCGGCGGCCTCGTCGGCCGACATCACCCCGCCCTGCACCGCCAGGCTGGCGCGGGAGGCCTCGGACAGCGCCGCGAGGTAGCCCGGCTCCAGCGCGCAGAGGTAGCGCTTGGCCTGCACATGCAGGCGCACCGGCTCCACCACGGCGGCGCCGAACTCGCGCTTGAGCAGGCGCAGCGCGCGCAGCTCGTGATGGTCGTCCTCGCCGCGCGCCAGGCGCGCCACCTCGCTGCCGTCGACCAGATGGCCGAGATCGTGCAGCAGCGCGGCGGCCACCAGCGGCGCGCCCTCGCCCGCCGCCTCGGCGAGGCTGGCGGCTTGCAGGGCGTGGGCCAACTGGCTCACCGGCTCGTAGCCGTACTGCCCGCCGCCCCGGCTCACCAGCAGCTCCAGCAGGCGCTCGACGCCCTCGCCGCTCACAGTCGCGCCTCCAGCACTTCCTCGGCGAGCCCGAACGACAGCGTCATGCCGGCGCCGCCCAGGCCGTTGACCACGGTCACGCCCTTGAGCGGATCGGCGACGAGCTCGGTGCCGCCCTTGAGCTTGGGGTAGATGCCGTGCCAGCTCCGCGCCGGGCGATGTCCTGGCAGGCGCATGAACTCGTGGATGTAGTCGAGGATGGCCTGGTTGATCTCCTCGCGGTCGAAGGGCTCCAGGGTGTGGCCGTACTCGTGCGAGTCGCCGAGGATCAGCTCGCCGCTGGCGTGCTGCGAGATCAGCGCGTGGATGCCCCAGCGCCTTTGCAGCGGATAGACCGCGTCGGCGCGCGCGCGCAGCGCCGGCAGGCTATCGGTGCAGCCGTTGAAGGCGTCGTAATGCAGCAGCGTGAGGCCGGCGCAGAGGCCGGGGCCCAGGCGGTAGCCGCTGTCTTCCGGCGCCACCGAGAGCATCTGCAGCTTGCACAGCGTCAACGGCGCCAGCAGTTGCGGGAACAGGGTCTGCAGGTCCGGGCCACTGCACACGAAGACATGGCCGGCGCGGATGCGCCCCTGCTCGGTATAGAGCAGGCCGCTGTCGATGCCGGTGACCATGCAGCGATTGAGCAGGCGCACGCCCCACTGCTCGGCCAGATGGCTTGCCAGGCCGCGCACGCACAGCGGCGAGGTGGCGGTGAGTTCGGTGGCGCTCCACAGCGCGCCGAGCAGACCCTCGCGACGCAAGGCCGGCGCCCGGGCGACCGCCTCGTCGGGCGTCAGCAGGCGCATCTCGTAACCGGCATCGGCGTAACGGGCGAGGAATTCCTCCAGCACCGCCAGCTCGGTGGGATGCCGCGCCGCGTGCAGGCTGCCGCTTTCCGCCAGCGGCAGGCCGGCCGCGGCCTTGAGATCCAGCCAGTGCCGGCGGCTGCGCATAGCGCGGTCCAGCAGCAGGCCGGGCGGCTGGCCGATGGGCCAGATCAGGCCGAAGTTGCGCACCGAGGCGCCGACCGCGAACTCGCTGCGGTCGATCAGCGCCACCTTCAGGCCGCGACGCGCGGCCTGATAGGCATGAGCGAGGCCGACGATGCCGGCGCCGACCACGGCGACGTCGAAGTCACGCGCGCTATCCGCGCTCATGGCCGTTCACCGCAGGTAAGGCGCATCTCGATGTCGTCGAGGCAGGCTTCCAGACCGGCGACGCTGTCGATCACGTAGTGGGCGCCGGCCTGCTTCAGGCGCTGGCTGGCGGCGGCGGCGCGGGCGCTGCGCTCACCTGGCGGCAGCCGCGCCCAATCGTCCAGAGACAGGCCCAGCTCGTTGCCGCTCAGACTCACGGCCACCGTCCACATGCCGGCGGACAAGCCTTCCTGGATGCCGGCCACGGTGTCGTCCACCTTCACGCAGGCCTGCACGCAGGACACCCCCAGGCGCAACGCGTTGAGCAGCGCGAGATCGGGCCAGGGCCGGCCGCGCGGTGCGTCCTCGGCGGCGAGGCTGCAATCCGGCGCATAGCCCTGCGCCAGCGCCGCGCGCTCGCAGAGCGCCAGCATCTCGCGGTTGTAGCCGGTGTTGGCGCCGATTTTCAGGCCGCGCGCGCGCAGCCGCTGCACCAGGGCCACCGCGCCGGGAATCATCCGGGCGTTGCTGGCGATGGTCGCGAGCTGGATCGGCAGGAACTCCCGGTACAGCCGGTCGACGTCGGCCTCGCTGGCGGCACGGCCCTTGGCAGCCTGCCAGTCGGCGGCCACCGCCGGGATCGCCAGCAAGCGACGGATGTGCTCGCGCTTCTCGGTGCCCATGGGCTCGCGCGCCTGGGCCGGGCTCAGCGCCAGGCCTTCGCGGCGGAACAGTTCGACAAAAGCCTCGACCGGCGCCAGGCAGCCGTAGTCGATGACAGTGCCGGCCCAGTCGAAGATCACCGCCTGCAGCGGGCCGGCGTAGCGACGTTGGTAACGATACGGAGTCATGGTCGGAACTAGGACTGGCGCCAGTGCTGTAGACGCGCCAGCAGGAACTTCGACACCAGCCAGTGCAGCAGGCGCACCAGCAGGCAGGCCAGCACGATCAGCACCGCCATCGCGCAGGCTTCGGCGGTCTCGCCGGAGTCGTCGAGATTGAGCGAGGCGACCGAAGCCAGGGTGGTGTCGGTGGCGTAGAGGAAGATCACCGCCGAGACGGTGCGGATACCGTTGACGAACAGGTAGAACCAGATGTCGAGGATGGCCGGCAGGCAGACCGGCAGCGTCACCTTGCGCAGCAGCCGCCAGGCCGGCGCGCCGAGCATGGCGTTGGCGGCCTCGAACTCGCGGTCGAGCTGGTTGATGGCGGTGGCGGCGGTCATGTGCACCACGCTGTAGAAGTGCACCACGGTGCAGATCACCAAGAGACTCATGCCGCCGTAAAGCACGTTCAGCGGATTGCCCGGCGCGTTGAAGTAGAAGACGTAACCGAGACCGAGCACCAGGCCGGGGATCGCCAGCGGCAGCATCGCGAACAGGCGGAAGGCATTGCGCAGCACCACGCCCTTGCGGCCCTTCTCGGTGAAGTAGGCGAACAGGAACACCAGCACGGTGCCGAAGCAGGCGGTGTGGAAGGCCAGTTCCAGCGAGTTGCGGAAGGCGCGCCAGCCGGTGCCGGGCACCGACTCGAAGCGGTAGTTGTCCAGGGTCAGCGTCAGGTTGTAAGGCCAGTAGCTGACCAGCGAGGCGTACACCGCCATGCCCATGACCGCCAGCACCGCCGCCGACAGCAGCAGCGCGTAGCCCCCGGCCAGGCCGTCGCGCAAGCGGTCCGGCGGCGGCGTGTAGCGGGTGGCGCGCGCGCCCAGGGCGGCGCTCTGCTTGCTCGCCGACCAGCGGTCCACCGCGAAGCTCAGCAGCGCCGGCAGGATCAGCACCAGACTGATCGCCGAGCCCATGCCGAAGTTGTGCTGGCCGATGACCTGCTTGTAGATGTCGGTGGGCAGCACGTTGTACTGACCGCCGATCACCTTGGGCACGCCGAAGTCGGTGAACACCTGGGTGAACACCACCACCGCCGAACCGATCAGGCCGTAGCGCACCGAGGGCAAGGTGACGGTGCGGAACACCCGGAACGGACTGGCGCCGAGCACCCGCGCCGCCTCGAACAGGCGGCCGTCGGCATTGGCGAAGGCGGTGCTCAAAATCAGAAAGGCCAGCGGCAGGGTCCAGAACACCGAGCCGATGACGATGCCCACCGGCCCGTACAGCTCGGCGCCGAACAGCAGACCCTTGGCCAGGCCCTGCTCGCCGAACCAGTAGACCAGCGCCAGACCCGGCATCAGCGAGGGCGCCATCAGCGGCAGAAACAGCACCAGCCGCAGCAGCCCACGCCCCGGCAGCAAGGTGCGCGACACGCTGTAGGCGGCGAGAAAGGCCAGCGTCACCGAGATCAGCGTCGACACCGTGGACACCCACAGCGAGTTGCGCAGCGAGCGCTGCAAGGCCGGGTCGGCGAGATAGCCGAGAAAGCGGGCAAAGCCGACCCAGCGGCCGGAGTCGTCGAAGAAGGCGTGCTCGACCAGGGTGCCCAGCGGCAGCAGCAGGGTCGGCACCGCCAGCGCCAGCGCGAACAGCAGCAGGCCGCGATCCGACAGGCCCTGCCAGAGCGGGCGCCAGCGCGGCAGCTTCAGGGCCAGGCTGCTCATGCCGCCGCCGACTCGCTCAGGGGCTCGGCGGGAAACAGCCGCAGGTAGTCGGGATTGAAGTCCAGCGCCAGCGCCCCGCCCACCTCCGGCAGGCCGGCGGCGGCCTCCACCGGCAGCAGCAACTGCAATTCGCTGCCGTCCGCCAGCCGCGCCAGCAGGCGCAACTGGCTGCCCAGGAACTCGCGCGCCAGCAGCGTCGCCGGCAGGCCGCTGGCGGCCAGCCGCACCCGCTCGGGGCGGATGCCGGCAGTGATCGGCAGGCCGGGCAGCAGCGAAGCCGGCTGTGGCAGCTCGATGAGCGTGCCAGCGACTTCCAGCAGGCTGGCATTGCGCAGCCGCGCCGGCAGGAAGTTCATCGCCCCCACGAAGTCGGCGACGAAGCGGGTGCGCGGCTGCTCGTAGATCTCGTAGGGCGTGCCCACCTGCTCGATCTCGCCGCGATTCATCACCACGATGCGGTCGGCCATGGTCAGCGCCTCTTCCTGATCGTGGGTGACCATGATGGTGGTCACGCCCAGTTGCGCCTGCAAAGCCTTGATCTGGCTGCGCAGGTGCACCCGCACGCGGGCGTCGAGCGCCGACAGCGGCTCGTCGAGCAGCAAGAGGCCGGGCTTGGGCGCGAGCGCGCGGGCCAGGGCAACGCGTTGCTGCTGCCCCCCCGAGCACTGCGCCGGATACTTGCGCTCGAAGCCTTCCAGGCCGACCGTCGCCAGCAACTCGCGCGCCCTAGTCTCGCGCTCGGCGCGCGGCAGCTTGCCGACCAGGCCGTAGGCGACGTTGTCCAGCACCGTGAGGTTGGGGAACAGCGCGTAGGACTGGAAGACGATGCCGAATCCGCGCTTCTCGGCCGGCAGCGCAGAGATTTCCGCCTCGCCCTGGTGGATGCTGCCGGCGCTCTGCGGGTCGAGGCCGGCGATGGCGCGCAGCAGGGTGGTCTTGCCGCAGCCGGAGGGGCCGAGGAAGCACAGGAACTCGCCGGCATGCACGTCGAGATGGATGCGATCCAGCGCGATGGCCTGGCCATAGCGCTTCTGCAGCTTGCGGATGCGGAGCAGCGGCTCGGTCATGGGGAGCGGTTCCGGCGCGGCCTAGGTCTTGGGCTCGGTCTTGCTGGAGTAGCGCTTCTGCCACTCCGCCAGCACCCGCTCGCGGTTGCCGGCGACCCAGGCGAAGTCGTTCTTGGCGTACTTGCTGGCGATGTCGGCCGGATAGCCGGTCACCGGCTGCGCCAGGGCCGGAATGCCGATCATCGGGTAGGCCTGGTTGTAGAGCTTGTTGGCGGTTTCGCTCACCGCGAAGTCCATCAGCTTCTTCACCGCCTCGGTCTTCTTGGTGCCGGCGACGATCGCCTGCGCCTCCATGTCCCAGCCCAGGCCCTCGCTGGCGAACACGATCTCCACCGGTGCGCCCTTGGCCTTCTGCTTGACGCCGGTATAGCCCAGCGAGATGCCCACCGGCACTTCGCCGGTGGCGACTTCCTTGCAGGGCTTGGAGCCGGAATGGGTGTAGCGCGCGATGTTGGCGTCCAGCGCGTTCATGTACTCCCAGGCCTTGTCCTCGCCCATCATCTGCAACCAGCCGGCGACAGCCAGGAAGCCGGTGCCCGAGGAGTTGGGATTGGGCATCACCACATAGCCCTTGTAGACCGGCTTGGTGAGATCGGCCCAACTGGCCGGCATCGGCAGGTTCTTCTTCTTCAGCTCTTCGGTGTTGACGCAGATCGCCGCCTCGTAGGCGTCGGCGGCGGTCCACAGCGGCGGCGTGTGGCTGTCGACGAAGCGCGGATCGAGCTTTTCCACGCCCTGCGGCGCATAGCCTTCCAGCAGCTTGTAGTTGTCGAGCAGCAGCAGCGAGCTGGCGGCCAGGCCCCAGACCGCGTCGGCACGCGGGTTGTCCTTCTCGGCCAGCAGGCGGGCGGTGATGACGCCGGTGGAATCGCGCACCCAGTCGATGCTGATGTTCGGGTTGGCGGCCTCGAAGGCCTGCTTGAAGGCCGGCAACTGCTCCGGCTCGAAGGCGGTGTAGACCACCAGGCTGGTCTTTTCGGCAGTGGCCGGGGCGGCGTCCTCGGCGCTCTTCTTGCCGCAGGCGGCAAGCAGGCTCAGCGCGGCGGCGGCCAGGGCGAGGTGCAGACGGTGCTTGATGAACATGGCGTTGGTATCCCGAAGAGACGCGGTGCTTAGAAAACCCACTGGACGCGGCCGACCACGGCGCGACCGCTGTCGCCAGCGGCGCCGGTGTCGAGGCCATCGACGGTGGCTTGGGTGACGTCCAGCGCCAGTTTCACGGCGCGGATCGGATACCAGTTGGCGCCCACCGTGTAGGCGTCGGCGCTGACCTCGGTGCCACCCTGCGGCGAGACCGTGGCGCTCTGGATGCGGGCGACCAGCTCGATGGCGCCGAAGCGGTGATTGGCGGGCACGATCTTGTCGAAGCGGCCATCCTTGCGCTTGTAGCCGCGCGATTCGCCGGTGAGCGTATAGGTGCCGGTGAGGTAGTAGCCGCTGACGTCAATGTCGCCGCTGCCTTCGGCGCCGCCGATGCTGCGGCTCAGGTACTCGGCCTGGAAGGACATCGGCCCGAAGATGCCGGCCGCCTCCAAACCGTACTGGCTGTCGCTGTCGATGGGTTGGCTGGCCGCCAGGGTGAGCTTGCTGATGCCGTGGACGCCCAGTCGCGAGCGGACGTTGGTGGTGGCGCCGTCGCCGGGGTTCTGGTCGCCGTAGGAGAGTCCCAGATGCAGCACGCGGCCCTTGTCTACCCAGGGGGTGTAGACCAGGCGGCCGTTGAGGGCGTAGTGGTCCTTGCCGCTCTTGGTCGGCTCGTCCTCGGCGTAGGCGTCGGACAGTGCCAACTGGTAGACCAGGCCGGACTTGTTGCCGAACTCGAACAGCTTGCTGGCCTGCAGCGAGAACTTGGTGATGTCATTGGCCGGCGCCAGCTCCCAGATATAGGCCAGCTCGGTGAGTGGCTGCCAGTTGGAGCTGGTGAGGATGTCCAGCGACACCGGGCGCTTGAAGCGGCCGACGGTGACATCGGCGTACTTGAAGCCGGTGTACTGCACCATCGCGGTGTCGATGGTGGTGGCGGTCTCGTCGATGCTGCGGGTGTCTTCGGCGAGATTGACCAGGAAGGTGTAGTTCCAGTCCTTGCTGTACCAGCCATTGAAGCCGAAGCGGGCGCGGCGCAGCTCGCTCTCGCTGCCGGTGGCGCCATCGCCACCCTGGTTGTAGAAGCCGTCGAAGTAGTTGACGTCGAACACCGTGCGGCCCTCGATGTCGAAACCGGCGCTGCCATCATCCGACTCGATGCTGAAACCGCCGCGGGTCTTCACCTTGAAGCCGATCTCGCGGACTTCCGGCTTGGCCGGTTCGGCCAGGGTCTGCACCGGAATGGTGTTGGTCATCGGCTGCTGCGCCGCGACCGAGTAGGAAACCGCGAGCAGGGCCGCTCCGGCGAGACGGGCAGGCAAAGACTGGTGCATGGAAGTCCCTATTTCTTGAGCAGTGGGTACGGAAGTGAAGTCAGCGCGGATCGCCGGAACCACCCCGGATGGGGCTTCGAGCTTGGCTGGGAGTCTAGGCAGCGCCTCGCGGCGGCCATTTGACATTTGGATACAAGTTGACCGCACCCGCTTGGTGCGCCTGCACCAGCGCTGACAATTTCGCCAGCCACCCCGCGCCGCGGGCCGGCGAACCCAGCCAAAAAACCGGGGTCGGATGCGCTGCTTCGCCGCAACTGAATCTAAACTTCGCGCGCCTGCCCCCAAAAAAACGCCAGCTCATGAATCGCAGAGGCTTCCTGAAGTCCGCCGCCGCCCTTGCCGCCTACGGCATCCCGCTCGCCGCCCTGCTGGAGGCGCTGCCGGCCGAGGCCGCCACCGCCAAGGCACAGGCTTTCGACTACGCCTGGCTCAAGGGCCATGCCCGGCACCTGTCGGAATCGCCCTACGTCTCGCATCAGGGCGAGCTGCCGAAGTCGCTCAAGGACATCACCTGGGACGACTACCAGCGCCTGCAGTTCAAGGCCGAGCACTCGCTCTGGCGCACGCCGGACAGTCCCTTCCAGGCGCGGCTGTTCCATCTGGGCCTGTACTTCCAGACCCCGGTGCATCTGTTCGAGGTGGTGGACGGCCAGGCGCGCGAGATCGCCTACAAGCCGGAGTACTTCAAGTACGACGGCAAGGCCAAGCTCGGCAAGCTGCCGGAAGACTTGGGCTACGCCGGCTTCCGCATCCAAGTGCCGCCCAAGTTCGAACTGGATGTCGCCGCCTTTCTCGGCGCCAGCTATTTCCGCGCGGTGGGCAAGGACAAGCAATACGGCCTGTCGGCGCGCGGTCTAGCCATCGACACCGGGCTGCCGCGTCCGGAGGAGTTCCCGATCTTCAGCGCCTACTGGCTGGAGCGCCCGAAGAAGGGCGACCAGCATCTCACCGTCTACGCCCTGCTCGACTCGCCGAGCACCACCGGCGCCTACCGCTTCCTGCTCACTCCCGGCGACAGCCTGGTGATGGAGATCGACGCCGCGCTGTACCCGCGCAAGACCATCGAGCGCCTCGGCATCGCGCCGCTGACCAGCATGTACCAGTACGGCGAAAACGATAAGCGCATGGCCTGGGACTGGCGTCCGGAGATTCACGATACCGACGGCCTGGCCATGCTCACCGGCGCCGGCGAATGGCTGTGGCGCCCTCTGGTCAACCCCACCGGTGTGCGGGTGAACAGCTACTTCGACAACAACCCGCGCGGCTTCGGCCTGTTGCAGCGCGACCGCAACTTCGACCACTACCAGGACGACGGCGTGTTCTACGAGAAGCGCCCCAGCCTCTGGGTGGAGCCCAAGGGCGACTGGGGTCTGGGCGCGGTGCAACTGGTGGAGATTCCCACCGTCGACGAGACCTTCGACAACATCGTTGCCTTCTGGAACCCGAAGGAGCCGGTGCAGCCGGGTCAGGAATATCTGCTGTCCTACAAGCTGCACTGGGGCGCGGTGCCGCCGGCGACGCCGCCGCTGGCTACCGTGCAGGACACTCGCACCGGCCTGGGCGGCGTGATCGGCCAGAAGCGCACCCGGTTCTCCTGGCGCTTCGCCATCGACTTCGCCGGCGGCAAGCTGGCGGAGCTGGACCCCAAGGCGCCGGTCGAGGCGGTGATCGAGGCCTCGCGCGGCAAGGTGGAGATCACCTCGGCCCGCCCCCTGCATTCGCTCAAGGGCTACCGCGCGATGTTCGATCTGGTGCCCGACGACAGCCTGGAGCCGATCAACATCCGGCTGTATCTGAAGAGCGGCAAGGAAACTCTGAGCGAGACCTGGCTGTACCAGTACACGCCGCCGCCGGCAGGCGAGCGCAAGCTGTACTGAGCCGCCGACAGCACGAAGCCCCGGTTTCCCGGGGCTTCGTGCTACTACCGCCGGATTTGCGGCGGTTCAGTTGCCCTGCACCGCTTTCGGCTTCGTCGCCCGATGGAAGCCGTCGTAGGGCTCATTGCCCTTGCCCTGCAGCGGGAACAGCTTGGTGTTGAGGCTGGCGCCGCCGTCGATCTTGAGGGTGTGGCCGGTGACGAAGCTGGCGCCATCCGAGAGCAGGAAGACGATGGCGGCGCTGATCTCGGCCTCTTCGGCCATGCGCCGCAGCGGGATGGTGCTGGCCATCTGCGGAATCACCTGGGCGGTGAAGGCCGGGTCGTACTGATCCATGCCGGAGCTGGCGACAAAGCCCGGCGCCACCGCGTTGACCCGCACGCCGACGCTGGCCCATTCGGTAGCCATGGTCTCGGTGAGGTTCATCATGCCGGCCCGCGCCGCGCCCGAGTGCGCCATACCGGGCATGCCACCCCACATGTCGGCGAGCATGTTGACGATGGCGCCGCCGTGCTTCTTGAAGTGCAGGTTGTACAGCTCGCGGGCGACCAGGAAGCCGCCGGTGAGATTGTTGGCGACCACCGCCTCGAAGCCCTTCTTGGAGATCAGCGCCACCGGCATCGGGAACTGCCCGCCGGCGTTGTTGACCAGGCCGTGGACGGCGCCGTGCTCGGCGAGCATCTGCTTGAGCGCGGTCTTCACCGCCTCCTCGTCGCGGATGTCGAAGGCATAGCCGGCGGCCTGGCCCCCGTCCTCGATGATTTCGGCGACGGTCTTGTCGAGCTTTTCGGGTTTGCGGCCGGTGATCAGCACCTTGGCGCCGAGGCTGGCCAGCTCGTGCGCGGTGCAGCGGCCGATGCCGGAGCCACCGCCGGTAACGATATAGGTGCGTCCGGCAAAGGCCTCGCGCGCGAACACGGAACGGTAAGCCATCTTTTCATCCTCCAGATACGACAAAGGCCGGTCACCCGGCCTTTGTCAGTTTCAGCGTGCAGCGCGCATTACATCTTCGCGGTCAGCTCCGGCACCACGGTGAACAGATCGCCGACCAGGCCGATGTCGGCCACTTCGAAGATCGGCGCTTCCGCGTCCTTGTTGATGGCGACGATGGTGCGGGCGTCCTTGATGCCGGCGAGGTGCTGGATCGCGCCCGAGATGCCGATGGCGAAGTACAGCTCCGGCGCGATGATCTTGCCGGTCTGGCCGACCTGCATGTCGTTCGGCACGTAGCCGGAGTCGACCGCCGCGCGGCTGGCGCCGACGCCGGCGCCGATCTTGTCGGCGAAGTCGAAGATCACCTTGAAGTTCTCCGACGAACCCAGGGCGCGGCCACCGGAGACCACCTTGTTGGCGGACTGCAGGTCGGGGCGCGCGGACTTCTGCGCTTCCAGCTTCACGTAGCGGGTGTGGGCAGCGGCGGTGACGCCCACCGAAACCTTCTCGACCGCGGCGCTGCCGCTGGCGGCAACGGCGGTGAAGGAAGCCAGGCGCACGGTGATGACAATGGTGCCGGCCGGCGCTTCGACGGTGGTGATGGCATTGCCGGCGTAGACCGGGCGGTCGAAGGAGCTGCCGGAGTGCACCGCCATCACGTCGCTGATCTGCGGCACGCCGAGCTTGGCGGCGACGCGCGGGGCGACATCCTTGCCGAAGGTGGTGCCCGGGAACAGCACATGGCTGTAGCCGGCGGCGACTTCGACGATGGCCGGCGCGAGGTTGGCGGCGACCGGGTTGGCAAGCGCGGCGCTATCGGCGACCAGCACCTTGGCCACACCATCCAGCTTGGCGGCTTCGGCAGCGACGGCGGCGCCGTCGGCAGCCAGCACCAGCACGGTGACTTCGCCGCCGATCTTGCTGGCGGCGGCCAGCACCTTGGCGACGCCGGCATTCAGCTTGCCGTCGGCGTGTTCCGCAATGACGAGAATCTTGGACATGAGTTACTCCGTGAAGGGTGAGTCGTGAGGGGCGAGGCGCTGGAGGGGCTTTAAGCCTCACTCCTCACGCCTTTCGCCTCGCGACAGAGATTTAGGCCAGGCCCTTGGCCTTGAGCGCGGCGATCAGGTCGTCGACGGTCTTCACCACTACGCCCTTGCTGCGGGTCGGCGGCGGCGCGGTCTTGACGGTCTTGACGGCGGCAGCGGCGGTCACGCCCAGGTCGGCCAGGGTGGTGGCCTCGATGGGGATGCGCTTGGCCTTCATGATGTCCGGCAGCTTCAGGTAGCGCGGCTCGTTCAGACGCAGGTCGGCGGTGATGACGGCCGGCAGGTCGATTTCCAGGGTTTCCAGGCCGGCGTCCACTTCGCGGACCACGGTGGCCTTGTTGCCGTCGACGTCCACCTTGCCGGCGAAGGTCGCCTGGGCGATGTCGAGCAGGGCGGCGACCATCTGGCCGGTCTGGTTGGCGTCGTCGTCGATCGCCTGCTTGCCGGCGATCAGCAGCGAGGCGCCTTCCTTCTTGAACACCGCGGCCAAGGCGCGGGCGGCGGTCAGCGGCTGCACCTCGCCTTCGTCCTTGATGTGGATCGCCTTGGTGGCGCCGAAGGCCAGCGCGGTGCGCAGGGTCTCTTCGTTCTTCGCACCGCCGATGGTGACGGCGATGATCTCGGTGATCTTGCCCTTCTCCTTCAGACGCACCGCCTCTTCCATGGCGATTTCGTCAAAGGGATTCATGCTCATCTTGACGCCGTCGGTGACGACGCCGGAGCCGTCCGGCTTGACCTGGATGCGGACGTTGTAGTCCACCACGCGCTTGACGCTGACGATTGCTTTCATGCGGTCTCTCTAGGGTGTGTTGACAGTTACTTTGTCGCTGCGGCGGAAGGCGGTTTTGGGGCAGTGCAAGGAAGTTAGAGAGGGGAATAGTGGTTCTATTTCCCTCTCTAGCTGACGCCGCAATGCCCCAAAACCGTCCCGCCCCGAAGGGTTGCTGGCCAAAACCGCGTCATGCTGCGTTGCCAGCCTAGCGAAGGCGGCCAGCCTTCGCGTCGGCAGGCGCCTTGCCTGACGCGATTTTGACCGGCAACGCAGCGACAAAGTAACTGGCAACACACCCTCGGTTCAAAACGAAAAAAAGCGGGGTATTGTGCGATGCGGCAAGGCGGGCGGGATTGGCCGTAGCGACGCAACCCCGCCTACCGGCGCCTTACATCGCCGCGTAATTCGGGCCGCCGGAACCTTCCGGGGCCACCCAGTTGATGTTCTGGGCCGGATCCTTGATGTCGCAGGTCTTGCAGTGCACGCAGTTCTGGGCATTGATCTGGAAGCGCTTGGCCTCGCCCTCGCCCACCACTTCGTAGACCCCGGCCGGGCAGTAGCGCTGCGCCGGCTCGTCGTACATCGGCAGGTTCTTCGCGAGCGGAATGCTCGGATCCTTGAGCTGCAGATGGCAGGGCTGCTCCTCCTCGTGATTGGTCGAGGACAGGAACACCGAGGACAGCTTGTCGAAGCTGAGCTTGCCGTCCGGCTTCGGGTAGACCGGCTTCACGCAATCCTTGGCCAGCTTGAGGGTGGCGTAGTCCGGGATGCGGTCGTGGACGGTGAACGGGAACTTGCCACCGAACCAGTTCTGCTCGATGTAGTTGATGCCGCCACCCACCAGGGCGCCGAACTTGTGCAGGAAGGGCCCGAAGTTGCGGCTGCGGTACAGCTCATCGTAGAGCCAGCTCGCCTTGAACTTGTCGGTGTAGTTGTCCAGCACGTCGGCCTCGCGGCCGGCGGCCAGGGCCTCGGCGGCGGCTTCGGCGGCCAGCATGCCGCTCTTCATCGCGGTGTGGCTGCCCTTGATCTTGGCGAAGTTCATGGTGCCGAGGTCGCAGCCGATCAGCACGCCGCCCTGGAAGGCCATCTTCGGCAGCGAGTTGAAGCCACCCTTGCTGATCGCGCGGGCACCGTAGGCGACGCGGGTGCCGCCCTGCAGGTACTGCTTGATCACCGGGTGCTGCTTGTAGCGCTGGAACTCGTCGAAGGGCGAGAGGTGCGGATTGCTGTAGGAGAGGTCGACGATCAGGCCGACCACCACCTGGTTGTCTTCCAGGTGATACAGGAAGGAGCCACCCAGGCTCTCGGTGCCGCCCACCGACAGCGGCCAGCCGGCGCTGTGCACCACCAGACCCGGCTTGTGCTGACCGGCGGGGACCGTCCACTGCTCCTTGATGCCGATGGCGTAGTGCTGCGGATCGGCGTCCTTGTCCAGCTCGTACTTGGCGAGCAGGCGCTTGGCCAGGTGGCCGCGGCAGCCTTCGGCGAACAGGGTGTACTTGGCGCGCAGCTCCATGCCCGGCGCGAAGTCGGGCTTGTGGTGGCCTTCGCGGTCCACGCCCAGGTCACCGACCTGGATGCCGCGGACGATGCCCTGCTCGTCGATCAGCACTTCCTGCGCGGCGAAACCGGGGTAGATCTCCACGCCCAGTTCCTGGGCCTGGTCGCCCAGCCAGCGCACCAGCTTGCCCAGCGAGATGATGTAGTTGCCCTCGTTGTGCATCGGCTTGGGCACGAACAGGCCGGGCATCTTGAAGGCTTTTTCCTCGGAGAGGAGGAAGTAGATGTCGTCGCCGGCCACCGGGGTCTTGAGCGGCGCGCCCTTGGCCTTCCAGTCCGGGATCAGCTCGTTGAGCGAGCGCGGCTCGAACACCGCGCCGGAGAGGATGTGGGCACCGACTTCAGAGCCCTTCTCCACCAGACAGACCGAGAGGTCGGGGTTGATCTGCTTGAGGCGGATGGCGGCGGAAAGGCCCGCGGGGCCCGCGCCGACGATCAGCACGTCGTACTCCATCACGTCGCGTTCGATGCTCATCTGGGTGCTACCTGGATCGAAAAGGAACTGTTTAGGCGCCGCTGCGGGCAGCCAAGCCGGTCGATTTTACGTGCTTTACCCCCCCGAAGCGACGGCCCCGGGGCGGTAGCGGCCTCAATCGGGGCGGTTGGTGTGGGTCCGGCGGGCCTCGCTGATGTCGCGCACGGCCCGCTCGCGCAGCTTGCCCAGATCGGTGGGACCGCTCACCGAGACATCCAGGTGGCGAACCAGACCATCGCCCAGACCGTAGATCCAGCCGTGGACGGTCAGTGGCTGACCGCGCGCCCAGGCGTCCTGGACGGTCAGGGAGGAACAGACATTCAGCGCCTGCTCCAGCACGTTCAGTTCGCACAAAAGGCTGAAGCGGCAGGCCTCGTCCGGCTCCAGGTCGATCAGGGGCTGGTGGCGGCAGGCTACATCGCGGACATGCCCCAGCCAATGGTCGGCGACGCCGTTCACCCGCTGGCAGGTCAGGGCCGTGCGGACGCCGGAACAACCGTAGTGGCCGACCACCATGATGTGCTTGACCTTGAGCACATCGACGGCGAACTGGATCACCGACTGGCAGTTGACGTCGGAATGGTTCACCACATTGGCGACGTTACGGTGCACGAACAGCTCGCCGGGGGCGAGATCGACCACCTCGTTGGCCGGCACCCGCGAATCGGCGCAGCCGATCCACAGGTACTCCGGCGCCTGTTGGGCCACCAGCCGGAGGAAGAACTGCGGATCGTTCTTGACCACCCGGGCCGCCCAGCGGGCGTTGTTGTCGATCAGGTGCTGTAGTTCGTAGTTACCGGCCATCATCGGTCCCTGGGGGAGATATCGGGAGGGGTCGGATTGACACCCTGAACGGTGATTCACCGTGTCGGGTGCCGGTCGGAATGCGCAATTGGCGCGCCAGTCTGCCAGTTCTTGCGGCCTTTTTGGCGGCTTGCAGTTTCCTCCGGTCGCCCACCCCAGCGCCTGCACCATCGGCAGCTTGACAGCCGCGAGGATCGCCCCTTCAACAAAAAGCCCGCGTCGAACGCGGGCTTTCGGGAGCGATGCCAGTCGCCGCTAGGACAGTTGCCGCTAGAACAGGTCCACCGAGCCGGAATCCATCGAGGCCTGCAAGACCGCCTTGTGCGGCACCGCGCGCCATTGGCGGATACGGTCCTCGGCCTGGCGATGCCAGCGGTCCACCTCGGCGCGGCGCTGCTCGCTGTCGGTGGCCGGCGACTCCGCCATCAGCCGGTGCAGATTCTCCGCCTCCAGCGCCATCGCCTGCACGCGGTCGATATGGCTCACCGCCGCGCTCAGGGCCTGGGTGGAGATGTCCTCGAACTGCAGGCAGCGCACCGCCTCGCCCACCGCATCGGCGATCCGCTGGCCGGAACTGGACAGCTCACGCATGCCCGATTCCATCGAGCTGTTGAGCGCCTCCACCTGGCCGAGCACGCCGGACATCTCCTGCTGGGCGGTGCGACTCAAGCTCAAGTCGCGGCTGGCCATCTCGCTGACCGTGGCGCGCACCGCCGCCACCGCCTCCCGCGAGGAGCCGACCAGGCCACGGATCTGCTCGTTGAAGGTATTGGAGCGCTGCGAGAGGTTGCGGATCTCCTCGGCCACCACCGCGAAGCCGCGCCCGGCCTCGCCGGCCCGTGCCGCCTCGATGGCGGCATTGAGCGCCAGCAGATTGGTCTGGTCGGCGATCGACTTGACGTCGTTGAGCAGCTCGAAGATGGCGTCCATGTGCTGGACCATGGCGTCGATCTGGCCGACGCTGGCAGTGCTCTGGGCACTGACCTGGGCCAGGGAATCGACCAAGCCGGACATCAGCGTGCCGGCGCGCGACACGAAGCCATGCACGTTGACACCCTCGTCGGCGGCGGCGTCCTGGCGGGTGACGATGCGCGCCACCGTCGCCGACTGCTCGCGCGACTGCCGGTTCATCGCCTCGAAACTCTGCTGCAACTGGCCGACCGCATCGCGGATCAGCACCCGCACGCGGTCCACCTCGCCGAGCACACTCTGCGCCTCCTCGTGCGCCGAGTCGCAGATGCCGGCCAGCAGACGGTGCTGCTCGGCCAGCCAGGCCTCGTCGCGCGGCTTCTGGCGCAACAAGGCCTCCAGCTTGCGGCGCTCCTGGCGTTGCAGGCTCCAGGCGGCATGGCCCCAGGCCAGCAGCATCGCCGCCAGCAGGGTCCAGACCAGGGGCGTGGAGGCGCCCAGCAAGCTCGCCAGCGCATGCGCGGCGGTGAAGGCCAGCGGCAGCAGGAGGGTTTTCAGGGTTGGACTGGACATGGCAGGCCTATGGGCTTTGAATTGTTGGACTTATCGACCCCGGCTCGCCGGTCCTTGAGCGCGGCTCCGAGGAACGGCGCGCCGAAGCCGGCGCGTTGGACAGCCTCAGCAATTCCTGTGCGATCTCCATCAATGGCAGCACCGCTTCGGCGGCGCCCAGGCGATACGCCGCGCCGGGCATGCCCCAGACCACGCTGCTGGCCTCGTCCTGCACCAGGGTGCGGGCGCCGGCCTGGCGTAGCGCCAAGAGGCCACGGGCACCGTCTTCGCCCATGCCAGTGAGCACTGCCGCCACCGCGTTGGGGCCGACATGCTGGGCGACGCTGCGGAACAGCACATCCACCGCCGGCCGCTGGAAGCATTCCGGCGGATCGTCGTTGAGCTTGCAGACGTAGCGGGCGCCGCTGCGCACCACCTGCAGATGCCAGCCGCCGGGGGCGACATAGACGTGGCCGGGCACGATCAGTTGGCCGTCCTGGGCTTCGCAGGCGCGCATGGCGCCGCAACGGTCCAGGCGGGCCGCGAACGGCGCCGAAAACGCCGCGGGGATGTGCTGAGCGATGACGATGGCCGGGGCATCGGCGGGCATCCGCTCGATCACCGCTCGCGCCGCCTCGGTGCCACCGGTGGAGGAGCCGATGGCGATGATCTTCTCGGTGGTGCCGTAAAGCCGGCGCGGACTCGCCACGGCGACGCCTGCCGGCGCCACCGGTCGCAGTATCCGCGCCGGAATCCGGGCACGCGCAACCTCGCGGAGCTTGCGCCGCAGCTCTTCGGACTGCTCCAGCAGGCCGGCCTGGACATCCAGCTTGGGCTTGGTGACGAAGTCGATCGCGCCCAGCTCCAGCGCCTGCAGGGTGACATCGGCGCCACGCTCGGTGAGCGAGCTGACCATCAGCACCGGCAGCGGGTGCAGGCGCATCAGGTTCTCGAGAAAGGTCAGGCCGTCCATGCGCGGCATCTCGACATCCAGCGTCAGCACATCGGGCTTGAGCTGCTTAATCTTCTCGCGCGCGACCAGGGGATCAGAGGCGGCACCGACGACCTGGAATGCCGGATCGGCGCCGATCATTTCGGTGAGCAGTTGGCGCACCAGGGCGGAGTCGTCAACGATCAAGACCTTGATAGGCATGGCGCTCGGGACCTAATCGAACAGCTCGACGCCGCCGGAAACCGGCGCGGCGACCAACCGCGAGCGGTAGGCGGTCTCCTGCGCCAGATCGCGGCTGGCGAGGTTGCTGGTGAGACGACGCACCAATACCCGGCCGTCGGCCGGGAAGAAGAAGATCTTGCGTGGACAGGTGTCACCCAGATCCTGCGCGAGCACCGGGATGTGCTCGGCCTTGAGATAGTCGAGCACGAACTGGGCATTGCGGTTGCCGACCTGGCTGTCGGTGAAGCTCTTCAGCACCGCCGCGCCACCGAACACCTTGGCTTCCAGCCCGGAACGCCGGGCGCCGGCTTTTAGCAGCTCGTTGACCAGCACCTCCATCGCGTAGCTGCCGTAGCGGGCGGAATTGCCGCCGCCCAGCTCGGAGTCGGGCAGCATGAAGTGGTTCATGCCGCCGATGCCCAGACGCGGATCGCGGATGCAGGCCGATACACAGGAGCCGAGCACCGTGGTCAGCACCACGTCCTCGGCCGATACATAGAACTCGCCGGGCAACAGCTTGATGCCGGTCTTTTCAAACTGACGGTCGAAATAGACGAAGCTCGCCCAGCCGTCGCCGGCCGCGCCGGAGCTGGCCCAGGAGTCGTCCATGGCGGCGTCCGCACTCATGCAGCCAGGGGTCGGCGCTGCGCCGGTTTCGACGCCGGCGAGGTGGCGGTGTAGATGGTGCGGCCCAGCGGCCGGATCAGATGCGCGGCGTGGAAGAAGCTCTCGGAATGACCGGCGTAGAGCAGGCCATCCGGCGCAAGTCGCGGCACCAGCTTGCCGATGATCTCCAGCTGCGTAGGCTTGTCGAAATAGATCATCACGTTGCGGCAGAAGATGGCCTGGAAAGGCCCGTGCATCGGCCACACCGGGTCGAGCAGATTGAGCTGCCGGAAGCGGATCAGGTTGCGCAGCTCGTCCACCACCTTGCAGTAGCCGGCGTTGCTGCCGGTTCCGCGCTTGAAGAAGCGGCGCTGACGCTCGACGGAAAGCTTCTCGATGCGCTCCAGCGGATACACGCCGCGCTCGCCGGTGGCCAGCACCTGGGTGTCGATGTCGGTAGCCAGGATGGTCACCGGCGGAGACAGCGTGCCGAACACCTCGGCCGCGGTCATGGCGATGGAATACGGCTCCTCGCCGGTGGAAGCCGCCGCCGACCAGAGCAGGAGGCGTTCGCCACGCGGGCGCGACTTGAGCAAGCCGGCGAGCGATTCGAAGTGATGCGCCTCGCGGAAGAAGGCCGTGAGATTGGTGGTCAGCGCATTGGTGAACGCCTGCCACTCCTCGGCGCTGCCAGCGCTCTCCAGATGATCCAGATATTCCTTGAACGAACCGCTGCCGGTAGCGCGCAGGCGCCGCACAAGGCGGCTGTAGACCATGTCCGACTTGCTGTCGGCCAGCGCAATGCCGGCACGGGCATGGATCAGTTGCCGCACCCGCTCGAAGTCGCGCGGCGCGTAGGAATACTGCCGCTGTTCCTGGTCCTGGCTCATCCGAGTTCGACGCTTGGTCTGGCGTTGGTCAAAGGCAGGGCCGGCGGCGGTCCGCGCTCCTCGTCCTCATCGACGGCGAGCGGCAGGCCGGCCAGGCCCATGCCCCAGTTGGCGAGTAGCCGGAGAAAGCACTGCGAGTCGCGTTGGCTGGCGAATAGGCGCATCTCCGGTCTCCGGTCATTGCCGCTGGCTTAGAACTCGTTCCACTGATCGTCGGTCTTGCCGGTGGTGCCGTTGCGCTTGGGCACCACCGCCATCGGCTTGGCGACCGGGCGACTGGGCGTCGCCGGACGCGCGGCCCGGGCGGCGGTGGGTCGCTCCATGCGCACCGGAGCCGGACGCGGCGGCGGCACTGCCATAGCGTAGCGATCGTTGTTCTGCGCCTCGGAGAGCCGGAACTGGCTGACCGAGTGGCTCAGCCCGCCAGCCTGCTCTTCCAGCGAACGGGCGGAGGCGGTGGCCTCCTCGACCAGGGCGGCGTTCTGCTGCGTGACCTCGTCCATCTGCGTGATGGTCTGGTTGACCTGCTCGATGCCCTGGCTCTGCTCCTGCGAGGCGGCGGTGATCTCCGACATGATGTCGGTCACCCGCTTCACGCTGCTGACGATCTCGTCCATGGTCTTGCCGGCCTGTTCAACCAGCTTGGAGCCATTGCCGACCTTCTCCACCGAATCGCCGATCAGGCCCTTGATCTCCTTGGCGGCGCCGGCGCTACGCTGCGCCAGGCTGCGCACCTCGGCGGCCACCACCGCGAAGCCGCGACCCTGCTCGCCAGCGCGGGCGGCTTCCACCGCCGCGTTAAGCGCCAGGATGTTGGTCTGGAAGGCGATACCGTCGATGACGCTGATGATGTCGACGATCTTCTTGCTGGACTCGTTGATCGCCGACATGGTGCTGACCACCTCGCTGACCACCTTGCCG
>SCVA01000021.1 GCA_004297005.1 Nevskiaceae bacterium
GAGAGCAGGGCTTGCAGTTCCTTGAGCTTCTTGGCGTTGCGCGAGGCGAGGACGAGATCGGTCATGCCGCCATTGTCCCACGCCTCGCGACGCCGTCCGGCCTACTGCACGCCGGCCCCCGCGTTGGCCACCGGTGCCACCGGCCGGGCATAGCTGGCGGGCTTGTCGCCCACCGCGGCGCCGCTGTGCACCATGCCCTGCATGGCCGGCTCGAAGAAGTAGTAGGGGAACTGCGGCTCGGGCGCGCTCACTGCCTCCAGCCGCGCGCGCAGCTCGGCGGGGAGCTCGAAGTCCAGCGCGCCGAGGTTGTCGTCGAGCTGACTCAGTTTGGTGGCGCCCAGGACCACGCTGCCGACGCCGGGCTGGGTCGCCACCCAGTTGAGCGCCACCTGCGCCATCGAGCGGCCAAGCGCCTTCGCCACCTTCTCCAGCTCGGCGACGATGGCCCAGTTGCGGGCGCTGAACTTGTCGGCAAAGGCCGGATTGCCGCTGCCGGCCAGCATCGCCAGCCGGCCCTCGCCCTGGCCGCCGGACTCCGAGGGCCGGTACTTGCCCGACAGCAGGCCCGAGGCCAGCGGGCTCCAGACCATCAGGCCCTGGCCGGTTTCGGCGCCGAGCGCGACGTATTCGCGCTCGATCTGCCGCTCCACCAGCGAGTACTGCATCTGCAGCGTCACCGGCCGCTCGTAGCCGCGCAGCTCGGCCAGGGTGGCGGCGCGCGCGGCGTACCAGGCCGGCACGTCGGAAAAGCCGTAGTGGCGGATCTTGCCCGCGCGCACCGCGTCGTCGAGCGTGCGCACGACCTCCTCGACCGGCGTGACGCGGTCCCAGACGTGCATCAGGTAGAGGTCGAGATAGTCGGTGCCCAGCCGCTGCAGCGAGCCCTCCAGCGCCCGCAGCAGGTGCTTGCGGCCGTTGCCGCCAGCGTTGGGATTCGCACCCCAGGCATCCGGGCCTTCGCCGAAGCTGTACTTGCTGGCGATCACCACGCGATCGCGGCTGCCGCTGTCCTTCACGAAGCGGCCGAGCAGGCGCTCGGAGTTGCCGCCGGTGTAGAGGTCGGCGGTGTCGAGGAAGTTGCCGCCGGCGGCGAGATAGCGGTCGAAGATGGCGCGGGCGGCGCCCTCCTCGCTGCCCCAGCCCCAGTCGTTGCCGAAGGTCATGGTGCCGAGGGCCAGGCGCGAGACGCGCAGGCCGGACTTGCCGAGGGTGTAGTAGGTCGGAGTGCTCATCGCGCGGTTCCGGGGTGGGGATGGGGTGAGCACAGCCTGCGCTTCGTCATTGGCAAGATAAATACGGATACTCTGGATATGTCTTGAAGCAAAACTTCACAATGAAAACCTCACCCATCGCCGCCGCCGAGCGCGCTCCGCTCGCCGCCCTGCACGCCTTCGCCAGGGTCGCGCACCACGGCAGCTTCACCCGCGCGGCGGTGGAGCTAGGCGTCAGCGCCTCGGCGCTGTCGCAGACCCTGCGGGCGCTGGAAGCCGGCCTGGGTGTGCGCCTGCTCAATCGCACCACCCGTCGTGTCGGCCTGACCGAACTCGGCGCGCAATTGCTGGAGCGGACCGCCCCGGCGCTGGCCGAGATCGAGCAGTCGCTGGCCGGTCTGCACGCGGCGCGCGGCAAGCCGGCGGGAACCCTGCGCCTGAACCTGCCGCGCATCGCGCTGGAACTGCTGGTTCAGCCGCATCTCGCGGAATTCCATCGGCGCTATCCCGAGGTGCGGCTGGAGCTGTGGGTGGACGACGGCCTGGCCGATCTGGTCGGCGGCGGCTTCGATGCCGGCATCCGGCTGGGCGAGCGCCTGCAGCAGGACATGATCGCGGTGCCGCTGGGCGGCGCCATCCGCATGGCCACGGTCGGCTCGCCGGCCTACTTCCGTCAGCATCCGCCGCCACGCAGGCCCGCCGAGCTGCACGGCCACGCCTGCCTGCTCAACCGCTACGTCAGCCGCGGCAACCTCTACCGCTGGGAGTACACGGTCGATGGCCGTGACCTCGAACTCGATGTCGACGGGCCGCTGATCAGCAACGATCTCGACGCCGTGCGCGAGGCGGCGCGGCAGGGTTTGGGGCTGGCGCACCTGATGGACTGCTGCGTCGCCGAAGACCTGCGCGCCGGCCGGCTGGTGCAGGTGCTGGCCGAGTACTGCCCGCCGTTCGCGGGTTTTCACCTCTACACCACCAGTCGCCGGCAGATGCCACCGAAGCTCCGGGTGTTCATCGACTTCCTGAAAGAGCGCCTGAACGCCGGCACCTCGGTGGGCGGCCGGCGCGCAAAGCCCTAGCTCAGATAGCCCACCTGCCGGAACCAGGCCAGCGCGCGGGCCAGCGCTTCGCGCAGCGGCACCTGGCTTTTGAAGCCCAGTTCCCGCTGGGCCTTGGCGCCGGACAGGTGCTGGCCGCCGGACATCACCGCGATGGCGGTGGCATCGACCGTCGGTAGCGGGCCGCCGAAGCGCCAGCGCAGCGTCTGCACCGCGCTGACCGCGCGCACCACCGGCAGCGGCACCGGCTTGGGCCTGGGGCGGCCGGCGATTTCCGCCATCAGCGCGGTGAGCTGGTCCATGTCGCTGTCCTCGCCGGTCAGCAGGTAGCGCTCGGCAGGGCGGCCGTGTTCGCACACCGCCACCAGCCCGCGCCCGGCATCGCCGCCGTAGATCACGTTGCGACGACCCCGCACGTAGTTGGGCAAAGCTCCGCGCGCCAGCATCAGCAGCAGCCGGCCGGTGGTCGGGCCGTAGTCGTACTCGCCGAAGGTCATGGTCGGGATACCGATGCTCACCGGCAGTCCGCGCGCCGCCTGCTCGCGCGCCTGGCGGTCGAGCGCCCACTTGAGCTGCACATAGGGATTGCCGCCCGGCGGCCGGCCGGGGTAGTCGCAGGTCTCGTCGCCGGGCAGGCCGTCGGCGCGGTCTTGCAGGGCGATGGCGCCGCCGAGGTAGACGATGCGTTGCAAGGGCCGCTGTTCACAGGCGCGGTAGAACGTCGCCATGCGCGCCAGGCCGGCGTCCACCTCGGCGCGCCAGGGCCGTGGCGTGGTGGGATACGGAGCGGCCGCGTGCAGCACGGCGTCGACGCCGTCGAGTGCTTCCGCGAGACCGGACCCGCTGTCGAGATCAACGCGCACGGCGCGGTGGCGCAGGCCCTCGAACCGAGGCAGCGCACGCGGATCGCGATAGGCGAGGCTAAGGTCGTGGCCGGCGGCGGCCGCGGCGCGCGCCGCCTGCTGGCCGAGCATGCCGGTGGCGCCGAGGATGAGCAGATGCATGGGGCCGGCCGGGTTGCTTGGGGAGTCGGCATCATCCGCCAACTGAGGCTCAGCGGAAATCGCGCGAGAGATACGGCAGGCCTTCCACCCAGGCGCTGTAGTCGCGGATGCGCCGGGCGATGACATGGGTGACGCCGTCCTGCTTCTGCAGCTCGCCGCCAATGATCAGGAAGCCGCCGGTGACCGCCGCCTCGCGATAGGCCTCCAGCACCCGCGCCCAGACGATGAGATTGACGATGCCGGTGTCGTCTTCCAGCGTCAGGAACATCACGCCGTTTGCCTCCGGTGGCCGCTGCCGGAACATGGTCAGGCCGGCGACGCGCAGCCGGCGGCCGTGCGGCAGCGTCGCGAGCCGCTCGTTGGGCGTGACCTTGAGACGGTCCAGCTTCGGGCGCAGCAGGGCGACCGGATGCCGGCGCAGCGTCAAGCCGGTGCTGCGGTAGTCGCCGACGATCTCCGCGCCCTCGCTGGGCGCGCGCAGCGGCACCGTGGCTTCCAGGCGGGGGATGCCGGCCAGCAGATCGGCCTGCGGGGTGTAGCCCAGCGAGAGCCAGCGCGCGCGGTTGCGGTGGCCGGCCAGTGCGCGCAGGGCGTCGGCCTGCGCCAGCAGGTCCAGTTCGCGGCGGTTGAGGCGGGCGCGGGCGGCGAGATCGACGGCGTCGGTAAACGGCCGCTGCGCACGCGCCGCCATGATCCGCCGCGCGGCGTTTTCGTTGAAGCCGCTGATGCGGTTGAAGCCGAGCGTCAGCACGCCCTGATCGCTCTCGTCCTCGGGCCGCGCCCAGTGCACGCGGCTGTCCCAGTCGGAGTCGCACACGCTGACCGGCTGCACGCTCACGCCCATTTTCTTCGCCTCGCTCACCAGCATGGTCGGCGGATAGAAGCCCATCGGTTGGCTGTCGAGCAGGCCGGCGATGAAGGCGGCCGGCTCATGGCATTTCAGCCAGGACGAGGCGTAGGCGAGGATGGCGAAGCTGGCCGAATGCGATTCCGGAAAGCCGTAGCTGCCGAAGCCGAGAATCATCTGGTAGATGCTCTCCGCGAACTCCGCCGTGTAGCCGCGCTGCGCCATGCCGGCGAGCAGCTTGTCGCGGTATTTCTCCAGGCCGCCGCTGCGTTTCCAGGCCGCCATCGAACGCCGCACCTGATCGGCCTCGCCGGGCGTGAAGCCGGCGGCAATGGCGACGATCTGCATCACCTGCTCCTGGAAGATCGGCACGCCAAACGTGCGGCCGATGGCCGGGACCAGCTCCGCGCGGATCTTCAGCGCCGGGTCTTCCGGCGGCACCGGCAGGCCCCGGGCTTGCCGTGCTTCGCGCTCGGCCTGGGCTTTCCGCCGTTTCAGGTAGGGGTGCACCATGCCGCCCTGGATCGGGCCGGGTCGGACGATGGCGATCTGGATGACCAGATCGTAGAAATTCCTCGGCTTCAGGCGCGGCAGCATGGCCATCTGTGCGCGCGATTCGATCTGGAACACGCCGACCGTCTTTGCCTCGCGGATCATCTCGTAGGTGGCCGGGTCTTCGCGCGGAATGTCCTTCAGGCCGAAGACGGCGCCCCGGCGCTCGGAGACGAAGCCCAGCATCCGCCGCAGTGCGCTGAGCATGCCCAGCGCCAGCACATCGACCTTGAGCAGGCCCAGGGATTCGAGATCGTCCTTGTCCCACTGGATGATGCTGCGCTCCGGCATCGCCGCGTTTTCCATCGGCACCAGCTCGTGCACCGGCCGCTCGGAAATCACGAAGCCGCCGACGTGCTGCGAGAGATGGCGCGGAAAGTTCTTGAGCTGGCGTGCCAGATCGAGCCAGAGCCGGATTTGCAGCGCGCTGGGATCGAAGCCCAGCTCGCGCAGCCGCTCTTCCCACTGCCCGCTCTTGTCCCACCAGGCAAGCGCGCTGCCGAGGCGATCGATCAGCTCGGGTGCGACGCCCAGCGCGCGGCCGACGTCGCGTAGCACCAGCCGGCTGCGGTAGTGGATGACGGTGGCCGCCAGCGCCGCGTGCTGACGGCCGTACTTGCGGTAGATGTACTGGATCACCTCCTCGCGCCGCTGGTGCTCGAAGTCGACGTCGATGTCCGGCGCCTCGTCGCGCTCGATGGAAACGAAGCGCTCGAACAGCAGCTCGGTCAGTTCCGGATTCACCTCGGTGATGCCGAGCGCATAGCAGACCGCCGAATTGGCGGCCGAGCCGCGGCCCTGGCAGAGGATGTCGCGGCTACGGGCGAAGCGGACGATGTCCTCGACGGTGAGAAAGAAAGCCTCGTACTGCTTGTGCGCGATGATCTTCAGCTCCTTTTCGATCTGCGCGCGTATCCGGGGCGGCGCCCCCTCGGGCCAGCGCCGGACGACGCCCCGCTCGGTGAGCTTGCGCAACTGGCTGCTGGGCGTCTCACCCGGGTCCATCAGCGCCTGCGGGTACTCGTAGCGCAGCTCGGTGAGCTGAAAGCGGCAGCGCTCGGCGATGGCGACGCTCTCGGCGATCCAGGCCGGGTCGTAGAGCGCGGCGATCTCTTCGCGGCGGCGCAGGTAGCGCTGGCCATTGGGCAGCAGCGCCGCGCCGCAGCGGTCGACCGTGGTCTTCAGCCGCAGCGCGGTGAGCACGTCCTGCAGCGGCCGGCGTTCCGGTGCGTGGTAGTGCACGTCGCCGCAGGCGACGGGCTTCAGGCCGTGCTGATGGCCCAGCGCCAGTAATTGCTCGATGCGCTCGCTGTCGTCGCCGCCGAGATGGCGCTCGATGGCGAGCCAGCAGTGGCCGGCGCCGAAGCGCTCGGCCATCCAGGCCGCTTCGGCCGGATCGGGCTCCGCACCCGGCAGCCAGATCGCCGCCACCTCGCGCCAGTCGCGGCCGAAGCCGGCGGCGTCCAGCCGATAGCTGCCCTTGCGCGAATTCATGCGCGCGCGGCTGATAGTGGCACTGATGCGCGCATAGCCCTCGCGGCTCTCTGCCAGCAGCAGTAGGCGCGGGCCGTCGCTGAGCTGGATCTCAGTGCCGACGATCAGGTGAATGGGACTGCGCTTGGTTTCCTCCCAGGCGCGCACCACGCCGGCCAGGCTGCACTCGTCGGTGAGGGCGAGCGCGCGGTAGCCGAGTGCCTGCGCCTGCGCGACCAGCTCCTGCGGATGCGAGCCGCCGCGCAGGAAGCTGAAGTTGGAGACGCAGTGCAGCTCGGCGTAGTCGGGCGTGCCCGGCGCGTTGTCGTTGGGGGCGTGGCTCATGGCAGGCTCACTCCCACAGTCCCTGCAGGTACCAGCGGCCGTCGTCGAGGTCGCGGTAGACCCAGGCGCTGCGCTCGCCGAGGTGGACGCGGTGATAGTCCCGGTGCGCGGCTGCGCCATCCCACCAGCCGGTCTCGATGCGCTCGGGCAGGTCGTCCGCCGCCGGCTGGCCGATGGGTTTGGGCTGCGGCAGCAGCCATAGCGGACGGCGCCGACGGCGTCCTGCGGGCAACGCCAGCGTTGGTGACGGGGTGGTGAGCGCCGCCGATGCCCAGGCTTTTTCCGGGCGATGGTCGTCGGCGAGTGCCGGGCGCCACAGGCAGGGCTCGCCATAGCGGGCGATCAGCTTTTCCAGCAGCGCCTGCCGTTCGCGGCTCAGACGGTGCTCGTCGAACAGCGCTGCCTGCGAGCCGGTGACCGGCAGGAAATCGGCGGCCGAGAGATGCAGCTCGCGCACCGCCTGCGTGGGCGGCTGGCGGTACAGGCGCTCGCGCAGGATCTCGAACCAGCGCCCCGCCTCGCGGCTGGGGCTGAGCAGTTGCAGCGGCACCACGGTCGGCGGGCCGAGGTCGTGGCGCAGTTCCAGCCGGCAGTGCATCGCCGTCACTGCCCGCGCCGAGAGATAGGCGGCGAAGCGCTGGGTCAGGCGCTTGAGCGGAAACAGCAGGGTCTCGACATTGTCCACCTCGCCGTGCAGTTCGAAGCGCGCCGCGAACACCGGTGGCGGCTCGATGGCGCGATAGGGTTCGGCGCGGCGCGCCAGCAGGCGCTCGAGGTCGCGCGGGACCTCCGGCCCGAAGCGCTGGCGCAGGGTTTCCTGCGGCGCCGCGAACAGCGCGTCGAGCTGATCGAGCCCGACGCTGGCGAGTGCTTCCAGCGTCGCCGCCGGCCAGGGCAGCAAGCTGATCGGCAGTGGCTTCAGTCGCGCCGGCAAGTCCTCGGCGCGCAGACAGGGCGTGGTTTCGCCGGCCTCCGCCAGCATTCCGGCGGCGAGCCGGCTGGGAGCGATGCCGGCGCGGGCGGCGCAGTTCCAGTCGAGCAGGTCCAGCAGCACCTGCTCGCGCAGCGCCTCGACGCCGCCGAACAGCGACAAGCTGGCGCCGATCTCCACCGACACCCGCCAGCGCGGCAGCGCGAAGGGTTCGGCCTGCTCCAGCACCTCGGCGACCACCGGGCTGCCAAAGCGGTAGAGCGCGTGGGCGAGGGCTTCGAGCTGTTCGCGCTCGGCCTCGGGCTGGCGCGGCCGGGTCTGCAATTCGGGGCTGCGGCTGCGGGCCTCGGCCAGCGACAGGCCGGCGGTGAGCGTCTTGCCGGCAGCGCCGCCGGCGACCTCGGCGATCAGCCAGCGATGGCTGCCGTGCGCGCCCAGCACGGCGAGGTCGGCGTCGAGGCCGAGGGCTTCGCGCCCCAGCGCCGGAAAGTCCAGGCACAGCCACAGCACGGCAAGGTCTCCACGCTGTCGCTCATTGCCCCAGGGCCACCGGTCGCAGACCGGCGCCGGCCTGGCCGCGCGTCTTCAGCACCTGCACGCGCGGCGTGCCGTGCTCGCGGCGCACCGCCAGGCGCAGCGCCGCCGGTGAGGGTTCGGCGGCGCGCCGGAGGCTGCGGAACAGCAGGGCCATGCCGCCGCTTTCCTCGGCCGCCAGTTGCAGGCGGCGCAGGCCCTGGGCGCTGGCGGCATCGGCCCAGACCAGCACCGCGGCGTGGCCGGCGCGCAGCAACTGCTCGGCGCTCCACAGGCTTTCGGCCGGATTCGGGGTCTGCACCACCAGGGTGTAGTCGAGTCGCACGCCGCCCTGGGCGAGGCCGGGTGCGTAGGGGATCAGCGGCGGCGCCACGAAAGCCACGTGTTGCTCGGCCTGGGTCAGCCGCGCCAGCAGCGGCAGGGCCAGCGCCAGTTCGCCGGTGCCGGGCTGCGGGTGCAGTACTTCCGACAGCGCCGCCTTCGGCCAGCCGCCGCCGGGCAAGAGGGCGTCGAGTCGCAGATGGCCGCTGGCCTCGGCGGCGATGCGCGGGGCTTCCTGGCCACGCCAGAGGCGGCCACTGTCGAGCAGGGCGGTGAGTTCGGGCGGCGGGGTGGCGAGCGAGAGGCGCATGGGGATACCTGTTAACGAACCAGCGGCGAGCCGAAGCCGCCACGGATGAGGCCCACCGCCAGCCCTTCGATCACGAGGGTTTCCCGCGAGAGGTCGACGACGATGGGGGAGAAATCGGGATTGGCCGGCAGCAGTTCGGCGATGCCGCCCTTCAGGCGCAGGGTCTTGACCGTGATCTCGTCCTCCAGCCGCGCCACCACGGTCTGGCCGCTGCGCGCCTCGGGGGTCTGGTGCACGGCCAAGAGGTCGCCGTCGAGGATGCCGGCGTCGCGCATCGACTCGCCCTGCACCCGCAGCAGGAAGTGCGCGCGCGGGCGGAAGAAATCCCCGGCGAGCGGGATGCGGGTCTCGACATTGGGGTCGGAGAGAATGGGCGCGCCGGCGGCGACCCGGCCCACCAACGGCAGGCTGGCCTCGTTGGCGGCCTCGCGGCGGGCGAGCTGCACCGCCTCGCTGAGATACTCGTCGGCGCGCTCCAGCAGGCGGATGCCGCGCGAGGCGCCGGGCCTGAGCTCGATCACGCCCTTGCGCTCCAGCGCCCGCAGATGGTCCTCGGCGGCGGTGGGCGAGCGGAAGCCGAAGGCGGCGACGATCTCCGCCCGCGTCGGCGGCAGGCCCTGCTCGTCGCGGTGACGGCGCAGGAAGTCGAGGATTTCGGCCTGGCGGGGGGTGAGGTCCATAGTGTTCTGGAGGGATGTGCTGTATGGATATACAGTGGTCCCTGTCATTCCTGTTGTCAAGCCATTCGTGGCCCGTGTAGTGCCGGAGCTGTCGCCGGCCGTGGCGCATTTGTGCTGGCTGGGCGGGCCGTGCTGACATCCGCTTACTGCCCTCCGCCGACCGTCGGACCGCCGCGCTTCCGCCGCCATGAACCAGAACTCCGATAAGGACCACCTGCTCAGCCGCACGGCCTTGCTGGGTCTCTTGGCCGGGCTCGCGCTGTTCGCCGCTACCTTGCTGCTACCGCCGCCATCCGGCCTGCCGGTGGCTGGCTGGTACACCGTCGGCCTGGCGCTGCTGATGGCGATCTGGTGGACCACCGAGCCGGTTCCCATCGCGGTGACGGCGCTGTTGCCGGTGATCCTGCTGCCGCTGTTGGGGGTGGGCGATCTCGCCCGCGCCACGGCCGACTATGCGAGTCCGGTGGTGTTCCTGTTTCTTGGCGGCTTCCTGCTGGCGGCGGCGGTCAAGCGCTGGGGCTTGCACCGGCGGCTGGCCTACGCGGCGGTGCGCGCCATCGGTGCCCAGCCGCGGCGGCTGGTGCTGGGCTTCATGCTCGGCACCGGCTTTCTGTCGATGTGGCTCAGCAACACCGCCACCGTGGTGCTGATGCTGCCGGTGGCGGTGTCCATCGTTGCGGCGATGGAGGAAACCCAGGGTGACAGTCGCGATCTGCGGCGCTTTTCGGTTTGCCTGCTGCTGGGCCTGGCCTATGCCGCCAGCATCGGCGGCATGGGCACCCTGATCGGCACGCCGCCCAACGCCTTGCTGGCGGCCTATCTGCGTGAGAGCCGGGGAGTGGATTTGTCCTTTGCCGCCTGGGCGGCGGTGGGGGTGCCACTGGTACTGGTGTTTTTGCCGCTGGCCTGGCTGCTGCTGACGCGTCTGCTGTTCCCGGTGTCGCCGACGTTCGCCGCCAGCCTGGACGGTGGCCGGCTGTTGGAGCAATTGCGTGGTGAACGGACGATGAGCCCCGCCGAGCGCCGGGTGGGACTGGTGTTTCTGGTCGCCGCCCTGTTGTGGATGAGTCGGCCGCTGCTGAATCGTCTGCCGGGGCTGGAGGCGCTCAGCGATGCCGGCATCGGCCTGCTCTGTGGCCTGTCGCTGTTCTTCATCCCCAGCGGCGAGCACCAGCCACGGCGCTTCCTGATGGACTGGCAGGAGGCGCGGGGCATTCCCTGGGAGGTGCTGATCCTGTTCGGCGGCGGACTGTCGCTGGCGGCGGCGATCGACCGCAGTGGCCTGGCGCTTTGGATCGGCGACAGCCTGGGGCAGCTCGGCGGCTTGCCGGACTACGTCTATCTGCTGCTGGTGACGGCGATGGTGATCGTGCTCAGCGAGCTGGCCAGCAACACCGCAGCGGTGGCCACCCTGTTGCCCATCGTTTCGGTGCTGGCCGCCGCGACCGGCGTGGATGCGATCAGCTTGTCTGCGGCGGTGACGCTGGCGGCGAGTTGCGGCTTCATGCTGCCGATCGCTACGCCGCCCAATACCCTGGTGTTCGCCACTGGCCATGTGACGGCCGCGGCGATGGCGCGCGCGGGCCTGCTGCTGAACCTGCTAGGACTGGCGCTGGTGCCGGTCGCCGCTAGGCTGCTGGCGCCAAGCCTGGGCTAGCCAGCCGCGCGCCACGCAGGGCGCGGGCGATCTCGGTATCGGGATTCAGGGGTTCGGCGCGGCCCGCCAGCAGATCCTGCACGAACTGACTGGTGCGCATGCCCAGTGTCACCGCGCCGTCAGAGCCGCGGAAGCTCAACCGGTCCTGAGGCGGATACAGCGCTGCCAAACATAGCCAGCGGTCGTCGCCGCTCTTCGGATCGCGCAGCCGGAACCATTGCTCGGCGCGCAGCAGTTGCGAGAGGGTCTGGGTATCCGGTGTGGCTGGCGGTGGTGGGCTGAGTTTCGTCCCTGGTAGCGGGCCGGCAATGCCGGCGGCGGGCGGTGCCGGCGGGGTCGCTTCGGTGGTCTGGGCAGGCCCGTCGAACTGGGCGTAGCTACGCGCCAGGCTTTCGAGGAGTGCATGCAGCCGGTCGTCCGGCAGTCCGGCGGCCTGCAGGGCGTCGCCGATGCGCAGCGTCAGATCGACCCGGGCGGTGCGACTGAGTGGGCGGCTGAAGCTGGCGGCGAACTCGTTGAGCAGGCCCAGCGCTTCCTGATCTTGCTGGGAGCCGCTGCCATGGCGGCGGCGGATGCTGGCCAGAAGCGGCAGAAAGCCTTCGGTGATCACTTGACTGGCGCTGGCAGACAGTGCCGAACGCGCACCGGTCCCGGCCGGCAGGGATGTGGCGGGTTGGGGCGGCGGAGCGTTGGCGGCCTCGCTGGCCGCGGGCTGGGAAAAGTCCAGGGCCTGCCGGTCGAGCAGTTGCAGGGCGGCTTCCAGCACCGCCGGCCAGCGCGGCAGGGCTTGCTGCTCCACTAGCCGGTAGGCCAGGGCGCGTTGTTCGGCGGGCAGGCCCAGGGCGCGGAAGGCGGCGGCGAAGCAGTCGCCGGGAGTGCTGGGCGCGAACGCGCTGGCCAGCGCCGGTAGTCCGAGCTTGCGGCTGGCGCTGTTCAGCCGGTTGCGTAGTTGCAAGCCACGCTCACCGGCCAAGTGCTCGCTGAGCTGGGCCAGGCGATGCAGCGTAATGCCGTCTTCCAGTTCCTCCAGCGTTGGTGCGCTGGGCTTGGTCAGGTTCAGTGGCGAGGTGGCGGTGGGCGGCAGCGGGGCCAGTCGCTCGGCGAAGGCCCGGATGATTTGTCGCAGCAGGCTGGCGCGGCCCAGGCGCAGGGCGTCACCAAGGGCAAGCGCGGTACGGGTTTCGGAGGCGTTGCGGGCGCTGTTGACCAGGGCCTGCAGAGCGTCGTCAAGGTTCTCTCCGGAGAACTCGGTGGCCAGATGCTCGGCTTCCCGCAGGCTCAGCTCGCGCAGAGCGGCCTGTAGTGGATGGATCGCCGGCCGCGGCGGTTCCCGATCAATCAGCTTGGCGATCTCGGGGGCGGCGGGCAGTGGCAGTAGTTGAGCGGCCATGCGCGCAAGCTAGTGCTGTCCCTAAGTACGTTCCGGGGCCGAGGGACGCGAGGCGGAGGGGCGCCGACGAGCGGCCCGGGGCTGTGACGGGTGTCAAATATCCGCTAATCCGTATAAGCGGATAAAATAGACTCCCTTCTCATGCTGCCAGGCTGTTGTCATGGCTTACGACGCTTCCTCTCCCGACCGCTCCCGGCAGCTCCGCCCGGACTGCACCGCCGTTCTGCGTGACCTGCTGGCGCAACGCCTGCTGGTGATCGACGGCGCCATGGGCACCATGATCCAGGGCTACAAGCTCGAAGAGGAGCACTACCGCGGCGAGCGCTTCGCGGCCTGGCACAAGGATCTCAAGGGCAACAACGATCTCCTGGTGCTGACCCAGCCGGCGATCATCCAGGAGATTCACGGCAAGTACCTGGAGGCCGGCGCCGACTTCGTCGAGACCAATACCTTCAATGCCCAGACCATCTCGCTGCACGATTACGGCATGGAGTCGCTGGCCTACGAGCTGAACTTTGAGGCCGCGCGACTGGCGCGCGCCGCCTGCGACGAATGGAGCGCGAAGACACCGGAGAAGCCGCGCTATGTCTGCGGCGCGCTGGGGCCCACCAGCCGTACCTGCTCGATCTCGCCGGACGTCAACGATCCGGGCGCGCGCAACGTCACCTACAGCGCTCTGGTCACCGCCTATCTCGAACAGGCCAATGGCCTGGTCGACGGCGGTGCCGACGTGCTGCTGATCGAGACCATCTTCGACACGCTCAACGCCAAGGCGGCGATCTTCGCCTGCCTCACCCTGTTCGAGGAGCGCGGCCGCGAGTGGCCGATCATCATCAGCGGCACGATTACCGATGCCTCCGGCCGCACGCTCTCGGGCCAGGTCACCGAGGCGTTCTGGAACTCGGTGGCGCATGCCAAGCCGCTGGCGGTGGGCCTCAACTGTGCGCTGGGCGGCAAGGACATGCGCCCCTACATCGCCGAGCTGTCCCGCGTCGCCGACTGCTATATCTCCTGCTACCCCAACGCCGGCCTGCCGAATGCCTTCGGCGAGTACGACGAGAAGCCGGAAGACACCGCCGCGATCATCCGCGAGTTCGCCGAGAGCGGGCTGGTGAACATCGTCGGCGGCTGCTGCGGCACCACGCCGCCGCATATCGGCGCCATTGCGAAGGCGGTGGCGCCGGTAAAGCCGCGCGTGCAGGCCAAGCCCAAGCGCGCGCTGCGTCTGGCGGGTCTCGAACCCTTCACCATCGGCGTCGAGGGCGAGCCGCGCACGCTGTTCGTCAACGTCGGCGAGCGCACCAATGTCACCGGCTCGGCGAAGTTCCGCGACCTGATCAAGGCCGGCGATTACACCACCGCCGTCGCCATTGCCCGCCAGCAGGTCGAGGCCGGCGCGCAGGTGATCGACGTCAACATGGACGAGGGCATGCTCGACGGCCTGTTCGCCATGCGCCGCTTTTTGAACCTGCTCGCCAGCGAGCCGGACATCTCGCGGGTGCCGATCATGATCGACTCCAGCAAGTGGGAGATCATCGAGGCCGGCCTGCAATGCGTGCAGGGCAAGCCCATCGTCAACTCCATCTCGATGAAGGAGGGCGAGGAGAAGTTCATCCGCGAGGCGCGGCTCTGCCGCAAGTACGGCGCCGCCGCCGTGGTGATGGCCTTCGATGAGGAAGGCCAGGCCGACACCCTGGAGCGGCGCAAGACCATCTGCGCGCGGGCCTACAAGATCTTGACCGAGCAGGTCGGCTTCCCGCCCGAAGACATCATCTTCGACCCGAATATTTTTGCGGTGGCGACTGGCATCGAGGCGCACAACCTCTACGGCCTGGACTTCATCGAGTCGGTGAAGTGGATCAAGGCCAACCTGCCGCACGCCAAGATCAGCGGCGGTGTCTCCAACGTCTCGTTCTCCTTCCGTGGCAACAACCACGTCCGCGAGGCGATCCACTCGGTGTTCCTGTACCACGCGATCCGCGAGGGTATGGACATGGGCATCGTCAACGCCGGCGCCTTGATGGTCTACGACCAGCTCGACCCCGAGCTGCGCGAGCGCATCGAGGACGTGATCCTGTTCCGCCGCGCCGATGCCACCGAGCGCCTGATCGAGATCGCCGGCCGCTTCAGCGGCCAGAAGCAGGAGGCGCGCGCCGAAGACCTGAGCTGGCGCGAGACCACGCCCGGAGCCCGCATCACCTACGCCCTGGTGAAGGGCATCGACCAGTACGTCGAGGCCGACACCGAGGAGCTGCGCGCGGAAATCTTCGCGCGCGGTGGGCGCCCCATCGAGGTGATCGAAGGCCCGCTGATGGAGGGCATGAACGTGGTCGGCGACCTGTTCGGCGCCGGCAAGATGTTCCTGCCGCAGGTGGTGAAGTCGGCGCGGGTGATGAAGAAGGCGGTCGCCTACCTGATCCCCTTCATCGAGGCCGAGAAGAAGCCCGGCGACGTGGTGCAGAGCAAGGGCAAGATCCTGATGGCGACGGTGAAGGGCGATGTCCACGACATCGGCAAGAACATCGTCGGCGTCGTGCTCCAGTGCAACAACTACGACGTCATCGACCTCGGCGTGATGGTGCCGCCGCAGAAGATCCTCGACACCGCCAAGGCCGAGAACGTGGACATCATCGGCCTCTCCGGCCTGATCACGCCCTCGCTGGACGAGATGGTGCATCTGGCCAAGGAGATGCAGCGGCAGGGCTTCACGATTCCGCTGCTGATCGGCGGTGCGACCACTTCGCGCGCGCACACCTCGGTGAAGATCGACCCGGCCTATGCAGGCCCGGTGGTCTGGGTGAAGGACGCCTCGCGCTCGGTGCCGGTCGCCGCCGCACTATTGAGCGACGAGCAGCGCCCGAAGCTGATGGCCGAGACCAAGGCCGAGTACGACCAGATCCGCGAGCGTCACGCCAACAAGCACCAGAACGAGAAATTCGTGACGCTGGACAAGGCGCGCGCCAATCGCACGCCCATCGAGTGGGCGGGCTACCACCCGTTCCGGCCGCGCATGCTGGTGCAGCAGACCAAGGATGTGTGCGAAGGGCCGAACTGCGATCACCAGCACCACGAGCAGGCCACGCAGTACGTGAAGGTCTTCAAGGACTACTCCCTCGCCGAGCTGCGCGAGTACATCGACTGGCAGCCCTTCTTCATCGCCTGGGAGATGAAGGGCAAGTTCCCGGAGATTCTCAACAACCCGGCTACCAGCGAGCAGGCGCGCAAGCTCTGGGCCGACGCCCAGGCCATGCTCGATACCCTGATCGCCGAGAAATGGATCAGCGCCAACGGCGTGTTCGGCCTGTTCCCCGCCAATACCGTCGACCACGACGATATCGCGGTCTATACCGACGAGCGCCGCACGGTGGAGAAGCTGCGCCTGCTCAATCTGCGCCAGCAGGGCGAGCACCGCGCCGGCGTGCCCAACCGCAGCCTCGCCGACTACGTGGCGCCGAAGGAATCCGGCCTGCACGACTACGTCGGTGCCTTCGCGGTGACCGCCGGTCTGGGTTGCAAGGAGAAGGTCGAGGCCTTCAAGAAGGCCAATGACGACTACTCGGCCATCCTGCTGGAGTCGCTCGCGGATCGCCTCGCCGAGGCCTTCGCCGAGCGCCTGCACCAGCGGGTGCGCAAGGAGTTCTGGGGCCATGCCGGCGACGAGCATCTGAGCAACGAGGAGCTGATCGCCGAGAAGTACGCCGGCATCCGCCCGGCGCCCGGCTATGCCGCCTGCCCCGAGCACAGCGAGAAGGCGACCATCTGGCAGCTGCTCGACGCCGAGCACAGCGCCGGCATCGCGCTGACCGAGAGCATGGCGATGTGGCCCGGCGCCTCGGTCAGCGGCTGGTATTACGCGCATCCGGAGGCGCAGTACTTCGTGCTTGGCCGCATCAACAAGGAGCAGGTCGCGAGCTACGCCCAGCGCAAGGGCTGGACGCTGCAGCAGGCGGAGAAATGGCTGGCGCCGAACCTGGGGTACGAGCCCGAGGACTAGCGCTGGTCTGCCGTCTCCCCCGAGGCTGGCAGGTCAGGTCAGGTGAATTTTTCATGGCCTGGCTTCGGCCCCACTCGCGCGGCGCCGCGCCAGCAGGCAACCTGTAGGCATGAGCCAGGAACAATTCAGCCGCACCCAACCCATTCCGCTGCCCGGCAGTACCCCGGTGCGACCGCCGCAGCGTCGGTCGCTGTACTGGCTTTCCGCGGCCATCGTCGTGGCCGGCCTGGGGGCCAGCTATTGGTATGCGCGGATGAGCCGGGGCCCGCAGCCACATCCGGAGAGCGCCCAGTTCCGTGCCCTGGCCGAGCCGCGTCTCGAGCTGATCGAAGGCCTGCAAAGCTACGAGTCCGAGATGCCGCTGCGGCAGGCCTTGGAGACGGCGGGCTACACGGTGCAGCGTCGCGAACTCAAGCGGCCGCCCAGCGCGAAGTATCCGCCCCGGCAGATGGTGACGCTGACCGTGGACGGCTACCGACACCTGGAGGTCGAGGGCCAGCTCGGCCTGGAGTTCTTCAACGACCGGCTGATGGAAGTGGACTTCCGCCCTGACGATCCCGCTGCCTACGCGCCGCGCCTCCACCGCCTGTTGCCGGGCCTGGAGCGCGGCCGCACTGGCCACGCCGAGCTGCGCGAGGGCGAGCTCAGGGTGTGGAGCAATGTCGATCTCGCCAAGAGCCGGGTGGGTGGCAGCCTGCGCACCGAGGCGCTGGTGCTCTGGCAGGACCTGCGGCTGATCCGCCAGCGCGACGACTGGGATGCCCGCTTCAGCCAGATTCCGCCACCGGCGCCGGACTGAGCCTCGCTTCGGTTCAGCGCTTCGCCGGCTTCACGAAGCGCAGGGTCATGCGGTCGGACTCGCCGATGGCGAGGTACTTCTCGCGGTCCTGCTCCTTCAGCGCCAGGGTCGGCGGCAGGGTCCAGACGCCTTCCGGGTAGTCCTTGGCGTCCTTGGGATTGGCGTTGATCTCGGAGCCGGACAACGCCAGAAAGCCGGCTTCTTCGGCCAGCCGGTACACCTCTTCCTCGGTCACGTAGCCGCTCTTCTTCATCTGCTCGATGCTGGTGCCCGGCCAGGCGCGGTGCTCGACGATGCAGAGCAGGCCGCCCGGCTTGAGAGCCCGGTAGGCGGCGGCGAACACCTGCGGCGCGTAGTCGCCGGCCAGCCAGTTATGCACATTGCGGAAGCTCAGCACCCGGTCAGCGCTGCCTTCCGGCGCGATTTGCCAGTGGTCCGGCGGCCCCATCGTGGTGAGCTGCGCGCGGTCGTAGAGCGCCGGCTGCGCACGCAGCTTGTTGAGCAGCACCTCGTTGAGGCGCAACTGGTAACGAGGTGAGTTCTCGTCGAGCACGAAGCCGGCGGCGATGTAGTTGCCGCGCTGGCGCAGGTAGGGCGCGAGAATCTCGGTGTACCAGCCAGCGCCCGGCCAGAGCTCGACCACGCTCATGTTCGGTTCGATGCCGAAGAACTCCAGTGTCTCCAGCGGATGCCGGTAACGGTCGCGCTCGCGGAATTCCGGACTGCGATGCTCCGCTGCCACCGCCTCGCGCAGGGCCTTGGGGGCCTCCTTGATGGCCACCGGTTTTTCCAGCGCTAGGCTGGGCATCGGCAGTATCAGCGAACCGAGAACGAGAGCCAGTGCGATGGCGTTGGCGGGCAGGTACATGCGGGGTGGTCCTGGGGTTGGGTTGGGGCGGAGCTGCCGTTCAGACCGGCGGAGTCGGCCGCCGTTCAGTGGTGATGACCACCGGCGCCGTGGACATGTCCGTGTTCCAGCTCTTCGGCACTGGCGGCGCGCACCGCCACCACCTCGACATCGAAGTGCAGGGTGGCGCCGGCCAGGGCGTGATTGCCGTCCAGGGTCACGCCATCGTCGTCGACGGCGATCACCGTGACCATCACCGGGCCCATGTTGCTCTCGGCCTGGAACTGCATGCCGATCTCGGGGCCGGGCATGCCCTCGAACATGCTGCGCGGCATTTTCTGCACCAGTGCCTCGATGCGCGCGCCATAGCCCTGCTCGGGGGCGATGCTGACCTTGAACTGCTCGCCGGCACCGCGGCCGGAGAGGGCGTCCTCCAGTCCGGGGACGATGTTGCCGGCGCCGTGCAGATAGGCCAGCGGTTCGCCGCCGCGCGAGCTGTCGACCACAGCGCCGGCGTCGTCGGTGAGGGTGTAGTGAAAGCTGACGGCGCACTGCGGTCCGATGTTCATGGGCAACTCCGAAAAGGGCGCGCAGTTTAGCCCCAGTCCCGGCGTCCCGGCCGCGATGTCATCAGGTACGGCGGGTGCAGGGGCGGGCGGCGACGGCACGAAGTCTGCATGCGCGATGCGAACCTGATTGATCTGTCATCCTACGTGCCGGATGTCCGTTGGCTGTGGAAGTGGATGCCGATCTGACCACGCACCTTAAGTTTTTTTGGGAAACGCTATGAAATCTGCTCTCCAGCCCTCGTCCCCGTTCGGCAAATGGCTGCCCTCCGGCCTCGCTCTGGCCGCGGCCAGCTTGGCGACGGCCTCGCTGGTCTGGCTGCTGCCTGTCGGTTCAGGGCATAACGGACCCCGGTCCTGTCCGGCCGGGACCGTGCCGGCCGGCGAGGAAGCTCGCGGGCAGGGAATCGTGGCAGCCTGCCTGCCGGCGCGCCTTCCCGAGCGTCTGCCGGAACGGATGTCGATGGAGAATGCCGCCGGCGCCAGCCGCGGTCTGCCCGAGCCGGGAGCGCTGCGCCGTCTGCAGGCCGAGAAGCAAGCGCTGGCCAGCCCGCAGGCGCAAGCCAAGGTTGCCGGCGCCAGCAGTGCCTGGCAGCCCTATGGCCGTGGGCCGCTGATCTCCAACGATGCGCGTTTCCCCAGCGTCAACGACACCGGCTTGGTGAAGCTGGCCGGTCGCGTCGACAGCCTGGACTACGACGCCGAGCACGGCCGCCTGTTCGCATCGGTGGGTACCGGCGGCGTCTGGATGAGCACCGATCTGGGCGATAGCTGGACTTCGGTGGGCAATGGCTTGCCTTCGCAGACCGTGGGCGCGGTCGCCTGGACGCCGGCCGCCGGCGGCAGCCTGCTCGCTCTTGGCGGCGAGCCGAGCATGGGCGGTTACAACTTCGTCGGCCTGGGTGCCTACTGGAGCAACGATCTGGGCGCGACCTGGCACTTCGCGGAAGGCGTGCCGGACGGCATCATGGGTTTCAAACTGGCGGTCGATAAGAGTCGTCCGGAAATCGTCTACGCCGGTACCAGCAAGGGCCTGTACCGCTCCACCGACGCCGGTCGCAACTACAGCCTGGTTTCGCTGCCGGTGGGCGGCGGCTGCGAGGGCAGGTCCGACGCCGAATGCCTGTTCGCCAACTTCGTCACCGATGTGGTGGTCCAGCAGCCGGGCGGCAGCAGCGAGCTGGTCTGTGATGCCAAGGGCTGCCCGGTGATCGCCGGCGTCGGCTACCGCGCCGGCCAGAAGGCCTACCCGGACGGCAAGCTGCACTCCCCGGGCAATGGTCTGTACCGTTCCGATACTGGCGAGCCCGACAGCTTCGTCGAGCTGGTCGATGCCTACGCCATGGACGCCGCGTTGCCGGTAGGCTTCACACCCAAGGAGCGCATCGGCCGCATCGCCTTCGGCGCCGTCACCGGCCCGGACCAGAACCACAACTACCTCTACGCCATCGTCTCCGACGCCGTGCTGTTCAACGGTGGCGTGCCCACGCTGGATCTGCCGGAAGATCCCACCGGCCTGATCGGTATCGGCACCAGTCTGCTGTTCTCCTCGCTATTCAACGGCATCTACGTGTCGCCCGATTTCGGCGACAGTTGGGTGCGCATGGCCGATTACGCGGAAGTGGCGGCCAATCCGACCACCGGGTCCGCCCTGGTGGTGCAGTCGGCGCTTGGTTACGCCCCGGGCGTACAGGGCTACTACAACCTCTGGGTGGCGGTGGACCCGACCCGGCAGATGCAGGGCGTGCCCACGCGTATGACCTTCGGGCTGGAGGAAGTCTGGGCCTCGCGGCTGACCAATGTGCCTTTGAATGGCAGCCTGCAGTCCGGCCCGAACGATTTCAAGGTGATCGGCGACTACTTCGCCGGCACCACCTGCGGCGGACTGACTCTGGGTCTGCCGGTGTGCCCCTTGAGCAACACCCCGCTGCCGCATACCACCACCCACCCCGATCAGCACGTCGGGCTGTTCGTACCGGACGGCGTCGGTGGCGTCACCCTCTTTGCTGGCAATGACGGCGGCGTGTACAAGCAGCACGTCGACAGTTACGGCGAGTTCAGCAACGAGGACTGGGGCAACGGTGCCAACGAGGGCTTTAACACCCTGCTGCCCTACGGTCTGGCGGTGGCCAAGGACGGCACCGTGTGGTTTGGCTTGCAGGACAATGGTTCCGGCAAGGTCGATCCCGATCCGGCAACCAACCAGGGTGGCGGCCAGTTCATGGCCTATGGCGGCGACGGCTTCTTCGCGGCGGTGGATCCGGACAATTCCAGCATCGCCTACAGCGAGTACACCGCCGCCGACATGCGGGTGACCACCGACGGCGGCACCAACTGGAGCGGCATCGCCCCGACTCTGACCGGCGCGATGTTCGCCAACTACTTCCAGATGGACCCCACCGACGCCAAGCATCTGGTCACCGGCGCGCGCGAGATCGTGGTGCGGCTGGAAGGTCCGAGTGGAGACTGGGTGGAGGTGTTCGATGCCGGCACTCAGCCAGACAATGCCCAGAACTACCAGATGTCCAAGCTCGATGTCGAAGGCGCGGCCATCTACGCCGGCTTCTGCGGCATCTGCGACATTCTCAACCGTGGCGAACTCGGCTTTCACAACGCGCTGGCCACCAATGTCGGCGGCGACCAGCCGCCGCAGAAGGGCAGCGCCGACGGTTGGCACTTCGCCACCGCCGCCGGCCTGCCCAACCGCTACATCTCCGCCATCGAGATCGACCCGGCCGATCCGAGGACCGTCTACGTCGGCCTGGGCGACTACTCCGGCCGCCAGTGGGCGCCGCCCGGCGAGTATTACGGGGACCTCAACGACCAGATCGGCAGCGGCCGCCTGTTCAAGTCCACCGACGCCGGCGAAAGCTTCACCGACATCACCGGCGGCCTGCCGGACGCGCCTGTCACTTCCATCGTGCTGCGTGACGGCCAGCTGATCGTCGGTGGTGACCTGGGCGCCTTCATTTCCAGCGATAGCGAGGGCGGCAACTGGGCGGTGCTGGGCCAGGGCTTCCCCAACGTCACCGTCGGCCAGATGCAGCTCCAGCCGGGCAATCCCAACCGCCTGTTCGTGGCCGCCTATGGGCGTGGTATCTGGACCTACGACTTCGGCGCCGTCGAGCCGCCGCCGGTGGACGAGAACCAGGCCCCGGTGGCGATGCTGAGCGCGGCACCACTGACCGGGGTGGCGCCGCTGCGGGTGCAGTTCGATGGCAGCGGCTCCAGCGACCCCGACGCCGGCGACGCGGTGAGCAGCTACACCTTCGGGTTTGGTGATGGCAGCGATCCAGTGGTGGATCAGGCCACGGCTACCACCGAACACGTCTATGACCAGGCTGGCACCTATGTCGCCAACCTCACCGTCAAGGACAAGGCCGGCAAGGTGAGCGGCGTGCCGGCTACGGTCAGTATCGTGGTCACCGCCGCCGGTGGCAGCAGCAGTGGTGGTAGCAGCTCGGGTGGCAACGACGAAGGCCGTCTCGGCGGTGCTCTGCCGGTGTCCCTGCTGTTGCCGTTCCTCCTGCTGATCGGTTGGCGGCGGCGCGGCGCGCTTCGGCGCTAGGCCTCCGCCGCCCGCGCCAGGAGCCAGTTGCGCCACTGCGGCCAGAGCTGTTCGCGGTGGCGGCTGCGGAAGCCGTCGAAGTGGCCGATGCGCTCGGCGCCGACCTCGGCCGGCGTCACCGTCACCCGCTCGCCGCGCGCCTGCTGGAAATAGCCCAGCAAGGCGGCGCCGGCGCGCGGCGGCGCGTAGTCGTCGTCGGCGATGCTCACCACCTGCAGCGGTCCCTGGTAGCGGGCGAAGTCGGCCCAGTCGCGGCGGCGGGCGAGGTGTCCGAGATACTCCGGGTCGCGGATCCAGGCTGCCCACTGGCGGGCGACGCCGGCGGGCAGGTCATCGCCGCCCAGCAGGCGTCCGGGGAACCGCCCCAACGCCAGCGCGCAGGCGGGCAGCAGAACATGGCCGAGCGTCCACATCCTCCGTCGCCACTCGGGTTTGTCCCAGAGCGCCCAATGGCCACTCTGGCTGGCGACTAGCAGGGCGCCCTGCAGGCGGGAGGTATCCATGAAGCCGAACAACTGGCCGCCGACGCTATGGCCCAGCCACAGCAGAGGCGCGTCCGGTGCGCGCTCGGCCAGAGCGTCGAGCGCGGCCGGCAGGTCGTGATCGATCCAGTCGCTGATTGAGGCGCTGTAGCCGCGCAAGTGTCTGGGCGCCGAGTCGCCGAAGCCCCGGTAGTCCAGCGTCAATGCCGCCAGGCCGTGGTCGGCAAGATCACTGGCGAAGGCCGCATAGAAACGGCGCGGTACGCCCATGGCGCCGGCGATCAGCACGGCGGCGCGTGGTGCCCCGGCCGGGGCGAAGAAGTTGGCGGCCAGCGGGTGGCCGTCGCGGCTCCGCAGGTCTAGGGTCTGTGTGGTGGACATGGCGGGCTCCCAATGCATACTAATTGGTATGTTGCCTGCTCGGCCCAGTGTCGGCAATGACCAGGGAGGTTATCCGCGTCGCTTCCGTTTGCTGTGCCTTGTCTCCTGACCGCTGCGCGCCGGGGGGGGGCGTGGCCGGTTTCGTTTCTTCGACCGCCGGGTGTATCCTGCGCGCCACTTTTGTTTAAGCCCCACGGCGAGATGAGCCCCCGCAAAGCCAGCGTCGAGCGCAACACGCGCGAGACCCAGATCAAGGTCGAGATCAATCTCGACGGTAGCGGCTCGGCGGTCTTCGTCACTGGCGTCCCGTTCTTCGACCACATGCTCGATCAGGTGGCGCGGCACGGGCTGATCGATCTCGCCATCCACGCCCAGGGCGATCTGCACATCGATGCCCACCACACGGTGGAAGACGTCGGCATCACGCTGGGTCTGGCCTTCGACAAGGCGCTGGGCGACAAGAAAGGCATCCGCCGCTACGCCCACGCCTATGTGCCGCTCGACGAAGCTTTGTCGCGGGTGGTGATCGACTGCTCCGGCCGCCCCGGCCTGGAGTGGTTCGTGGACTTTCCGCGCTCGCACGTCGGCGAGTTCGACGTCGATCTCTTGCACGAGTTCTTCCAGGGCTTCGTCAACCACGCCAAGGTGACGCTGCATGTCGATAGTCTGCGCGGCAAGAACGCGCACCATGTCGCCGAGACCATCTTCAAAGCCTTTGGCCGCGCCTTGCGCGCGGCCAGCGAGATCGATCCGCGCCAGATCGACGTTACGCCTTCTACCAAGGGCGTCCTCTAAGTTTCCCTGCCACACACCGGTCGCATGCGATCCATCGGCGTTATTGACTACGGCATGGGCAACCTGCACTCCCTGGCCAAGGCCCTGGAGCGGGTGGCGCCCGATCAACGGGTGGTGGTGAGCTACGACGCCGAGGAGCTGCTCGATTGCGACCGCCTGGTGCTGCCCGGCGTCGGCGGCGTGCGCGAGTGCATGAAGGAGCTGAACCGCCTGGAGCTGGCGCAACTGGTGGTCGAGGCCTCCAAGAAGGTGCCGATGCTGGGCATCTGCCTGGGCATGCAGGTGATGCTGGAGTTCTCCGAGGAGAACGGCGGCGTGCCGGCGCTGGGCCTGTTTCCCGGCGAGGTGGTGCGCTTTCCGGACCCGCCGGCCGAGGGCGCCGACCGTCTGAAGGTGCCGCACATGGGCTGGAACCGGGTGAAGCAGGCCAAGCCGCACCCGGTCTGGGAAGGCATCCCCGATGAAAGCTGGTTCTACTTCGTGCACAGCTATTACGCGCGGCCCAAGAACCCCGCCCATGTGCTGGGCACCGCCGAATACACCCAGGTGTTCGCCGCCGCCATCGCCCGCGAAAATCTGGTGGCCTTTCAGTTTCACCCGGAGAAGTCCCAGCTGCTCGGTTTGCGGCTGTTGTCCAACTTCGTCAGCTGGAATCCTTAGGGCGTGTTCGCAATAAATACCTTGCTGCGTTGCCGGTCAAAAGCGCGTCAGGCAAGGCGCGAGCTGACGCAAAAGCTGGACGCCTTTGCTAGGCGAGCAACGCGGCATGACGCGCTTTTGGCCAGCAACCCTCCGGGGCGGGACGGTTTTGGGGCATTGCTACGTCAGCAAGAGTTTCAATAGACCCGCTATTGCGCACTCTTGCTTCCTTGCACTGCCCCAAAACCGTCTTCCGCCGCACCGAGGTATTTATTGCGAACACACCCTAGCCCCGGCTGTTCGCGTGCACCGATGGTGTTACGCTTTGCCGCAAGGATTAACCACCCCACGCGCACAAACCCACTGTCCAGGCGTTCCGCGCCTAGCTACTACGCGTCATGCTCCTGATCCCAGCGATTGACCTCAAGAACGGCCAGTGTGTCCGCCTGCGCCAGGGTGATTTCAACGATGTCACGGTGTTTTCCGACGATCCCGCCGAAATGGCGCGGCGCTGGATCGGTGACGGCGCCGAACGTATCCATGTGGTGGACCTCGACGGCGCCCTGAAGGGCTCGCCGGTCAACCTCAAGGCGGTGGAAAAGATCGTCCAGGCGGCCGACGGCGTGCCGGTGCAGGTCGGCGGTGGCATCCGCGACGAGGAGACGGTGCAGCGCTACCTCAACATCGGCGTCGGCTACGTGATCCTCGGCACCCGGGTGATTACCGCGCCGCACTTCCTGCACGACCTCTGCATCGAATACCCGCGGCATGTGATCGTCGGCCTCGACGCCAAGGGCGAGCATGTCGCGGTCGATGGCTGGAGCAAGCTCAGCCACCACACCGTGGTCGAGATCGCCCAGCAGTGCGAGCACGATGGCGTCGAGGCGATCATCTACACCGACATCGGCCGCGACGGCATGCTCGAAGGCTTCAATGCCGAATCCACGCTGGCGCTGGCGCGCGCGATTAAGACGCCGGTGATCGCCAGCGGCGGCATCGGCTCGCTGGACGACATCCGCAAGCTCAAGGAGCTGGAAGGTGACGGCGTGATCGGCGCGGTGATCGGTCGCGCGCTCTACGAAGGCAAGTTCAAGCTTGCCGACGCCGTCAAGATCGCCCGGGGCTGACCGCAATGCTGGCGAAGCGCATCGTCCCCTGTCTGGACATCGACCGCGGCCGGGTGGTCAAAGGCGTGAAGTTCGAGGACGTGCAGGATGCCGGCGATCCGGTCGAGGTCGCCCGCCGCTACGACGCCCAGGGCGCCGACGAGCTGGTGTTTCTCGACATCACTGCCAGCTCCGATGATCGTCCGACCCTGTTCGCGACGGTCGAGGCGGTGGCGCGCGAGATCTACATCCCGCTCACCGTCGGTGGCGGCGTGCGCAGCTGCGCCGACGTCAAGTGCCTGCTCGCCGCCGGTGCCGACAAGGTCAGCATCAA
>SCVA01000022.1 GCA_004297005.1 Nevskiaceae bacterium
ATCTGCTCCACAGCACCACGCTTGAACTCAACGCTGTACTTCCTTCGCTTCGACATAAACACTCCTTGTGGCCATCTTCGGCCTTCTTTGAAGTGTCCGCGCTAACGGGGTAGAACCCCCGTTATCTGAAGAACTCGCCGGATGATGACTATGCCAAGCGTTGCCGAGAAGCTTTGGTGTCCGGCGCAGGTTTAGTGGCGCTTCCAATACCGCCGGCACCTGACTTTCGGCCAGACGAATCTGTGAGAAGCGAAACATAACCTTGCGTCTCGACCGACGCCCAAAGCACCTTGACGCCGTCGGACAACCACGAAAGATGGGCAATCCTGAGAGTCCGCTGTGAGCTGCTCCCCCCTCTCGCAGACCACACAATCGTCCGCTCTCCTGCACTTCGCTGCCAGCGGCAGTGCTACCCCCGCCCATCCCCATAACCGACCGCCAATTTGGTCAAGTCTCATGGCACACCAAGCCCATGTGACTAACACATGGCCATAAAAAACCCGCCAGCACCTCTCGGTGCGGGCGGGCCTTTAGGGCGCTCTAGCGGAGTGGCTTAGGCGGCCTTTTCCAGCGACTTGTCCCACTTACCCTGGGCGGCGAGGCCGTTCATCTTGGCGCGGTGCAGGTGGGCCAGCTTGCCGGCTTCCACGTTGCTGCCGCCCCAGGCCTTGAGCGCGGCGGCCTGAAGGGCGCGGCCATAGCTGAAGGTCAGGCCCCAGGTGAAGCCGCCGATCTTGTTCATGGCGTCGAGGTGGGCGGTGGCGAGTTCGTCGCTCTGGCCGCCGGAGAGGAAGGCGATGCCGGGGACGGCGATCGGCACGCGGCGCTTCAAGACGCGCAGGGTGGCTTCGGCCACTTCCTGCACGCTGGCCTGCTCGGGGCACTTGATGCCGGGCACCACCATGTTGGGCTTGAGCACGATGCCTTCCAGCAGCACCTGCTGGGCGGAGAGCTCGGCGAACACGGCGTCGAGCACGATGTCGGTGACTTCCTCACAGACCTCGATGCTGTTGTCGCCATCCATCAGCACTTCCGGCTCGACGATCGGCACGATGTCGGCTTCCTGGCAGAGCGCGGCGTAGCGGGCCAGGGCGTGGGCGTTGACGTGGATGGCGTAGTCGCTCGGGGCTTCTTCGTTGATGGTGATGACCGCGCGCCACTTGGCGAAGCGGGCGCCGGCGGCCTTGTACTTCTGCAGACGCTCGCGCAGGCCGTCGAGGCCTTCGGTGATGGTTTCTTCCAGGCCGCCGCCGGCCAGGGGCTGGGCGCCCTTGTCGACCTTGATGCCGGGGATCACGCCCTTGGAGGCCAGCAGTTCCGGGAACGGCACGCCGGCCAGGCTCTTCTGGAACAGGGTCTCCTCGAACAGGATCACGCCGGAGGTGTGCTGCTCGAAGCCGGGGGTGGTGAACAGCATGTCGCGGTAGGCCTGACGGTTGGCCTCGATGTTCTCCACGCCGATCTTGTCGAAGCGCTTCTTGATGGTGCCGGTGGACTCGTCGGCGGCAAGAATGCCCTTGCCGGGGGCAACCATGGCTTTGGCGGTGGCGTTGAGAATCTGTTCGTTCACGTAAGAACCTCGTTCGGATTGTCTTTAGGGCACTGAAAACCGGCGGGATTTTACCCGCAGCCGCCCCCCACGTCATCGCCGGGCCGGGGGAACCAGGCCCGCAAGCACCAACTCTCCCCAGCCTTTGGCCCAGGGATGCGGGCGGGGCCAGGGCATTCCCGGCTCTAACGGCGCCCTGCTTCCTCTCGGCAGGAAGCAGTCCCCTCCCCTACTTGCGGGGGAGGCTCAGGGTGGGGGCGACGAACGAGCCACGCCCCATCCCGGCCTTCCCCCGCAAGCGGGGGAAGGAGACCCGCCAGAACAGCGGGTGGGCGGGGCGGAGCCGGATTAGCGCCGGAGGAAGGGATTGGCCGGTTGCACCTTGAACCAGGCCGCGTAGAGCGCCGGCAGGAAGCTCAGGGTCAGCAGGGTGGCGACGATCAAGCCGCCCATCAGGGCGATGGCCGCCGGCCCGTAGAACACGCTGCGCACCAGCGGGATCAGCGCCAGCACCGCCGCAGCGGCGGTGAGCATGATCGGCCGGGCGCGGCGCACCGCCGACTCGACGATGGCGGTCCAAGGATCGTGGCCGGCCTTGATGTCCTGCTCGATCTGGTCCACCAGAATCACCGAGTTGCGCATGATGATGCCGGCCAGCGCGATCACCCCCAGCAGCGCCACGAAGCCGAACGCGGTCTGGGTGACCAGCAGCGCCAGCGCCGCGCCGATGATGCCCAGGGGCGCGGTGAACAGCACCAGCATGGTGCGGCCGAAGTGCTGCAACTGGATCATCAGCAGCAGCAGGATCACCACCAGCATCTTCGGCATTTCGGCGTTGATCGAGTCATTGGCGACCTGATTGGCCTCCAGCGGCCCGGCGATGCCGATGCTGTAACCGACCGGCAGCCGCGACTTGATCTCGCCCAGTTGGGCGTCGATGGCATAGGCGGCATCCGGCGACTGGATGCCGTCCAGCACTTCGGCCTGGATGGTGATCGCCCAGAGCCGGTCCCGGCGCCAAAGCACACCGGGCTCGAAGCTGGGCACCGCCTTGCCGAAGTGCGAGAACGGCACCGACTGACCGGTGGCGGTGGGCATGTAGGCGTCTTTCAGGCTGCCGAGCTGGTCGCGCTCCTCCAGCGGCTGGCGGGCGATGATCTCGACCTCGCGGTTGCGCTCGCGGTAGCTGCCGATGGGCGTGCCGGACAGGATGGTGTTGCTGGCGCCGCGCACGTCGTTGGAGCTGATGCCGAGCACCCGCAGCTTTTCCTGATCGACGTCGATCTTCATCACCGCGACCGGCTCGTGCCAGTTGTCGTGGACATTGCGGACCATGGGACTGGCGCGTACCAGCGCCTTCACCTCTTCGGTGAACTGCCGGACCACCGCCGGGTCCGGGCCCTGCACGCGGAACTGCAGGGGCCAGCCGGTGGGCGGACCGTTGGGCAGACGGTCGATCTTGGTCCGCACTTCGGGGAACTCCTCGTCGACCCAGGCGTGGATGCGCTTGCGCAGACGCTCACGCGCCGCGAGGTCCGTAGACAGCACCATGAACTGCGAGAGGTTGGTGTGGTTGAGCTGCTGGTCCAGCGGCAGGTAGAAGCGGGGGCTGCCGGAACCGATGTAGGCAACGTAGTCGCTCACGTCCTGGTCTTGCGCCAGCTTGGCTTCCATGCGCTTGGCGACGTCTTCGCTGGCGGCAAAGCTGGAGCCCTCGGGCAGCCAGAGTTCCACCATCAACTCCAGGCGGGTGGAGTCCGGGAAGAACTGCTTGGGGATGAAGCGGAAGCTGAACACGCCAACCAGGAACAGCAGCAAGGTGGCGACAATCACGGTCCAGCGATACTCGACACACCAGTTGATCAGCCGGCGCAGGCGCTGAAACCAGGGGCCGTTGAACAACTCGTGCTGTTCACCATCCGGCAGCCGATGCTCCTTGAGCAGCAGGTAGCCGATGTAGGGCGTGACATAGACCGAGGCGAACCAGGAAACAATCAGGGCGATGCCGATCACCTGGAACATCGACTGCGTGTACTCGCCGGACGCCGACTTCGCCAAGCCCACAGGCAGAAAGCCGGCGGCGGTGATCAGCGTGCCGGTGAGCATCGGGAAGGCGGTGGAGGTATAGGCGAAGGAGGCCGCCTTGAGCTTGTCGTAGCCCTCTTCCAGCTTACGGGCCATCATCTCCACCGCGATCATGGCGTCGTCGACCAAAAGCCCCAGTGCCAGTACCAGGGCGCCCAGCGAGATCTTCTGCAACTGCAGGCCGATGGCGTCCATCACCATGAAGGTTACACCGAGCACCAGCGGGATGGTCAGCGCCACCACCAGGCCGGTGCGGAACCCGAGCGACAGGAAGCTCACCGCCATCACGATCACCACCGCTTCCACCAGCGAGCGCACGAAACCGCCGACGGCTTCCTTCACCACCTTCGGCTGGTCGGTGTACTGCTCGATCTCGATGCCGACCGGAAAAGCGCCGCGCAACTGCGCAATGCCGATCTCCAGGCCCTTGCCGACATGCAGCACGTTGGCGTCGTTGCGCATCACCACGCCCAGCGCGATGGCCTCGCGGCCACGGTGGCGGATCTTGCTCTGCGGCGGATCCTGGTAGCCGCGGTAGACCTTGGCGAAGTCGCCGAGCCGGAAACTGTTCTCGCCGACCCGGAAGCGGCTGTTCTCGATGTCCTGGAGGCTGTCGTAGTGACCATCGACACGCACGAAGATGGCCTGGTCGGCGGTATTGAGCACGCCGGCCGGCGTCATCGCGTTGTAGCCGTTTAACGCCGCCTGCAACTGCTGGAAGCTGATGCCCAACTGGGCAAACTTGCGGTAGGAGAATTCGACGTAGACCTTCTCCTCCTGCTGGCCCAGCACCTCGACCTTCTCTACCCCCGGCACCCGCAGCAGGCCGTTGCGCGCCTGGTCCACGTGGTCACGCAGCTCGGCGTAGCTGAAGCCGTCGGTGGTGAAGGAATACATGGCGATGTAGGTATCGCCGAATTCGTCGTTGAAGAATGGCCCGATCAGGTTGCTGGGTAGCGCGCTGCGCACGTCGCCGGCCTTTTTGCGCACCTGATACCAGATGTTCTTGACCTCCTTGACCGGCGTTTCCTCGCGCAGGAACACCATCACCGCCGCCTCGCCGGGCTTGGCGTAGCTCTGCAGCTTGTCGAGGTAGGGCGTCTCCTGCAGCTTGGCTTCCAGCGGATCGACCACCTGCTGCGCCATCTCGATGGCGGTCGCACCCGGCCAGTAGGCACGCACCACCATCACCCGGAAGGTGAAGTCGGGGTCTTCCTTCTGCCCCAGCTTCAGGTAGGAAATGCCGCCGGCGACCAGCAGCAGCACGATCAGGAAGCGGGTGAAGTTGGCGTGCTCAATGGCCCAGCGCGACAGATTGAAGCGGTCGGAGGTCTCCATGTCCGGCTCCGGCTCAGCCCGCCGCCGGCTTCGGCGCCGCAGGCTGGGCCGGCGGCGCGGCCAGCAGCTTCACCTTTTGCCCGGCATACAGGTAGGCGGCGCCGGCGGTCACCACCATCTCGCCCGTGCTCAGCCCGGAGCCGATCAGCACCTGACTGCCTTCAACTCCGGCGAACTGCACTGGCTTGAAGCGCACGCTGGAGGTCTGGGGATCCACCACCCAGACGCCGGCCTTGCCTTCCTGGGTGACCATGGCCGCCGAGGGCAGATGAATCAGGTCCGGCTGGCCCGGCAGCGGGATGCTCACCGTCGCGGTCATCCGCAGCTTCATTTCCGGCGGCGGCTCGGCGACGCTCACCCGCAGTCCGTAGGTACGTGCATAGGGATCGGCGGCAGACGAGAGTTCACGAATGCGTCCAACGAAGGTCTTGCCCGGCAGCGACCACAACGAGACCGTCACCGGCATGCCAACGCTCAGGCTGCTGACCCGATCCTCCGGAATCGAGACCGCCACTTCGATCTCACCCTGTCGGGCAATCTGGATCACCGGCTGGCCGGCGGCCACCACCTGCCCCGCCTCGGCAAGCACTGCGGTGACCACCCCGTCGCTGTCGGCGAGCAGGCGCGAATAGGCGGTCTGGTTGGTCTGCACCGCCGCCTGCGCCACCACCGCCTCGGCCTGCGCCTTGGTGGCCTTCAACTGGGTTTCCTGGCGGTCGTATTCCGACTTGCTGATGAAGCCCTTGGCCAGCAGCTCCTTGACCCGGCGGTAGTCCAGCTCCGCAACCTCGGCCTGCGCGCGCGCGGCGGCGACCTGGGCCTGGGCGGCAGACTCGCTAAGCACCAGATCCTTGGGATCCAGCTGGGCCAGCACCTGGCCAGCCTTCACCTGCATACCAACGTCCACCTTGCGGCTCACCAGCTTGCCCGACACCCGGAAGCCCAGGGTGGATTCGTAGCGGGCGCGGACCTCGCCGGAATAGCGGTGCTCGGCCAAGGTCTGGCTGGCGCCGACCGTGAGGGTGCGTACCGGGCGGATATCCTCCACCGGCTCGGGCGCCTTGCCGCAAGCCGCCAGCACCAGGGCCATCGCGCTCAAGCCCAGCCACATTCCAGTCTTCATTTCCCTCTCCTCGCGACGGCAAGCCCTGGGAGGCGGCCATCATTTAAAAGTGACGACTTTTGGCAATCGTCATGAAACCAGCAAAAAAATCAGCCCTTCAGGGCCCGCACCAGGAACTCGCCCATGGCGACGGCCTGACGCTTGTGATCCTTGGCGAACTGCTCGGCGACGATCTGCGGATGGCAGAACGGCAGCATGGCGTTGTTGACGCAGGTTTCCACGAAGTCGAGGTCGGCCTTGGCGAACTCGCCCGACTTGATGCCTTCGGCGATCAGGCCGCGGACGATGGCGCGAATACGGCGGATGTGGGCGTCGATCACGCCCCATTGCTCGCGCATGGCCTTGGCGCACAGCTCATGCACCTCGGTGTCCTTCAGGAAGCGTTCGCAGGAGAAACTGTGCATCTCCAGCAGCAGCTTGCGCAGACGATCCGCCGCCGGCCGCTGCTCCGCCACCACCGCCTCGGCCTTCTGCTCGACCTCGGTCAGCAGCACCTCGGTGATCGCCTCGTTGATCGCCGCCTTGCTCTCGAAGAAGCGGTAGATGTTGGCGGGCGACATCTCGCATTCGCGAGCGATGTCGGCGACCGTGGTCTTGGCATAGCCCCAGGCGCGGAACAGCCGTTCCGCCGTCGCCAGAATCTGGCCACGGACCTCGGGTTGGGTAATGGATGCGCTGCGCATGTGACGAATACTAATTTTCGTCACTCGTAATTAGCAACTACCTCGCAGGTCATTCCCCGCCGCACAAGGCCGGACCTCACCCCGGGGCCTGGTCACGCCCCAGACGGGCCAGTTCCAGCATCTGCTCGCGCAGCCAGCGCCGCACCGGCTCGTCCTCAAAAGAGGGGTGCCAATAGAGATGCCCCTGCACCGCCGGCAGCCTCAGCGGCAACGACAAAATGTGCAGACCGAAGCGCTCGCGCAACCATTCCGCCTGGGTGCGCGGCAGGGTCAGCAACAAGTCGGTCGCGGCGACCGCGCGCGCCGCCGCCTCGTGACTCTGACAACGCAGACGCACCCGCCGCTCTATGCCGAGCCGCCCCAACTCGAATTCCTCCATCGCCGGCCCGCTGCGGCGCGAGGAGACGGTGACATGGTCGGCCCGACGGTAGTCAGCCGCCGTCAGGCGCCGCGCGACGGCGGCGACCACGCAGTAGCGGTCCTCGAACAATGGCGCGTGGCGCAGGCCCTGCACCGGCTGGGCGATATCCACCGCCAGGTCCAGGCGGCCGGCGGCGAGATCGGTCTTCAGCTCGCTACGTTCGATGCGGACGCTGCTCAGCACCGCCTCCGGCGCGGCCTCGGCCAAGCGGGCGAGCAGCGGCGGCAACAGCATGGGCTCCATCTCGTCGGCCATCGCCAGCCGCACCCGCCGCAGTTCGCGGGTCGGATCAAAGCTGCGCTCCGGCCGCAATATCGTCTCCAGGCTGGCCAGGGACTCGGACAGGCGGGGTGCCAGTTGTTCGGCCCTGGGGGTGGGCACCAGCCTGCCGCCCTGGCGCCGGAACAGGGGGTCGTCGATCTGCCGGCGCAGGCGCGCGAGCGCATGGCTGACCGCCGGCTGGCTCAGGTGCAGCGCCGCCGCCGCCTTACCCAGGTGCCGCTCGCGGTAAACCTGGTCGAACACCCGCAGCAGGTTCAGGTCCAGCCGCGAAAGACGCCCCCGTTCGTTCGGATGTTCATTCGTTTCCTGCATAACGCCTCATTCAGACAAATCAGTTCATGAATCGACCGCGGCAGCATACGATGCCGTCCACCCTGCGAGGAGAACGCCATGGATTTCGAACCGAGTGCCAAGAGCCGCGACTACACGAAGCGCGTCCGCCAATTCATCAAGGAGCACATCGCTCCGGTCGAGAAGCAGCACTGGGACGAGATCCACGACCAGCGCCACGGCGGCGACTGGACCACCTGGCGCATCCCCGACCGCGTCGAGCGGCTCAAGGAAATGGCGCGCGCCCAGGGCCTATGGAACCTGTTCCTGCCCGACCCCGAGCTGGGCGCCGGCCTGTCGGTGCTCGACTACGCGCCAATCGCCGAGGAGACCGGCCGCAGCCTGATGGCGCCGGAAATCTTCAACTGCAACGCCCCGGACACCGGCAACATGGAGGTGATCTGGAAGTACGGCAACGCCGAGCAGAAGGAGCAATGGCTCAAGCCGCTCTTGGCCGGCGAGATCCGCAGCGTGTTCTTCATGACCGAGCCGGATGTCGCCTCTTCCGACGCCACCAACATGCGCGCCACCGCCATCGTCGAGGGCGACGAGATCGTCCTCAATGGCAAGAAGTGGTGGAGCTCGGGCGTCGGCGACCCGCGCTGCAAGATCGGCATCTTCATGGCGCTGACGCCCAATGAACAGCTCGGCCGCCACAGCCAGCACACCATGGTGCTGGTGCCGATGGACACGCCCGGAGTGAGCATCGAACGCATGCTGCCGGTGTTCGGCGACTACGACGAGCCGCACGGCCACGGCGAGGTGCATTTTAAGAACGTCCGCCTGCCGCTGGGCAATGTCATCGCCGGCCCCGGCCGTGGCTTCGAGATCGCCCAGGGCCGCCTCGGCCCCGGCCGCATCCACCACTGCATGCGCTGCCTGGGCGCCGCCGAGCAGGCGCTGGATCTCGCCATCCACCGTGGCATGTCGCGCACCGCCTTCGGCAAGCCCCTGCTCAACCTCGGCGGCAACCGCGAGCGCGTCGCAGACGCCCGCATCGCCATCGACCAGGCGCGCCTGCTCACCCTCTACGCGGCCTGGAAGATCGACAAGGTTGGCCCGTTGCAGGCGATGACCGAGATCAGCGCCATCAAGGTGGTCGCGCCCAACGTGCTGCAGCAGGTCACCGACATGGCCATGCAGATCCACGGCGGCGCCGGTGTCTCGCGCGACACGATGCTCTCTGGCTTCTTCGCCCAGGGCCGCACCCTGCGCCTGGCCGACGGCCCGGACGAGGTGCACAAGGGTGTGATCGCCCGTATCGAGCTGGCGAAGCGGGGCTTCGGCAAGTGACGGCGAGCCCGAACGTCGAGGATCGCGGCGGCAGCGTCCGCCACGGCGAGGAGCTGCCGGTCGCCAAGATCGGCGACTGGCTGCGCGCCCAGGGCGTGGTGCTGGAGGGCGAGCCGCAGGTCACGCAGTTTTCCGGCGGCGCGTCGAACTGGACCTATCGCCTGCAGTACGCCAACCGTGATCTCATCCTGCGTCGCCCGCCGGCCGGCACCAAGGCCAAGGGCGCGCACGACATGGGCCGCGAGTACACCGTGCAGTCGGCGCTGAAAACCGTCTTCCCCTACGTGCCGACCATGGTCGGCCTGTGCAAGGACGAGTCGTTGATCGGCAGCGAGTTCTACGTGATGGACCGCATCGCCGGCATCATCCCGCGCAAGAACCTGCCCAGGGGCCTGACGCTGACCCCGGCGCAGACCCGCCAGCTCTGCACCAACATGCTCGACAAGCTGATCGAGCTGCACCGCGTTGACGTGAAGGCGACTGGCCTCGAAAGCCTGGGTAAAGGCTCCGGCTACGTGAAACGCCAGATCGACGGCTGGTGCGACCGCTGGGCCAAGGTGCCGACCTGGAACGTCAGCGCCTTCAGGGGCGTGCAGAACTGGCTGAAGGCCAACATGCCGGACGATGTCGCCAACGTGGTGATCCACAACGACTGGCGCTTCGACAACCTGGTGCTGTCCAGCGAAGACCCGACCCGGGTGATCGGCGTGCTCGACTGGGAGATGGCGACCCTCGGCGACCCGCTGATGGAACTGGGCTGCATCATCGCCTACTGGTCAGAGGCCGGCGACGATCGTCTGGCGCAGTACATGCGCCGCCAGCCGACGCACCTGCCGGGAATGTTCACCCGCAAGGAGGTGGTCGAGTACTACCTCACCAAGTCCGGCTTCAAGTGCGAGAACTGGGCCTTCTACGAGGCCTATGGCCTGTTCCGGCTGGCGGTGATCATCCAGCAGATCTACTTCCGCTATCACAAGGGTCAGACCGACAACCCGGCGTTCAAGAACTTCTGGCTGATGGCCAACTACCTCGGCTGGCGCGCGCGCCGGGTCATCAAACAATCCGGCATCTGAAATGGGCGCTATCTATCTCATCCGCCACGGCCAGGCGAGCTTCGGCCACAGCAATTACGACCAGCTCTCGAAGGCCGGTTTCGAGCAGGCGCGCGTGCTCGGCGAGCACCTGTGTACCCGCCTGCCGGAAATCGACGCCGTCTACCTCGGCAGCATGCGTCGCCACCGCGAGACCGCCGAGACCTGTCTGGCCGCCATGGGCCAGACGCTGACGCCGGTCGAGCATCCCGGCTACAACGAGTACGACCACGAAGAAGTCATCGCCCGCCACGAGCCACGCTATGCCGACAAGCGGGTAATGCAGGTGGAGCTGGCGCAGACCGGCGATCCCAAGCGCGCCTTCCAGGCGATGTTTGCCAAGGCCATCGACCGCTGGGTGGGCGGCGAGGCCGATGACGACTACACAGAGTCCTGGCCGGCGTTCAAGCAGCGTTGCGTAAGCACGCTGGACGAGACCCTGAGTCAATTGGGCTCTTCGAAGACCGCCCTGGTGTTCACCTCCGGCGGCGTCATCAGCGCCCTGGCCCAGCGTCTGCTACAGATCCCCGACTCCAATCTGCTGGCGCTGAACTGGAACATCGCCAACGCCAGCGTCAGCAAACTGCTCTACAGCGCGCGTGGGCTGACGCTGTCGAGCTTCAACGAGCACGGGCACTTCGAAGGGCCTCAGGGCAGGCTGCTGACTTTTCGCTGAGGCCCCGCTGACCCTCACATCTGCCGGAAGTGGTGCAGGTAACTGCGACTGACCGGCAGCATCTCAGAGCTGCCTTTCAGGTGCACAGTGGCAGTCTCGTTGTCGCCGCGGCTCACATGACTGACCGCACGCAGGTTCACCACCGCCGAGCGATGCACCTGTACAAACTGCTCCGGGTCGAGCTGCGCGAGCAGTTCCTTCAGCGGCGTGCGCACCAGCGCCTCGCCGCCGGTGCCACCGTCACCGCGCCAGACGATGGCGGTGTACTTGCTATCGGAACGCAGGTAGTCGATCTCGTCCACCGCGATCAGCCGCAGCGTCGACCCGACCTGGGCACGAATCCAGCGCAGCGGCGCCGGCTTGGCGCCGCCCCGCAGTTGATCGGCAAGATGCTGCAACAGCGCTTCGAGGTTCTGTGGCACCGCAGCCACCGTCAGCCGCTCGTGCAGGCGTGCCACAGTTTCGGCTAGCCGCGCCGGCTCCACCGGCTTGACCAGATAGTCCAGCACCCCCTGTTCGAAAGCCTGCACCGCGTACTGGTCGTAGGCGGTGACGAACACCAGTTGCGCCCGCCGGCCGATCTGGCGCGCGGCCTCGATGCCGGACAGGCCCGGCATGTGCACGTCCAGAAAGCAGACCTGCGGCTGATGCCGCTCGAACAGCTCAACCGCCTCGCGGCCATTGCGGGCCTGGGCCACTACCTGCAACTGCGGCCAGACCTGCGCCAGCTGCGCCACCAGCGCCTCGCGCAGCAAGGGTTCGTCGTCGGCGATCAGCGCGGTGGCAGCGCTCAGCATCAGCGCGCCTCCTCGGCCGGCAGGTCCAGCTCGGCCAGCACGCCGCGTGGCTGCTGGGCTCCGATGCGCAACTCGGCGCGGCCGCCAAAGCCGAGCCAGAGGCGGTCGCGCAGCATCGTCAGTCCGCTGCCCGCCGCCCCACCACCCGGGCCGAGTCCGACGCCGGTGTCGCCAACCTGGATCAGGCAGCGATCACCGCGCCGCCACACTTCGATGTCGATGCGTCCACCTTCCTCGCTTGGGTCGATGCCGTGCCGGACCGCGTTCTCCACCAGCGTCAGCACCGACATCGGCGGACAGCGCTGCCCTAGTGCCGCAGGGTCGGCATGAACCCGGTATTGCAGGCGGTCTGGAATGCGCATCTGCATCAGCTCCAGGTAGGCGCGCACCAGCTGCAGCTCTTGCTCCAGAGTCGGTGCGGAGTTCCGCAGCCGCGGCACCGCGGCGCGCAGATAGGCGCTCAGGCTGCGCAGCACCGCCGCCGCCTTCGGTGAACCGGCATCGACCAGGGCCTGGACGTTGGCCAGGGTGTTGAACAGGAAATGGGGCGCCATCTGCGCCTGCAGCAGATGCAGGCGGGCATCGAGGGCCTGCCGCTCCAGCTCGCTACGCTCTAGCTCGAAGGCTAGCGCCTGTTCGCGCGCAAGTGCGTCCTTCTGGCGCACCAGCGCCGCCAGCGCCGCCCAGGGCGCGATCAGCAGGCCGAGTATGCAGAACATGACGAAGCCCTCGCGCCGATCCTTCACCTGCCAGAAATGCGGCGCGCCCGGATCGGTGGACAGCACGTAGAACCCGTAGGTGCCAAGCGGCATCGCCAGCGCCACCGCGAACACCTGCAAGGCCCAGCGCGCCAGCCAGCCAGGCAGGCGGCGCGGCCACTGCTCAAAAATGCCGAAAGCGAGCATGCCGACCAATCCGAGCGCGACCACCCGCACCAAGGCCGCCTGCATACCCGGGTCCCAGCCGAGTCCGAGCAGGAAACCCAGCACCAGAGAGAGCTTCATCGTCGCCCGCAGCCGTGGCCAGTTCAGCAGCAGGGCCAGGCCGCGTAGCTTGGTGGGTTCGGCGATAGCGGTCATGACCGGAGAATAGCGTCCCGCCAGGATACGGTCAGCGGGCGCGATACCGACCACCGATCAGAGCCTTGGCAACCACATTCCCATGGTGGCGGCGAGAACCCCGCCCAAGGTCATCAGCGTCAGCACCAGCACGCCGCCAGCGACCGCCAGCTGGGCACCCGGCCGACCACGACCCTGCACCCGCAGGTACAGCTCCAGCACCGCCAGCGGCAGCAAGTACTGCGCGAAGCCGAGAAAGCTCAGAAACGGGCCGGTGAAACTCTTCGGATCGAAACCCACCGGCGCCTGGTGGATGGCCAGCCAGAGCATCAGGCCGATGCGGAAGAACCAGACACCGCTGACAGCGAGGAACAGGCGCAGCGCCCAGCGCCGGTGGGCGTCGAAGCGGCGCTCACGAGCCAGTCGCCAAGCGATGCCGGCAAAGATCAGGATCAGCAGTGCATTGATGCTCACCGAGATGTGCTGGGCCGCTCCGCCGACTGTGCCGCGTACCCAGGCCAGCGCCAGTCCGCCCAGGCTTAGAATCGCCGCCGACAGCAGGTATAGCCGTCCGTTCCAGCGATGGAAGCCGGGTGCGCGCCGGCGCAGCGCCGGCAGCAGTTGCAGGGCGCCGCCGGCGATGATTAGCACGACGAAGATCAGGTGCAGGCCGAGCACGATATTCAGCAGCCACTGGCCGGGCACATAGCCGTGAGCCAGCACCTTGTTCCAGTCCTGGAAGCGCCCCTGCAGGGCGGCACGGCCATAGAAGACGGCGACGTAGATGGCGAACAGCGCCTGGCCGAACACCGCGGTGCCGAGCCAGAGGCCGCCGGAGATGCGCAGCAGCCGCAGCGCCCGACCTTGCTGGCCACGCTGCCGGGCGCTGTCCTGAGAGACCGTCGGCGCGGCGGCGATGTCGAGAACGGAAGTGGTCATGGCGTCGCTGCCTCAAGCGGAGTACGCCGGCAGGATCGCGATGACGGTGTCGGCCTGAAAGCCGCTTGGCGACCGGCGACGGTTACGCGGTCATGGACGACGGCCGGCGGCGACGAGTAGCGGCGGCAATGATCAGGACGGCAGCCTTCGGCGCAGTTCCAGCTCGTCGATACCGTCAATCTCGGCCAGCTTGCTGGTGGAGGTTTCGCCGCGAACGATGCGCACCGCCGACTTGGGCAGGTGCAGCACCTCAGCGAGCAGTTCGATCACCGCCTGATTGGCCTTGCCCTTCTCCGGAGCCACCGTCACCGACAGCTTGAGCGTCTCGCCCATCCAGCCGTTCACGGCATTGCGCGAGGCCTTGGGCGCGACCTTGAGCGACAGCCGCAGCGGTGCCGACACGTCGCCTTACGCGATCTTGTCGAAGAACTGCTTGGCCTTGCTGAGCCAACTGGCCGACTCCGGCGTGTGCTTGCCGCTGTCGCCATCCACGGCCTCGCCGAAGGCACGCAGCAGGTCCTTCTGCTTGCGGTTGAGGTCCACCGGCACCTCCACCACCAGATTGCAGATCAGGTCGCCCTGCGGACCGCCGCGCACCGACTTCACGCCCATGCCGCGCAGCTTGAAGGTCTTGCCGCTCTGGGTGCCTTCCGGCACCTTGAGGCTGGCCTTGCCCTTGAGCGTGGGAACTTCCAGCTCGCCGCCCAAGCTGGCGGTGACGATGGATACCGGCACCGTGCAGTACAGATCGCTGCCGTCGCGCTCGAAGAACTCGTGCGGCTTGACGTTGATCTGTACGTAGAGATCCCCGCTCTGGGCGCCACGGTCGCCGGGCTCGCCCTCGCCGCTCAGGCGGATGCGGTCGCCAGTATCGACGCCGGGGGGGATCTTCACTTCCAAAGTCTTGTCGCGCTTGAGCTTGCCGACGCCGCGACAGCTCTTGCAGGGATCGGTGACGCTCACCCCCCGCCCGCGGCAGTGCGGGCAGGTCTGCTGCAGCACGAAGAAGCCCTGGCGCACCTGCACCTGGCCAGAGCCCTGGCAGGTCGGGCATTCGCGCGGCTTCTTGCCGTCGGCGGTGCCGTGGCCGTTGCAGGCCTCGCAATCGTCCCAGGTGGGAATCTTGATGGTCTCGGTGACGCCGAACACCGCCTGTTCCAGCGTCAGCTCCAGGAGATAGCGCAGATCGGAGCCGCGCCGCGGCCCACCACGGCTACCGCCACCACCGCCGCCAAAGATGTCCGCGAAGACATCGCCGAAGATGTCGGAGAAGCCACCGCCGCCACCGAAGCCCCCACCGCCGGCGCCACCGCGCTGCAGACCCTCGTGGCCGTACTGGTCGTAGATCTTGCGCTTCTCGGCGTCGCTCAGAACCTCGTAGGCCTCGCTAATCTCCTTGAACGCCTCCTCGGCCGCCTTGTCACCCGGATTGCGGTCCGGGTGGTGCTTCATGGCGAGCTTGCGGTAGGACTTCTTCAGCTCCTCCTCGCTGACGGTTCTGACGACGCAGAGAACTTCGTAATAGTCGCGTTTGCTCATGGCGTGAGGACGGGCGCTTTGCGCCCTGTGAGGGCGGCGGCTGCGCCGCCTGTGAGGTCGCTCGCCGCGGCGCGGCTTGCTGTAAGGGAAAAGCGTGAAAACATCAGGACTGCTCGCGCTGCTGCTTGATGAGGGAACCCAATCCACCCAGCAAGGAGTGGACCTGCTTCTGAACAGGCTCAAGTTCCGCCGGGCTCAGATGGCCAACTTCGGCACAGACGATCAAGAGCGTATCGATTTCGGACAGGGAGCCGCGGGCGATGGTCAGGAACTGCAGAAACTCATTGCGGGTGGAGCGGGCCGCGCCCTCGGCGATATTGGTGGGCACACTGACGGCGGCGCGACGCAACTGCGAGGTCAGGCCGAACTGTTCGTCCCTCGGCAAGCGGCCCGAGAGCAGGTAGATCGCCTTCACCAGGGCGATCCCGTCTTGCCAGACCCGCAAGTCGTGGTGTCTGCGCCCCGTCATGACCGATGCTTCTCCCTCTCAGCAAGCCGCGCAGCGGCGAGCGCCCTCACAGCAGAAGCGGGGCTAAAGCCCCGCTTCTGCGACCTCACAGCGAGCGCAGCGAGCGCCCTTACTTCTTGTCGTCCTTGACCTCGGTGAACTCGGCGTCCACCACGTCTTCGGACTTGGCACCAGCACCGGCCGCGCCGGCAGCACCCGGCTCGCCGCCAGCGGCGCCGGCCTTCTCGTAGGCGCGCTGCACCACCGGGTTGGACACCGCCATCAGCGCCTGGGTCTTGGCGTCGATGTCGGCCTTGTCGTTGCCCTTGGCGGCTTCGCGCAGCTCGTTGACCGCCTTCTCGATGGCGGACTTCTCGTCGGCGGACACCTGCTCGCCGAGATCCTTCACCGACTTCTCGACCGCGCCGGCCAACTGGTCGGCCTGGTTACGGGCGGCCACCAGCTCGGCGAACTTCTTGTCCTCTTCGGCGTTGAGCTCGGCGTCGCGCACCATCTTCTTGATCTCTTCTTCCGAAAGACCGGAGTTGGCGGTGATGCGGATCGACTGCTCCTTGCCGGTGGCCTTGTCCTTGGCGGTGACGTGCAGAATGCCGTTGGCGTCGATGTCGAAGATCACCTCGACCTGCGGCATGCCGCGCGGCGCCGGCGCAATACCGGTGAGGTCGAAGCGGCCCAGGCTCTTGTTGGCCGCCGCGATCTCGCGCTCGCCCTGGTAGACCTGGATGGTCACCGCCGTCTGGTTGTCGTCGGCGGTGGTGAAGGTCTCGGACTTCTTGGTCGGGATGGTGGTGTTCTTCTCGATCAGCTTGGTCATCTTGCCGCCAAGGGTCTCGATGCCCAGAGACAGCGGGGTGACGTCGAGCAGCAGCACGTCCTTACGGTCACCGGACAGCACCGAACCCTGGATCGCGGCGCCGGCGGCGACCGCCTCGTCGGGGTTGACGTCCTTGCGCGGCTCCTTGCCGAAGAACTCCTTCACCGCCTCCTGCACCTTGGGCATGCGGGTCTGACCACCGACGAGGATGACCTCATCGATGTCACTGGCCTTCAGGCCGGCGTCCTTCAGCGCGATGCGGCATGGCTCCATTGAGCGGGTGATGTACTCCTCGACCAGCGACTCCAGCTTGGCGCGGGTCAGCTTCATGTTGAGGTGCTGCGGCACGCCGTTGACGGCGGTGATGTAGGGCTCGTTGATCTCGGTCTGGGTCGAGGACGACAGCTCGATCTTGGCCTTTTCGGCGGTCTGCTTCAGGCGCTGCATGGCCAGCGGATCCTTGCGCAGATCCTGGCCGTGCTCCTTCTGGAACTCGGCGGCGATGTAGTCGATGACCTTCTGGTCGAAGTCCTCACCACCCAGGAAGGTGTCGCCATTGGTGGCCAGCACCTCGAACTGCTTCTCGCCGTCCATGTCGGCGATCTCGATGATCGAGATGTCGAAGGTACCGCCACCCAGGTCGTACACGGCGACCTTCTTGTCGCCCTTGACCTTGTCGACACCGAAGGCCAGCGCGGCCGCGGTGGGCTCATTGATGATGCGCTTCACGTCCAGGCCGGCGATGCGGCCGGCGTCCTTGGTGGCCTGGCGCTGGCTGTCGTTGAAGTAGGCCGGCACGGTCACCACGGCCTCGGTCACCGGCTCGCCGAGATAGTCCTCGGCGGTCTTCTTCATCTTCATCAGCACTTCGGCGCTGATCTGCGGCGGCGCCATCTTCTTGCCGCGCACTTCCACCCAGGCGTCGCCGTTCTCGTTCTTGACGATGGCGAAGGGCGAGTGCTGGATCGCCTTCTGCACTTCCTTGTCGTCGTAGCGACGACCGATCAGACGCTTGGCGGCGAAGATGGTCGCCTTCGGGTTCATCACCGACTGACGCTTGGCCGAGCGGCCGACCAGGATCTGGCCGTCATCGGTGTAGGCGACGATGGAGGGCGTGGTGCGCTCGCCCTCGCTGTTCTCGATGACTTTGACGGTGTTGCCTTCCAGGATCGCCACGCAGCTATTGGTGGTGCCGAGGTCGATGCCAATGATCTTGCCCATGGTTTGTACTTGCTCCGCGTTGTTTCGTTGACGTTGACTGCTCTGTAAGTAAGTGGACTGTCGCCGTTTTCAAGTGGCGCGGTTCGCCGATTCAGCCGCCGCCCTGGCTCACCACCACCAGCGCCGGGCGCAACAGGCGGTCGTGCAGGCTGTAGCCCTTCTGCATCACGCTCAGCACATGATTGGCCGGCAGCTCGCCGCTGGGCGCCATGCTCATCGCCTGGTGATGCTCGGCGTTGAACGGCTGCCCGTGGGGGTCGATCTGGCGCACGCCGTGCTTTTCCAGCGCCGACAGCAACTGCTTGAGCGTCATCTGCACGCCATCGACCAGCGCCTTGGCGACGCCGTCAGGCACCGTGCCGGCTGCCTTCAGGCCCAGTTCCAGCGAGTCGGTGATGTGCAGGAAGTCCTTGAGGACTTCCTCGGAGGCGAACTTGCGGGCCTTGGCAGCCTCGTTCTCGGCGCGGCGGATGCGGTTCTCGGCTTCGGCGGCGGCGCGCAACTGGGCGTCGCGGGCGGCGGTCAGCGCCAGTTGGGCTTCGGCGAGTTGATCGCGCAGGCGCGCCAGTTCGGCTTCGGGGCTCAGACCCTGCTCGGGCGCGGCGGCGGCGTCCGGCGTCGGGTGGTGGGCGTCGGTCATGGTTCAGGGATAACAGTGTGGCGGCGCGCCGGCGGCACGCTCTCAAGGACTCAACTGGGGGTCAGGCGTCCGCTTTCAAGCCCTGGGACAGGGCCTTGGCCGTCTCGGCGACCAGCGGGATGATGCGATTGTAGGCCATGCGGGTGGGGCCGATCACGCCCAGCACTCCGGCCACCTTGCCGTTCACCGTGTAGGGCGCGGACACCACGCTGCACTCGTCCAGCACCCGGTAGCCGGACTCCTCGCCGATGAAGATCTGAACGCCATCGGCAGCCAGGCACTGATCGAACAGGCCCAGCAGATCGCGCTTGCGGTCCAGGGCGTCGAATAGGCCACGCAGACGGGCCATGTCGTTCATTTCCTGGAAACCGAGCAGATTGGCGCCGCCGGAAACCAGATACCCCCCCTGCGGATGGTCGTCGCCGCGCAGCGCCGCTTCGGCCATGGCGGCGGCCTCGCGCAAGATCAGATTGACCCGGCCCTGGGCGTCGGAGACCTCGTCCACCATCGCCCGCCGCAGGCTGACCAGATCGCGGCCGGCGAAGTGCTCGTTGACGGCGTTGGCGAAGCGCTCCAGTTCATCGGCGCCATACGGCCGGCTGGTGTGGATGACGCGGTTCTGCACTTCGTGCTGGTTGACCACCAGGATCACCAGCACCCGGTTGTCGGACAGCGGCAGGAACTGGATCCGCCGCAGCACCGCCAGATTGCGCTTGGGCACGGTGACCACGCAGGCCATCCGCGAGAGCTGCGAGAGCAGCTGGCTGGCGGCCTGCACCAGATCGTCGGCGGCGCGGTAGCCGGGAGCCAGCTCCTCGGCGATCTGCACCCGCTCCTGCTCCTCCAGGTGCTCGGGCGAGAGCAACTGGTCGATGAAGTAGCGGTAGCCGCGGGTGGTGGGGATGCGCCCCGCCGAGGTATGCGGCGAGGCGACCAGGCCAAGCTGGTCGAGGTCGGCCATCACATTACGGATGGTGGCCGGCGAGATGCCCAGCGCCGCCGCCCGCGAGAGGGTGCGTGACCCGACCGGCTCACCGTCCTGAATATAGCGCTCGACCAGCAGCTTGAGCAGGTCGGCGGCACGCGGATCTAGGCGAGAGGTCATAACTGCAATGTGGGAATCGTCGGGACGACTGTCAAGATTCAAGCCGCCGCTTTTTTTGCCGCCGCCTCCCCCTACAATCGACACATGCCCCAGACCACCCTCCCCGCCAGCCCCGCGTTCCAGACCGTGGGCGTGATCGGCAAGCGCACCGATCCCTCGGTGAAGAGCACGCTGATGGCGATCTGCGCCCTGCTGCGCGAACTGGGCCGCGAGGTGCTGGTCGACGAAACTCACTCCGACACCGCCCGCAAGGCGGGCGTGCCGGCGGTACGCCGCGCCGAACTGGCCGCCCGCTGCCAGTTAGTGGTGGTCGCCGGCGGTGACGGCACCCTGCTCGATGCCGGCCGCAGCCTGGCCCAGCACAAGGTCCCGGTGCTGGGCGTCAACCAGGGACGCCTGGGCTTCATGGTGGACGTCAATCCCGAGGAGTTGCGCGAAGCCCTGCAGGCGGTGCTGGCCGGCCAGTACGTCACCGACGACCGCCTGCTGCTGCATACCCATATTCAGCGAGCCGATGGCGGCGAAACCGTGCCGGTGCTGGCGGTCAACGACGTGGTGCTACGCAACCTGGCCAGCATCCGCATGCTGGAGTTCGAGACCTGGCTGGGCGAGGAATTCATCAGCCAGCACCGCGCCGACGGCATGATCGTCTCCAGCCCCACAGGCTCCACCGCCTATGCGCTCTCCGGCGGCGGCCCGGTGATCCACCCGGCGGTGGCGGCCATCGCCCTGGTGCCGATCTGCCCACACACACTCAGCGACCGCCCCATCGTCGTGCCGGCCGACCGGCCAGTGAAGCTCGTGTTGCGCGGCGCCGACAACAGCAAGGCGACGGTCACCTGCGACGGCCAGGTCAGCGAACCGCTCGCCCCCGGCGACACCGTCATCATCAGCCGCGCACCGCATCCCCTGCGGCTGCTGCATCCGCACCGCTACCACTACTTCGATGTGCTGCGCGACAAGCTGCACTGGGGACGTGGTCCGGCGCGCGGTTAAAATCTTTTTCCAAACCCTCTTCTCACCGACGCCGCGCGCGCCCGATGCTCAGACAGTTGCAGATCAAGAACCTCGCGATCATCGACGAGGCGCAACTGGACTTCGCCGCCGGCTTCACCGTGCTCACCGGCGAAACCGGTGCCGGCAAGTCGATCCTGCTCGACGCCCTGGGGCTGGTGCTGGGCACCCGCGCCGACCCGGCACTGGTGCGCCAGGGCTGCGACAAGGCCGAGATCGGCGCCGAGTTCGACCTCGCCGACTCCACCGCCGCGCGCGACTGGCTGGCCGAGCACGAGCTGCTGGATGCCGACGATGCCAATCTCTGCCTGATCCGCCGCGTAGTGCATGCCGAGGGCCGCACCCGCGCCTACGTGAACGGTCAGGCGGTCAACGCCGGCCCGTTGCGCGAACTGGGTGAGCGGCTGGTGGAGCTGTTCGGACAAAACGAATCGCAGACCCTGCTCAAACCCGAGGTGCAGCGCGGCCTGCTGGACGACTTTGGCGGTCACACCGCCGAGCTGGCCGCCGTGCAAGCCGCCGCCAGCGCGGTGCAGCAGGCCGAGCAGGCAATCGCCGCCGCCCGCGCCGCAGCCAGCCGCGATCCGACCCAGCTCGACTACCTGCGCCACCAGGTACAGGAGCTGGAGGCACTGAACCTGCGCGAGGGCGAGCTGGAGGAACTGGAGGTAGAGCATCGCCGCCTCGCCAACGCCGGCCGGCTGATCGAGGATGGCAACCGCGCACAGGAGCTGCTCTACGGCGGCGAGGCGGCGATCTACGACCTGCTCAACAGCGCCGCCGGCCTGCTCTCCGGCCTGGCCGGACTGGAGCCGGGTTTCGTCGAGGCCGAGACCCTGGCCGCCAGCGCGCAGGCCCAGGTGCGCGAGGCCGCCGACCAGATCCAGCGCCTGCTGGATCGCCTGGAGCTCGACCCCGAGGCCCTGGAACGCTGCGAACGGCGCCTGTCAGCGCTTCACGACATCGCCCGCAAGCACCGGGTACGCCTTTCAGAGCTGCCGGCCCATCAGGCCCGCCTGCGCGCCGAACTCGACGGCCTGGAACAGACCAGCGGCGACCTCGAAGCCCTGCAGGCCGCCCAGGCGCAGCGCCTCGCCGTCTACCGCTCGGCCGCTGCCGGCCTCGGCGCGGCGCGGCGCAAGGCGGCCGGCGGCTTCGGTGAGGCAGTTACCGCGGTGGTGCGACAACTCGGCATGGCCAACGCCCGCTTCGAGGTGGCGGTGGAAACCGCCACCGGCGAGCGCGTGCGCAGCCACGGGGACGACGAGGTGCGCTTCGATTTTTCCGCCAACGCCGGCCAGGCACCTCGTCCCCTGGCCAAGGTCGCCAGCGGTGGCGAACTATCCCGCGTCTCCCTGGCGATCCAGGTCTGCAGCCAGACCGCGCGAGGCGGCGGTGTCGCGACCATGATCTTCGACGAAGTGGACGCCGGCATCGGCGGCGGTGTCGCCGAAGTGGTCGGCCAGAAACTGCGCGAGCTGGGCGGCCAGCATCAGGTGCTTTGCGTCACCCATCTGGCGCAGGTTGCGGCGCAAGGGCGGCAGCACCTGGGCATCCGCAAGGAAGTCAGCGAAGGCCAGACCTATACCCGGGTCAGACCGCTAGAAAAGGATGCGCGAGTATTGGAGCTGGCACGCATGCTCGGCGGCCAGGACATCACCACGGCGACACAGGCGCTGGCGCGCGACCTGCTCAAGCGCGCCGGCTGAGAGTCTCCAGCCGGCGACGGCCGTCTGTTCCTAACCGCGCTTCTTGGCGCCCGGCGAGGCTTCCCGCGCCTTCACGTACATCACCAGGCTGTGGCCAATGATCTCGTAGCCGTGCTTCTCGGCGATTTCGTGCTGCAGGCGCTCGATCTCGGGGCTGACGAATTCCACCACCTTGCCGGAATCGACGTCGACCATGTGGTCGTGATGGTCGCCGCGCTCCAGCTCGAACACCGCGTGGCCGCCCTCGAAGTGGTGGCGCTTCACCAGGCCGGCCTGCTCGAACTGGGTGAGAACCCGGTAGATGGTAGCCAGGCCGATGTCGGCGTCTTCAGTCAGCAACAGCTTGTAGACATCCTCCGCCGACATGTGGCGCATGGAATTGCCCTCGAGTATCTCGAGGATCTTCAGGCGTGGAAGAGTGACTTTCAGGCCGGCGTTGCGGAGGTCTTGGGATTCCATGGCGTCGTGTCTGCGTAGCGCTCCCGGTCGGGGGCTTTCCGCTATTATCGCCGCTCGTTTCATTCCGGCCAACGACATGCGTGTGCTGCTGATTGCGGTGCTTGGGCTCGCCCTCTCCGCCTGTAACCTGATCTACAAGCTGCCCACTCGCCAGGGCAACGTCATCGAACAGAAGCAGCTCGACCAGCTCAAGGTCGGCATGACCCGCGATCAGGCGCTGTTCCTGCTCGGCACGCCGATCGCCGCCAGTCCGTTCCGCGCCGACCGCTGGGACTACCTCGGCTACTACAAGTCGCCGCGCGGTCAGGTCAGCAGCCGCACCGTCACCCTGTATTTCGAGGCCGACAAGCTCGCTCGCATCGAGGGCGCCGCGCCGATCGCGGGCGCCAGCAGCCTCGACACGCCGGATGCCAAGTCGGTGATCGAGCAGCAGAAGAAAGACAAGGTCGATGCCGAGCGCGCCGCCGAGCCCACCGAGTCAGGCGTAGTGCTCACGCCGGACAGCGCCCCGCAAGCCCCCTAAGAGGCATACGCACCCACCTGGCTGGCGCCCCACTCCGCCACCAGGCATTAGGCCTTATCACATCACAGCGAACACCTAGCCGCGGTGGCGCCAGCGGTCTGATCCACGGCTGGCGCCTAAACGCCCTATCCGGGCCGGGCGAGATGGCGTCTCTGGCTGCCCCTGCTCCCGCGCCCCTAGCCAGACAAGGTGACGAATGGCCGTTAACCGGCCCGCGCCGGCAGGGGCAGTCCAATTGTTCTCAAGTTAATTTTTTAATGCGCATCATTTGCATTTAGATTTATAGACTACTACCGTACTTGCGCCCGGCCACTCCGCCAGTCCCGCCCCAGTCCGGCGGACCTACAACCTTCACATCCGCCCCCCATGAGCAGCTCCGCCGACTCCGCCATTCACGCCCGCGCCCTCTACGCCCGCTGCACCGAGGGCGTGCTGTCGACCATCTCGCTGGATGTGCCCGGCTACCCCTTCGGCTCGATCACGCCCTACGCCAGCGACGCCCAGGGGCGGCCGGTGATCCTGATCAGCGACATCGCCCAGCACACCAAGAACATCCTCGCCGACAGCCGCGTCTCGCTGACCCTCGCCGAGGGCGGGGAAGACGCCCAGGCCGCCGGCCGCGTCACCATCCTCGGCGACGCCCGGCCGGTGCCGGCCGAGGAGCTGGAAGTCGCCCAGGCCCGCTACGAGCGCCGCTATCCACAGTCGCGCACCTACCACGCCCAGCACGACTTCCGCTTCTTCCGCATCGAGCCGGTGCGGGTGCGCTATATCGGCGGCTTCGGCCGCATCCACTGGATCAGCGCCGAGGTCTTCTGCCGCGCCAATCCCTTCGCCGGCCGCGGCGAGGAGGGCATGGCCGCTCACATGAATGCCGACCACGTCGAGGCGATGCGCGACTACTGCCGTCTGTATGGCTTTGCGCTGGCCGAGGACGAGCAACCGCAGATCGCCGGCATCGACGCCGAAGGCTTCGAGCTGAGGGTCGGCAAACGTCTGCTGCGCATCGGCTTCGAGACGCCGGTGGAAACCGCCACCGAGGTCCGCATGGCCCTGGTTGCCCTCGCCAGGCGCGCGCGCGAGGCCGCCGGCACCAGCGCATGAGAGCCCGCGCCCTGCGCCGCCCCAGTCGCGAGGATCTGCGTCGCCTGGCGCAGTTCGGCTTCTGGTTCTTTCTGATCAAGGGCCTGCTCTGGCTGACCCTGCCGCTGGCGCTGGCCTGGTGGATGAACTCCGATGCGATTTAGCGCTTCCTGCCTGTTGCTGGCGCTCTGCTCCGGTGCCACCTGGGCGCAAACAGCACCGGACGGCGAGGCGATCCAGATACAGCCGCTACCCGAGGCGGCCTCGCCCACCGATCCCGAAGAACACGCGATCCGCAGCGTGGAACTGGACCCGGTGGTGGTCACCGGCACCCGCACCGAGCAGCCGCTCAGCCGCAGCCCGGTGGAAGTACAGCTGATCGGCGCCCGCCAGATCGCCAACAGCGGCGCCCGCGACCTGGCCGAGCTGCTGGAGCGCGAGGGCGGCGTCTACGTCAGTCGCGTCGCCGGCCGGGGCACCAGCATCGAGATCCAGGGCCTGGCCTCGGACCAGATCCTGGTGCTGGTCGATGGCCGGCGGATGATCGGCCGCATCAACGGCGCCATCGACCTCAGCCGCCTGCGGCTCGACGCCATCGAGCGGGTGGAGATCGTCAAGGGCCCCTCCTCCGCCCTCTACGGCGCCGACGCCATGGGCGGCGTGATCAACATCATCACCCGCCGCGACGGCCGCCCCGGCGGCGAGCTGAGCACGCGCGTCGACAGCGGCGAAAGCTACGAGCTGCTCGGCAATGCCGGCTGGACGCTGGGCGCCTTGCGCGGCCACAGCAATGCCGGCTACTTCCAGATCGCGCCCTTCGATCTCGACGAGTCGACCGCCAGCAACGACGGCATCGAGGGCGAGACCCGCTTCGCCGGCAGCGAGGCGGAATGGCATTTCAGCGAGCGCGCGAGCCTGGGCCTGAGCGGCAACTGGGCGCTGGACGACAGCCACCGCATCGACGCCGGTACCGGCGGCCGCGTCTACGACACCCGCAAGCGCGTCGAGGACATCCGCACCGGCCTGGCGCCGCGCTACGACTTCGGTGAGGGCCGGCGACTGGCGCTGGACCTCTACTACAACCGCTACTTCGACCAGTTTCTGCAACAGCAGCGCGGCGGCGACGGCAGCGCCGACCTCGACGAGGAAACACTCAACCAGCTCGGCTCGCTGGGTGCGCAGTACGACCATCGCCTGGGCGCGCACGCTCTGAGCCTGGGTGCGGAGACCTCGCTGGAACAGCTCGACGCCGACCGCCTCGCCCAGCAGGGCGAGCGCGACCGCCAATCGCTGTACCTGCAGGACGACTGGCGGTTTTCCGAAACCCTGCGCCTGGTGCCCGGCCTGCGCTACGACCGCGACTCGCAGTTCGGCTCCGAGCTCTCGCCCAAGCTGGCGCTGCGCTGGGACTTTGCGTCCGACTGGTTCCTGCGCGCCGGCTACGGCCAGGGCTACCGCGCGCCGGACTTCAAGCAACTGTTGCTGCGCTTCAGCAATGCCGCGGTCGGCTACCGCGTCGACGGCAATCCCGATCTGCGCCCCGAACGCAGCAGCGGCTACAACCTCGGACTTACCTGGCTGCCCAGCACCCGCTTCAACCTGAGTCTTTCGGCCTATCACAACCGGGTCAGCGACCTCATCGACGTGGTGCAGACCGAGAGCGGCCCGCCCATCGTCTTCAGCTACGTCAACGTCGCCCGCGCCACGCTCAACGGCCTCGACCTGCAAGGCCGCTGGCGGCCCTGGCAGCCGCTGGAGCTGCAACTCGGCTACGGCTACCTGCGCAGCCGCGACGAAGACAGTGGCGAGGAGCTGAGCGGCCGCGCCCGCCACCGCGCCAATGCCGCCCTGCGCTACGAACGCGCGCGCAGCGCCTGGCAGCTGCGTGGCGTCTGGGTCGGCAAGCGGGTGTTCGGCGTCGAGCTGGACACCGGCGGCGCGCCCACCGGCGCAGGTGTCGCCAGCGACTACGCCCTGTTCGATGCCCGCGCCGAGCTCAAGGCCTGGGAGCGCTGGCGATTCGCTCTCGGCGTCGAAAACCTGCTGGACGAGGGTGACGTGCGCTTCCTGCCCATCGCGCCGCGCAATGCCTATCTGGAACTCCGCTGGAGTTTTGAATGAAACCAAGCCCTGCCCTGCTGCTACCCGCCCTGAGCCTGCTGCTCGTCGCCTGCGCCGGCGACATCTCGCCGGAAAAGAGTCCGGCCGAGGAGGAGCCGGAAACCCCGGCCGAAGCCCTGCCCGGCCCCGGCGGCCCGCAGGCTAGGTTCAGCAAGACCGATAGCGGCCTCTACCACGCCAGCGTCGATGCCAGCGGCAGCGACTGGATTTACCTCGACCTCGACAGCCAGACCCAGGTCTTTCCGGCCAGTCCCGAGGCCAGCGCCGACTGGGATCTGGCGCACCGGGGGGCGGAGATCAAGCTCAACGGCGGTGTCTCCGGCACACCGCCTGCCGGCCAGGCGGTGATCGTCTATGGCGACAAGAGCGCGGAGGGCAGCAGCTACCCCTTCGACAGCGTCAATGCCGCGCCGACCACCACGGCGGTCAGTTACCAGACCGATGCCAGCACTACCGAGCTGGGCGCGCTGGCACCCCTGCTGGCACTATTGCAGTCCCTGGGCCTGCCGGTGACCGACCCCACCGCCGGCGTCGCTTACGCGATGAACAGCTACCCGGAAGCCGACCAGGAGCCCAATGAGGTAACCGGCGCCGGCGACTACGGCTGGTACCGCAGCAGCGGCCTCGCTGGCAGCAACAGCATCGTCGCCCGCGACAACGTCGCCTACGTGCTGCGCAGCGTCGAATGCCGCTACTACAAGCTGCGCATGACCGGCTTCGAACTCGAAGGCGCCATCGGCCACCCGCAGTACGAGTTCGTGGAAATCCCCGGCAATGCCTGCGGCAGCGCCGACAGCCCGGTGGCGCCCCTGGGTCGCGCCCAGTTCAGCGCCAGCAGCAGCGGTTACACGGTGGCCGTCGATGCCAGCGACGAGGAAGCCTGGGTGCATCTGGACCTGGTCAATCACACGCAGGTGGCGCCTAGCAATCCCGGCAACGATCCGCTGGGCTGGGACATCGCCCTCAAGCGCAGCGACCTGAAGCTCAACGGCGGCGTGTCCGGTAGCGGCAGCGTGCTGCTGCACGACGGCCTGCGCGATGACTGGAACGCCCGCGTGCAGGCGCCGGCGGTGACCGACAGCAGCTACCACAGCGACGCCGACGGCGCGCTGGCCTTCGTTACCTACCCCGCCGCCGAGCGCAGCGGCGACGCCGCCTGCGGCGGCATCAACGGTGACCATGGCTGGTACTACTACTCCGGCTTCTGCAACGACGGCAACGGCATGCACTACATCTCGCCGCGCGAGGTGGTCTACGTGCTGCGCGGCCGCGACGGCCAGTACTGGAAACTGCGCATGCTCGGCTACTACGACGGCAGCGGCAGCTCGGCGCATCCCTCGCTGGAATACGCGCCGGTGGCGGCGCCCTGACGGACGCTAGTCCCAGGCCGCGCCGTAGCGATAGCTGAAGTCGACGCCGACGATGCTGTCGCTGTAATCGCTGTTGAGCGCATTCGAGCCGCGTCGCTCGTAGCGGTACTCGGGGAGGATGCTGAAGCGGTAGAACGGCTGGTAGTCAGCGCCCAGGCTTAAGCTCAGCAGATCGTCGCTGCGCGGTTCGCCGGCCGTTGCGATGCCGCTGCTGCCGCGGTAGTCGGACTGCACCCGCTCCAGCGCGGCCGCCAGCGCCAGCTTGGCGGAATAGCGCCAGTCGGCAGTTAAGCTGAAGCCCAGGTTCTCGACGTAGTTGGCGTTCACCTCTTCCACATAGAAGAGATCGCGGTAGACCTCGGCCTTCAGGCGCGTGCGCCCGGAGAGGCGGCGGCTGTAGGCCAGGCGGCCGGTGAAGCCGGAGAAATCCTCGACATCCCCCTGGCTGTGGCGACGCTGCGTATAGCCGAGCTGGGCGGCAAGATCGGAGAGTCCGCTAGGCGTGTAGCCGGCACGCAGGATCAACGAACGCTGCGTGTAGTCCTTCTCGCGGCCGTCGCCGGCCACCACCACGCGGCTGGGGAACTCGCCTTCCACCTGCCGCAGATACAGACCCAGGGAGGAATAGCCGTCGCGTCGGTACTGGCCGCCGGCCTCGACGCCGGTTTCGGTGAGATCGTAGTCGCGCGAGCTGAGCAGACTGGCGCGGCTGGCGTAGCGGTCGGCCTTGGCGCTGGCGCTCCAGCGCGGCGTGAGGGCGTAGCGCAGTTCGGCGCTGGCGTTGTCCAGGCGCACGAAGCCGGCCTGGGTATCGTCGCGGTAGGCGAAGTTCTCCAGCCGCCGCCGGCGCTCGGCTTTCAAATCGGCGCGCCAGTCAGAGCCGTAGGCGAGCTTCGCCTCGGCGGCCAGGCGGTAGCGCTCGTGATCGAGCTGGTTCTGCTCGCGGTAGTCCACCTCGTCGAATTCGCCACGCAACTCCAGACTCTGGAGGCTGTGGCGCAGCGTCAGCCGCGCGCCGGCACCGTACTGGCTGAGCGCGTCGCCGACCTTGGTGGCAGCGCCCGCGCTGGGCGTCTCGGAGGCGCGGAAGATGTTGTCGTCATAGCGGACTTCCGCGTGCACGGAAGGCTTCAGCTCCAGGCTCAGCGCCTGCGTCGCGCTACTGGGCGCGGCCAGCAAGGCGGCGAGCGCCCAGGCGCTACTGGCGCGCAGGCGCACCGGCCTAGTCCAGCTGCTCGCCAGCGACGCGGCCGCGCAGCAGGCGGCGCGGCAGGCGCTTGAGCTGGCCCAGTTGCCAGGCATGCAGGTTCTTGCGGAAGTCGCCCTCGTCGAACTGCGGATCGCCACGCAACAGGCTGTGGAAATAGGCGCCGATTAGGATCAGCCCGCCGATCACATAGGGCTTCTCGCGCATGCGGAAGATGCCGGAGGCAAGCATGTACAGCGGGTGATAGCCGGCGAACCAGTTGCCACGCCCCTGACGGACGCGGCCCTTGTACACGTTCTTGTCGGAGGAACCCATGATGCGGTGGTGGATGAGCCGCGCTTCGGGATCGTGGAACGACAGCGTCTTCCAGCCCTTCATCCGGCACATGTGCCAGTCCAGCGTGTCCCAGAGGATGGTCTGGCGGAAACCGCCGATGGCCTCGAAAGCCTCACGCCGGTACATCTTGAACTGACCGGCGACCATGTCGTCGAGCATGAACTCTTCGACGAAACCCTGCCCTTCCGGCCGGAACACCTTGCCCGAGCAGGCGGCGAGTTTGGGGTCTGCCTCCAGTCGGCCCAGAACCTTCTCGATGTAGCGCGGCCCAAAGGACATGTCGCCGTCGAGCTTGGTGATGAATTGCCAGTCCGGCTTGGCGATCTGCGTGCGGCCAAAATCGAAAGTAACCACCACGCCCTTGCCGACCTGGCGGAAGCCACGGTTGTCGCGCTTCACCAGGCGGATCCAGGGATGGGCGGCGGCGAACTCGCGGACGATGTCCGGCGTGGCATCGGTGGAGCCGTCGTCGACGACGATCACCTCCTGCGGCTGCCAGGTCTGCGTCGCCAGCGACTCCAGCGTGAGGCGCAGGTACTTCTGCTCGTCGCGCACCGGCATGATGATGACCAGCGGCACGATGCGCTGGGATGGCTGCGGGTGATTTTCTTCAATCACTGCTTGTCCCTGCTCAACTGGTCACCGGGCACGCTATCTGCGCCATCAAACTGCAGAATCAGTTGCCCCAATTGTCGGGTGTTCCTCCAAACCTGAACCTGGAGTGCGACAAACGCGATGTAGGCAGCCACCAGAGTCACACAGGCAACTCCAAAATGGATTCTTCTGAACGCCCTGATTCTGGTCCGGAAAGGCACTTCCACTCCGACTGGTGGCCAGCGTTGATCACGAGCGGCCCGAGCAAGAGCTTTCAGCGGCCACAACAGCAAAACAGCGGCAAAACCGCAGCCTCCGACAAGTAGGTAGTTGGCTTCAACCAGCATTCTCTCGGCTCGGGCGCTCAAGCTCTCCTCAGCTACCGGCTCGTAATGGAGGTTGTTCACCAAAACAATCAATACCCCCCAGCAGGCGAGCTTCAGAAAGAAAATCTGCCTGGCCCTAGCAGACGCCTCAACATAACCCCGCTCGGCGGCCATAGGACTAAAACGCCATGTCATCGCGGAACACCAGCACCACGGTGCGCAGGATGATCTTGAGATCGAACAGCGGCGACCAGTTGCGGATGTATTCAAGGTCGAAGCGGATGCGCTCTTCCATCAGCTCGATGTTGGCGGTCTCGCCGCGCAGGCCGTTGACCTGCGCCCAGCCGGTGACACCGGGTTTGACCTTGTGGCGCAGCATGTAGCGCTTCACTTCCTTGCGCGAGCTCTCGTTGAGCGCCACCGGATGCGGACGCGGGCCAACCACGCTCATCTCGCCCTTCACCACGTTCCAGAACTGCGGCAGCTCGTCCAGCGAGGTCTTGCGGATGATCGCGCCGACGCGGGTGATGCGGTTGTCGTTGCGACTGGCCTGCTTGCTGTCGGCCTCGTTGTTGACCACCATCGAGCGGAACTTGTAGACCTCGAAGCGCTGGCCATTGAGGCCGTAGCGCACCTGCTTGAACAGCACCGGGCCGGGCGAGGACAGCTTCACCGCGACGGCGATGCCGATCAACACCGGCGTCAGGCCGATCAGGGCGAGGATGCCGAAGACGATATCGAAGGCGCGCTTGAACAGACCGTCGGCACCATAGAACGGAGTCTCCGCCAGTTGCAGCACCGGCACGCCCTCGAATTCGCCGAGCTTGGCCTTGAGCAGGGAAAACACGAAGAAGTCCGGCACGTAGTAGAGCGAGGCGGTGGTGTCGCCCAGCTCGTCCAGCGATTGCAGGGCACGCCGCGAGCCGGAGTCGGGCAACACCACGAACACCACCTGCACACCGTGCTCTTTCGCGTACTGGGCAACATCGCGCGCCTTGCCCAGCAGCGGCAGGCCGGGAATGCCGCCGCCGGTGCGGGTTTCGTCGCGGTCGTCGAAATAGCCGAGCAGACGATAGCCACTGGCGTGCGCCAGCTTGTCGGCCAAGACCCGCGCCGAGTCGTTGGCGAACACGATCACCGTGCTGCGCCCCTGTGCCAGTTCCGGCACCATCCGGCGGGCGACCGCGGAAACCAGCAGATGCAGGCCCAGCAGCAACAGCGGCGTGGTCAGAAACCAGGTGAACAGGACCACCCGCGAGAAATCCTCGGCGCTGCGGCTGAAGAAGCCCAGGAACAACAGCAGCGCGACGATCCAGCCCCAGTCGATCAGGACGCGGGTGCCGGTGCTGCCGGCCTGACCGAGATGCCAGGGGGCGATCAGATCGTGGCGACGCAGCAGGAGATAGGCGAGCAGGCCAGCGATCAACTGCAACAACTGGTAAGGCGCTTCAAACGGCTGGCCGTAGCCCCAGGCGAGCAGGTACAGATAGGCGCTCACCGTCAGCGCGTAGGCGGCGCCGTTGAGGAACGCAGCATTGGAGCTGGGGCTGGAGTTCACGGACGCGGCGGCTCGGAGAGGGGCTAGGCGATTATGCCTCGCGTCCCGAAGCAGGTTGCGACATTCAAGGCCGCTCCGGGCTGCCGGGTTCGGCCTTCACCCGTTTCAGCGGCAGGCTTAGCAGAAACGGCAGGTCGTGCACGAAGTAGCGTACGAACAGCCTTTGCGGCTCGTGCAGCAGGCGCCAGAACCATTCCAGATACAGTTTCTGGAACAGCATCGGGGCTCGCGCCTGATGGCCGGAAATCCAGGTGAACAAGGCACCCACGCCCCAACGCGACCTCGGCAACAGCCGGTCGCGGTAGCGATGCAGCCACAACTCCTGGCGCGGCGCGCCGGTGCCGACGATCAGGATGTCGGCGCCGGAGGCATTGATCTCGGCGATCACCGCCTCGTCGTCCTTGAAAAAGCCGTCGCGCGCGCCGACCACCTCGATCCTCGGCAGTCGCCCGCGCAGTACCTCGGCGGCGGCGGCGGCGACACCCGGCGGGCCGCCCAGGAAATAGAACTTCGCCCCCATTCCCGCCAGCTTCTCGATGGCGGCGACGAAGACATCGGTGACGATGTAGTGGTCGGCCTTGCGCTGCCCGGCCATGCGGGTGGCGACCTTCAGCGAGGTGCCGTCCGGCAGCACCGTGTCGGCGCCCTGCAGCAGGCCGCGGTACTCGGCATCCCCTGCCGCCAGTCGCAGGCAGTCGATGTTGAGGTAGGTGACAAACACCGGCCGGCCCAGAGCGTGCAGCGACAGCAGGCGGTCCACCGCGGCGGCGAAGTTGAGATTGTCGTAGGGCACATCAAGGATGCGCATGGGAGACCCCGGGCTGGCTGGTGGAAGGCAGGGAGCCGCCCTGGCGGCGGCGCAGGTCGAGATCCAGGCTGATGCGCGCCAGATGCAGCGAAGACAGCACGGTCAGCAGGAAGGTGAGCGAGATGGTGCGGAAGAACATGGTCTCCGACAGATTGGACACCAGTTGGTAGAACTGCACCGCGGTATGCAGTGCGAACACGCTGGCCGACAGCGACGCCAGCCGGGCGGCGCGGTGCAGGTCGAAGGCGACGGCGGCAAGCAGCAGGGCGAGGCCGATCAGGCCTAGCTCGTTGGCGGTGTCCAGATAGCCATTGTGCCCGTTGGCACTGGTCCAGCCGGCCTTGGCGCGGGCGGCATCGGAAAGCGTGCCCGGCGGTCCCCAGAAGGCCTGGTAGCCGACACCCAGCCAGGGATGCTGGGGAATCTCGTCGAGCAGCGCGTCCCAAAGCGGCACGCGCCCGGTGAAGCTCAGATCGCGCCCCAGCAGCTTGGTGAGTGGCCCCAGTGCCTCGTCGACACTGGGCAGACCATTGAGAATCACGAACCACAGCAAAGGCACCAGGAACAACGCGCCGAAGAACAACAGGAAGGCGCCGGGCCGTTGCACCAGCCGGGTCTTGAGGCCAGCCAGCATCAAGGCGACGGAAGCCAGGGCGCAGACCAGGGCGGTGCTGCTGCGGGCGCCGATCAGGCAGATCAGGCAGACCAGCAAGCCGAACGCCGCCACCGCCTTGCGCTCGGTGGTCAGCAGGGCGTGGGTCCAGAACACCGCTGCCAGGCTGGCCAGGGCGCCGAAGCTGTTCTTGTGCACGGTCAGGCCGCGCCAACTGCCGGCCAGCAAGGGCTCGCTCTCGTCGGACTGGTGAATGCCCAGGCGCGGTCTGAGCAACAGGAACAGCAGCGAGGCTAGTAGGAACGCCAGCAGGCCCCAGCGCAGCAGTCGCTCGTAGCGGCCATAGTCCCAGCAGGCCAGCATCACCCCCCAGCAGATCAGCATCACCCCCACCACCTTGATCGCCCGCCGCAGCGTCAGCGAGGGATCGTAGGACCACAGCGTCGAAGCCAGTACCCACAGCATCAAGGCTATCAGGAAGGGATTGAGGTGCCGCAGCAGCGCCACCGCCAGCCGAAAGCGCGCCAGCATCAGCAGCGCGCCCAGGCCGAACAGCGGCAACCACTGCAGCTTGGAAATGAAGTTGACGCCGTCGCCGCCAACCTCCGGGCGGCCCACCGCCGCCCAACTGAAACCGTCCGGCAGCTCCAGCATCCATAGCGCAGCCAGCACCAGGCCGGCGGTGAGCCAGCGGAACTGGTGGTCGGCGATCCGGGCGCCAGGATCGTTCATGCCGGATTCGCCGGCAGGCGGCGTTCGCGCAGGATCAAGCCGAGCACGCCGACCAGGTTGATCGCCTCGCCCAGCACCAGGCCCAGGATCGCGCCGGCGGCGCCGTAGTGCTGGGTTCCCAGCCAGCAGGTCAGCAGTGACAGCACCGCCGCCACCGTGCTGAGTCCGGTCATGCTGCGGAACTGCTCGCGCACCAGGAGCGCGGTCATCAACAGATCGCGCACGCCGGAGAGCAGAAACATCAGCATCCACAGCAGCAGCATCTGGTCACGGTCGGCGAACTGCTTCTTGAGCAGCACCGCGAACACCCAGTCGCGCAGCAGCCAGAGCAGGCCGAAGTAGATCAGGCTCAGGGCCATCACCACTGCCGCGAACGCCAGCAGACGGCGCAGCATGGGGTCGAGCCCCAGGCTCTGGTGCCAGCGTGCCGCCATCGGCAGCAGCAGCTGCTTAATACCAGTCACCATCAGATTCGCCGGCATCAGCAGCAGGCGCACGGCATTGAGTGCCGCCACGGCGACTAGATCAAGCGTGCCGGCGACCACGTAGTTGTAGCCCTGACTGAAGGACCAGTACACCAGCCAGCCGGCCATCGCCCAGCCACCCAGCGGCGCCAGCTCGCGCCAGAGCCCGGTCAGTTCCTCGCCGTGCAGGCCCGGGGAGCGCGCCAGCTCGCGGCGCGCCAGCAGCCCGCCCGCGAGCGCTGCGAAGGCCATCGCCGCGAAAGCCCAGGGCGCCGCCGGCCGGGTCGTCAGCGCCGAGGCCGCGACCCCGGCCAGCAGCAGGGCCACGTAGACCAGATCCGCGCGTAGCACCGCCTGCGGACGCTCGTAGATCATCAGTCCGGTACGCAGGTACTCACGTTGCAGGGCGAAGGCGCCCACCGCGCAGTACACCGCGCCCAGAGTCGCCAGCTCCGGGCTGAGCAGCCCGCCCACACCCAGCAACCCGCAGAGGAGCGCCAGTCCCAGAGCGATGCGTCCGGTCCAGCGTCCGGACTGCTGATAGAGGCTGGCCAGCATCTGCCGCTTGCGCTCCGGCGACTGCCGTGGCGCCAGCACCGCCAGCGGCCCGCCGATGTAGGCGCCCTGCAAGCCGGTGAGCAGCAGCAGCGCGGTGAAGCCGAGCACGTAATGGCCGTAGTCCTCGTCGCTGCAATTGCGGATCAGCAAGAGGCCGACCAGGAAGTTGGCGGCCGACAGCAGCGCCTGGTCGATCACCGCGCTGCTGAACAGCTTCAGCCAGCGCGAGCGCCCTGCCCCGGCGCCAGACGCTTCGGCAGCCTCGCTCACAGCAGGCCCATATGCTTGGCCACCACATAGGCCCAGCGGCGGCCGCCATAGGTGTTGCCAGCGGTGAGCAGCGGCACCTGGCGCCAGGCGGCGAGGCTGGGCAGGGTTTGCAGCCAGTGGTTCATCGGCAGGGTGAAGCCGGTCTTTGGCTTGTTGAGGATCTGGCTTTCCAGCTCCGGCAACATCTGCCGGATCACCGCGCGCTTGTTGGTTACCGCGCCGCTTTGCAGCGCGGCGGAGGCGGCGCGCAGCACCTCGCGGTCCACCAGCGGCGTGCGGATTTCCAGCGAATGCCCCATGCCGGCCCAGTCGGAGTCGCGCAGCAACTGGTTGCGCATGTAGTGGCGCGACTCCAGGTAGGACACCGCCGCCAGCGGCCGCCAGCCGGCGACGGTGGCGTTCTCGGCGGCGAGCTGGGCATCGAGATCCCAGAGCCGCAGCGCCTCGTGGGCGGCCTCGCGGCCCATCAGCAACGGCAGCTCATAGGGCAGGAACAGCGCCTTCATCATCAGATACGACGGCGCCAGCCCATCGGTGTAGCCAAGCAGGGCCGGCCACTTCGGCGTCGACAGATGTCTCCCGATGGCCGGTGCCGCCCAGGGCAGCAGGCGTTCGCGGGCCAACTTCTGGAACGGCAGCCAGCGCCCGTAGCGCGCGGCGTACGGCGCCTGCCGGAACGAGGGATAGCCGGCCAGCATCTCGTCGCCGCCCAGACCGGACAGCGCCACCTTCAGGCCCAGGCCCACCGCGGCGCGGCTGATCAGCCAGGTGTTGAGGCCATCCACCGTCGGCTGATCGACATCGGCGAAGTAGCGCTCCAGCAGGTCCGGCACCTCGGCTGCACTCAGCACCAGATTGTGGTGCTTGGCGCCGTAGCGCTGGGCCAGATGCTCGGCGTACTGGCCCTCGTCGTCGGAGGTGCCGCGATAGACATCCGGCACCAGGGTCAGGCTGTTCTGGATCGGTCGGCCGGCGCGCGCCGCCAGCGCCAGCAGCAGCGTGGAGTCCAGGCCCGAGGACAGGAACAGACCCACCTCGACATCGGCGAGCTGGTGCGCCGCCACCGAGCCGGCGATGGTTTCGGCCAGGGTTTCCAGCGAGCCGAAGCCCGGTGCCGGCGCCTGCTGATAGACCTCCTCGATGGTCTCGAAGGGCACCGGCTCGCCGCGCCGGCCCTCGCTCACTTCCAGCCAGTGGCCGGCGGGCAGCGCCTTGACGTCGGCCAGCCAGGTGCGCGGTTCGGGAATGGCGCCGCGCACGAAGAAGCCGGCGGTGGCGGCGAGATCGCGGCGGGAGGACACCGCCGGCGAAGCCATCAGCGCCTTCACCTGCGAGGCGAAGCGCAGGCTCTGGCCGTCGTCGGCGTAGTAGACCGGCTTGATGCCCAGCGGGTCGCGCACCAGGTAGAGCTTGGTCAGGCGCGCGTCCCAGAGCGCAATGCCGTACATGCCACGCAATCGCCTAAAGGCAGCGGTGCCCTCGCGCAGGTAGAGGTGGATGATCGCCTCGGTGTCGCAGCTCGAGCGCAGCGCCACACCGGCGGCGAGTAGCTCCGCGCGCAGCGCCGGGTAGTTGTAGATCTCGCCATTGAAGCTGATCACCACCCGCCCGTCCGGGCTCGCCATCGGCTGCCGGCCAGCGTCGGAGAGGTCGAGGATCGCAAGCCGCCGGTGCGCCAGACCGATACGGCGGTCGGGCGACAGCCAGAGCCCGGCGCCATCCGGTCCACGCGCCTGCATGCGGTCGCGGATCGCCAGCAACTCGGCCTCGTCGACCTCGGGCGCGCGAGAGTGGTAGGCGGCGATGCCGGCGATTCCGCACATGTTCAGTTCGCGTGGGTGATGGCGTTCGGCGGGGTTCCCACCGTCGGGACTTGCTGTCGCCGACAGCGTACAGGAGCAGCTTGCGCACCAGCGTTCATGGGCATGAACGAACCACGGCGCCAGCGCCGCTCAGCGCCTCGGCGCCGGGTTTGCGGAGGGCGGCGCGTACTCCTGGTAGTGCCAACCCCAGAGCGTCGAGAGCTTGCCGAAATTGCCGGCTGCCGTTTGCAGCCAGCGCGCCGCGCGGTGACGCCCCAGCGGCAGGCTCAGCGGCGTCAGCAGCGCCGCGACGCCCAGTTGCAGGGCGGCGCGCAGATAAAACACGGGGAGCGACCAGGGGCGAAGTGCGCCGAAGCGGCCGCGGCGCCAGTTGCGGGCGTAGTCCTGGTTGCCACGCACGGCGCGCAGCAGGATCCAGCGCAGGTTCAGGCGCACCGCCACCACCGGCTCGGTGACCGCGGCCTCCTGGCAGGCCACCAGCCGGGCGCCGCCCTGCACCAGGCGGGTGAGCAGATCGCTGTCCTCACCGCCGGTGAGGCCATAGGCCTCGTCGAAGGGCCCTTCCAGGGCTCTGAGCCGCGCGCCATGCAGCAGTGCGTTGCCGATGCCGACGCTGTTGAGCGGCATGATCTCGCCGGTGGGCGTGTCACGCGCGGGTTGGTAGAAGCGACCACGGCGTATCCAGTCCGGCGCCGAATCCGGAACCACGGAGACCACCGGTGCGATCACGCCGTCGGCCTGGTAGCGCGCGGCGGTATCGAGCAGGGTCTGCAACCAGTGCGCCGGCGCGCGCTCGTCGTCGTCGAGCAGGGCCAGCCAGTCGCCCTCCGCCAGCGCCACCGCCCGGTTGCGGGTGCGCGAGATGTTCTTCACCGGCTGGATCTCGTAGCGGATCGGAAACGGCGCACCGGTGCGCGCCGCCTCGACGCTGGCGCGACCGCCGCCCTCGGCCTCGTTGTCCACCACCACCACCTCGTCCGGCCGGCGGGTCTGCGCGCCCAGATCGGCCAGCAGCCAGGCCAGTTGCTGAGGCCGCCGGTAGGTGCAGATGCAAACGCTGACCCTGGCGAGAGTGGAAGACATGCGGCGCTAGAAACGCTTGAGCACGCCGCCCAGCACCTGGGCACGGGTGCTGTGCAGGCGCTGGATCAGGGTCTTCCAGTCGCGCATCGGCGTGCGGTGCAGGCGCGCCAGCGGCAACGCGGCGCCGGCATGGCTGGACACCGCCAGGGCATCGGAGACGCCCGCCACCGCCGGGGTGTCGAGGACGATGTGCCGGTAGCGCCGTCGCCAGCCCACCAGCAGCGCGCTGAGCGCGTCGGAGGAAAGCAGCTCCAGCGGATTGCCGGCGCTGAGCCCGGCGGTGAGCAGGCTGAGCTGCGGCAGGCCGTTGACGCCGTTGATCTGTGGCGCCGCAGTTTCGGCCAGGGCATTGGCGAGGCCGCGGGTGTTGTCGAGCCCGAACAGCCGGTGTAGCCCAGGATTGCGCAGGTCGGCATCGACCAGGAGCGTCGGCTGATTGAGCTGGGCGCAGCTGATCGCCAGCTCCGCCGCCAACTGGCTGCGCCCTTCCCCGCGCTGGCTGCTGACCACCGCCAGCACATTGGTCGCGGCCTCGCCCTGGCGCAGCAGGATGCTGGTGCGCAGCGCCCGGATCTGCTCGCTGTGCGGGTCGAAAGGATCGTGCGCCACCACCAGGCGAGCATCGGGCTGGGCACGCGCCGGACGCCCGGACTCGAGATTGCGGCTGGCGCTGAGCGCGGCATCGACATCGGCCTGGGTGACCAGCCCCAGCCGCAGCGCTGCCTCGGAAAACCGCAGCTCTTCGCGGGCGCGCAGCTCGGCGATCGCCTGCAAGGCCTCCTCGCCGAGTCCGGCATAACGGATCAGGTACTGCGAGACATGCGCCGGATCCTCGGTGTTGGCGAATTGACGGCCGGGGACCAGGCTCATTTCAGCGTCCCCAGTTCCGCCAATACCGGCTCGGTCATCTCGCCCTGCATGTCCTCGGCGCAACGGATGCGCCGGTGCAACAGCTCCCAGCCCAGGCAGCCCGCCATCGCCAGCAGGCCACCGGCCAGAAGACCGAGAATCACATTGACCTTGGCCTTGGGCTTGATCGGCTTGGTCGGCAGCGGCGCGGTGCTGACCACCGAGACATTGCTGTACTTGGTGGCGCTGGAGCGCAGCACGGTTTCATAGCCCTGCACGGCACGGTCGTAGACGGTCTTGGCCGCCTCCAGCGCGCGCAGCAGGCTGGCGCCCTCCTCTTGCAGACGGCGGGTTTCCAGCAGCCGCTGGCGCTGCGTCTGCAACTCCTCGGCGACGCTGGCGGCGCCGCCGCTGGCGCGGGTGGCGTCGCCACGCACGCTGTCCTGGAACAGTTCGCTCTCGCGCGCCAGTTGGGCGCGCAACGCGGTGATCTCGGTCGCCACCGACACGTACTCCGGGTGTCGCGGCCCCAGCGTCTTGGAGAGCTCGGCGAGCCGCGCCTCCTGACTGGTCAACTGGGTCTTGAGATTCTGGATGTAGGAGTTGCCGAGAAATTCGATGTTGGCGTCACCGGCCGCGCCATTCCGGCTCTGGCGCTCGTACTCCTGGCGCCGCAGGGCGGCCCTGCGACTCTCCTCCTGCAATTGCAGGCGACGCTGATTGAGGTCGAGCAGCCCCTGGGCCTCGACATCGACCCGGGCGTCGAGGTCGATCAGGCCGCTGCGTTCGCGGAACTCGCTGACCTTGGCCTGCGCCGCGTCCACCGCCTTGCGCAGGCTCTCCAGTTGCTCGGCGTACTCGCGCGCCCGCGCCTGCGCCGGTTCCAGGCTGCGCTTGAGATGCAGCTCGGCATAGGTCTCGGCGACGGTGTTGACCGCGCGCGCCACCTCCGCCGGGTTCTTGCCCTGCCAACTGACGCTGATCAGCCGGCTGTCCTTGTAGGGCGCCACACTCAGCTTCTCCGCCAGCACCTTTTCCATCAGGTATTGGCGCAGTTCGCCGTCGCGGCCGGCGACATAGCCCTTGGCGAACTCCGGCTTACCCACCCAGCCCAGCTTGTCAATCACTGGCAGCAGCACGCTGGGACTCTCGATCAGCGCCTTCTGCGTGGACATGTAGCTGGTCGCCAGCATCTGCGGAAAATCGCGGCCGCTGGCCGGATCGTTGACCTCGAAGTCGACATACAGCGAAGCGCTGGCCTCGTAGACCTTGTCCAGCACCAGCTTGCTGAGCACACCGGCGACGAAGGCACAGCCGAACATGCTGCCGAGGATGATCCAGCGGTAATAGCGCAGTACCGCCCACACCTGCCCCAGCGAGATGCCCGGAGTGAGGTAGGCGGCCGGCAGCAGGCCGGGCGTGCCCTGGATGGCCGGGTCGCTCAAAACAGCCTCTCCCGCACGTAGATGACGTCGTTGGGCAGCAGGGCATCGCTCAGCGTCGCCGCCTGCGTGCGCAGCTCCCCCTCGTCGTCGCGGCGACGGATGTCGATGCGGCGATCGCTGCCCTTGTCGCTGAGACCACCGGCCAGCGACAGCGCCTGGATCACGGTGAGCCCCGGCTTGAGCTTGTAGGCATTGGGCGATTTCACCTCGCCGTAGATGTAGAACAGCTCGGCCTTGGGCACCACCACGGTGTCGCCGGCGAGCAGCTCGAAATACTGCTGGCCGGCTCCGGCCTGCAGGAGGGCGTCGAGGTCGATCTCGTAACGGGTCACGACGCTGTCTTCCGGGCGCAGGATGTAGGCGAGTTGGGCGCCACTGTCATTGATGCCGCCGGCGAGCGCCAGCGCGTCGAGGATGGACAACCGGGTGCGCATCGGGAAGCGGCCCGGGGACTTCACCTCGCCGAGTACCGAGAGCTGCTGGCTCTGGTAGTCCCGCAGCGTCACCGTCACCTGCGGATCGACCAGGTATTGACCGTCCTTGTAGGCCTGGGCGATACGCCGCGCCGCCTGCTGGGGCGTCAGCCCCAGTACCGGCACCGCGCCGACCAGGGCGGCGGTGATCAGGCCGTCGCCGGAGACGTTGCCGCTGGCCGAGAGCTCCGGCCGCCCGAGCACCGTGATGTCCACGGTGTCACCGGCGCCGATCTGGAAGCCTGGCACTGCGGCCGGCGGCGGCATGCGGCCCACCGGTGTGCGATTGCTGCCCTCGGGAATCGTCGCCTGCCGCCAGGCCGAGCCCGGCACCGGAGTCGAGGCGGAAGACGGCGGCGCGCCGCTCATGGCCGGCGGGGGTGGCAGCCCTTCGTCAGCGACAGGCGGCAAGCCCGGCAGCGAGCCCAGGGGATCACTGGCGAGATAGATCGCCGGCCGTCGCGGGCCAGGCTCTTCCGCATAGCTGGCGGGCGCTTCCGCAGGCGCCGGCAACCTGGCCTGGGCGGCGTGATCGCCAGTGGTGTCGGCTGGCGGAATGGTCGTGGCGGTGGCGCCGGCCGGGCCGGTGCTCTCCCAGGGCGGCGGGACTTCGGGAGGCGGCATCAGCCAGGCGCAAGCCGAGCAGAACAGGCCCAGAGTCGAGGCCGCGACGCCCAACCCGAACCGTTGCCAACGTTGCTTGCCCGTCGTCTTTCCCATACCCCCGTGCACGCCGGGAAGATCGTGATGTCGCAGATTATCACGAAGCCCTAGTGGTTCCGTTGATCTGCAGCCACAAGCAATTGTGGCTGGCGACCGCCCCCTTTGCGGGAAGCCGCACTTGAATGGGCCAAGGCGGGGCTTATGTTGAGCCCGTACCCACAAGGCCAAGATGGCCGGCGGGAGCCCCGCAACATCTCAAGGAGTCATGCCTCATGCGCATGGACAAACTGACCAGCCGGTTCCAGGAGGCGCTGAGCGAAGCGCAGAGCCTTGCTGTCGGCCGCGATCACAACGCCATCGAACCCGTCCACGTCGCCCTCGCCCTGCTCGACCAGGAAGGCGGCGGCGCCCGTCCCCTGCTGCAACAGGCCGGCATCAATGTCGATCTCTTGCGCAGCAAGCTCAATCAGGCCCTGGACCGCCTGCCGACCGTCGGCCAGGCCGACGGCAATGTGCAGGTCGGGCCTGAGCTTTCGCGCCTGCTCAACCTCTGCGACAAGCTGGCGCAGAAGCAGGGCGACCAGTTCATTTCCAGCGAGCTGTTCTTCCTCGCCGCGCTCGACGGCCGCGACCCGCTCGCCGAGGCGCTCAAAGCCGCCGGCGGCCGCAAGGAGCTGCTGGAGAAGGCCATCGCCACCGTGCGCGGCGGCGCCAAGGTGGACTCCGCCAATGCCGAGGATCAGCGCCAGGCGCTGGACAAATACACCGTCGATCTCACCGAGCGCGCCCGCGGCGGCAAGCTCGACCCGGTGATCGGCCGCGACGAGGAGATCCGCCGCGCCATCCAGATTCTCGCCCGCCGCACCAAGAACAACCCGGTGCTGATCGGCGAGCCTGGCGTGGGCAAGACCGCCATCGTCGAGGGCCTGGCCCAGCGCATCGTCAACGGCGAGGTGCCGGAGTCGCTCAAGGACAAGCGCCTCTTGACGCTCGACCTCTCGGCGCTGATCGCCGGGGCCAAGTTCCGCGGCGAATTCGAGGAACGCCTGAAGGCGGTTCTCAACGACCTGGCCAAGCAGGAAGGCCGGGTGATCCTGTTCATCGACGAGATCCACACCCTGGTCGGCGCCGGCAAGGCCGAAGGCTCGATGGACGCCGGCAACATGCTCAAGCCTGCCCTCGCCCGTGGCGAGCTGCGTTGCATCGGCGCCACCACACTGGACGAATACCGCAAGTACGTCGAGAAGGACGCCGCGCTGGAGCGGCGCTTCCAGAAGGTGCTGGTCGGCGAGCCTAGTGTCGAGGACACCATCGCCATCCTGCGCGGCCTGAAGGAGCGCTACGAGGTGCACCACGGCGTCGACATCACCGACGGCGCGCTGATCGCGGCGGCGAAGCTCAGCCACCGCTACATCACCGACCGCCAGCTGCCGGACAAGGCGATCGACCTGATGGACGAGGCGGCGAGCCGCATCCGCATCGAGATCGACTCCAAGCCCGAGGCGCTGGACCGTCTCGACCGCCGGCTGATCCAGCTCAAGATCGAGCGCGAGGCCCTGAAGAAGGAAAGCGACGAGGGCGCCAAGCGCTCGCTCGCCGCACTCGAGGAGCAGATCAGCAAGCTGGAGCGCGAGTGCGCCGATCTCGAAGAGCAGTGGAAGGCCGAGAAGGTCACCGTGCAGGGCTCGGCCAGCGTCAAGGAAGAGCTGGAGAAGGCGCGCATCGAGCTGGAAGCGGCGCGCCGCGGCGGCGACCTGGCGCGCATGGCGGAGCTGCAGTACGGCCGCATTCCCGAGCTGGAAAAGCGCGCCGCCGCGGCGGTGCAGCCGAGCGAATCCGCGACGCCCTCGCCGGCCCAGGCCAACCGCCTGCTGCGCACCAGCGTCAGCGAGCACGAGATCAGCGAAGTGGTCAGCCGCTGGACCGGCATCCCGGTCAGCAAGCTGCTGGAAGGCGAGCGCGACAAGCTGCTGCGCATGGAGACCGCGCTGCACGAGCGGGTGGTCGGCCAGGACGAGGCGGTGGTGTCGGTCTCCAATGCCATCCGCCGCTCGCGCGCGGGTCTATCCGACCCCAACCGGCCGATCGGCAGCTTCCTGTTCCTAGGCCCCACCGGCGTCGGCAAGACCGAGCTGTGCAAGGCGCTGGCGAGCTTCCTGTTCGATACCGAGGAGGCCATCGTCCGCATCGACATGAGCGAGTTCATGGAGAAGCATTCCGTGAGCCGTCTGATCGGCGCCCCGCCCGGCTATGTCGGCTACGACGAGGGCGGCACGCTCACCGAGGCGGTGCGCCGCCGGCCCTATTCGGTGGTGCTGTTCGACGAGGTCGAAAAGGCCCATGCCGATGTCTTCAACGTGCTGCTGCAGGTGCTCGACGACGGCCGCCTGACCGATGGCCAGGGCCGCACCGTGGACTTCCGCAACACCGTGATCGTGATGACCAGCAACCTCGGTTCGCATCTCATCCAGGAGATGATGAGCAAGGAGGCGACCAAGGGCGATTACGCGGCAATCCGCGAGGCGGTGATGGCGGTGGTCGGCCAGCACTTCCGGCCGGAGTTCATCAACCGCATCGACGAGGCGGTGGTGTTCCATCCGCTGGCGGCCAAGCAGATCCGCGCCATCGCCGCGATCCAGACCCAGCGCCTGGTGTCCCGGCTCAAGGAGCGCAACATCGGCATCATCTTTTCCGATGCCGCGCTGGATCACCTCGCCGAGGCCGGCTACGACCCGATCTACGGCGCGCGGCCGCTCAAGCGCGCGGTGCAGGCCGAGGTCGAGAACCCGCTGGCGCGGGAGATCCTCGACGGCAAGTTCGCCGCCGGCGATACCGTGCAGGTGGGGGTGAAGGACGGCGTGCTGAGCTTCGGACGCGGTTAAGGCCCGAAGCAGCCAAACAAAAACGGCCGGTCATCATGACCGGCCGTTTTTTTGTTCCGGCGCTAGCTCAGGGTGCGCTCTTGGCGGCCGCCGGCAGCGCGGTCTCGGCCAGGCGCTGGGCCAGCCGGTCGGCCGGCACATAGCCGTTGACCACTTCGCCATTGGGCAACACCAGCATCGGCGTGCCGCGCAGGCCCAGTTCGCCGCCGAGGTTGTACTCGGCCAGCACCGGGGTCTTGCAGCCTTCCGGCGCCGCCGGCAGATGCACACCCTGCTTGGCCTTGGTCAGCGCGCCCTTGCGATCCATCGAGCACCAGACCGACTCGGCCTGCTTGAAGGACTCGCTGCCCGGGCCGCTGCGCGGATAGAACATGTAGCGGATGCCGATGCCGAGATCGTTGTAGCTGGCGATCTCGCTGTGCAGCTTGCGGCAGTAGCCGCAATCGACGTCGGTGAACACCGTCACCACGTTCTGCAACTGGCCTTTGGGGGGGAAGAACTCGATGGACTCGCTGCCGTGCTGGGCCAGGGCGTCCAGGCGCAGTTGGCGGCGGCTGATCTCGGTGAGTTCCTCGCCGGTTTCCAGATTCACCAAGTCGCCGGAGATCAGGTATTTGCCGTCGGCGCTGACGTAGCCAAACATCGAACCACGGCGCACTTCGTAGAGGCCGGGGATGGCGGCCGGATGCACGGAGTCGAGCACCACGTCCGGCATCGTCTTGGTCAGCCGTGCGCGCAACTCGGCAGCGTCCGGGGTTTCCTGCTTTACGGCGGCGACCGGTTTGGCGGCCTCGCTGGTACCGGGTGGCTCGGCCTGGGGAGCCCCCGGCTCCGGCATCGGCGGCGCGCAGGAGGCGGTGGTGGCGGCAAGGGAGATGGAGGCACAGATCAGGGCCAGGCGGCCCGGGCGGAACAGGAGCATTGCGAGGTCACGGAAAATTGAAGCGGCGAGAGTATGACAAATCCGTTCGGGGTCGGTTCTCGGTCACAGGGGCCGTTGGACCGATTGCATGGGGCTTTCGTCGTATCCGGAGCATCTGTGGCCGGGCGTTCGCCCGCTCGTGACCTAAGCTCATCCCTGCCATCCCTGGCGTGGCTGCATCGTTCTTGCTTACCCCCGACCCGGCCATCCATGGCCGGGCGTTCGCTCGCTCCTGACCTCAGCTCATCCTTGCCATCCCTGGCGCGGCTGCATCGTTCTTGCTTACCCCCGGCCCGGCCGTCCATGGCCGGGCGTTCGCCGCTTTTCTTGCCTTCGGCAAGAAAAGCGGCTCACCCCCTCGGATGATGCTGGGCGTGCAGGGCTTTCAGCCGCGCGCGGGTGACGTGGGTGTAGATCTGGGTGGTGGAGAGGTCGGCGTGACCGAGCAGACTCTGCACCGCGCGCAGGTCGGCGCCGTTTTCGAGCAGGTGGGTAGCGAAGGCGTGGCGCAGGGTATGCGGTGACAGCGCCGCGGTCGGAATGCCGGCGAGGCAGGCGTAGTGCTTGATGCGGTGCCAGAAATTGTGGCGGGTCATGGCCTCGCCGCGGTTGCTCAGGAACAGGGCGTCGCTGCGGGATGTCCGAGCGTAGTCCGGACGCGCCTCCTGCAACCAGCGCTGGACGGCCTGCTGCGCCACCTCGCCCATCGGCACCATGCGCTCGCGTCCTCCCTTGCCCAGAACCAGCACCAGTCCGCGTTGCAGGTTGACGCGGGGCAGCGGCAGACCGACCAGCTCGCTGACGCGCAGGCCGCTGGCATACATCAGTTCCAGCATGGCCCGGTCGCGCAGGCCCTGAGGGCTGTCGTCGGGGGCGGCCAGCAGCCGCTCGACCTCGGCCGGCGCCAGGGTCTTGGGCAGGCCCCGGCCCTGGCGCGGCGCCTCCAGCAGCCGGGTGGGATCGTCCGCCCGACGACGTTCGCGCACCAGCCAGCGGTAGAAGCGACGGGCGGCGGTGAGGTGCCGTGCCTGGGATCGGGCGTTGAAGCCCTGCCCGGCCTGACGCGGATCGGCGCGCCGCTGACGGTCGGCGAGGTATTCGCGTAGTTCGGCCTCGTCAGCAGCCAGCAGGCCGCGGCCGCGCGCCGCCAGCCAGCGGCCGTAGAGACTGAGGTCGGACTGGTAGGCGGCCAGACTGTTCTTCGAGAGACCATGCTCGAGCAGCAGCATGTCGGCGAAATCGGCCAGCAGGACGCGATCAGCGTCGGACAAGGGCGGCAAGTCGGCTGGCAAAGGCATCTCTCTATAATAGGGAGATGCCTGCGCGCGTTCTTCGCACTCTCTCCAGACCCCTGTACGGCGCTTACGCGACCGGAGCCTTCGCGCTGGCGGTATTGCCGCTGTGCCTGATGATCCTGGTGGGGCCGACACTGCGTAGCCGCCGCGCCATCGGCCGCGCCGGCACTCACGGCGTCATGCGCCTGATCGGCTGTCCGATCCGCGTCCGTGGCCTGGAACACCTGCCCGAAGGCCCCTGCGTGTGCGTCGCCAATCACGCCAGCTACCTCGACGGCATGGTGCTGACCGCCGCCCTGCCCGCCCACTTCAGCTTTCTGGTCCAGCATGGCGCCGCCAACTGGCCCCTGGTGGGGCCGACCATCCGGCGGATGGGCGTGAGCTTCGTCAACCGCGGCTCTCCACGGGAAGCGGCGGTGGCGACCCGCGATCTGCTGCGACGCCTGCACGAAGGCGAGTCCTTCGCGATCTTCGCCGAAGGTACCTTCAAGGCCGAGCCCGGACTGCTGCCGTTCCAGCCCGGCGCTTTCGCCATCGCCAGCCGCGCTTCGGTGCCAGTGCTGCCGGTAGTGATCCGCGGCACCCGCGCCGTGTTTCCAGAGGGCGCGCGTCTGCCCCGACGCAGCCAGATCGAGATCGAGATCCTGCCGCCCCTGCACCCCGAGGGCAGTAGCCGCGAGGCGGCGCATCAGCTGCGGGACGCCGTGCGTAGCGCGATCCTGGATCGCTGCGGCGAGCCAGACACCCTAGCCCCAGCGCAAGACCGATGAAACTCCCCAGCCTTAGCGCGGGCGCGCATACGCGCTTCACACGCGGCGCCGCCCTCGCCGACCCGCACCACGTCGCCCGTCCGCACAGCGTTGAGCAGATCCAGTCGGAAGTGCTGCGCTGCGCCGAGGACGGTGAACGGCTGCGCGTGGCCGGTGGTGGCACCGCCGCTAACCAGCTCTGGCGCACCGACGAGAACCTGCTGGCTCTGGATCATTTCCGAGGGGTCGAGTCTTCCGACCTGGAACGTGGCCGCGTCTGGGTTCGTGCCGGCACAACGCTGGGGGCGCTGGCCGAGTGGCTGCGCGAGCGTGGCCTGGCGCTGCCGGTGGATGGCTGGCCAGCAGGAGCAACGGTCGGCGGCGCTGTCAGCGTCGGCGCCCACGGCTCCGGCCCGCAGCAACGCAACCTGTCGGCCTGCGTCAGCGCGGTCGGGCTGACCACCGCCGACGGCGTGTTTCGCCGCGTCTCAGCCGAGGAGAACGCCGAGTTGTTCGACGCCGCGCGCCTGTCTCTTGGCGCGCTGGGCGTGGTCAGCCACGTCGAGTTGAGTTGCGAACTGGCCCAGCCGCTGCGGGTACGTCTTTTCAAGAGCGCGCTGGAGGACACCCTGGCGCGCCTGCCGGAACTGCGCGCCAAGGCGCGGCATCTGTCCTTCGAATGGTTCCCGGGCACCGGCGCGACCCGCGTCCAGGTCGCCCTGCCCGCTCAGGAGTTGCCGCCGCGCCGGGCGAGTCTGCATGCCCAGGGGCGGGAATGGCTGATGCGCAATGCCGGGCACTGGCTGCTGGCCAGGGCCAGCCAGGGGCTTCCGCGCCTTGCTGGCAGCGCGCAGCAACTGGCCATGCAGGTACTGCCGGAGGCCGAACGCGTCGATGCCGCGCCCGAGCCCAAGCCTCGCCCCCTGCTGCGCCAATCCGAGTTGTTGGAATATCAACTGGCGCTTGGCGACCTGCCCGAGGCGCTGGCGCAACTGGAGCGCCTGTTGGGCCTGTTGGGTGCCCGTGGCTATGCCGCCGTGCAGGTCGGCTTCGTCGCCGCCGACGAGGTCTGGCTGTCGCCGGCCTACCAGCGCGATTCCGCCTTCATCCGCCTCAAACGCTTCCGCGGCGCGCCGATGCCGGCGGTGACCCGCGCCTTCGCCGACGTGTTGGACCGCTACGACGCGCGTCCGCACTGGGGCTCGCAACACAACAAGGAAGGCAGTGAACTGGCCCTGCTGTATCCACGCTGGCGGGATTTTCTGGCGCTGCGCGCACGCCTGGATCCGCGCGGGGTGTTCCTCAACGACTACCTGGGCCGCCTATTCGGGGTGACGCTGCCGTGATCGAGACTCTGGCGCCGAAGGAGCGCTACCAGCAGGACCTGCGGCGCGAGGGCTTCAGCGCCGACCCGGCCCAAGCCCAGGCGGTCGATGCCCTGCAGGCCGTCTACGAACAACTACTCGCGCACCCGCCCAAGCGCCGTCTAGGCAGTAGCCGCTTGCGCTGGCCGGCGGTGCAAGGCCTGTATTTCTGGGGAGGGGTGGGTCGAGGCAAAACCTATCTGATGGACCTCTTCTACGAAGCCCTGCCCTTCTCGCGCAAGCGCCGCACGCACTTTCACCGCTTCATGCTCGACGTACACGAGCGCCGTCGCCGGTATCCGGACATGCGCGACCCGCTGGGCAAGGTCGCAGAGGAGCTGGCCGACGAGGTGCGGGTGCTGTGCTTCGACGAATTCTTCGTCTCCGATATCGCCGACGCCATGATCCTGGGGCGACTGATGGAGGCGCTGTTCGCCCGTGGCGTGACCCTGATCGCCACCAGCAACATCGCGCCAGACGGTCTCTACAAGGACGGCCTGCAGAGGCAGAACTTCCTGCCCGCCATCGAAACGCTCAAGCGCAATGTGAAGGTGCTCAATGTCGATCACGGCATCGACTACCGTCTGCGCTACCTGACCGACGCCGAGCTCTACCTGTGTCCCTGCGACAGCGCCTGCGAGGAGAAGCTGGGGCTGTACTTCCGCCGCTTCGCCGGCCAGGACGGCCAGAGCTGCGTGAATCTGGATATCCACGGCCGGGAACTGACAGCCCGACAGCGCGCGCCCGGCGTGGTCTGGTTCGACTTCGGTGAACTCTGCGAGGGGCCACGCGGTGCGGCCGACTACATCGAACTGGCGCACCTGCACCACACGCTACTGCTGTCGCGGGTACCGCAACTGACGGTGACCGACGAGAACGAGGCGCGACGGTTCATCACCTTGGTCGACGAGCTCTACGACCGTGGTGTGAAGCTGGTTGTCGCCGCCGATGTGCCACTGGAGGAGTTGTATCGTGGCGAGCGCCTAGTCTTTGAATTCGCCCGCACCCGATCGCGGCTACAGGAGATGCGCTCGCTGGAATATCTCCGGCAACCCCATAAGCCTTAGATGCCGCCCCGTGGCGGGCTTTAGGGCGTCGCGGCGACAGCGGCGGTCGGCTGCTGCTCCTTACGCAGGGTGCGCGCGGAATCCAACGGCGCCGCCACCAGCCAGCGCGGCACCCGGAAGCGCACGATGCCCGCATAGAGCACGCCATAGCTGACGATGAACAATCCCGCGAACGCCATCAGCACTGAAGGACGGTTCCAGAACAGCACCGCCGGCACGATGCTCATCAGCGCCAGTGCCCAGAGGTACACCGAGGTCAGGGAATTGCGCAGGATTCGGTGCTGCGGGTTCGGCGACCCCACAAAGCGCTTCATCAGCCGCCGATAGATCAGCTGATGCAGATGCAGAGCATCGGGTTGGCCCATACGGTGCAGGCCACCCTCGCTGCCGCGGCGGATCATCGAGAACACCGTTTCCCATACCGGATAGATCATCAGCAGCATCGGGCACCAGGCAGAAACACCCGGATTGCGATGCACCAGCAGTACCGCCATCTCGGCGAACAGGAATCCGAGGAAGTAGGCGCCGGAATCGCCCAGGAAGATACGGCCAAAAGGGAAATTCCAGGCCAGGAAGCCAATCACCGAGATCACCGCGACCACCGCAACCCTCAGCACGAAGGCATCGCCCACCTGCCAGGCCACGAGGGCCATGCCGGCGAAGGCGGCGGCGATGACAAAGCCGCTGAGGCCGTTATAGCCGTCGATGATGTTGACCGCGTGGGCGACGCCCCCGGCGGCGAACAGGGTGAGCGCGAAAGCGGCCAAGGGATAAGCCAGTAGCAAGTCGTCAACCAGCGGCAAGTCGAGACGCAGCAAGCGGCCATCCAGCAACCACCAGCCAATGGCGGCGGCGATCATGGTGAACAACAGGCGCGGACTGACGCCGGCCTTGCGGGTGATGTCTTCCAGCAGGCCGATTCCAAAAGCCGGAAGGGTGCAAACCAGCAGGCGCACGCTGCTGTCGATCTCGGAATTGCTGAGCCAGGCGGCAAGCAAAAGCGTGGTCACGAAGGCGACAAACACCGGCACACCGCCCAAACGCGGCACCCAGTGGTCGTGAAACTTCTGCACCCCGGAAGCCTCATCCGAGCCGATCTGGTGACGACGGGCCAGCAGGATGGTCAGCCAGGTGAACCAGAAACTGGTTAACGCACCGAGAAGAATGTACGGCAGCATGTTGACCTCAAAGACCCGAACCACATCACGGTTAATCCCGCGCAACGCCTGTGCCAGCCGTCCAGCGGACGAGGTTGCGCAGCATTGGGGGACGCCCTTCAGATAGAACGTGGTGCAACAACGCCGGTTGACCGGCTTTACAAGCTGACAATAAGTGGCTGCCGAAAGTCAACCTGATTCGGGTCTTTGGTAAAGTGCAACAAAAAGTGTCAGGTCCAGCCCTCGCGGGCTCAGGCTCAGGCGGCGTCGATGTGGGCCAGGAGTTGGTCGGTTTGCCGCCGCATCAGCTCGGCGTCACCTCGGGACTCGACGTTCAGGCGCAGTACCGGCTCGGTATTGGAGCCGCGCAGGTTGAAGCGCCAACTGCCGAAATCGCAGGACAGGCCATCGACCTGTTCGACCAACTGCGCACTGGGAGCGTACTCGGCCTCGATACGGGCGATGGTGGCGCGCACATCGCGGACATGGCGGTTGATCTCCCCGGAAGCCGGGTAGGCACGCATGCGGTCCTCGACCAACTGCGAAAGCGTCTTGCCAGTGCGCGAAGCCAGCGCCGCCACCAGCAGCCAGGGGATGTGGCCGTTATCGCAATAGGCGAAATCACGGAAGTAATGGTGGGCGCTCATCTCGCCGCCGTAGATGGCGTTCTCGGCGCGCATGCGTTCCTTGATGAAGGCGTGCCCGGTCTTGCTCTGCACCGGCACGCCACCGGCGGCGCGCACCATGTCGACGGTGTTCCAGGTCAGCCGTGGGTCGTGGATGATCTTCGCGCCCGGCTCCTTCACCAGCAGGGCCTCGGCCAACAGGCCGACAATGTAATAGCCCTCGATGAAGCCGCCGTGCTCGTCGAACAGGAAGCAGCGGTCGAAGTCGCCGTCCCAGGCGACGCCGAAGTCAGCGCCATGCTCGCGCACAGCCGCGACAGTGTCGGCGCGCATTTCCGGCAGCAGCGGATTGGGAATGCCGTGGGGGAAATCGCCGTCCGGCTGGTGATGCACCCGGACGAACTCAAAAGGCAGATGCGGTGCCAGAGCGTCGATCACCAGACCGGCGGTGCCGTTGCCGGCATTGACCACGATCTTCAGCGGCTTCAGCACCTGACCGGCGACGTAACCCAAGAGATGCTGGACGTAGGCCGGCCGGAAGTCGGCCCTGGTCATCGCCGGCGCTCCCGCCGGCGCCGTGGCAGTCGAGGCGGCGACCCGCGCTTCCAGTTCGCGCAGGCCCGAGTCCCCAGAAATCGGCACCGCGCCGCCGCGCACCAGCTTCATGCCGTTGTAGTCCATCGGATTGTGGCTGGCGGTGACCATGATGCCGCCGTCCACACCCGGCTGCTGTGCCGCCCAGTAGACCTCTTCGGTGCCACCCAGCCCAATGTCCAACACCTCGACCCCACGGGCGACAAAACCCTGGGCCAAGGCCTGCAACAGCGGCAGTGAGGAATGGCGGATGTCACGCCCCAGCGCGATCTTTCTCGGCGCGAACAGCTCGGCGTAGGCGATGCCGAGGCGGTAGGCGAGGTCGGGATTCAGCTCGTCCGGCACCCGGCCGCGGATGTCATAGGCCTTGAAGGCCGGCAGGCGGCTCACTTGGGGCTCCGGCCGTAGATGTCCTCGAAGCGGACGATGTCGTCCTCGCCCAGGTAGGACCCCGACTGCACCTCGATCAGCTCCAGCGGCACCCGGCCCGGGTTCACCAGCCGGTGCTTCTCGCCCAGCGGAATGTAGGTGGACTGGTTCTCAGTGAGCATGAACACCTTCTCGCCCACGGTGATCTCGGCGGTGCCCTTCACCACGATCCAGTGCTCGGCACGGTGGTGGTGCATCTGCAGGCTCAGCTTCTGACCGGGCTTGACGATGATGCGCTTCACCTGGAAGCGCTCGTCCATGGCGATGGTTTCGTAGCTGCCCCAGGGGCGGTAGACGGTCGGATGGTGCACCGCCTCGGAACGCCCCTCGGCCTTCAGGCGGGCGACGATCTTCTTGACGTCCTGAGCACGTTCGCGGGTAGTGACCAGGACTGCGTCCTTGGTTTCGACCACGATGGTGTCGCTGACCCCGGCCAAGGCTACCAGCCGCGACTCGGCATGCACCAGATTGTTGTGGGCATCGTGCAGCCAGGTGTCACCACGGACGGCATTGCCGCAGTCGTCCTTGGGTTGCTGGTCAAGGAAGGTCCAGGAACCTACGTCGTCCCAACCAGCATCGAGCAGCACTACCGCCGCCTTGTCGGTCTTCTCCATCACCGCGTAGTCGATGGACTCGTTGCGGCAGGCCTTGAAGCTCTCCGGGTCGAGGCGAACGAAATCGAGGTCGGAACGCGCCTTCTCCAGCGACAGCCGGGCTTGCGCGAGCAACTCCGGCTCGAAGCGCTGCAACTCGGCGAGCATCACGTCGGCGCGGAACAGGAACAGACCACCGTTCCAGTAGTAGCCACCCTCGCTCAGGAATGCCTCGGCGCGCTCTCGATCCGGCTTCTCGACGAAGGCTGCCAACTCATAGGCACCGTCATTGCGCTCGGCGCCGACACGGATATAGCCATAGCCGGTCTCTGGTCGGGTCGGACGGATACCGAAGACGGCAATCTTGCCCTGTCGCGCCACTCCTGACGCCAGCTCGACGGCCTGGACGAACGCTTCCTCGTCAGAAATCACGTGATCAGCCGCCATTAACAGCACAAGGGTCTGCTCTCCAAAACGCGCCTGCGCGCGCAACGCCGCACAAGCAGCGGCCGGTGCGGTGTTACGCCCGGCAGGTTCGATCAACACCTCCGACTGCATACCGCAGCCACGCATCTGCTCGCCGACCAGGAAGCGCTGATCCTCGCCACAAATCGCCAGCGGCGGGGTGGCGTCGACGATCCGCGAGGCCCGCAGCGCTGTGACCTGCAACAGGCTGCGCTCGTCGGTAAGCGCAATGAACTGCTTTGGATACTGCTCGCGCGAGAGTGGCCAGAGGCGGGTGCCGGTGCCACCGGCCATGATTACGGGTACGAGCTTGGATTGCATTGCGAGCGGTCTTAATTTGTCTGGATTGGCGCGAGGTTCGCGAACTAGCTACAGCGTAATGGAATAGGGCATAGGGAAGCTTAGCGAGGGATTCGTTCGCTAGGCCCGACGACTCACTGGAAGCCAGCGCAGTTGCAACAGCTTGGAAGCCAGTTTGCCAAGTATCAGCAATAAGCCCGCCGGGTAACCGTGCTTGCGCAAAGCCCAAGAAACCTCCCGATTGCTGTGGATCACGTTTCTCAGGCTGGAATTGGAGACTCCGCCGGTACGCATCTTGACCAGAACTTCGGGTAGATATGTTACCCGCAGCCGATGCACCTCCAGCAAGCGCAGGCAAATCTCGAAATCGGCGGCGATGCGCAGGGAGTCGTCAAACCCGCCGTGCCGCTGGTAGGCCTGACGGCGGACATAGAAGGTCGGATGCGCCGGCATCCAGCCGCGCCGACAGAGGCCAGGCTGGTAGGCTCTCGACCGCCAGTAGCGGACGACACGGGCTGGATTGCTGGCTGCGACATAGATCAGGTCGCCATAGCAAGCATCGACCTCCGGCGCCTCAAACGCTGCGGCGATGCGGCTCAGCACTCCGGGATCGGCCAGTACGTCGTCGGAATTGAGAAAGCCGACGACTTCGCCACTGGCCAGAGCCAGCCCCTTGTTCATCGCGTCGTAAATGCCGCGGTCCGGTTCCGATACCAAGGCTCCGGGATGGCGGCGATGTGCATGCACCAAGGCCAGGGTCTCGTCACGCGACCCGCCGTCGATGATGATGTGCTCGATGTCGGCGTGAGACTGTGCCGCCACCGATTCCAGCGTCTCGCGGATCGTGGCGGCGCTGTTGTAGCAGACGGTGATGATGCTGATCTTGATAGTCATGCCACCGGGGGTCCGCTCTAGCACCGTCGTGCGCACGACGGCAGGCAGATCAAGGGAGATAAGGCTCGTTGAGACGCCGAAGCCTCAGACTAGCAGGACAGCTCCACCGGCCACATCCCCACAATCGGGTAACTGCTCTTCCGAAGTCGCCCCCCGCCCGCTCAAAACGGCAAGAAGCTCGGCTCGCGGGTGAAGTGCAGGTAGCCGACATTGGCGCCGGCGCGCAGACCGACGCCGGTGCGGATCGGTGCCAGCACGATGTCGTTGCTGCGCAGGTAGTTCAGGCCGAAACCGGCCACCACGTAGATGCTGCCCTCGACGCCGGGAAAGCGCTGGAACAGCTGCTCGGTGCGATTGAGGTTGTAGACCAGGGTAAACACCTTGGAGGCGTTGCCGCCGAAGTCCCAACCGACGCTAGGCCCCTGCCAGAACACCGGACCACGGCCGCCGCCCTTGTAGGCGAGATAGCCCTGGCCATAGCGCAGGCCGACGCCGATGGCGCCGGAGCCTTCCTCGCCCTCGATGTAGGCCACTGGCGCGCCGTATTCGGAGAACACCCGTTCGACCGCCTTGGCCAGACCCTCGGAAGTACCGCCGAAGAAGGTCTTGGCGGCATCCAGCACCTCGTCCTGGGTATAGGTACGGGTTTCCGCCGGGGCGTCGGGGACGCGGTTGCTGGCCCGATCAGACACCGTTTGCGGCTGACGCCCGTCGTCGGTGCCGCGCACATTGGTGCAGGCAGACAAGAGGCTCAGGACGGCGAGTGCGAGTAGACGGGCGCGCATGGAATTTCCTGGTGCGTGAGGTAATCGCCATTGTAGCGACGCCAAACCGACTGAAGCCTGAATACCCGCCAGACTTCAGACCGGCTCCAGCGTCGGCGCCTTCTCCCGCCCGGTGATGTCGAAGCGCAGGCCGCTGTCGGCGAGCCGCACGGTAACGCTGCCACCATGCTGCAACTTGCCGAACAGCAGTTCCTCGGCCAGCGGCCGCTTGATCTGGTCTTGGATCACCCGCGCCATCGGACGGGCACCCATCTTCGGATCGTAGCCACGCTCGGCGAGCCAAAGCTTGGCTGCCTCGTCGACTTCCAGCACCACGCCCTTGGCCCCCAGCTGGGCCTCCAGCTGGATCAGGAACTTCTCGACCACCCGCAGGATCTGCGCCTGGCCCAGGGCGGCGAAGGGGATCACCGCGTCCAGACGGTTGCGGAACTCCGGCGTGAAGCCCTTCTTGATCGCCTCCAGCGCATCCGGTGCGTGGTTCTGCTCGACAAAACCGATGCTGTTGCGGGCCGCGTCGAAGGCGCCCATGTTGGTGGTCATCACCAGGATCACGTTGCGAAAATCGACGTGCCGGCCGTTGTTGTCGGTGAGCGTGCCGTGGTCCATCACCTGTAGCAGCAGGTTGAAGACATCCGGGTGCGCCTTCTCGATCTCGTCGAGCAGCACCACGCTGTGCGGCTGCTTGAGCACCGCATCGGTCAACAGGCCGCCCTGGTCGAAGCCGACATAGCCCGGCGGCGCGCCGATCAGACGACTCACCGTGTGGCGCTCCATGTATTCGCTCATGTCGAAGCGAACCAACTCGATGCCGAGGAGCTGCGCCAACTGCTTGGTCACCTCGGTCTTGCCGACGCCGGTGGGGCCAGCAAGGAGGAAGGCGCCAATCGGCTTGTCGGCATTGCCGAGGCCGGAACGCGCCAGCTTGATCGAGCTCGCGAGCTGCTCGATGGCGTGATCCTGACCGAAGATGGTCAGCTTGAGGTCGCGCTCGAGGGTGGCCAGCTTGTCGCGGTCATTGGTCGACACCGCCTTGGGCGGAATGCGGGCGATCTTCGCCACGGTCTCCTCGATGTCGCGCACCTGCACGGTCTTGCGGCGCTTGCTTTCCGGCAGCAGGCGCAGGCGGGCGGCGGCCTCGTCGATCACGTCGATGGCCTTGTCGGGCAGCTGACGGTCGGTGATATGGCGCACCGCCAGCTCCACCGCCGAGCGGATCGCGCCGCTGGTGAACTGGATGGCGTGATGCTCCTCGAAGCGAGTCTTGAGGCCTTCAAGAATCTTCACGGTGTCTTCCACCGAGGGCTCGCCGACGTCGATCTTCTGGAAGCGCCGCGCCAGCGCGCGGTCCTTCTCGAACACGCCGCGGTATTCCTGGTAGGTGGTGCTGCCGATGCACTTCAACTCGCCCGAGGCCAGCATCGGCTTCAGCAGGTTGCTGGCGTCCATCACGCCGCCGGAAGCGGAGCCGGCGCCGATGATCATGTGGATTTCGTCGATGAACACCACCGCGCCCGGGGTCTTCACCAATTCGTTGACCACCGCCTTGAAGCGCTTCTCGAAGTCGCCGCGGTACTTGGTACCGGCGATCAGAGCGCCAAGATCCAGCGAATAGATCACCGATCCGCGCAGCAGATCCGGCACCCGGCCCTCGGTGATCAGCCAGGCCAGGCCTTCGGCGATGGCAGTCTTGCCAACGCCCGCCTCGCCGACCAGCAGCGGATTGTTCTTGCGGCGGCGGCAGAGGGTCTGCATCACCCGCTCGATTTCCAGGTCGCGGCCGATCAGCGGGTCGATCTTGCCCTGCAGGGCACGCTCATTGAGATTGACCGCGTACTGCGACAACGCCGACTGCTTGCTGTCCTCGCGGCCACCGTCCTCGCCCTCGCTGTCGGAGGACGACTCCTGCGGCGCCGGGCTGGAGCCGTCGGCCTTCTTGGCGATGCCGTGACTGATGTAGTTGACGACGTCGAGCCGGGTCACGCCCTGCTCGCCCAGCAGATAGACCGCGTGGGTGTCTTTCTCGGCGAAGATCGCAACCAGCACATTGAGCGTGGTGACCTGCTTCTTTCCCGAGGCCTGGACGTTGTAGATCGCCCGCTGCAGCACCCGCTGGAAAGACAACGTCGGCTGGGTGTCGATGGAACCCGCCTGCTCCTTGTTGGCGTGCAGATTTTGGGTGAGATAGTCCTTGAGCGCCTGCTCGAGCTTGTCGAGGTCACCACCGGAAGCGGTCAGCACCTCGGAAACGTTGGCGTCGGAAATCAGCGCCAGCAGCAGGTGCTCAACGGTCAGCAGTTCGTGGCCTTCCATCCGGGCCTGGACAAAGGCCGCGTCTAAGGCTTTTTGCAGTTCTTCGCTGAGCATGGTCAGACCTTCTCCAGAACGGTGAGCAGCGGATGCTGATTCTTGCGGGCGTAGGCATTGGCCTGCGCCGCCTTGGTTTCGGCTATTTCCACCGGGTAGATTCCGGCGACGCCCTTGCCCTGCTGGTGCACGGTCAACATGATCTGGACCGCCTTTTCACGGGAATGGTTGAAAAATTGCTGCAAGACTTGCACCACAAATTCCATCGGGGTGAAGTCGTCGTTCATCATCACCACTCGGAATTGCGGCGGCGGCTGCAGCTTGGGTTTGGCCGGAGCGATGGCCAGACCGCTGCCACGACCCTCCTCGTGATCATGATTTTGCGACTGCGGATTCTTCGGCGGGCTCATGGCCTCAATATAGCGCCCACCTCGCCGCACTCAAGGGCCGGCGACAACTGGCCCAATTCCGTTGCTCCGCCGCCGCGGCAGACCGTCATACTGACCGCTCGTCCGTCTGGACCTGCCGCGTGCCTCTCCTCACCGAAATCCTGAGCCTGCCCGCCGCCAGCCCCGGCCTCACTCGCCACCTGACGGTGCTGAGGTTCCGGGGCTCAGCGCCCGGACCCAAGGCCTACATCCAGGCCGCCGTGCATGCCGACGAAGTTCCGGCGTTGCTGGTCGCCCAGCAACTGCGCGCCCAACTTTTGGCGCTGGACGCCGCCGGACGCCTACGTGGCGAGATTCTGCTCCTGCCCTACGCAAACCCCATCGGTCTGGGGCAGTTCCTGCATGGGCGCCATCTCGGCCGCTTTGAACTCGACGGCGGCGAAAACTTCAATCGCGGATATCCCGACCTCTTCGAACCGGTGGCGGCTGCGCTTGTGGGGCGACTGGGGCAGGAGGCCCGCGCCAACGTCGCCTGCATTCGCGCCGCCTTGCGCGCCGCCCTACCCCAGCAATTGCCCGCCAGCGAGAACGCCGCCCTGAAACAGCGGCTCTACAGCCTGAGCTGCGACGCCGATGTGGTACTGGACCTGCACTGCGAGTTCGAGGCGATCCTACACAGCTACATCGGCACCCCGCTGTGGCCCGAAGCGACCGACCTCGCGGCCTGTCTGGGCAGCGAGGTCAATCTGCTCGCCGAAGACTCGGGCGGCAACGCCTTCGACGAGGCCAACAGCCGGCTGTGGTGGCGATTGGCGGCGCGCTTTCCGGAGCATCCCATTCCGCCGGCCTGCCTGGCCGCCACCATCGAACTGCGCGGCGAACGCGATGTCGACGAGGCGCTGGCCACCAGCGATGCCACCGGCCTGGTCCGCTTTCTGGCCGGCCGCGGCTTCGTCGATGGCATGTCGGACCTGCCCCGGCCAACGGCGACCGCCAGTCCGCTGGAGGCGGTGGACACGCTCAATGCCACCCAGGCCGGCGTGCTGACTTGGACCCTTCCTTTGGGGGCCGAGCTGCGCCGGGGCGAGATTCTCGGCCATCTCACCGATCCGGAAACCGGCCGGCGCGAGCCCCTGGTTGCTCGCAATGAAGGGCGACTGTTCGCCCGCCGCGGCCATCGCTGGGTACGGCCCGGTCAGTGGCTGGCGAAGATCGCCGGCCGGGAGCCGCTTCCCTGGCGCCAGGCCGGAGCCCTGCTCGGCGACTGAGGCGCCGCCGTTCCCAGCCGCGGCTACTTATGGGTGAAGGTGAAGGCGCCGTCCCAGTTCGGGCCTGGCGGGTTGTCACGCAGGAACAGAATTCGTTCCAGGAACAGTTCGTAGATGCGGTGCGGGCGACCGCTCTGACTGAGATTGAAGAACTCGGACTCGGCCTGGTCCCAGAGCTGGGCCCGATACAGCTTCATGGCGCCGCGATGACGGGCGAGGTCGTTGCGCAACGCCGGATCGAGCTGGTCCTTCGGCCCCAAGGGCTCGTAGATGGCCACCGGCTCGTTCTTGCCCTTGACCCGCACCAGGTCCAGCTCGCGGTAGGCCCAGTCCTGAGGCCCAGCGTTGCGGGTGGCCTCGCCGACGATCATCCAGACCCCGTATTCCTTGGTCAGCCCTTCCAGGCGCGAGCCCAGGTTCACCGCGTCGCCCATCACCGTGTAGGCACGGCGGAACTCCGAGCCCATGTTGCCGACCACCATCTCGCCGGTGTTGAGGCCAACGCCGATGTGCAACTTCGGCCAGCCGCGCTTCTCGAACTCGGCATCCAGGCCGCGCACCGCCTGGAGCATCGCCAAGCCGGCCTTGAGGGCATTGCTGGCGTGATTTGCGTCCTTCAGCGGCGCTCCCCAGAACGCCATGATGGCGTCGCCCATGTACTTGTCGATGGTGCCGCGGTGCTGCTGGATGACCTTGGTCAGCGGCGTTAGGAACTGGTTCATCAGGTCGGTCAGTTCCTTGGAATCCAGTTTCTCGGAAATGGTGGTGAAGCCGCGCACGTCGGAAAACAACACCGTCATCTGCCGCTTCTCGCCCTCCATGCTCACCGCCTGGGGATTGGCAGCCATCTCCTCCACCAATTCCGGCGGGATGTACTCGCCAAACAACTTGGAGATCTCGCGCTTGCCGCGCGACTCGATGAAATAGCCGTAAAAGCTCAACAGCAGGAACAGCCCCAGGGCGAACAGCACCGGCGTGCCCAGCGGAATGATGAAATTGGCGCCGCTCCAGAGCCCGAAGGCCAGCGCGACTAGACCCGCGATCAGACCCAGGGTCAGCGCACCATTGGCCAGCGGCGACAAGCGGGTCGCACCGATCGCCAGAACCAGGGCGATCAGCAACAGCAGTACGGCGTGGATGCCGTCGTAATAGGGCGCCTTGTGCTTGACACGGCCATCGAGCATGCCCGACACCAGATTGGCGTGAACTTCCACCCCCGGATCGGCCTGCCCCACCGGGGTCACCCGCAAGTCCTTGAGGCCGGCAGCGGTGGTGCCGACCAGGGCCACCTTGCCGCGCAGGCGCGCCGCGTCAGCAGTTCCCTGGATCACCTCGGTGGCGGAAATGTAGTCGAAGCTCGGAGTGCGACCTCGGTAGGGAACATAGGCTGTCACCCGCTCGTCGACGGGCACCCGTACCGGGCCGATCCGCAGCGCTTCCAGATTGGCGGCGGCGCGCGCGTCAGGCGGGTCGAACTCGAATTGCACCGGCGGCGCCCCCAGCGCCTGGCGGGTCAGCTCCAGCGCCAGCGCCGGGTACAGCGCACCTTGGTAACGCTGCACCAGGCTGATGCGACGGAATACACCGTCCGCCTCCAGCGACTGGGAGTTGTCGAAAAAGCCGGCGCTGGCCGCGCTGTCCTGCAGTACCGGCAGGTTGCCGGTGTAGCCCGTCTGTTCAATGAAGGGGATGTCGAGCAGCTTGACGGTGTTGGCGTCCACCACTGCCGGACCCAGCCGACCGATACGACTGTTGGGGTCGGCCGAGCCAGCCTCCTTGAACACCATGCCCAGCACCACCGCCTTGCCCTTGAGTGCCGAGCCAAACTGGCCGTCGTAGTCCAGGCTGGGTGCCAGCCCGGCAAGTCGCTCGGAGAAGCCCGGCAGGTCGGCCAATTCCTCCCGCGACAGCCGTTGGAGCAGCGCCATGCCGCCACGGGTATCGGGCTCGGCAAACACGATGTCGAACCCCAGTGCGCGCACCTGGTACTTCTCAAAAGCGTTGGTGACCAGATGGGCGAACTTGTCGCGGGTCCAGGACTGCCACTGTCCCTCGGCAGCCAGACTCTTCTCGTCGATGTCGATCACCACCACCTGACTATCGACAGTATTGGGCAGGGTCAGCACCACACGGGCGTCATAGGTCGCGCGCTCCAGGGCATCCACCAGGCCCAGCGGCAGCAGGCGGGCGACATGGGCCAGGAAGATCAGGAACAAGCCCGCGGCGAGGCCGAGTCGGATCAGCGTGCGCGTGCTCATGAGGACTCCCGGGTTCTGTTCTCGGCCGGCTGGCGCCAAGCCCTGTAATTGCCGGGACGGTAGCGCAGCGGGCGCAGCGACAGCAACGCCCGCTTTACAAAGCCGGGGGCGCGGCGTGTCCCAGTGCAAGGTACGCGCGTTATGATCGGGCGATGACTGCAAGTTCCCTGCCCGCCCTACCGCCCGCTCTGGCCAATGCCCTGGCGCGGGCCCGGCTGCTCTACCAGCGCCACGGCCAGCGCCTGCCGCCGCTGGCGGTGCTGTTGCTGAGTCTGCTGATCGCCTGGCAACTGGCCAGCCTGCTCTGGCTGGTGGTACCGACTCCCGAAGCGGCGCGCTGGAAGCCGGCTCCGGCCTACGTCGACCCCACTCCGCCCAAGCCGGTCAATCAGGACGGTCTTGCCAGCAGCCATCTGTTTGGCGAATACCGGGCCGGCGCGGTTTCCGACGCCGCCTCAATGGCCAACGCGCCAGACACCCAACTCAATTTCACCCTGCTCGGTATCCTGGCCGGCAGCAGCGATGCCGAATCTTTGGCCCTGATCGCTCGGGAAGGCGGTGACGAGGCACCGTTCCGCATCGGCGACGATGTTTCCCCGGGGGTCAATCTGCAGGCGATCTTTCCGGACCGCGTGATCCTGTCCCGCAACGGCCGCCTGGAAACCTTGCGGCTGGACAAGGACGCGCCCAGCAATGCCGGTGTGATCAACGCCGTCGCCAACGCCGGCGACGCCCAGGAGGGCACACCGGCCGCCGCGGAGATGCTGTCGCAGATCCGCCAGCAGGTGATGACCGACCCCAGCAAGGCCGCCAGCTTCATCCGAGTGCAGCCGATCGCCGGCGAAAGCGGGGTGCGCGGCTACCGCGTTTACCCTGGGCCGGAACGCGGCGCCTTCAATGCCGCCGGCCTCAAGCCCGGCGACGTGGTCACCGCGATCAATGGCACGCCGCTGAACGATCCGGGGCAGGCACTACAATTGCTGCAAAGTCTTTCCACCGCCTCCTCATTGAACCTGGCGGTGGAGCGCAACGGCGCCACCCAGAGCGTCAATCTGTCCCTGAATCCCTGACGCTCGTCCCGCCTACTCCGCAGGTCCTTACATGCGCCTTTTACCGCTCGCCCTTGCCGCCGCCCTGTTCGCCGGCAGCGCCTACGCCGACGTCACCCTCAACCTCAAGGACGCTGAGATCAACACCCTGATCTCGACCGTGAGCGAGGTCACCGGCAAGAATTTCATCGTCGACCCCCGGGTGAAGGGCAAGGTGACGGTGATCTCCGCCACGCCGATGGACAAGAAGGCGGTCTACGAGACCTTCCTCGCCGTGCTGCAGGTTCAGGGCTTCGCCGCCGTACCCGCCGGCAACGCGGTGAAGATCATCCCGGAAACCAATGCCCGTTCCGATGCCGGCATAGCCAACCGCAACGGCGCCGGCATGCCGCTGGACGACGTGGTTACTCATGTCTTCGCGCTGCAGAACGTCTCGGCGGCGCAATTGGTGCCGATCCTGCGTCCGCTGGTTCCGCAGTGGGGTCATCTGGCCGCCTACCCAGGCAACAACATGCTGGTGATCAGCGACCGCGCCGGCAACGTCGCCCGTCTCGCCGACATCATCACCAAGCTGGACAACGGCGGCGACCGCGACATCGAAAGCGTGCCGCTGGAAAACGCCGCGGCGGCCGAGGTCGTGCGCATCCTCACCACGATGATCCAGCAGAACAAGCAGGCCGACCCCACCGCCAGCACCGCGACGGTGATCGCCGACGAGCGCTCCAATGCCGTGCTGGTCGGCGGCGACAAAACCGAGCGGGCCCGCATCATCAGCATCATCCAGCGTCTGGACTCACCGCTGAAGGACAACGACGGTGCCACCCAGGTGGTCTACCTGCGCTACGCCTCGGCGGAGAATCTGGCTCCGATCCTGGAAGGCTATGCCCAGCAGGCCAATACCAGCGCCAGCAGCAGCAGCGGCGCACCGGCGGCAAGTTCCGCCGCAGCGAGCTCTGGGAACAGCGCCTTCGAGAAGACCCGAGTGCTGGCCGACAAGGACACCAACGCCCTGGTCATTACCGCGCCACCCAAGACCATGCGGCAGATCCGCAACGTGATCGCCCAACTGGACATCCAGCGGCCACAGGTGCTGGTGCAGGCGATCATCGCCGAGGTGTCGGTGACCCGTTCCAGCCAGTTGGGTCTGGACTTCGCGGTCTACAACCCGAACGGCGGGGCCGCCGCCAGCATCCTTGACTCCGCCACCCTCTCGGCGCTGACCAGCGTCGCCACCACCGGCAATCCGCTGGCTGGCCTCGGCGCCATCGGCCAGGGCATCAATATCGGTGGTGCGGTGATCCAGGACGAGGGACGCAGCGGCACCAGCTTCGCGGTACTGCTGAAGGCCCTGCGCTCCGACGGCGACACCAACGTGCTCTCGACGCCGACCCTAACCTCGCTAGACAACGAAGAGTCGGAAGTGTCGGTGGGCCAGGAAGTGCCCTTCCTATCCGGCTCCTACAGCAACAGCACCACTACCAGCAGCGGCACCGTCAACCCCTTCCAGACCATCGAGCGCAAGGACGTCGGCCTCAAGCTCGGCGTCACGCCGCAGATCAACGAGGGCAATTCGGTCAAGCTGAAGATCAAGCTGGAATCCTCCAGCGTCGCCAGCGGCGGCGCCGGCACCGCTAATCTGGTCACCAACAAGCGCACCATCACCAACACCGTCAACGTCGACAGCGGCCAGGTGCTGGTTCTAGGCGGCCTCACCGACGACAACCTCAACGATGGCGTCTCCGGCGTGCCGCTGCTGTCGAGCATCCCGGTGCTGGGCAATCTGTTCAAGTCGCGCAGCGTCTCCAAGGTCAAGCGCAACCTGATGGTGTTCATCCACCCGACCATCCTGCGCACCAAGGACGAAGGCGATTTCTACACCCAGCGCAAATACGACTCGGTGCGCGACATCCAGGTTCGGGCGGCGGAGAAGAGCAAGGTGCCGCTGATCGGCGGCTCGCGCATCGTTATGCCGGAGCTGGAGGCCTATATCCGCGAGAACTCGGCACCGTCTTCGGTTACACCACCGCCGGCGCCCAGGGCTTACGCTCCTGCGGCCGCCCCGGCCTCAACCGCCGCGCCCGCCAGCGAACCTGCGACCGGCAGCCCGGCACCGACCCCGATCCCGCCGCCGGCGGCGGCAGCCGCGCCCGCCGCAGCTCCGGCAGCGTCGGTAGACCGCAGCAAGCTGGCACCCAACGTGCTGGTGATACCGGCGGAACGCCCTTCCACCTCTACCGCTCCCGCCGGCTCGCGCTGACCGCTGCTGACCATGTCCACGGAAGTTTCGGGCGACGCGCTCCGCCGCCCTCCCTTCGCCTTCGCCAAGCGCCACGGCCTGATCGTCGGCGAGGCCAGCGGCGAGCATGTCACCGTGTTCGCCCGTGCCGGGGTGAGCGTGGCCTCGCTGGCCGAGGCGCGCCGCTTCCTGCGCCGGCCGGTGAAGCTGTCCACGGTCTCGGCGGAGGAATTCGACAAGCTGCTACAGAAGACCTACGAAGGGGTTACCGGCGCCACCGCGGCGCTGGCCACCGGCCTTAAGGAAGAGAACGTCGAGACCGACGATCTTTCCGCCGCGCTGGCCGAGGCCCAGGACCTGCTGGAGTCGGACGACGACGCGCCGATCATCAAGTTCATCAACGGCCTGCTGGTAGAGGCGATCAAGGAGAACGCCTCCGACATCCACGTCGAGACCTACGAGCGCGGCATCACTGTTCGCTTCCGGGTCGATGGCGTGTTGCGCGAGGTGATCAGCGCGCCCAAGCAACTGGCGCCGAAGATCGTCAGCCGCATCAAGATCATGGCGCGGCTCGACATCGCCGAGAAGCGCCTGCCGCAGGACGGCCGCATCAGCCGCGCCTTCGGCGGCCGCAAGGTGGACGTGCGCGTCTCTACGATCCCCACCGGCACCATCTACGAGCGGGTGGTGATGCGTATCCTCGACAAGCAGTCGGAGCGCATCGATCTGGAGCTGCTGGGCCTGGACGAGCAGCAGATCACCATCCTGAAGCGCATCATCTTCCGCCCGCACGGAATTTTGTTGGTGACCGGTCCGACCGGCTCCGGCAAGTCGACGACGCTGTACTCGGCGCTCAGCGTGCTCAACGACAAGAGCCGTAACATCATGACCGTCGAGGACCCGATCGAGTACTACATCGACGGCGTCGGCCAGACCCAGGTCAATGCCAAGGTGGAGATGACCTTCGCGCGCGGCCTGCGTGCCATCCTGCGTCAGGACCCGGACGTGGTGATGGTCGGCGAAATTCGCGATCTGGAAACCGCGCAGATCGCGGTGCAGGCCTCGCAGACCGGGCACCTGGTGCTGTCCACCCTGCACACCAATACCGCCGTCGGCGCCATCACCCGACTGCGCGACATGGGCATGGAGCCCTATCAGCTCAGCTCCTCGCTGGTCGGCCTGATGGCGCAGCGGCTGGTGCGCACGCTCTGCCCGCAGTGCAAGACCCCCTACGAGGCCAGTCGCGCCGAGAAGGAACAGCTCGGCGTCGCCAATGTCGATCTGCCGCTGACGCTCTACCAGGGCCAGGGCTGCGGGCACTGCCGACACACCGGTTATGCCGGCCGCAGCGGTATCCACGAGCTGATCGAGGTCGACAAGAAGCTCGAGGAGATGATCCACGATGGCGCCTCCGAGCAGCAGCTAGAAGCCTATGCCCGCAGCCGCGGGCCGGGCATCCTGCAGTCCGGCCGCCGCAAGGTGCTGGCCGGCCAGACCACACTGCGCGAAGTGCTGCGCGTCACCATCGAAGACTGACGAGCGCCTGCATGGCTGCCTTCGAATACAGCGCGCTCAATGCCCGCGGCAAGCAGGAGAAAGGCCTAATCGAGGCCGAGACCGCGCGGCAGGCGCGCGCCCTGCTGCGCGAGCGCGGGCTGACACCAATGGAGCTGAAGGAAGTCGCCGAGCAGCGCGGCAGGCTCAGCGGCGAAGCTGGTGCGGTGAAGACCAGTGGCGGCTCACTATCGTCCACCGAACTGTCGCTGTTCACCCGCCAGCTCGCCACGCTGTTCCGCTCCGGTCTGCCGCTGGACGAGGCCCTGACCGCCGTCGCCCAGCAGAGCGAGAGCGCCAAGGTCAAGCGCATCGTGCTCGGCATCCGCTCCAGGGTGATCGAGGGCGACAGCCTGGCCAGCGCCCTGAGCCAGTTTCCCTCGGCCTTCCCCACCCTGTTCCGCGCTACCGTCGAGGCTGGCGAGCAGGCCGGCAAGCTCGACCATGTACTGGAGCGACTGGCCGATTACGTCGAGCGCCGGCAGGCGATGCAGAGCAAGATCCTGCTTGCCACTTTCTACCCGGCCATCCTCACCTTGGTCGCCATCGGCGTGGTCTCGCTGCTGCTGACCTACGTGGTACCCAAGGTGGTGGAAGTATTCGACTCCATCGGAGCCGATCTGCCGGTGCTGACCAAGATGATGATCGCTACCTCCGGCTTCCTGCGGAACTACGGCGTCTTCCTGGTGATCGCGCTGGCGCTGGGCGGCTGGCTGTTCGCGCGGGCGATGCGCGGCGACGCCTTCCGCCGCCGGGTGCATCAGCGCCAACTCAAGCTGCCTCTGATCGGCCGGCTGACGCGCGGCGCCAACACCGGTCGCTTCACCCGCACGCTGGGCATCCTGTTCGGCGCTGGCGTGCCCATTCTCGACGCCATGCGCATCGGCACCCAGGTGGTCGGCAATTTGCCAATGCGCGATGCCATCGAGGAAGCCGCAAAACGGGTGCGCGAGGGCGCCGGACTGGCGCGCTCGCTGGAAGCCAGCAAGCTGTTCCCGCCAATCACCGTGCACCTGATCGCCAGCGGCGAGGCCAGCGGCAAGCTCGACGAGATGCTCGACCGCGCCGCCGACAATCAGGAGCGCGAGGTGGAGACCCTGATCGCGGCGCTGATGGGGATCTTCGAGCCGGTGCTGATCCTGGCCATGGGCGGCATCGTTCTGCTGATCGTGCTCGCCATCCTGCTGCCGATCTTTGACCTCAATACCCTGGTCAAATGAGCGGCGCCAGCCGGCTCAGGCCGGCATCGGCTTGCGGTCGCTGTAGTTGAGAAAGCCGCGGATCACCCGGTACAGCCACCAGACGCCCAGCACCACGAAGCCGAAGGCGCCGATCAGCACGAAGGTCAGCACGCCGCAGATCACCGACCACAGCAGCCCCCACCAGAAGGTGCGGATCAGCCAACTGTGGTGGCTACGAACGAAGGCGCTACTGGTTTCGTTGATCTTGATGTGGCTGATGATCACCGCGATCACCGAGGTGAGGCCATTGAACGGCGCCAGGGCGTTCAGGATGTAGGTGATCAACAGCAGGTTGCGCTCGGCCTCAGTGCCGGCATCCACGGTAACGGCGTTGCTGGTCGTGTCCACGGTGTCTTTCCTCGTCGTAGTGGTCTGATGGTACTGGCGGATTCCCGCAAGGACTGTACCCGCTCGCCTTGCCACCTGCAGGCCGCGCACTGACGCACAATAGCCGCCGAGCCGGAACCGACCCATCCCCATGAGACTGCCCAAGCTGATCGTCCTAACCCTCCTCGGTCTGAATGTCCTGCCCCTGGCGTCTGCCGCCGACGGGCCGGCAAGCTGCTCGACGGAGCAGGCCGAGATCAATCGCCTGAAAGCACGCGTACTGGAACTGGAAAAGGCGCTGCGCAGTCCGGCGCCACCGGAAGCCGTCAGCGTGTCGACCGGCACCGCGGCGACGGGACTGGCCCCCAAGCCCGCCAACAAGATCGTGGTGGTGGAAGAGGAACCTTATAGCCGCAGCGGCTGCCGGCCCAGCCTGTTCCAGGATGTGCCCTACGCCAAGTGGATGGACCCCGAACTCTGGATGGAACTGGACAAGGGTATGAGCCCGGCGGAAGTCGAGGGCCTGCTGGGTCCAGAGCATTACGACACCGCTGGCGGCGGCAATGTGAAATGGGAGTACGGCAAGTGCGGTGCGCGGGCACGCGCGCAATTGCTGTTCGAGCAGGGCAAGCTCAGCGATTGGCGCCTGCCGGGCAAGTAATCACGGTGCCGCCTCAGGCTGCTGGCAACAGCCCGCGGGCCATGCGCCAAACCAGAAAACCCAAGAGGCTCAGTGCCGCCGCGCCGCCAGCGAGCAGCGCCGGGTGATGCGCCAGCAAGGGCGCAAGCAGGCCGGCAATCAGGGCGTTGAACAGCAGCATGAACGAGGCTTGCAGGCTGGACGCGGCCCCCCGGTGCGCGGGATAGCGGTCCAGCAGCAGCAGCGCCAGCGTCGGGAAGGCGCAGGAGATGCCCACCCCCACCAGGCCGATCGGCAGCACCGTCCAGGGCAACCCCGGTGGCAACAGTAGCGCCGCGCCGAGATTGCAGGCTGTACCGACCGCCATCAGCCGGTAGGCCAGCTCCACGGTCTGCGCCGGCGTGCGGCGCCCGGCCAGTCGGCCCGACAGCAAGGCACCGGTCATCATGCCGCCGATGGCGGGCACGAACAGCCAGGCGAACTCCCGCTCGCTGAGTTTCAGCACGTCGAGGATCAGCGCCGGGGCGCTAGCGATGTAAAGAAATAGCGCGCCGAAGTTGAACATGCTCACCAGCGTCAGCCGCCGGGTCAGTGGATCGCGCAACATCTGTCCGTAGATCTGCGCCAGCGGCCGCGCCGCGAAGGGACTGCGCGCGCTCGCGGGATGGGTTTCCGGCAGAGCCAGCAGGCACCAGAGGCTGAGCAACACCGAGAATCCGGCAAGCAGCGCAAACAGGCTGCGCCAGCCACCCAGGCCCAGCAGCCAACCGCCCACCACCGGCGCCAGTGCCGGCGCAATGCCGAAAATCAGGGTGATGTTGGACATCAGCCGCTGAGCATCCGGACCAGCAAAGCGGTCGCGGATGATGGCGCGGCCGACGATCAGTCCGGCGCCCGCCGCCATCCCCTGGAGGGCGCGGAAGACAAGCAGGCTGTGAAAGTCCGGCGCAAAGGCACAACCTGCCGAGGCCAGGGCGAACAGCAAGGTGAAGGCGATGATCGGCCGGCGCCGGCCGCAGGCGTCGGAGATCGGCCCGTGGAACAGCGACATCAGCGCATAGGCGGCCAGATAGACGCTGATGGTCTGCTGCATCGCCGCCGGGCTGACGCCGAGGTCCAGCCCCATTGCCCGGAATGCCGGGAAGAAGGTGTCAATGGAAAACGGCCCCAGCATCGCCAGGGCTGCCAGCAGGGGAGCGAGCCGGCGGGCGGTCGCGGACCTCACACCGTGATGGCTGGCTGGGCGGAAGACAGTAGGCTGCGGATGCGGCCGCTGATGTCGTGCTCCACCTCGCGCGCCGCCACCGCGATGGCGTTGGCGAACGATTTGGCGTCGGCACTGCCGTGCGACTTGATCACTAGGCCATTGAGGCCCAGCAGGCTTGCGCCGTTGTAGTTGCGCGGGTCGATGCGCGCGGCAAGACGATTCAGGACCGGCTTGGCAACCAGGGCCGCCGCCTTGGTGAGACTGGAGCGGGTGAACTCCGCCTTCATGAAATCGCGGATCATCTTGGCCGCGCCCTCGGCCGACTTCAGCGCGACATTCCCGACAAAGCCGTCGGCCACCACCACGTCGGCCTCCCCGCGGAAGATGCCGTCACCCTCGACATAGCCGATGTAGTTGAGGCCGGAAGCCTGCAATAGCTGAGCAGCGGCCTTGATGGTGTCATTGCCCTTGATCTCTTCCTCGCCGATGTTGAGCAGCGCCACCCGCGGCCGGGCAATGCCCTGCATGGCGGTGGCCAGCGCCGCGCCCATCACCGCGAACTGCAGGAGCTGCTCGGGCGAGCACTCGGCATTGGCACCGAGATCGAGCATGTAGGGGCAGCCCTGAGTCGCGGGCATCGGCGCGCAAATAGCCGGGCGGTCGATCCCCGGCAGCGTCTTGAGCACGAAGCGGGCGGTGGCCATCAGCGCCCCGGTATTGCCGGCTGAAACCGCCGCCTGCACCGCCCCGGACTTGACCAGATCGATGGCCACCCGCAGCGAGGAGTCCTTCTTGTTGCGCAGCGCCTTGGACGGCGACTCGTCCATCGCCACCACCTCGCTGGCGTGCTGCAGACGCAGGCGTTCCAGCGGCTTGCGGCCCAGAGCCGCGCTCAACTGCGGCTCGTCACCGACCAGCGTCAAGCGCAGGCGCGAATCCGCCGCCAACGCCAAAAGAGCAGCGTCCACGGTAGTCTTGAGACCGTGGTCGCCGCTCATGGCGTCGATGCTGAGTTGTATCGTCTCGGCCATCCGCTCGCGCTGGGCTGGGTCGAGGCGAGAAACCGCTTAGGCTTCGGCGGACTCGTCAGCGGCGGCCGTCTTGGCCGCCTTGTCGATCACCTTGCGACCACGGTAGTAGCCGTCGGCGGTGACGTGGTGACGCAGGTGCGTCTCGCCCGAGGTCGGGTCGATGGACAGCGCCGGCGCGCTGAGCGCGTCGTGGCTGCGGCGGTGACCGCGGCGGGCGCGGGATTTCTTGTCTTGCTGAACGGCCATGTGAAGCTCCGGGGAATCTGCAAATTCGGCGGTAACGCGGGCCCTTGAGCCCTCCCTAGCGCGCCGGGAACTTGCCCTTGAGAGCGAGAAAAGGGTTCGGGCGCGTGTCGCCAGGTCGATCATTATCGCCTACTTCCTGGCCGCTTGTCTCCCCCGCCCCGGAAGCGCAGTCCGGACTGGCGCAGCGCGGGGCGATCGGCAGGGCCAGCAGCGCCTCATCCTCCAGGGCCTCGCGCAGGGCCAGTTGCCCGCCCTCCGCGAGCACCGGCTCGCAGTTTTCCAGCAGCCGTTCCTCCTCGGCCTCGCTGCCGACCAGACATAGATCAAAACCGGCCTCCAGGGCCCAGGGCATCGGCCGCAGGCAGCGCTGGCAGAGCAGACGCAGTTCGCCACTCAACTGGCCCCGCAAACGGCCCAGCGCCTGGGCATCGGACGAAAACCGTAGGTTAACGCGCAGACTGCCTTCGGAATCGACCAGAGCCGAGGCGAGGCGAGGCAACTCGGTCAGCGGCAGACTGCCCTGCAAGGACAGCTCCCGCGTCACTGCCTCGGCGACATCCAGCTTTAAGGGAATACCCGCGTCTCGCATACACTTCGCACCTTTCTGCCCGGCCGACATTGTAGTGAGCTCTTCCGCCCGACTGATTCTCGCCTCCGGCTCGCGTTACCGCGCGGAGCTTCTGGCCCGGCTGCGGCTCCGCTTCGAACAGGCCAGCCCGGACGTGGACGAAAGCGCCCTGCCCGGCGAAACCGGCCCTCATCTGGCCCAGCGTTTGGCGCTCGCCAAGGCCGAGGCCATCGCCAACCGATACCCGGAGGCCTGGGTGATCGGATCGGATCAGGTGGCGGTCTGCGAAGGCCGACTGCTCGGCAAGCCCGGCAGCCGCGAGCAGGCCGGCGAGCAACTGCGCTTCCTGGCCGGCAAGACCACCCACTTCCATACGGCGGTGGTGCTCTGCTGTAGGCAAGCCTTGGAGCAGCAAGGCGCGCTCGACCAGACCACCGTGCGGATGCGTACGCTCACGGACGCCGAGATCGAACGCTATCTCGATGCCGAGCCCGCCTACGACTGCGCCGGCAGCGCCAAGATCGAAGGCCTCGGCATCAGCCTCTGCGAGGAAGTGCAGAGCCGCGATCCCACCGCGCTGATCGGCCTGCCCCTGATCGCTACCGCCGAACTGCTGCGCGGCGCCGGATTCACACTGCCATGAGCTCATCGCCACTGCATCCACACCCTGTCGCGCCGCAGCCCGAGGCCCACGCGCACGACCACGGCACCTCTGGAGTAGTACATCGCCACGACCACGGCAGCCATCACCACGGCCACCGTCACGAACACGGGCATCATCACCACGCCGCGCAAGCCTCGCACCGTCGACTGCTGGGCGCCTTGGCGGTGACCGTGGCGGCAATGGTGGTCGGCGTGATCGGCGGTCTATGGTCCGGCTCGCTGGCCCTGATCGCCGACGCTGGCCACATGCTCGCCGATGCCGGTTCCCTGGGCCTCGCCCTGCTCGCTGCTCGCCAGGCCCTGCGCGAGGCCGATGCCAGTCACAGCTATGGTCATGTACGCCTGCCGGTACTGGCCGCCTTCGTCAACGGCATGCTCCTGCTTGCCGCCAGCGCCTGGATCACTTACGAGGCCGCGACCCGCATCTACCAGCCACGCGCCATCGACGGCGGCACCATGACTCTGATCGCCGGTGTCGGCCTGCTCGCCAACCTCATCTCCCTGGCCCTGCTGCACGGCGGCGAGACCGAAGACCTCAACCGCCGTGGCGCCGCCGCGCACGTACTGTCCGATCTGCTCGGCTCCGCGGCGGCCTTGATCGCCGGCCTGGTGATCATGGCCACTGGCTGGCAGTTGGTGGACCCGCTACTGTCCTTCCTGGCGGCGGCTCTGGTCCTGCGCATCGGCCTGCGCATCACCCGCGAATCCGCACACATCCTGCTGGAAGGTACGCCGCGCGGCATGGACCTGCAGACCATTTCCAACCGGCTGCCCGAGCAAGTCGCCGGCCTGGTCAGCGTTCATCACCTGCACGCCTGGTCGCTGTCGCAAACCAAGAAGCTGATGACCTTGCATGCGGTGCCGGACGGCAGCGTGAGTTCGGCGGCACTGATCGCGGCGATCCGCAGCGCGCTGGAGCGCCACGGCATCACCCACGTCACCATCCAGTTGGAACCGGCGGCCGGTTGCGGCGATTCCGCCTGCGACCACCGCGAGTAGAAGCTAGCCTCAGCCGCGCAGCCAGTCCGGCAGGGCGCGCACCGAGTCGATCACCGCCAGAGCACCGGCGCGACGAATGCGCCCTGCCTCATGCACCCCGCAGGCAACCCCCAGCGCCGGCATGCCGATGGCGGCCGCCATCGCCGCGTCGTACTCGGTGTCGCCGATCATCAGTGCGCGCTCCGCAGGCACCCGCAGCTCGGCCAGAATCTCCCGCAGCATCAGTGGATCGGGCTTGCTGGCGGTCTCGTCGGCGGTCTTGGTAACCATGAACAAGGGTCGCAGGTCGGCATGGTGGCGCAGCGAACGGTTGAGCCCCGGACGCGACTTGCCGGTGGCAACGCTCAGCCAGTAGCCGTCACTGTGCAAGCGCTCCAGACAGTGCTGGGCGCCCTCGAACAGCGGCGCTTCATTGGCGCCACCTCCCGCGGGGCCCAGCCACTGCCGGCGATAGCTCTCCAGCAACCGCAGCACTTCGCCAGGCTCCGCTTCCGGATACAGACGCGCCATGCCATCGCTCAGACTCAGCCCGATCAGTTCGCGGATCTGCTCGTCCCCGCGCGGCGGCAAGCCCAGGGCGGCAATCGCGCCCTGCATGGACTCGACGATCACCTGGGCGGAGTCGGACAGCGTGCCGTCCCAGTCGAAGATCAGCAGGTCGTAAGGTCTGTTCACGGTCGACTCCGCTCCAGCCATCCCTGGCGCGGCCACAGCGGTTCGCGCACCGCCGCCCCGGCCATCCATGGCCGTGGGTTCGCCGGGACGATTCGCCATTCAAGGCAGATCGTCTGATCCGGCTCACCCCAGCCAAAGATCAACAGGTCGTAAGGCCAGGACATCGGGCAGCGACCAGATTCAGAGTTTCTGCAGGAAGTTGCGCAACTCATCCGGCATGGGCGCGTTCAACAACAGCTTGGGGAACTCGGCGGTCGCCGGCAGTTGCAGGAAGTGCGAGTGCAGGAACATGCGCTTCAGGCCGCGCTCGCGCAGCGGCAGGTTGTCGTCTCGCTGACCGTACTTGGCGTCGCCGGCCACCGGGTGGCCCAGCGCCAGGGCGTGAACGCGGATCTGGTGGGTGCGGCCGCTGAAGATCTCCACCTCGCAGAGCGTGGTGTCGCGGTACTTGGCGCGCGGCGAGAAGCGGCTCTTGGAGGGCTTGCCGTCCTCGTCAATCTGCACATGGTGCTGGTCGCCGAGACGGGTCTTGACCAGGGCCGCGTCGACGTCGCGGTCCTCGCCACGCCACTTGCCGATCAGCAGCGCGAAATAGCGCTTGATGATCTCGCCATCCTTGAACGCCCGCTGGGCGCGCAGCAGCGCCGGCCGGGTCTTAGCCAGCAGCAACACTCCAGAGGTGTCGCGGTCCAGACGGTGACAGAGCTCCACGTATTCGTACTTGTCCCAGGCGCGGATCGCTTCGATCACGCCGTAGAGCTGACCGGTGCCACCGTGGGCGGAGATGCCGTGCGGCTTATTCAGCACCAGGTAGTTGGCATCCTCGAAGATCACCGCCTCGCGCAGCTCGTTGAGCACCCGGTCCGGCGGCCGCACCGGCTCGCGCGGGTCGGCCATGCGCACCGGCGGGATACGCACCTGCTCGCCGGCCGAGAGTCGGCGGTCGGCCTTGACCCGACCGCCGTCGACACGCACCTGGCCGGAGCGCAGCAGACGGTAGATGTGCGACTTAGGCACGCCCGGCAGCTGCTTGAGGAGGAAGTTGTCCAGCCGCTGACCGTCGGAGCTGGCGTCGATGCCGACATGGCGGACTTCCTGGCGCTCCGGTGGCGGCAGCGCCTCCTTGGGCACCTTCAGCGCGCCATAGGCCGAGCGCAGGGTGTCGGACTTGGGCTTGGCCCGGCCACGGGCCGCAGCGGCTGGCGCCGCGGCGCCACGGACCGCGGTCTTGCCCCGCCCCGCTACCGACATCCCACTGCGGGCCGGCTTGGCACTGCGAGCGGGTTTGGCACTGCGGGCCGGCTTGGCCGCAGCCGCCGGCTTGCCGGCACGGACGGGCTTGCTGCGTGGTGGTTTGCCACTGCCAGTCTCCTGCCGACCTGCGCCGCGACGGGCCACCGGTGCTGATTTTTTGCCCGACGGCGCTGCTGAACGGGTCTGCGGTTTTTTTGAGCGGGGAGATTGTGGCACTATTACCCGCCGCACCGATTTCGGGCAGCGGCTCAATAAGAAGATTGGCTCGCAGCATAAGCGACGAAAGCCCTTAAGCCCAAAGCCAGCTTCAACATTCGATTTCACGCCCGCGCCGCTTTCTCCGCGCGGGGTTTCGCTTCACCCCAAAACGCCCGCACTCGCGGCGCGAACCCAGACCCAAAGACGTGCACCCCGACTTCCCCACCCTGCTTGCCCTGTGCAGCCTGCTCGCCGCCTTCTGCGGCCTGAGCTTCGCCGCCACGCGCACGCCGATGGGAACCCGAGGCCGTGCAGCGCCGTCCACGCCCCAAATGCCAGGCGTGCCGCAACGGGTACTGATCCGCACTGCCAGCCCCCCGGGCGAGCAAACAAGGCACTACTTACATGAAACGCATCTTGATCAACGCCACGCAGCGCGAAGAGCTGCGCGTGGCGATCGTGGACGGCCAGCGTCTGATCGACCTGGATATTGAAACCGCCGCTCGCGAACAGAAAAAATCCAACGTTTATAAAGGTCGCATCACCCGCGTCGAGCCTTCGCTCGAAGCCTGTTTTGTCGACTACGGCGCCGAGCGCCACGGCTTTCTGCCGCTGAAGGAAATCCACAAGAGCTACTTCAAGCCGGGCGCGCCCAGCAACTCCGGCAATATGAAGGAGCTGGTGGCGGAAGGGACCGAGCTGATCGTCCAGGTCGAGAAGGAAGAGCGCGGCAACAAGGGTGCCGCCCTGACCACGTTCGTCAGCCTGGCCGGCCGCTATCTGGTGCTGATGCCCAACAATCCGCGCGCCGGCGGCATCTCCCGCCGCGCCGAGGGCGAGGCCCGCGAGGAAACCAAGGAAGCGCTGGAAGCCCTGCAGCTGCCCAGCGGCATGGGCGTGATCGTGCGCTCCAACGGCGTCGGCCGCACCGCCGAGGAGCTGCAGTGGGACTGCAACTACCTCGCCGAGATCTGGAAGGCGATCACCGAGGCGGTGGCCAAGAAGCCGGCGCCGTTCCTGGTCTACCAGGAAAACAACATCGTCCTGCGCGCGTTACGTGACTACCTGCGCCCCGACATCGGCGAGGTGTGGGTGGACCATCACGAGGTCTACACCCAGGCCAAGGAGCAGATGGAGGCGACCATGCCGGCCGACCTCGCCAAGCTCAAGCTCTACCGTGACGAGGTGCCGCTGTTCAGCCGCTACCAGGTCGAGAGCCAGATTGAGGCCGCGCACGAGCCGGTGCTGCGCCTGCCCTCCGGCGGCTCCATCGTCATCGACCACACCGAGGCGCTGACCTCCATCGACATCAACTCCGCCAAGAGCACCGGCGGCGGTAGCATCGAGGAGACCGCGTTCAAGACCAATCTGGAGGCGGCCGAGGAAATCGCCCGCCAGTTGCGCCTGCGCGACCTGGGTGGCCTGGTGGTGATCGACTTCATCGACATGGAGTCGAACAAGAACCAGCGCGAGGTCGAGAAGCGCCTGGAGCGCTCGGTGGAAATGGACCGCGCCCGCATCCAGCTCGGCAAGATCAGCAAGTTCGGCCTGCTGGAGCTGTCGCGCCAGCGTCTGCGCCCGACGCTCGCCGAGCACATGCAGATCACCTGCCCACGCTGCTCGGGCATCGGCCACATTCGCAGCGTCGAGTCGTTGGCGCTGTCGATCCTGCGCCTGATCGAAGAAGAGGGCATGAAGGACAAGACCGCCCGCGTGGTCGCCCAGATCCCGGTCGATGTCGGCACCTTCCTGCTCAACGAGAAGCGCGCCAACCTCCAGGAAATCGAGAAGCGCTGCAAGGTGGCGGTCACCCTGGTGCCGAACGAGACGCTCGACTCGCCGCACTTCCAGATCAACCGCATCCGCGGCGACCATCTGGACCAGGACAACAACAACGCCGTTAGCTACAAGATCCCCACCGACTTCAAGGCCGACGAGCGGTTGAGCATGCCGATCGTCACCGTCCCCGCCGGCAAGCCGGTAGCGGAAGCGGCGGTACAGGGCATCAAGCCCGCCACGCCGCCGCCCGTGATCGTCGCCGCCGCTCCGGCCACGCCGGTCGCGGTGGCCGCGCCGGCGCCGGTAATGCGGGCCGTGACCACCACCAAGGACAGCTTCTGGGCCCGCCTCGCCTACGTCTTCGGTTTCGGCGCCAAGCCGGTCATCGAGGGCAAGCGCCGCGACGACAAGCGGGACGGCAAGCGCGAGGAACGCGGCGCACGTCCGGACGGCCGCAATGACGGTCGCCGCGATGGCAGCCGCAACGAGCCGGGTCGCCGCGACAGCCAACGCCAGGATCAGCCGCGCCGTGACGGTCGCCCGGGCCAGCCCGGCGGCCAGCCGCAGCAGGGCCAGGGTCAGAACCAGCCGCGCCGTGACGGCCGCCCACAGAACAGCAACGAGCCGCGCCCGCAGGGCGAACGCCGCGACGGTCGTCCGGCCCCGCAGCAGGGGCTGCCGGCCACACCGGCCGCCGCCGGCCAGCCGCAGGCCCAGGCGCCGCGTCCGCAGCCCCAGGGCGAGCGCGGTCCGCGTCCGGAAGGTCGTCCGCCCCGCGAAGGCGGCGAGCAGGCCGGCCGGCCGCCGCGTCCGCAGAACAACGAAGGCGGTCGCCCGCCGCGTGAGGGCGCCGAGGCTGCCGGCCGCCCGCCGCGCCCGGAGAACGCCGCCGGCCCTGGCCGCCCGCCGCGCGAGGGCGGTGGTCGTCCGCCCCGCACAGGCAGCGAAGCGGCTGTCGCGCTGGCCACCACCCCGGCTGTGGGTGAAGCTCCGGCCAACGCGGTCCCGGTGGAACTGCCGCCACTGCCGCCGGAAACCGGCTTCCGTCCGGGCCTGATCGGTGGTGCCGCTCCGGTTGCGGCCCCGGCGCCCGCGCCAGTGGAAGAGTCCGGCGCCGGCAGCGAGAGCGACCCGACTACCAGCGGTGAAGTCGATGCCGAGAACGGCGAGCGCGACAACACCGTGCCCGGTGGCCGCAGCCTGCGTGGCCGCCGCAACCGCCGCCGTGGCGGTCGTGGTCGCAATGGCGAACGTCCGAACGCTGAAGGCGGTCCGGCCGAATCCGCCGAGTCCCTGGAGGACATCGTCGAGGCTAGCGAAACGCCGGCCGCCGAAGTCGTCGCGCCAGCGGAACCCGCGGCGGAGTCCAGCCCGGTCATCGAGGCAGCACCCGTCGCGGTTCCGGTCATCGTGACGGAGGCCGTCGCCGAAGTCGTGACCCCGGTCGCCAGCCCGATTACCGCTGCCCCAGTGCAGGCCTCCCTGCTGGAGCCGACCGAGCCCTCGCCGGCGAAGCCGATGGCGGAAGCCAGCGCCGGCGGCCGCCCGCGCCGTCCGGAAGGCAGCGAGCCGGCGCGCCCCGTGGCCGCTGCCGCCCCGGCTGCGGGTGCCGCCGTGATCGCCCGCGCCAGCGAAGCCGGCGACTACCAGCCCCGCCTGGTGGTGAGCGGCGGGGATGGCCGCAACAGCGGCCCGGCCCTGGTTAGCTCCAGCACGCCGCTGCCTCCGCGCAGCGCCAGCAGCGATTTCATGCCACGCCTGCTGGTGTCCGCCGGCGGAAACGCGGCGGTGACACGGCCGGTCAGCAGCGGTCCGCTGACCAGTTCCAGCGCCGCCAGCAGCGACTTCCTGCCGCGCCTGCTGGTTACCGGCGAGAACGGCCCCTCGGCCCGCCCGCCTCGGCCGGCTCCGGCTCCTGCTCCGACCGAAGCAACTGCAGCCCCGACGGAGGAAGCCTCGGTCGCCGCCGTCGACCCGAGCCTGGAAAGCACTGTCGAGGCCCTGGAAACGCCCAAGACCGATCCGGTCTAAGACCGCGAGCAGCACCAAGCCCGCCGGATTCCAATCCCGGCGGGCTTTTTGTTTGGGGCCGTAGCTTGCGAAAAACGGGGTGTTACTGCGCCGCCACCAGCGCGCGGGAGACCGGCACCGGAAAATCCAGCAGCATCTGCGCAAAGGCCTTGCCCTGGGGATCGGTGCGCAGCGAGGCGGCCCCGCCATTGCCCAAGGCGTGGTGCAGCAGGAAATTGAGCGAGTCGCTGCCCGGCAGCCGCCAGCGCTGCACCCGCCCCTGCTCGCCACCGGCCAGCACATGGGCGAAGTAGCGGCGCAGCGCCGCAGTGCTCAGCGCCGACTCGATGTAGGGCAGGTATTCCGGCTTGCGGGCGATGACCCCGATGTTGGCGTGGTCGCCCTTGTCGCCGCTGCGCGCCAGGGCCAGGCGGATCAGCGGCAGGCTCACCGCGTCGGTGAGATCCAGAACCGGCGTCAGCTCCGGCTCCTCGGCCGGCGCGACATGGCCGCCAGCCGTGGGCACGCTCACCGGGAAGCGCTGCTCGCCCACCACCACCTCAATGCCGACCTGCGCCTTGGGCACCAGGGTGGAGAACAGCTTGGGGATCATGTGCGGCTCCGGCCGACCGCCGCCGAAATAGCCGGTGAAGCCGGGCGCCATGCCGGTCGCCGCCTGGGCGATCTCGCGGGCGAACAGCTTCAGCGCCTTGGGATTGGGATGCTGGACGGCGATCTTCACCACCACCTCGCGGGTAGCGGCGGCGCCCGGTCGGGCGTGCGGGCCATAGCTCTCCTCGGCGCCGATGCAGTGGATGTCGACGCCGCTGAAATCACCCAGCTTCTGTTCCAGCAACTGCCGCCGCACCTTCTCGACCACCGCCGAGGCCGAGGCGCGGCCTTTGCGGGCGGCATCGATGCCACCAATCATGAACAAGGCCGCGCAGCGCATGCCGGCCGGATAGGTGGCGCTGACCTTGTAGCTGGCGGTCGGTGCCGAGCCCTGGCAACCACTGACGCGCACCCGGTCCGGGCCGGCCTGCGTCAGCCGCACCTGGGTGAAGTCGCAGCTCACGTCGGGCAGCAGATAGGCACGCGGATCGCCGATCTCGTAGAGCATCTGCTCCAGCACGGTGTGTACCGAGACCAGGCCGCCAGTGCCCTCGGGCTTGCTCACCACGAACTCGCCGCTGGGCTCGACCTCGACGATGGGAAAACCCATGTCGGCATAGCCGGCCTGCACCAGTTCCCAATCGGTGAAATTGCCGCCGGTGCACTGGGCGCCGCATTCGATGATGTGGCCGGCGATGGAGCCCGCCGCCAGACGCGGATAGTCGTCCTCGGCCCAGCCGAATTCGTGCATCAGCGGCCCCAGCACCACGGCGGAGTCCACGCAGCGCCCGGTGATCACCACCTCGGCGCCGGCGTCCAGCGCGCGGGCGATGGGGATCGCACCCAGATAGGCGTTCATCGACACCAGGGTCGGTGGCAACGGCTTGCCCTGCGTCGCGCCCTGGGGCGGGATGCCAGAGAAATCGTCGAGTTCCACCGCCGAGGCGAACTCCTTGCGGCGCGGCAGCAGGTCGTCGCCCAGCACCACCGCCACTTTCAGCGCGATGCCGGCCTTGGCGGCGACCGCCTCCAGCGCCTCCTTGCAGGCCAGGGGATTCACGCCGCCGGCATTGGCGACCACCTTGATGCCGCGGCTTTTCAGCTCCGGCAGCAGCGGCGCCATCACATGCTCGACGAAGTCGGTGGCGTAGCCGTCCTTGGGGTCCTTCATCCGTTTCGCGGCGAGGATCGACATGGTGATCTCGGCGAGGTAGTCGAAGACCAGGTAATCGATGTTTCCTTTCCGCACCAACTGCGCCGCCGCCGTGTTGGTGTCACCCCAGAAGGCGGAAGCTCCGCCGATCCGTACGCTGCTTTTCATGATGGCCTCACCTGCTTGATTCATAAGCCTTCAAAGCCCAGAAACAGGACTCGAAGAGCAGGTGCAGTGTGAATGATCCGGCGCTAGGGCACCAGAACAAGTTTCCTTACCGAAAATCTAGGGAACTAGCGCCAGCGTGGCCCAGAGCAGCGCCGCCGAGGCGAGCCCGGCCAGGGCATCGTCGAACATGATCCCGAAGCCGCCGTGCAGCTTCTCGTCGAAGTAGCGGATCGGCCAAGGCTTGAGCACGTCGAAAAAGCGGAACAGGGCGAACACCAACAGCAGCCACCAGGACGAGGCCGCCGGGTAGACCAGCAGCGGCGCGGCGGCGATGCAGAAGCCGACGATCTCGTCGAAGACGATGCCACCGTGGTCGTGAACCTGGAGCAGATGCGCGCTGCGTCCGCAGATCCAGCAGCCGAAGACGAACAGCAGCGCACAAGCCAGCGCATAGGCCGGCAGCGGCAGCCAGTGCAGCGCGAAGTAGAACGGCAGGCCGACCAGGGTGCCGAACGTGCCCGGCGCCTTGCGCGCCAGGCCGGTACCGAAACCGAAGGCGATCAGGTGCTCGGGCGTGCTCAGGATCAGCGCATCCGGCTCGTGCGGCTGGCGCTGCTCAGTCACTCAGTGCCTCGACCTGCACGGTCTTGCCCCACAACCGTGAGGCGATGATCGCCATGGCATCGGCATCGCCGGTGCTGAACCACTGCACCTTGCCCGGCAGCGGCGACACCACCAGCAAGCCTTCCGCCTGCAACAGCGCCTCGGTGCGACGCGCTACCGCCTCGCCAGTGTCGAGGATGGCAATACGCGGCCCCACCACTTCGGCGACCAGCGGCCGCAGGAAGGGGTAATGGGTGCAACCCAGCACCAGCACGTCGGCGCCGGCCGCCAGCAGCGGCGCGGTGTATTCCTCGACCAGGGCGCGAGTCTGCGGGCCGTTGAGATCACCCAGCTCGACGCGCTCGACCAGCCCCGGACAGGGCTGGGTGATGACCCGCACACCGCCAGCATGCTCGCGGATCAGCTTGTGCAGCTTCTCACCGGCCAGCGCCGCGCCGGTGGCCAGTACGCCGATCACACCGCTGTAGGTGCGGGCAGCGGCCGGCTTCACCGCCGGCTCCATGCCGACGAAGCTCACCGGGTATTCGGCGCGCAGGGTCTCGATGGCGGCGATGGTGGCAGTGTTGCAGGCCACGACGATGAGCTTGGCGCCACGCGCCAGCAGCGCCTCGGTAACCGCCCGCGCGCGCGCGGTGATCTCGTCCGCACTTTTGCCGCCGTAGGGACAGTGCCCAGAGTCGGCGATGTAGAGGAAGTCCTCCTGCGGCAGCCGCTGCACCAGCTCCTTGAGCACGGTGATGCCGCCTAGGCCGGAGTCGAAAACGCCGATGGGTGCGATGGACATGGGAGATCAGAAGTGGCGGTAGCCGGTGGCGGTTATTGGAGTGCTTTGTCCCTCAGCGTAACGCAGGCGCAGACCTTCTTCAGCCTGCATACGCCCGACCACGGTCAGCGGCAGATTGAGCGCCGCCAGCCGCGCCTGCGCCTCGGCGAGCCGCGCCGGTGGCAGGCAGACGCAAAGCTCGTAGTCATCGCCGCCCTGCGCCTGCAACTCGAAGCGCTCGGCGCCGCTCAAGTCGCTGCTCAGCTCGGCGAAGGCCGCAGACTGTGGCAGCGCCTCGGCGTCCAGCTCGGCGCCCAGACCGCTGGCGGCGCAGAGATGACGCAGGTCGCCGGCCAGGCCGTCGGAGAGATCCAGAGCCGCGTGCGCGAGCCCGCGCAGGGCCAGGCCGGCCGCCAGACGCGGCGTCGGCCGGTCCAGACGCTCGCGCAGTACCATATCGGCGGCACCCTGCGGCGCCAGGCCCAGGCGGCGCAAGGCCAGCGCAGCATCACCGAGCGTGCCAGTGACGCAAATCAGATCACCCACGCGCGCGCCGCTGCGGCGGATCGCCTGGCCCACCGGCACCAGGCCCAGCACGGTGATAGTGATGGCGAGAGGTCCACGGGTGGTGTCGCCACCGACCAGGGCGACGCGATGCTGCTCGGCCTGTGCCCGCAGGCCGGCGGCGAAACCGCTCAGCCAGACCTCGTCGGCCTCGGGCAGGGCCAGCGCCAGGGTGAACCAGCGCGGCTCGGCCCCCATGGCGGCGAGGTCGGAGAGATTCACCGCCAGCGACTTCCAGCCCACCGCCTCGGGCGCGGTCTGGTGCGGAAAATGACGGCCGGCGACCAGGGTATCGGTGCTAACCACCAGCTCCTGGCCGGCCGGAACCTGCAGCAGGGCGGCGTCGTCACCGATGCCCAGCACCACACCGGCTTGGGCGCTGGTGAGGCCCAGGAAATGGCGCTGGATCAGCCCGAATTCGTCCACCGCCGTTCCCGGGGCCGGCGGCCTATTTGCCGTCCTGCACTTCCGCCGGGCGCAGTTGCCGCGCCAGCTTGTCGAGCACGCCGTTGACGAACTTGTAGCCCTCCTCGGAGCCGAACAGCTTGGCGAGATTGACCGCCTCGTTGACGATCACCCGCCAGGGCACTGAAGGCTCGTGGGCCAGCTCGTAGGCACCAAGCAGCAGGATGGCGTGCTCGACCGGGTCGAGCTGCTGCAGCGGGCGATCCAGATGCGGGACCACCGACAGCGTCAGCGGCTGCGCGTTTTCGACGACGCCACGCAGCAGGGCCTCGAAGTAGGCCGGGTCGGCACGGCCGAGGCCTTCGTCCTGCTCACGGAACTGCCGCAGCAGCAGCTCCGGCGAGGTCTCGTTGACCAGCCACTGGTACAGGGCCTGGGCGGTGACGCGACGGGCCAGTCCACGACGGCTGACCGGTGCTGAGGACGGCGCGCTTTCCTCGCTCATTCGGCGTCTCCTTCGGCTTGGGCATTGGCTTGGCGCGCGAGCCGGATCATCTCCAGCACCGCCTGCGCGCACTCGTAACCCTTGTTGCCTTCGCCGGGGCCGGCACGCTCCACCGCCTGCGCGGGCGTGTTGACGGTGAGCACACCGAAGCCCACCGGCTTGCCGGTGGCGAGCTGCACGTCCATCAGGCCGCGCGCGCACTCGCCGGCGACGAAATCGAAGTGCGGGGTATCGCCACGGATCACCGCGCCGAGGGCGACCACGCCGTCCCAGTAACCGGTCTCGGAGCGCAGCAGGCTGGCGGCCGCCAGCGGCAGCTCATAGGCACCGGGGGCGCGGAATTCGCCAACGCTGTCGTCCGGCACGCCCCAGTCCTTGAGGCAGGCACGGGCACCGGCGAGCAGGGCATCGACCACCTCGACATTCCAGCGGGTGGCGACGAGGGCGATGCGCACGTCGGAAAACTCGACGGCATCGGGCTTGGCGGGGGCGGCGTAACCGGTCTTGCTCATGGTTTCAATCGGGATCGAATCGGACATCAATCGCAGGGGACGTATTCGACCACTTCCAGGCCGAAGCCGGACAGGCCGTACATCTTCTTGGGGCTGGACAGGACACGCATCTTGCGCACTCCCAGGTCGCTCAGAATCTGGGCACCGAGCCCATAGGTGCGCAGCACCGGGCCGGTGGGCTCGGCGCCGTCCTCGGGTCGGTTGAGGCCGACGATCTGCTGCACCAGCTCGCGCGGCGACTCCGGGCGGCGCAGCAGCACCACGACGCCCTCGCCCTCCTCGGCTACCCTTTGCAAGGCGCGGCGTACCGGCCAGGAGAAATCGCCGTGGCGTACCGCCAGCACGTCCTGCAGCATGTTGCGGATGTGCACACGCACCAGGGTCGGCTTGGTCATCGACACCGCGCCTTTAACCATCGCTAGGTGGATGGTGTTGTCGACGGTGTCCTGATAGGTGACCAGGCGGAATTCGCCGAACTCGGTCTGCACATGGGTCTCGGCGACGCGCTCGACGGTGTGCTCGTTGTCCAGGCGGTAACGGATCAGGTCGGCGATGGTGCCGATCTTGAGATCGTGTTCCTTGGCGAAGGCTTCGAGATCGGGACGGCGCGCCATGGTGCCGTCGTCCTTCAAGATTTCGCAGATCACTGCCGCCGGCGTGCGGCCGGCCAGCCGCGCCAGATCGCAGCCCGCCTCGGTATGGCCGGCGCGGTTGAGCACGCCGCCGTTCTGCGCCATCAGCGGGAAGATGTGTCCGGGCTGCACGATGTCTTCCGGCTTGGCATCGGACTTCACCGCGGTGCGCACCGTGTGCGCGCGGTCGTGGGCAGAGATGCCGGTGGTCACGCCCTGCGCCGCTTCGATCGACAGGGTGAAATTGGTGCCGAAGCCGGAGCCGTTGTCGCTGACCATCAGCGGCAGGCGCAGCGCCTTGCACTTTTCCTGGGTGAGCGTCAGGCAGACCAGGCCGCGGCCGAAGCGGGCCATGAAGTTGATGTCTTCCGGACGCACGGCGTCCGCGCACATCAGCAGGTCGCCCTCGTTCTCGCGGTCCTCGTCGTCCATCAGGATCACCATCTTGCCGGCCTTCAGGTCGGCGATGATCTCGGGGATGCTGTGCAGGCCGCGATTGAGTTCGCTGGCCGGGAGTTTCATGGGGGCGTTCATACGTTCTTGTCCTCCTCGCGCGCCGCGAGCAGACGCTCGAGATAGCGCGCGATCAAATCGACTTCCAGATTCACCGCGCCGCCGGCCGCGAGGCCGCCGAGGCTGGTGTGCGTCCAAGTATGCGGCACGATCATCACCCCGAAGCGCCGGCCGTTGACGGCATTGACCGTCAGGCTGATGCCGTCGATGGTGATCGAGCCCTTGCGGGCGATGTAGCGGGCGATGGCCTGCGGCGCCTCGAATTCCAGCCGCCAGCCGCGCGCCTCCTCGTGCTTGCCGACCAGATAGCCGACGCCATCGACATGGCCGCTGACCAGATGGCCGCCGAGCGGCTTGGCCGGGGTCAGCGCCTTTTCGAGATTGACGGTCTGTCCGGCCTGCCACTGGCCCGCCGTGGTCGCCGCCAGAGTCTCGGCCGAAAGGTCGGCGACGAAACCGTTCGGGACGAAGGCGACCGCGGTCAGGCAGACGCCATTGACGGCAATGCTGTCGCCCAGCCGGGCATCGGCCAAATAGTTGCCGGCGCCGGCAATGGTCATGCGCAGATCGCCGCCGATGGGTTCCACCGCAGCGATACGGCCCTGGGCTTCGATGATTCCGGTGAACATGGTCTAGGCAACCTCGGGGACAGCAGTGATACGCAGGTCGCGGCCGACCTGTCGGACATCGGTGTAACGCAGGGCGATCTTCTGGTCGAGCCGCTGCAAGCCGGGCAAGGCGGCCAGCGCCCTGCCCTCGTGGCCCAGCAGAGTGGGCGCCAGGTAGAGCAGCAGTTCATCGACCAGGCCAGAGGCCAGCAGGGCTCCGGCGAGACGCGGCCCGCATTCGACCAGCAGTTCGTTGACGCCCTGCTGCGCCAGCAGCGGCAGCAGCGCCGGCAGGGAAATCGCGCCATTTGCATCGGCCTCCACCACCAGCGTTTCCACCCCGGCAGGAACTGAAGCGGCGGCATGGGCAGCCGTGGTGACGCGAAAGCGGCGCGCGCCCTCTGCCCAGACCTTGGCGCCGACCGGCACGCGGGCGCGGCTGTCGAGCACGATGCGGTCGGGCTGCCGGAGATCAGGAACAGTGCCTGCAGCAGCCATCCCATAGTCGGCCGGCAGGCGCACCGTCAGCGCCGGATCGTCGGCGAGCACGGTATCGCTGCTGGTCAGCACCGCGCCGGCCTCGGCGCGCAGGCGGTGCACATCGGCGCGCGCCTCGGGGCCGGTGATCCACTGCGACTCTCCGCTCTTCATCGCGGTGCGACCGTCGAGGCTGGCGGCGAGCTTGAGGATCAGGAACGGCCGCTGGCGGCGCATGCGGGAAACGAAGCCGCGATTCAGGCGCTCGGCATCGGCCTGTAGCAGGCCCAGTTCCACCTCGATGCCGGCGGCGCGCAGGCGTGCCAGGCCCTGGCCGGCGACCAGCGGATTGGGGTCTTGCATCGCCGCCACCACGCGACTGACCCCGGCGGCGATCAGCGCCTCGGTGCAGGGCGGCGTGCGGCCGTGGTGGTTGCAGGGTTCCAGGCTGACGAAGGCGGTAGCACCTCGGGCGCGCTCGCCGGCCTGACCCAGGGCATGAACCTCGGCATGCGGCTCGCCGGCACGCAGATGGGCGCCCTCGCCGACGATCTCGCCCTCGCGCCAGAGCACGCAGCCGACACGCGGGTTGGGATGGCTGCTGTAGCGCCCGGCTTCGGCAAGGCGCAGCGCCCGCGCCATCAGCCGGGCGGCCGCGTCCGGTGCTGGTTTCATTTCCTCGGACGCTCGGGCTCGTCGATCAGCGGCAGCTGGCTCTTGCGAGCCTCGGCGCTGGGCATCTTCTGCAGACGCTCGATTTCCTCGCGGAAGGCGTTGACGTCCTGAAAGCTGCGGTAGATCGAGGCGAAGCGCACGTAGGCGACGTGGTCGAGATCGTGCAGCTCCTGCATCACCCATTCGCCGATGCGATGACTGGCGACTTCGCGCTCGCCGGTCTGCCGCAGCTTGCGCAGGATGTTCTCGATGGCGTGGTCGATGGCCTCGGCGGACACCGGCCGCTTGTACAGGGCGATCTGCATGCCCTTGCGCAGCTTGTCTTCCTCGAAGGGCTCGTTGACGCCGTCGCGCTTGACCACATAGGGCATCGCAACCTGCGCCTTCTCGAAGGTGGTGAAGCGGCCGGAGCACTTCTCGCACTCGCGGCGGCGACGCACCTGGGTCCCGTCCTCGGCCAGCCGCGAGTCGATGACCCGCGTGTCCGGCGCCTTGCAGAACGGGCACTGCATCGCTTACTTCGCCGCGTAGACGGGGAAGCGCGCGCACAGCGCCGCCACCTGCTCGCGCACCCGCGCGACGGTGGCATCGACCTCCACCCCGGCGCTCATGGCATCGACGATGTCGGCGATCCAGCCGGCAACCTGGGCCATCTCGGCTTCCTGGAAACCGCGGGTGGTCGACGCTGGGCTGCCGATGCGCAGGCCGCTGGTGACGAAGGCCGAACGCGGGTCGTTGGGAACCGCGTTCTTGTTGACGGTGATGTGCGCCTCGCCGAGCTTGGCCTCGGCATCCTTGCCGGTAACGTTCTTGGCCACCAGATCGAGCAGGAACAGGTGATCGTCGGTGCCGCCCGAAACCACCTTGTAGCCGCGGTCCAAAAACACCTTGGCCATGGCGCGGGCGTTGGCAACGACCTGCTTCTGGTAGACCTTGAAGCTCGGGTCCAGCGCCTCCTTGAAGGCCACCGCCTTGGCGGCGATGACGTGCATCAGCGGGCCGCCCTGGATGCCGGGGAACACCGCCGACTGGAACTTCTTGTTGAACTCTTCCGGCTGGCCCTTGCTGAGGATGATGCCGCCGCGCGGACCGCGCAGGGTCTTGTGGGTGGTGCTGGTGACCACATGGGCGTAGGGCAGCGGGCTCGGGTATTCACCGGCGGCGACCAGGCCGGCGATGTGCGCCATGTCGACCCAGAAGTAGGCGCCGACCTTGTCGGCGATCTCGCGCATGCGCTTCCAGTCCTTGATGCGCGAATAGGCGGAGAAGCCACCGATCAGGAGCTTGGGCTTGTGCTCCAGCGCCAGCTTTTCCAGCTCGTCGTAATTGATCAGGCCGGTTTCGGCGTCGAGGCCGTAGGGCACGATCTTGTAGTTCTTGCCCGAGAAGTTGGCCGGGTGACCGTGGGTGAGATGACCACCCTGCGCGAGGTTCATGCCCATCACCGTGTCGCCCGGGGTCACCAGGGCGTGGAAGATTGCGGCATTGGCCTGGGCGCCGGAATGCGGCTGCACGTTGGCGTAGTCGCAGTCGAAGAGAGCTTTCAGGCGCTCGATGGCGAGGTTCTCGGCAATGTCGACAAACTCGCAGCCGCCGTAATAGCGCTTGCCCGGATAGCCCTCGGCGTACTTGTTGGTGAGCTGGCTGCCCTGCGCCTCCATCACCGCTGGCGAGGCATAGTTTTCGCTGGCGATCAGCTCGATATGCGCCTCCTGCCGACCGTTCTCGGCGGTGATGGCGGCAAACAGTTCGGGATCGGCGACGGCGAGGCTGGGGGCGTTCTTGAACATTGCGGATTTCGGTTTGCGGATTTCGAAGGGGTTGGTGGCGGCGGCTTGCCGATCCGGTCTTGCGGTTCAATCCGCAATCCGAAATCCGCAGTCCGCAATGGGGTTCAGTCGACCACTTCCAGCATCAGATCCAGCGCCGCGCGCGCTGGCTGGGCGATGTCACGCGGCACCCGGATCTGGTTGACGGTCTTGCCCTCGACCAGGCTGTCGAGCACCCAGGCGAGGTGTTGTGGGTCGGTGCGGAACATGGTCGAGCACATGCACACCATCGGCGACATGAACTCGACGGTGACGCCCTTGAGTTTCATCTCGTCGGCCAGGCGGTTGACCAGGTTCAGCTCGGTGCCGACCAGCCAGTGCGCGCCCGGCTGGCTGGAGCGCACGGTGCGCAGGATGTACTCGGTGGAACCGACAAAGTCGCTCTTCTCGCAGACCGCGAGGTCGTTCTCCGGATGGCTGATCACCAGGCCATTCGGCACCCGCTCGCGGAACTTGGCGATGTGGTTGGGGTGGAACATCTGGTGCACCGAGCAGAAGCCCTTCCAGAGGATCATCTTCGCCTTGCGGATCTGGTCGTCGGTGAGGCCACCGCGCGGCTTCATGAAGTCCCAGGTGACCATCTCGTCCAGCGGGATGCCCATCTGCATGTAGGCGGTGTTGCGGCCCAGGTGCTGGTCGGGGAAGAACAGCACCTTGTCGCGGCGCGCGAAGCTCCACTCCAGCACCGCCTTGGCGTTGGAACTGGTGCAGACGATGCCGCCGTGGCTGCCGCAGAAGGCTTTGAGGTCGGCCGCCGAATTGATGTAGGTGACCGGGGTGACGTGCTGATCCGGGTCGAGCACGGTGCTGATCTCCTCCCAGCACTTCTTCACCTTCACCAGATTGGCCATGTCGGCCATCGAGCAGCCGGCGGCGAGGTCGGGCAGGATCACTGTGCGCTTGCCGTCGGTGACGATGTCCGCCACCTCGGCCATGAAGTGCACGCCACAGAAAACAATGAACTCGGCCTCGGTCTTGGCCGCCATCTGCGAGAGCTTCAAGGAGTCGCCGGAGAAATCGGCGTGCTTGAACACCTCGTTGCGCTGGTAGTGATGCCCGAGGATAGCCAGGCGCTTGCCGAGCTTGGCCTTGGCGGCGACGATCTTGGCGTCGCATTCCTCGTCGCTCAGAAAGCTGTAGCTGTCCAGCTTGGGATCGATTTTGAGGGCGGCGGTCATCGCTGCACTCCCCGGCGCGCGAGCGCCTGCGTAGCAGTCATAGGGGCGGCCGGCACCGGGCCGGGAAACCTAGCTATTGTAGCGGAAGCCTCCACCGCCCCCTACCGGTGGCGGTGGAGCCTACGCCGGACCTCAGGGGCTGGTGGCCGGCTGGATGGTCAGCGTGCTGGTGGCGCTGGTCTGGGTGGTCGCGTTGGTGTTAGCTGCGGTGATCACCACCGTCTTGCCAGCTTCCGCGGTGCTGCTGGCCTGGGCGACGCCGGCCAGCGGATTGACGACACCACCATTGTTTTGCACCGTCACCAGGCTGGTATCCGCCGAGGTCCAGGTGACGTGGCGGGTGATGTCCTGAGTGGGGATCGTGGCGGTGGTGGTGTATTCGCCGGTCGCCTTCAGGGCCAGGGTCGCGCCGGGAGCGATATCCGAGGTCACCGGGCTCACCGTCACCTTGGTGAGCGTGCCATCCACCGGAGTAATCGGCAGCTCATTGGAGTCAACCGGCGTCGATGTCGGATCGGTAGTAGTGCTGTCGCCGTCGCTGATGGTGTAGCTATAGCTCGCCTTCAACTGCACGGGGCTGGTCGCCGCCTTGGCGGCGAACGCCAGATTGCGCAAGCTGCCCGTCAGAAAGAGCAGTGAGGCGCTGTCGGAAGAAGTGAAAGTCACCTGGCCGGACAGATCCTGGGTCTTGCCGTTGACCAGGGTCCCGGTGGCGGTGATGCGCTCGGTAGTGCCGACCAGCAACTGGCTGCGGTCGGTGAATTCCTTGGTCAGCGTGAGGCTGTTGAGCGGAGAAACATTGACCGGCGCGGTCACATTGTTGAACGCCGCCGCGGTGCAGCCGGGGATGCTTGCCTTGGCGCTTAGCGGGCCGCCCTCGGCGACGCCGGTGATCAAGCCGGTGGTCGAGGCGATGGTCGCGACTGCGTCATTGGCGGTGACAAAGCTCCAGGTGGCGAGCGCATCCACGGCGCTGGTGATGCCATCCAGATCGGCGGAAAGCGCCAGATCCGACAGCGCGCCGACCGCTACATCGGCCTCGGCCGGAATGATCCGCACATTGGTCGGATCGGCCACCACCACCTGGATCGAGCTGTTGAAATCCAGGTACTTGGCGGTGATGGTGGTCGTGCCCGGTGCCGCTGGTACCACTACGCCATACCCGTAAAAGGAGCCTTCCTGCCCCGGAACCGGCAGATCGGCATTGCTGACCTTGGCGACTGCCGGGTTGCTGCTGCTCCAGACCGCGCGCGAGCTGAAATCGCCCCGGGCGCCGTTGCTGAAGGTCACCACCAACTGAACCGAGGTGTTGAGGCAAGTGTAGGCCTTGGTGCTGGCAGCCCCTTCGATACCGCCCAAGGGCAGCAGCGCGGATGTAACCGGCTCGATGCCATCGCCGACACCACCGCAGGCGCTCAACATCAAGGCGCCAGCCACGGCCAGGCCGTGGAAGCCGCGGCGGAGAGAGGAAGGCATCATCGGGTCAACTCCAGGCAAACATGCTTTGAAAAATGAGACGCTCAAGCAGCGGGTGCGGCAACCGTGCTGCGCACAGACAGCTCGCGCAACTGCTTGGCGTCGACCGGGCCAGGGGCATTGGTCAACGGGCAATGGGCGGTCTGGGTCTTGGGGAAGGCAATCACCTCGCGGATCGAGCTACCTCCCGCCATCAGCATGATCATGCGGTCGATGCCGATCGCCAGACCACCGTGCGGCGGCGCGCCGTAGCTGAGCGCTTCCAGCAGGAAGCCGAACTTCTCCTGCTGCTCCTCGGGAGTGATGCCCAGCAGGTCGAATACCGCCTGCTGCACTTCGCTGGAATGGATACGCACACTACCGCCGCCGAGTTCGATGCCGTTGAGGACGATGTCATAACCCTGGGACACGATCTCGCCGGGGTTGTTCCGGATCGCCTGTGCATCGAACTGCTTGGGCGCGGTGAAGGGATGGTGCGGCGACACCCAGCGGCCGCCTTCGCGTTCGTCCCATTCAAACATCGGCCAGTCGACCACCCAGAGGGCCTTCCAGCCCTTCTCGGTCAGGCCCAGATCGTTGCCGAGCTTCAGGCGCAGCGCGCCCAGGGCATCACTGACCACGCCGGACTTGTCGGCCCCGAAGAAGATCAGGTCGCCGTCCTGCGCGCCGGTGCGCTCGATGACGCCGACGAGGCCACGGTCGTGGATGTTCTTGACGATGGGGCTCTGCAGGCCGTCGCGGCCCTTGCTGCTCCATTCGTTGACGACGATGTAGGCCAGGCCCTTGGCGCCATAGGTCTTCACGAACTCGGTGTAGCCGTCGATCTTGCTGCGCGGCAGTTTGGCGCCGCCGGGCACGCGCAGCGCGGTCACGCGGCACTTGGGATCGTTGGCGGGGCCGGCGAAGACCTTGAAGTCGACGTCGCTGAGCAGGTCCTTCACATCGACCAGCTCCAGCGGATTGCGCAGGTCCGGTTTGTCGGAGCCGTAGCGGCGCATGGCCTCCTCGAAGCTCATGTGCGGCAGGGTGCCGAGATCGACCCCGAGCACTTCAAGGAACAGGTGCTTAACCAGCTCCTCGATGATGGCCATGATCTCGGCCTGGCTGAGGAAGCTGGTCTCGACGTCGAGCTGGGTGAATTCCGGCTGGCGGTCGGCGCGCAGGTCCTCGTCGCGGAAGCAGCGGGCAATCTGGTAGTAACGGTCCAGGCCCGACATCATCAGCAACTGCTTGAACAGCTGCGGCGACTGCGGCAGCGCGAAGAAGCTGCCGGGGTGGGTACGGCTGGGCACCAGATAGTCGCGCGCGCCTTCCGGCGTGGCGCGGGTCAGGATCGGCGTCTCGACATCGACGAAGCCCTTGGCATCCATGAAGTTGCGGATGCGCTTCACTACCTCGTGGCGCAGACGCAGGTTCTTCTGCATCTGCGGCCGGCGCAGGTCGATGTAGCGGTACTTGAGGCGCGTCTCCTCGCCCACCGTCTCGTCGTCGGGGTGGAATGGCGGCGTCTCGGCCTTGTTCAGCAGCTCGACTTCCTTGCCCAGCAGCTCGATCTTGCCGCTGCCGAGGTTGGCGTTCTCGGTGCCGGCCGGTCGCGGACGCACACGGCCGGTGATGCGCACCACGTATTCGGAGCGCAACTTGTCGGCGGCGGCGAAGGCCTCGACGGTGTCCGGATCGAACACGCACTGCAACAGACCTTCGCGGTCGCGCAGATCGATGAAGATGACGCCGCCATGGTCGCGACGGCGATGCACCCAGCCGCAAACGGAGACGGTCTGGCCGACCAGGGTCTCATTGACCTGGCCGCAGTAATGGGAACGCAGCATTCTGGGCTTGTGGGCTACTTACGCGGGACGCGCATTGTAGCCGCGCCCCGCCGCCCGGTGCGCGAGCGTCCTTGCTTCGTCTCAGTCGCAGGCGCCGCAGGCGCCGGCACCACATGCCGGCGCGGCGCTGGCGGATGATTCCCCCGCGCCACCGCCAGCCGCCGATGCACTGCCGTCGCCGGCCAGGTTCTTCTTGCTGCCGGTCTTGAAGTCGGTTTCGTACCAGCCGCCTCCAGCCAGCCGGAACCCGGCGGCCGACACCGTCTTGCTCAAGGCAGGCTTGCCGCAAGCCGGGCATACGGTGGCCGGGGGATCAGACAGCTTCTGCAGGATTTCGGTCTGGGTGCCACAGGCTTGGCAGGAGTATTCGTAGATCGGCATGGAGTCGTCCTGTGAATCATCAAGGCGCAGCCAGCGGTGGGGGCTGGTCCGGGCGCTTTCAAGCCCGCCCTGCCCCGCATCGGCGGCGGCAGAAAAAAGAAAACCGCCCGGAGGCGGTCTTTTACGCGGCGGTAGAACCGTCGCACCCAGCGTAGTGGTGCGCCCGGAAGGATTCGAACCTCCGACCCCTTGGTTCGTAGCCAAGTGCTCTATCCAGCTGAGCTACGGGCGCGTCTACAACGAACAGCAAATCCGAGAATGGCGGAGAGAGAGGGATTCGAACCCTCGATAAGGTTTTAAAGCCCTATACTCCCTTAGCAGGGGAGCGCCTTCGTCCACTCGGCCATCTCTCCGAGCACCGGGTCTCCCCAGCGAGGGGCGCATCTTACTGAAAGCACGGCAGCCGGTAAAGGCGCCAGCCCAGATTATTTTCTGGGCCCGGATCAAGCTTCAGTGGCGCGGCTGCTCCAGCGCCGCACCCGCTTCTTCGGCGATCCGCTCGAAAATCTCCTCGCGATGTACCGCCACCGTGCGCGGCGCATTGATGCCGAGCCGCACCTGATTCCCCTTGACTCCCAGCACCGTCACGGTGACGTCGTCACCGATCTTCAGAGCTTCGCCAACCCGCCGCGTCAAGATGAGCATTCCGTTTCTCCAGGGACCGTTCCATCAAGTGAAGTGTCCCTAACGCACCGGCTGACGTTTAGTGGTCAACAAACACCAAAAAATTTTGCCAGCGGCGGTTTTTGACGGTTAAGCGGTCGCTCCCTCCAGGCCGAAGGCCTTGTGCAGGGTGCGCACCGCCAGTTCCAGGTACTTGTCGGAGATCACCACGCTGATCTTGATCTCCGAGGTGGAGATCATGCGGATGTTGATGCCCTCGGCCGCCAGCGCCTTGAACATCTGGCTGGCGATGCCAGCATGGCTGCGCATGCCCACACCCACCAGCGAGACCTTGACGATGTCCAGCGCCGAACGCACGCCCTTGGCGCCCAGTTCGGCGGCAACCTTCTTGGCCACTTCCAGGGCACGGTCGTAGTCGACCCGGTTGACGGTAAAGGTGAAGTCAGTAGTGGCATCGGCGGCGACGTTCTGCACGATCATGTCGACTTCGATGTTGGCGTCGCCGATCGGCCCCAGGATGGCGGCGGCGATGCCGGGACGGTCGGGCACGCCCTCCACGGTCAGCTGGGCCTCGTCGCGGTTGAAGGCAATGCCGGAGATCAGCGGGTCTTCCACTTTGGTTTCCTCGTCAAGAGTGATGAGCGTGCCCGGGCCTTCCACGAAGGTGGACAGCACCCGCAGCGGCACCTTGTATTTGCCGGCGAACTCCACCGAGCGGATCTGCAGCACCTTGCTGCCGAGGCTGGCCATTTCCAGCATTTCCTCGAAGGTGATGCGGTCCAGGCGGCGGGCCTTGGGCTCGACCCGCGGATCGGTGGTGTAGACGCCATCGACATCGGTATAAATCTGGCACTCGTCGGCCTTCAGCGCCGCCGCCAGCGCGACACCGGTGGTATCGGAGCCGCCACGGCCGAGGGTGGTCACCGAGCCGGTGGCGTCGATGCCCTGAAAGCCCGCCACCACCGGCACGATGCCGGCGGCGCAGTCGGCCAGCAGCTTGTCGGCGTCGATGGACTGGATGCGCGCCTTCATGTGCGCGCTGTCGGTGCGGATCGCCACCTGCGGGCCGGTGTAGGAGCGGCTCTTCAGCCCCTGCTTCTCCAGCGCCAGCGCCAACAGGCCGATGGTGACCTGCTCGCCGGTGGCGGCGATCTGGTCGAACTCGCGCTGGTTGCCGCGTGGGTTGATCGACTTCGCCAGCTTGAGCAGGCGGTCGGTCTCGCCGGACATTGCCGACACCACCACCACCACCTGATCGCCACGGGCGATGAAGGAGGCGACCTTGCTGGCCACATGCTCGATGCGCTCCACCGAGCCCATCGAGGTGCCACCGTACTTCTGAACGATCAATGCCATTGCGGTTTCTTTGCGTCCCTTGCAGTTACAGCTTTAGTCACAGCTTTGCGTCCACCCAGGCGGCGACGCTGGCCACCGCCGCCGGCAGGTTCTCCGGCTGGGTGCCGCCGGCCTGCGCCATGTCCGGCCGGCCGCCGCCCTTGCCGCCGACTTGGCCGGCGACGAAGTTCACCAGCTCGCCCGCCTTCACCTTGCCGGTGAGGTCGGCGGTGACCCCGGCGATCAGGCTGGCCTTGCCCTCGCCCGCCGCGCCCAAGAGCACGATGCCGGAGCCAAGCTTGTTCTTGAGCTGGTCCATCAGCGTGCGCAGGCCGTTGGCGTCGGATTCCACCACCGCGGCCAGCAGCTTCACGCCCTTGATCTCGACTGCCTGGCCGGCGAGGTCGTTGCCGGCACTGGCGGCCAGCTTGCCCTTGGCCGCCGCCAGTTCCTTTTCCAGCTGCTTCACGCGATCCAAGGTCTGTTCGATCTTCGCGCCCAGATCGTTGGCGCCGGCGCGCAGCAGGCCGGCGGCGGACTTGAGCTTGCTTTCCAGCTCGCTGACATAGGCCAGCGCGTTTTCGCCGGTCACCGCCTCGATGCGGCGGATGCCGGCGGCGACGCCACCTTCGCTGACGATCTTGAACAGCCCGATGTCGCCGGTGCGAGCGACGTGGGTGCCGCCGCAAAGCTCGGTCGAGTAGTCGCCCATGCTCAGCACGCGCACCTCGGCGCCGTACTTCTCGCCGAACAGGGCCATGGCACCGGACTTCACCGCGTCGTCAAAGCCCATGAGCCTGGCCGCGACCTCGACGTTGGCGAGGATGGCGGCATTGACCCGCTTCTCGATCTCGGCGATCTCCTCGGCGCTCACCGCCTGGCCGTGGCTGAAGTCGAAGCGGGTGCGCTCGGCATTCACCAGCGAGCCCTTCTGGGCGACGTGAGTGCCTAGCACCTCGCGCAGCGCGCGGTGCATCAGATGGGTGGCGGAGTGGTTGCGCACAGTGGCGCGGCGCTGGCTGGTCTCGACCGCGGCGGTGACGGTGTCGCCGACACTCAGCGCGCCCTGTTCCAGCTTGCCGTAATGGGCAAAGGCGGCGCCGGCGATCTTCTGGGTATCGGCCACCGCGAAGCCAGCGATGCGGCCGGCATCGCCGACCTGGCCGCCGCCCTCGGCGTAGAACGGCGTGCGGTCCAGCACCACCGCGCCCTCCTCGCCCACCTGCAGCGAGGCCACCGGCTGGCTGCCGCGATACAGCGCCAGCACCTTGGCGTCGCGCAGTGTCAGCTGCTCATAACCCTGGAAGACGGTCGCCGCACCCTCGTACTTCAGGCCCTCGGCGCTAGAGAACTTGCTGGCGGCGCGGGCGCGCTCGCGCTGCGCCTCCATCTCGCGCTCGTAGCCGGCCTCGTCGAGCTTGAGGCCGCGCTCGCGGGCAATGTCGGCGGTGAGGTCCAGCGGGAAGCCGTAGGTGTCGTAGAGCTTGAACACCACCTCGCCCGGAATGGTGGTCTCGCCCTGCAGCTTGGCGATGGCCTCGTCGAGCAGCTTCATGCCCTTGTCGAGCGTGGTCGCGAAGCTGTCTTCCTCCTGCCGGATCGCCTTCTCGATGACGGCCTGCTTCTCGACCAGCTCGGGGTAAGCCTCGCCCATCGCCGCCACCAGGGGGGCGACCAGCTTGTAGAAGAAGGCCTCGTTCAGCCCCAGCTTGTAGCCGTGGCGGATGGCGCGCCGCATGATCCGGCGCAGCACATAGCCGCGCCCCTCGTTGGCCGGTAGCACGCCATCGGCGATCAGGAAGCTGGTGGCGCGGATGTGGTCGGCAATCACCTTCTGCGAGGCCTGCTCGTAGGGCTTTTGGCCGGCCAGCGCGGCGACTGCGCCGATCAGCTGCCTGAAGGTGTCGGTCTGGTAGTTGTCGTTGCTGCCCTGCATCAGCGCGCTGATGCGTTCCAGGCCCATGCCGGTGTCCACACTCGGCTTGGGCAGCGCCACCATGCTGCCGTCCTTGTGGCGCTCGAACTGCATGAACACCACGTTCCAGATCTCGATCCAGCGGTCGCCGTCTTCCTCCGGCGAGCCGGGAGGGCCGCCCCAGATGCCCTTGGAGCCGTCCGGGTCGTGGTCGTAGAAGATTTCCGTGCAGGGGCCGCAGGGGCCGGTGTCGCCCATCGCCCAGAAGTTGTCGCTGGCGTAGGGCGCGCCCTTGTTGTCGCCGATGCGGACGATGCGCGACTCGGGCACGCCGATCTCGTCGCGCCAGATGCCGAAGGCTTCGTCGTCGGTGTGGTAGACGGTGACCAGCAGGCGGGACTTGTCGATACCCAGCCAGGCCGGGCTGGTGATGAATTCCCAGGCGTAGTGGATCGCGTCCTTCTTGAAGTAATCGCCGAAGCTGAAGTTGCCCAGCATCTCGAAGAAAGTGTGGTGGCGGGCGGTGTAGCCGACGTTTTCGAGGTCGTTGTGCTTGCCGCCGGCGCGCACGCACTTCTGGCTGGAGGCCGCCCGCTTGTAGGGCCGCGTGTCCTGACCGGTGAACACGTCCTTGAACTGCACCATGCCGGCGTTGGTGAACAGCAGGGTCGGGTCATTGCCCGGCACCAGCGGGCTGGAGCGCACGATCTCGTGGCCCTTGGAGGCGAAGAACGCGAGGAATTTCGCGCGCAGTTCGTTGCTGGTCATGGCGGCGGGGCTCGAAAAAAGTCCTGCATTTTACAGGCCAAGCCGGGCCGGCGCTGCCCCAACCTCTCGGGGTACAGATCGGCTTTGATGGCAAGTTCCGCAGGCAGGCCTAGACTTGGCGTGCTTATAGCGTCCGAAAGCCAATGCATTTCCCTTTCATGTTGTCCAGACTCACCGGCTTCGGCGACTTTGCTCTGCTGAGCCTTGTTGGCCTGTTCGTGACCGGCTGGCTGTTGTCTTCTGGCCACCGGCGCCTCACCGCGATCTGGCTGGCGGCTCTATGCGGCTGCGCCGCACTCATTGCCCTGCTCAAGATCTACTTCAACGGCTGCCCGCTGCCAGAGTTGGGAATGCGCAGCCCCAGCGGCCACGCGGGATTTAGCACGTTCATGTACGGCGGCATCGCCCTGCTGGCACAGAGCCATCGACCCTGCTGGCAACGCGGACTGATTTCGGTTGCCGCCGGCCTCTGGATCGCTGCCATCGGATATTCGCGCGTCGTCGTGCGGGCGCACACCGGCGCAGAGGTAGTGTTCGGCATCGCCATCGGGGTCACCATGCTATGCGCGTTCGCCTTGGCCAGCCGGGGGCAAGGCAGCAGCCGGTTCCCGCTCGCGGCCGTCATAGCGGGTGCCGTCCTGGGAGCAGCGCTGTTCCACTCGCTCGACTGGCACCCAACCTTCGAGCGCTTCCTGGCCCGGCTCAGTCGCGAATACGCCAGCCTGCTGCCGCCCTGCTCGCTCCCTTGATATCCAGATTGGCCGGAGAGCGATTCCCTGAGTCAGGGCTCTGCCTGATCCTCATGGTCGAAATCGCCTTTCAGCGCCACCCGAATCTGTTCGCCGGTGAACCCGCGTTGGGCCAGAGCCCGGTATTGCTTTTGCTTTTCCGCAAGGGTGGTCGGCAGCCCCCCGAACCTGCGCGCCTGGGTCTCAACCGCCAGGGCGGTCCAGTCACAGTCCGCGGCGTCCAGAGCCTCGCGGATCAGGCTTTCGTCCAGGCCGGCCACCGACAGTTCGGCGCGGATTCGTAGCGGGCCGTGGCCCTGAGCGATGCGGCTGCGGATCAGGGCCTCGGCGTAGCGGGGGTCGCTCTGCCAGCCGGATTCGGCCAAGGAGTCGATCACTTCGTCGGCAACCCCGCCCTCGACGCCCCTTGCCTTCAATTTGCGCGAGAGCTGCTGCGCCGAATGCTCCCGGCGCCCCAGAAGCCGCATCGCCTTCAGGCGGGCGGCCTCGGGGCTGAGAGGTTCCTCAGGCTTCCGACTTCTCACGCTTCGGCGGCAGCAGCTTGGCCCGCAGCGCCGCTTCGATCTCGGCGGCCGCTTCCGGGTGTTCGCGCAGGTACTGCTTGGCGTTGTCCTTGCCCTGGCCGATCTTCTCGCCCTTGTAGGCGAACCAGGCGCCGGACTTCTCCACCAGCTTGTGCTCGACGCCGAGGTCGATCAGCTCGCCCTCGCGGCTGATGCCCTCGCCGTACATGATCTCGAACACGACCTGCTTGAAGGGAGGGGCCAGCTTGTTCTTGACCACCTTGACGCGGGTCTCGTTGCCGACCACCTCGTCGCCCTTCTTGATCGCGCCGATGCGGCGGATGTCCAGGCGCATGGAGGCGTAGAACTTCAGCGCGTTGCCGCCGGTGGTGGTTTCCGGCGACTGGCCGGGCATCATCACGCCGATCTTCATGCGCAGCTGGTTGATGAAGATGATCAGGGTCTTGCTGCGGTTGATCGAGCCGGTCAGCTTGCGCAGCGCCTGGCTCATCAGGCGCGCCTGCACGCCGACGCTGGCCTCGCCCATCTCGCCCTCGATTTCGCTCTTCGGCACCAGGGCCGCGACCGAGTCGATGACGATGACGTCGATGGCATTGCTGCGCACCAGCATGTCGGCGATTTCCAGTGCCTGCTCGCCGGTGTCCGGCTGCGAGATCAGCAGGTCTTCCACCTTCACACCCAGCTTCTCGGCGTAGGTGACGTCGAGCGCGTGCTCGGCGTCGATATAGGCGCAGACACCGCCGGTCTTCTGGGCCTGGGCAGTGACGTGCAGGGCGAAGGTGGTCTTACCCGAGGATTCCGGTCCGTAGATTTCCACCACGCGGCCGCGCGGCACGCCGCCGATGCCGAGCGCGGCATCCAGGGTGATCGAGCCGGTGGAGATCACCTCGATGTCCGGGCGCTCGTCCACGCCCATGCGCATGATCGCGCCCTTGCCGAACTGCTTCTCGATCTGCGAGAGCGCGGCTTCCAATGCCTTCTTGCGGTTGTCGTCGTTGGCCATGTCTGTCTTCAAACCCCCAAAATGAATGAAGCGCACCCCTGGGTGGAACGGGGGCGCGCTTCCGGTTTCCCTGGCCCGCGCTGCGGGCCTGGCTTACTTGCCCAGCCGGCCGAGGTATTCGCCGGTGCGGGTGTCCACCTTGATGACTTCGCCCTGCTGCACGAACAGCGGCACGCGCACCACGGCACCGGTTTCCAGAGTGGCCGGCTTGCCGCCGCCACCCGAGGTGTCGCCGCGCAGGCCGGGATCGGTTTCGGCGATCTGCAGCTCCACCGTGTTGGGCGGCAGCACCTGCAAGGGCTGGCCGTTGAACAGGGTGATGCGGCAGGTCTCCTGGCCCTTGAGCCAGAGCTTGGCCTCTTCCATCTGGGTGGCGCCGACCATGGTCTGCTCGAAGCTGACCGGGTCCATGAAGGTCCAGAACTCGCCGTCGTTGTAGACGTACTGCAGCTCCACGTCCTCGACGTCGGCGACTTCCAGGGTGTCGCCGGACTTCAGGGTGATGTCGATCACGCGACCATTGCGCAGGTTGCGGATCTTCAGGCTGTTGGTTGCCTGGCCCTTGCCGGGCTTGCGGTATTCGTTGTCGACGATGGAGAACGGATTGCCGTCGATGAGCACCTTGGTGCCCGCCTTCATTTCGTTGGTGCTGACGCTGGCCATGATCTGGATCTGCTTAAAAATGTGGTTGGTCCGCGTGGCGCGGAGAGCTTTTGGACGGCGCTTATGGACGCGCCGCTGGTCCCGACTTCAAGGGCCGGAATGCTAGCACGAGGCCGGGCCGGAGGGCGTCAGCGACGGCGCTTCCGCGGCCCGGGGCCAGGTCGCTCGGATCAGCGGAAACGCTCCAGGGTACGGCGGCGCTTCTTGAGCTGGCGGTTGGTCAGCACGTTGCGCTTGCCCTTGAACGGGTTCTCGCCGGTCTTGAACTCCAGCAGGATCGGCACGCCCTTCAGCTGAAACGCCTCCCTGAATTCGTTGATCAGGAAGCGGTGGTAGGACAGCGGCAGCTTCTCGGTCTGGTTGCCGTGCACCAGGATGCGGATCGGGTTGGTCCCGGTCTGGTGGGCATAGCGCAGCTTGATGCGCCGCCCCAGCACCGCCGGCGGACTGTGACGGTCGACCGCCCTCTCCAACGCCCGGGTCAGCTCCGGCGTCGGGATGTCCATGGTGGTGGACTCGTAGGCGGCGACCACGTCCTCCATCAGCTCGCGCAGGCCGGAGCCGTGCAGGGCGGAGATGAAATGCGGCGGCACGAAGTCCAAAAACGGCAGGCGGAAGTCGATCTCGCTCTTGATCCAGGCGCGCTTGTCGTCGGTCAGGTGGTCCCACTTGTTGATCGCCAGCACCAGGGCGCGGCCACGCTGGGCGACCAGGCCCATGAGCTTGGCGTCCTGGGTCGAGATCTCGTCATGGGCATCGGTCACCAGGATCACCACATGGGCGTCCTCGATGGCCTGCAAGGCCTTGACGATGCTGAATTTCTCCACCACCTCGCTGACGCGCGAGCGGCGCCGGATGCCGGCGGTGTCGATCAGCTCGTAGCGATGGCCGTCGCGCTCGAAGCGCACCCGGATGGCGTCGCGGGTGGTACCGGCGACGTCGGCGGTGAGCACCCGGTCCTCGCCCAGCAGGCGGTTGACCAGGGTGGACTTGCCGGCGTTGGGGCGGCCGACCACCGCCACTCGGATGATGCCGTCGTCCTGATGGGACTCGTGGTTTTCCGGGAAGCTCGCCAGCTGCTCGCGCAGCAGGGCGGTGATGCCGTCGCCGTGTTCGGCGGAAACCGGCCGGGGATCGCCCAGGCCCAGCACATGGAACTCGGCGGCAGTGCGCAGTAGCGGCTGGCCCTCGGCCTTGTTGACCAGCACCGTCACCGGCTTGCCGAGCTTGCGCAGGCGGCGGGCGATGGCCTCGTCGTCCGGCAGGCAACCGGCCTGGAAATCGACCAGGAAGAACACCCGGTCGGCTTCTTCCAGAGCGATCTGCGCCTGCTCTTCGGCAAGCACCGCCAGCGCGTCGTTCTCGGCCGGCGACAGGCCGCCGGTATCGACCACGATGTAGCTCTTGCCCTCGAAGCGCCCCTGACCGTACTGGCGGTCGCGGGTCAGGCCCGGCAGGTCATAGACCAGGGCGTCGCGGCTATGGGTCAGGCGATTGAACAGGGTGGACTTGCCGACATTGGGGCGGCCGACCAGCACCACCACCGGCAGCGGCGGCGTTTCGATCACTTCTACCGCAGAAGACTCGTCCTCGCCCTCGGCGAGCGCCTCTTCGTCCTCGTACTCCTCGTCCTCGGCGAACTCGTCGAGCTGGTATTCCTCGATGACGTCTTCCAGCTTTTCGTCGGCGGTCAGCAGGTCGAGATCCTGCAAAGCCTGGGCGACGAAGCCGCGCGGCCGGACCATCGGCGCCGGTTCCACCGCCACCGCCGGCTTGGCGGCAGGCTTGGGGGCTACCGGCTTGCGCGGCTTGGCGCCGGTTTCGCTGGCGAGCCGCTCATCCACCGTGACCTTGGCCTTGGACTTCTTCCAGGGCTGGTACTTGGCGGCCGGGGCGGCAACGGCCTCGGTCTTGGCGCGCGGCGGCTTGCGCGGTGCCTCGACCTTGACCTTGGTGCCGGGCCGCGGCTTCTTGCTACGGCCCTTGCCGCCTTTGCTGGAGCTAAGTTTCAACGGGGTTTGACCTTCAGGGCGCTGAGCTTGCCGTCGACATTCAGCAGATAGAGGCGCTCGTCACTGACGGCAGGCGCAGCCAGGATGGGGGCACTGCCGGCGCGGCTGCGCGCCACCAGGCTGCCATCGCGGGGATCGAGAAAATGCACATAGCCTTCGAAATCCGCGACTACCGCGTAGCCGGCGAAGAACGCCGGCGGCGACAGGCGGCGGTACTTCAGGCTTTCGTTCTTCCAGGCGGCGGCGCCGGTGGCGAGATCCAGCGCCCAGACCACGCCATCGGCATCGCTGACATAGACATTGTCCTTGCCGACCGCGAGGCCGGCATAGGACTTGACGATGCGGCGCCAGCGGCTTTCGCCAGTGGCCGGCTCGACCAGGGCGACATCGCCGCCATAGCTGGCCACCAGCACGCCATCCAGGGTGGAGACCAGGGCGGCGTCGATGTCGGTCAGGCGCTCCAGCTCGGTGCGCCCGCTCGGGCTGGAGATCGGCTGCTCCCAGACCGTCTGGCCGTCGTCCAAGCGCACCGCGGCGAGGCGGCCGTTGTCCATGCCGACCAGTACCCGGTTGCCTTCCACCACCGGGGCCGACAGGCCGCGCAGGGTCAGATTGGGCTCAGTGCGATCAAAGCTCCACAGACGCTTGCCATCGGCAGCCGAGAAGCCATAAGTACGACCGTCGATGGAACGCGCCACCACCACGTCACCGGAGCCCGCCGGCGGTGCCAGCACTTCGCTGGAGGCACGTGCCCGCCACACCAGGCTGCCGTCGGCGCGCTTGAGCGCTATCACCTCGGCGTCCAGGGTGCCAACCAGCACCAGATCGCCAACCACGGAGGGGCCGGCCACGACCCGCGCCTTGGTGCGCGAACGCCAGCGTTCATGGCCGGTCGCCGGGTCCAGCGCGTAAACGTCGCCGCCCATCTCCGCGGCGTAGAGCGCGTCGCTTTCCAGCAACGGCCTCAGACCCGAAGGACGTCCCTCGGAACCCTCGCCGATGCCCTGCGACCAGTCGTGCTGGACCTTCAGCCGCGGACTGTCGATGTCCTGCAACTTGGCCGGCTCGCGCAGCTTCACCTTGTCGGAACAGGCTGCGAGACCGGTGGCGGCGACGACCAGACCCAGGGCCAGCGCGCGGTAAGACAGGACGGACTTCATGATCGGGGGAGTTCCTTGGGAGCCAGGCTTCAGGCAGCGTCGGCAAGATCGTCGATCTTGCGCTGCAGGGTCTCACGATTGGCGGCGGCGGCATCGCTGGCGGCCAGCGCCTTCTCGAACGCGCCACGGGCCGCCTTGCGGTCACCCTGGGCCAGTTTGATGTCGCCGCGCAGTTCCTCGACCAGGGCGGCATAACTCTCGCCGACATCATCAAGACGGCTCAGGGCCTCGTCGAACTTGCCCTGCTGCGCCAGTACCCGGGCCTCACGCAACCTGGCCAGCGGCCGCAGCTCCTCGTCGGCGGCGTTGGCGGCGACCCAGGCCAGCGGCGGCAGCGCCTCGTCGTAGCGGGCGCGCTCTACCGCATGCTGGGCCAGACGCAGCATGGCCTGGGCAGCGTAGGGGGTGTTGGCGTAATCGGTCTTGAGCTTGTCGCCGATGCTGCGCGCCTCGTCGGCCTTGTCGGCCACCAGGGCGGTCTTCAGGTCCTCGAACATCCGCGCCGCCTCGACGGCGCGCTCCTGCTGATGCGACTTCCACTGCTCCCAGCCGAAGATGCCCCCCAGGCCCAGCACCAGGCCGGCCGCCAGCGGCATCCAGTTCTCGCGCCACCAGTTCTTGATCTGTTCGGCTTGCGCTTCGTCGTCGTAGTGCGACATTTGTGCTTCTCGTCTAGTAGTGAAGGCATCCGACCGGGCGGATGCGTAAAAGTTGTCTGGAGAGCGACGTCGGACGGCGGCCTCAGGCCGCCGGCAACAGCGCCGACAGGCGGAGAGCCAGTTCGGACAGCGGCAACTCCTGATCCGGCAGGGTCTGACGCAGCGATTTTACTTGAACCGCGCCACGAGCCAGTTCCGCCTCGCCCAGCACCAGGGCAAAGGCCGCCCCGACGCGCTCGGCGCGGGCCAGCTGACTCTTCAGCTTGCCGCCCCCGGCGTTCAGGCTGAGCCGCAGGCCGCCGAACTGGTTGCGTAGTTCCTCGGCCAGGATTCGGGCACGGCGTTCGGCCGTTTCGCCGATGGCGCAGAAATACAGCTGCGGCGCGTCGGCGGACACCTCGGCGGACTGCTGTTTTTCCAGCAACAGCACCAGACGCTCGACGCCGCTGGCCCAGCCAACAGCTGGGGAAGGTGAACCGCCCAGCTGCGAGACAAGATTGTCGTAGCGGCCGCCGGCCAGCACCGTGCCCTGGCTGCCCAGTTCGGTGGTGGTCCACTCGAAGACGCCACGGGTGTAATAGTCGAGACCGCGCACCAGCTGCGGGCTGACTTGGTAGGGAATCCCGAGATCCTCCAGCGCCTGCCGCCATCCGTCGAAGTGGGCGCGCGACTCGGACTCGAGGTGATCGGCCAGCTGTGGCGCAGAAGCGACGATCTCGCGGGTGCGCGGCACCTTGGAATCGAGCACCCGCAGCGGGTTGCTGTGCAGACGCCGACGCGAGTCCTCGTCCAATTCGGATTCGTAGCGCGACAGGTAGTCGATCAGCGCCGAGCGGTAGTTGGCGCGCGCCTCGCTGCCGCCCAGGGAGTTGATCTCCAGCTGCAGGCCGCCGATGCCCAACGTGGTCAGGAACCGGTGCGAGAAGGCAATGACCTCGGCGTCGATGTCCGGCCCGGCCATGCCGTAGGCCTCAACCCCGACCTGGTGGAACTGCCGGTAGCGACCCGCCTGCGGCCGCTCGTGGCGAAAGGCCGGTCCGGCGTACCAGAGCCGCTGCTGCTGGTTGTGCAGCAGGCCGTGCTCGATGCCGGCGCGGACCACGCCGGCGGTCAGTTCGGGCCGCAGGCTGACCGAGACGCCGTCGCGGTCGTCGAAGGAGTACATCTCCTTCTCCACCACGTCGGTGACCTCGCCCACCGCGCGCTTGAACAGCGCGGTAGCCTCCAGCAATGGCAGACGGATCTCGCCGTAACCGTAGCGGGCGGCCACCTCGGCGGCGGTTGTGAACACCCGGCGGAACAGCGCCGCCTGCGCCGGCAACACGTCGTTGAATCCCCGCAGGGACTGGATCGATTTGGACATGACTAACGTGAGGCCAGTGCGAGGCGGACACCAAAGCCAGTCATCACCGCGCCGACCAGGCCGTCGAGCGCGCGCTGCACGCGGCTGCGGCGCAGCCAGTGACCGAAACGGCCGACTGCCAACGCCAGGATGCTCAGCCAAACCAGGCCGAGCAGGTAGTGGATGCCGATCAGGCCGGCCGATTTCAGCGCGACGGGATCGCCCGGCTGCAGGAACTGCGGCAGGAAAGCCAGATAGAACACGGCGATCTTGGGATTCAGCGCGTTCGACAGCAGACCCTGCAGATAGCGACGACGCAACAGACCATTCGAAGGAACGGGCACCGTCTCGGCCGACACGTCCGGCCTTGGCGTCGCGGCCGAGCGCAGGGCACCTATACCCAGCCAGATCAGATAAAGCGCACCGGCGATCTTCACGATCAGGAACAGGGTCGGCGAATACATCAGCAACCGCGCCACGCCGAGCGCGAACAGCGCGGCGTGGAAGAAGCCGCCAGAGATGATCCCGGCCACCGCTGCCAGCCCGGCGCGAATACCGCCGTGCACGGTGCTGCCAATCACCAGAAAGGTGTCGGGCCCCGGCGACAAGGTCAGCAGCAAGGCCGCCAGCGTGAAGGCGAGGATGGAGGTATCCATTTCAGGCAACGGCCTTGCGCTCGGCCAGCTTGGCGCGCACCAGCTTTTCCAGCTCGTCCACCAGCTGCTCGTTGTGCGCCTTGTGCTGGATGCTGCCATCGACATAGATCGAGTTCGGCCGGCCACCGGCGACGCCCAGGGCCGCCTCCCTCGCCTCGCCCGGGCCATTGACCACGCAACCGATGACCGCGAGGTCGATGGGCTCCGAGACGTCTTCCAGCCGCGACTCGAGCTCGTTGACGGTCTTGATCACGTCGAACATCTGCCGCGAGCAGCTCGGGCAGGCGACCAGATTGATGCCGCGATGGCGCAGGTGCAGGGACTTCAAAATGTCCCAGCCCACCTTCACCTCTTCCACCGGATCGGCGGCGAGCGAGATGCGGATGGTGTCGCCGATACCGTCGGCGAGCAGCATGCCCAGGCCGATGGAGGACTTCACCGCGCCACTACGTAGGCTGCCGGCCTCGGTGATGCCCAGGTGCAGCGGCTGGTCGATGAGCGTGGCCAGCTTGCGGTAGGCCTGCACGGTCATGAACACCTCGCTGGCCTTCAGCGACACCTTGAAGTCCTCGAAGTTGTGCTTCTTCAGGATCTCGATGTGGCGCAGCGCCGATTCGACCAGTGCATCGGCATTGGGCTCGCCGTACTTGGTCTGCAGCTCGGCTTCCAGCGAGCCAGCGTTGACGCCGATGCGGATCGGCACGCCGTGGTGGCGCGCACAGGCGATCACCTCGGCGACCTTGGCATCGCTACCGATGTTGCCGGGATTGATGCGCAGGCAGTCGGCGCCCATCTCGGCCGCCTTGAGCGCGCACTTGTAGTTGAAGTGGATGTCGGCGATCAGCGGCAGGTCGACCTGCTTTCTAATCTCGCCAAAGGCCTCGCAGGCGGCGATGGTCGGCACCGACACCCGCACCAGATCGGCGCCCGCCTTCTTCGCGGCTAGGATCTGCGCCACGGTCGCGGCGACATCCTCGGTCTTGGTGTTGGTCATGGTCTGCACCGTGACCGGCGCGTCCCCGCCCACCAGCACCGAGCCGACACGGATCTGCCGCGACTTGCGCCGCGTGATCGTGTGCTTCGCCATCATCGCCATTGCAGCAGCCTCAGGGCAGCGTGATCAGGGAAGGGTGAAACGGGCGGTGTTGTTGCCCTTGGTGTACTGCGACATGTCCACCGGCTGACCGTTGAACTGGATGCTCACGCCCGGGGCATTACCCAGGAAAATCGCGAACGGCGCCTCGCCGGCGATGGTCTGGCGATCACCGGCCTGGATCACGCCGGACAGCAGCGACTTGCCGGTGGCGTCCTCGATACGGGTCCAAGAGGTCGCGTTGAACTGCAACTGCACCTCGGCGTGACCAGCGGCTGGCTTCGGCGCCGGGTTCGGGCTCGGCACGGTGGAACCCAGCCCCGGCGTCGGCGGCTGCGCCAGTGACGGCGCCAGGGTCAGCGTCGCGGCCGGTGGGGCCGTCGGTCGGCTGGGATCCACAGAGACCGCAGCTTCGGGGCTGAGGGCGGAGCCTGCGGAACTGGCCGCGGGAGGCGGAGTTTCCACCGGCGTCTCGCTCGGCGCCGGCGCCGACTCCATGGGCGTCACCACGCCGGGAGTCACCACGCTGGCCGGGCCGGTTTCCTCGCTGCGCCGGCTGCCCCAGAACGCCAGTAGGCCCAGCAGGACGCCGATCAGGACAATGCCCCCAGCCATTTTCAGGCCGACCGGGCGGCTACCACCGAGATCCTGCTCCCCTGCCAGGATCAGCTTCGAGGGCGGCGAAGGCAGTTTGGGCGCCACCAATTTTTCGTAGGCGCTCAGCAACTCGGCCTCGGTGACCGGAAGTACCTTCGACAGCTTGCGGTAGTAGCCGCGTACGTAAACCGGCTCGGACAGCGTGGCGAAGTCATCACGCTCCAGCGCATCCAGCGTGCCACGCGCGAGCTTGATCTGGGCCCCCAGATCTTCGATGGAAAGACGTGCCTGTTCGCGGGCGCGGCGAAGGAGACGGCCCGGACCGGCAACGCCGGACTGTTCACCGGCTTCGGAATTGAGATCAGTCATGGTGAAGGAAGAGATCAGCCTGTAGCGTGGCGAGGTCAGCTCGCGATTGTAGTCAGTAATGGCGCCAACGCGGCGCCGGATTCCGCCGCCGTGGCGGCTGTTCAACGCGGGACCGCCACCTCGGGAAACTCGTTGCGCAGCCGCTGCTCGAGATTCGTGGCGGTGACCCTATCCCCCAGAGCACGCTCGGCCTGCAAGGCCAGAAGCAAGGACTGCGCCGTGGCCGGCGCGACACGGTCCCGCCGTTGCAGGAAAGCGCGCACCCGCAACCAGTCGTGGTTCTGGGCGGCCAACCCGGCCATTTCCATCAGGGCGTCGGGATAATTGGGATTGACGTTCAAGGCCTCGCGGAAATAGCGCTCCGCCTTGGCCGGATCGCTGCGCCGCACGCAGACGCCAGCGTTGGTCCAAGCTGCTTCCGGCGAGCCATGGCCGCGGTCGTTGGCGGTTTCCAGCAGCAAGTGCTCACCCTCGCGAACCTTGCCACGCTCGCACTGAAAGACCGCGAAGTTGTTGCGAGCAAAGGGGTCCTTGGGGTCCAGCGACAGCGCTCGCCGGTAGTGCTGCTCGGCCAGCACATCCTCACCGCGCTTGGCATAGAGCAGGGCCAGGGCGCCATGAGTGGGTGCGTACCCGGAATCCTGCTCCAGCGCGCGCTTGAGTTTGTCGATGGCCAGATCGAACTGTCCCTTGCGGGCATATTCAATACCCAACTGCGTGTTGGCACGCGCCGCTTCGCGGAAATTGGGCTCAATCGGCTTCTCGCCGGCGCCGTACTCGGTGACGCAGGCGCTGAGCAGGCCAAGCAGCAGGACGACACCGAGGCGCTTCATGCCGCCGGCTCCGTCCGCACCCGCACGTCGGACAGCCGCTGCTTCTGCTTGGACGCCACCTTGCCGACCAGCTGACCGCAGGCGGCATCAATGTCGTCACCACGGGTCTTGCGGGTGGTGCAGACGATGCGCCGGCTGCGCAGGATGTCGGCAAAGGCAGCAATGCGCTCCGAGGAGGAGCGCCGGTAGCCGGCCTGCGGGAAGGGGTTGAAGGGAATGAGATTGACCTTGGCCGGCATGTCGCCCAGCAAGCGGGCCAGTTCCTTGGCGTGCGCCGGACTGTCGTTGACACCGTCCAGCATCACGTACTCGTATACGATGTGCGCCTTATGGTTCTTGCCGTCGGTGTAGCGGCGGCAGACCTCCATCAGTTCGGCGATCGGGTACTTGCGGTTGATCGGAACCAGCTCGTTGCGCAGCACGTCGTTGGGGGCGTGCAGCGATACCGCCAGGGCGACGTCGACGTCTTCCTTCAGCCGCTCGATGAACGGCACCAGGCCGGAGGTCGAGACCGTGACCCGGCGCTTGGACAGACCAAAGCCGAAGTCATCGAGCAGGATGCGGATCGCGGTCACCACCGGCTGGTAGTTGGCCAGCGGCTCGCCCATGCCCATGAACACGATGTTGGAAATCACCCGCTCGTTCTGGAAGTCGCCCCCCAGAGCTCGGGCTGCGAACCAGACCTGGGCGATGATCTCCGCCGTGGTCATGTTGCGGTTCAAGCCCTGCTTGCCGGTGGAGCAGAACGAGCAGTCCATGGCGCAACCCACCTGGCTGCTGATGCACAGCGTGCCGCGGTCGGTTTCAGGAATGTAGACGGTCTCGACGGCATTGCCGCCGTCGAGCCGGAGCACCCACTTGCGGGTGCCGTCCTTCGAGGTCTGCTCGGTCACTAGTTCGGGGTGACGGATCTCGAAGTGCTGCTTCATGCGCTCGCGCAGAGCGACAGCGATATTGGTCATGCCGTCGAAGTCGTCGAGACCCCGGCGGTAGATCCACTGCATCACCTGATCGGCGCGGAAGGGCTTTTCGCCCATGGCCGCGAAACACGCGCGCAGTGCCTCCCGATCCAGCCCGAACAGATTGATCGGGCTTTTCGGGCTGGGACTGGGCGTGTTCGCGGTCTCGGTCACGACCTTAGCGGGTGCGCGGGCACAGCTCGATGCTGCGGAAGAAGTACGCGATCTCGTTCTTCGCGTTTTCCAGGCTGTCGGAGCCGTGGGCGGCGTTCTCGTCGATGGAATCGGCGAAGTCGGCGCGGATGGTGCCCGGCGCGGCGTTCTTGGGGTTGGTGGCGCCCATCACGTCGCGGTAGACCTGTACGGCGTTCTCGCCCTCGAGGGCCTGCACCAGCACCGGGCCGGAGGTCATGAACTTGACCAGATCCTTGAAGAACGGGCGCTCGCTGTGCACAGCGTAGAAGCCTTCGGCTTCAGCCTGGGTCAGATGCATCATGCGGGCGGCGACGACCTTCAGGCCGGCGTCTTCGATGCGGGCGATGATGGCGCCGATCTTGTTCTTGGCGACGGCGTCGGGCTTGAGGATGGAGAGGGTGCGTTCAATGGCCATGGATGAAGTCCTGCGGGAGGTTACGAAACTCGCGAGTCCAAGACGGACAGGCCCATTCGGGCCAAAAATATCGCTTAGCTCATTATTGTAACCCGCGACCGCTACATATTGATGCAGCGCACCATCCTGGCGCACATCCAGCTTTAGACCGCGAAGCTTTCCCCGCAGCCGCACTGGGCCTTGACGTTGGGATTGATGAACTTGAAAGCCTCGTTCAGACCCTCGCGCTGGAAGTCCAGGGTCAGCCCGTCAAGCTTGTCGAGATGTTCGCGCTTGACCACCACCTTGGCACTACCGGCTTCGTAGACTTCGTCGTCGGCGGCGACTTCATCGGCGTAGTCGAGCACATAGGCCCAGCCCGAGCAGCCGGACTTCTTCACCCCAACCCGCAGGCCTACACCCTTGCCGCGCTTGGCGAGCTGGGCGGTGATGCGCTTGGCGGCGGAGTCGGTGAGCTGGATCATTTTCAGACGGGAATTTGGCGAAGCAGGTCTTCACCCATAAGGGCACAGTGGAGCTTGTCCTCCGGGATTTCAAGCGCCGCCCGCAATTGCCGGACATCCAGCGCGCTCAGTTCGGCTGGCGTCAGCCCCGGCGCCTGGCCTGCCAACCAGCTCCCGACCGCGATACCCACCGGGCAGCCCAAGGCCTGGAAACGCGCCTCAGACACTCGCCCGTCATCGCCCAAGCGCAGTTGCAGGCCCAGCGTCGAGGCGGCGGCACGGTTCTCAGCCCGCAGGCTCAAGAGCCCTGGCGTCCCCTCGGGAAATTGCCCGGCGTGATCGCCCGCGCTGGAGAAGTGCTGCCAGACCGCCGGCGGATACTCATAGACGTTGTCGACCGGCGGCAACGGCGCGGCGCCCTCCCCGGCCGGCTCGCCATTGATCTCGCGCAGCCAGAGAACCGCCTCGATCACCTGCGCCGCTGCCCGGTCGATTTCCGCCTCAGTATTGGCCCTGCCCAACGAGAATCGCAGCGAGGCATTGGCCAGCGCGTCGTCGCGCCCCAGCGCGCGCAGCACGTAGGACGGCTCGCGGGTGGCACTGGAACAGGCGGAGCCCGAGCTGATCATCAGGGCCGGCAGCATAGCCCGCAAGGCTTCGCCTTCGACGCCGGCGAAGCTGACATTGAGGATGTGCGGCGCACCCGCTGCACTGCCGTTGCGCAGCACCCGAGGCAGGGCCGACAGCCGCGCCCAGAGACGGTCGCGCAGCGCCGCGTAGTGGGCCGCGTCGGCTAGCTGCCGCTCGGCGGCAAGGCGGAAGGCCTCGCCCATGCCGGCGATCTGGTGCGGCGCCAGCGTGCCGGAACGCATGCCCTGCTCGTGGCCGCCACCGTGCATCTGCGGGCTCAGCCGTGCTCGCGGCCGCTTGCGTACGAACAGGGCACCGACGCCCTTGGGGCCATAGAGCTTGTGCGCCGACACCGAGAGCAGGTCGATGGGCGTCTCGGCCAGATTGATCGCCAGCTTGCCGGCTGCCTGCACGGCATCGACATGGAACAGCACCCCCCGCTCGCGCAGCATGGGCGCCAGTTGCTCCACAGGATTGATGCTGCCCAGTTCGTTGTTTACCCACATCAGCGAGACCATGGCGGTGGCCGGGGTCAGCGCGGCCAATACCGCCTCGACCGGGATCACGCCCGTTGCGTCCGGCTTCAGCCAGGTGACGCGCAGGCCGCGACTTTCCAGATAGCGCACGGTGTCGAGCACGCACTTGTGCTCGGTGCGGGCAGTCACCAGATGCGCGCCCTCCAGGCCACGGAATTCGAGCGCGCCCTTGATCGCAAGGTTGTTGGACTCGGTGGCCCCCGAGGTGAACAGGATTTCCTCCGAAGTGGCGCCCAACAACGCCGCCACCTGGGCTCTGGCGCGCTCGACGCCCTGCTTGGCGAGACGCCCAAACACATGATCGGAGGCGGGATTGCCGTAGTGCTCCTGCAGCCAGGGCTGCATGGCCGCGTAGGCCTCGGAGGCCAGGGGCGTGGTGGCGGCGTGGTCGAGATAAATGGGTTTCATGAGGTGCGCACTGCAATGGCCGAACGCGTCCGCGTCAAGGGCCGCATCCACCACCCAACCAAGCCGCTTGCGATTCGATCTTCGAAGGAAATACGAGACGGAGTTCGCAGTTTTCGATAATTCATTTTCAAATCAAATTGATACGACAATAAATCCAGCCGCTTTTCCACTTTGCCCCATAGTCAGACCCGAACCCGAACCGTACTGCCGTAAAGGAATCGTCTATAAGAAATTCTCAGCCCCACCAAGAATAAAAGCCGGGCCTGAGGGAACCATGACGAGCAGCCAGCAACGAACGGGAATCGGGCAACAGTTGGACCAATTTGTGGCTGCCGGCGCTGCCGCGCAGCGGAGCGCCAATTCCGAGGCCTTCGTTCAGGATGCCTGCCGCCACTCCGGTCTGCCGCCCAAGAGCATCAAACCCCACGAGGCACAGTACCGACTGATTGACAGTGAGGGCGGGCTACAGACCGGACTGAGCTTCAGCAGTGGCCTAGAGGTGGACGGCGAGCCCCTGCGGCTGGGGGACTACATCGCCGCCCAGCTCCGCCACGATACGGAAGCCTTGGCGCGGGCGGTCTGGGCCATCGAATCCTTCGGCGAGCTCAGAACCTTCCTGCACAGTCTGCGCGGCTTGGTGCGTTACCAACTGGAGGCCGACGGACGACTGCGCGGCGATGTCATCCCCTGCCTCCTTATCGAACGCCTGATCGAGCGCATCGAGCAAGGCGAGAGCCTGAACAGCAATGGCGACCTGCTCAGCGACGCCGTCACCCGGGCGCTGGGCTTGCGCCGCAAGGTACTGTTGCTGGACTACGGCCGCCGTCGGCAGCAATCCGACCACGACAGCGGCAAGCCGCTGGGCCCCACACAGGGCAGATTCGTCATTCTGGAAGACGGCCGCCAGGGACCGGGCAATAAGAACTAGGCCGTTCTGCCACTCAACTGACTCAGCGCCCGCAGCAGGCCATCCACTTCCGCCGCCTGACTGTCCTTGCCCAGGCTGACCCGGACCGCCCCCTTGGCGACCATGGCGTCCACACCCATCGCCAACAGGACATGACTGGGCTCGCCGCTGCCGCTGGCACAGGCCGACCCGCTGCTCACCGCATAGCCGAGGCGGTCGAGGTGCATGAGCAGGGCCTCGCCGTCCCAGCCCTCCAAGCTAAACTGAGTGGTGTTTGACAGTCGCGGCGCCCCGTCGCCGAACAGACGCACACTCGGAATCGCCCGGAGACCGGCGTCCAGTCGTTCGCGCAGATCCTGCTGGTGTGCCATGCGCGTCTCCAGTTCCTGCAAGGCCAGCTCTGCGGCGGCGCCGAAGCCAACGATGGCTGGCAGGTTCTCGGTACCGCCCCGCATGCCCTTCTCCTGGGCACCGCCATGAAGGAGCGGCTGCAATTCCACCTCGGACCGCACCACCAGCGCGCCCACGCCCTTGGGGCCGTAAATCTTGTGGCTGGAAACGGTCAGGAGATCGGCACCCAGCCCTGCGAAGTCCAGGGGCAGCTTGCCGGCCGCCTGGGTGGCGTCCACATGCAACCAGCCGCCGGCGGCGTGGATCGCAGAGACCCAGGGGGCAAGCTCGTGTATCACCCCGGTTTCGTTGTTGGCCCGCATCAGGCTGGCCAAGCGCACCGGGCCTGCCCGCAGCTGTTGCCGAAACGCCGACTCCGCGATCCGACCCTGAGCATCGACGGCGATCACCTCAACCGGCCAGCCGGCCGCGCGCAGGCTCTCCGCCGCCTCCATCACTGCCGGATGCTCGCTCGCGCCGTACAGGAGCCGGCCAGCCCGCCCTCCCTGGCAAACGCCTTTCAAGGCCAGGTTGTTGGCCTCGGTGCCACCGCTGGTCCAGATCAGTTCGCCGGGCTGCGCGCCGACCAGGGTCGCCACCTGTCCACGGGCGCGCTCCACGGCATCGCGAGCCAGGCGGCCATAGCGATGCAGGCTGGAGGGATTGCCGTACGGCCCAGACAGATAGGGCAGCATCGCCTCCAGCACCCGCGGATCGACCGGAGTACTGGCGTTGTGATCCAGATAGGCGGGCATGGAGAGGTTCGGCCTCAGGCCGGCGGCTTGCCCGAAGCGGGTTCGCAGAACCCTGGTAGTGGCGAATGCTCGCCGTCCGGCAACTGCGCGCCCAGCCCGCGCAAGGCGGCGGTAAGGCGCTCGATCTGGGCGTCCTGTTCGCCGACCCGCTGCAACAGCGCCTGGATGGCCTGCGCCACCGGGTCGGGCATGTCGCGCGTCACTCCGTAGGCATCGAAGCCGTGCGCCGCCTGGGTGTCGGCGTCGCTGATGATGCGGGCGGGGATGCCCACGGCGGTCGCGCCGGGCGGCACCGCTTTGACCACCACGGCGTTCGAGCCGATGCGCGCGCCGGCACCGACCGTGAAGCCACCCAGAACCTTGGCACCGCCACCCACCACCACCTCGTCGCCGAGCGTGGGATGGCGCTTGGCACCTTTTTCCAGACTGGTGCCGCCCAGGGTCACGCCCTGGTAGATGGTGACGTCATTGCCGATCTCGGCGGTTTCGCCGATCACCACGCCGAGGCCATGGTCGATGAACAGGCGCCGGCCGATCACCGCACCGGGATGAATCTCGATGCCGGTGAACCAGCGGGCCAGATGAGAGTTGAAGCGCGCCGGCCACTTCAGGCCGTGCGTCCACAGCCAGTGCGAGATGCGATGCCCCCAGACGGCGTGCAGACCGGGGTAGCAGGTCAGCACTTCCCAGGTGGAACGCGCCGCCGGATCGCGGCTGCGGATGTTGTGGACGTCCTCGGCGATGGTGGACAGGATGCCCATGACGGAACCTAGCCTTCGGCCAACGGTGGCAACAGGAGATCGGCGTTATTGCGCCGGCGCTTGGGTTTTTCAACCGTGGTGAGGATGCCGCGCAACAGATTCAGCTCGTTGAGGTCGGGCTGAGAGCGATTGAACAGGGTGCGCAGGCGCCGCATCAGCAGGCGCGGGTTGTCGGGGTCAAGAAAGCCGGTCGCGAGCAAGACCCGCTCCAGATGCTCGTAGAACTGCTCGACCTGTTCGGCGGTGGGCGGTTGATACCAGGGGTGATCGGGCTTGGTCGAGACCCGCGGCACCTCGGCAATCGCCGCCCGCCGCAGCACATAGCAGAGCACCTGCACCGCCTGCGCCAGATTCAGCGAGGAATAGCCGGGGTTGGTGGGGATGGCGACCACCGCATTGCAGCGGTCCAGCTCCTCGTTGGTGAGGCCGGTCTGCTCGTAG
>SCVA01000023.1 GCA_004297005.1 Nevskiaceae bacterium
ATCTGCTCCACAGCACCACGCTTGAACTCAACGCTGTACTTCCTTCGCTTCGACATAAACACTCCTTGTGGCCATCTTCGGCCTTCTTTGAAGTGTCCGCGCTAACGGGGTAGAACCCCCCTGCTGTTCCTGCTGGGCCTGCTCACTGGGCTCGCGCCGCCAGGGCTGAGGAACAAGCGCATGAGCCTGTCGTTTCATCATCCGGCACTCTCGTCGCTTCGCGGGTTCCGGCTCAGGTCGGGGTCGCCGCCGGCTCGGTCGGCTTCCAGGTTTTGAGCAGCTTGAACACCTGCCCCGCCTTCGTCCCCAGCATCGCCGCCGTGGTCAGCACGCCGCCCATCAGCGCGCCGCCGACGCCGGCGGTGACCACGTCCTGGCCGGTGAGGTAGAGGCCCTTCACCGGCGTCACCGGGTGCAGCCACTTCTGCTCGAAGCGGTGCAGGTCGTGATCGAGCCCGTAAATCTCGCCCTTGCCGTACATGCCGAAGTACTCGGTCGATAGCGGCGTCGACAGCTCCCAGTAGTCCATCGCGCCGCGCAACTGCGGCATCTGCTGGTACAGGCCTTCGAGCATGCGGTCGCCGAACTGTTTCTTCAGGGCCTCGTACTCGGCGCCGCGATGGTTCCAGGTTTCCTTGGCCCACTTCTCGAACCACTCGTAGCGGCCCAGGGTGATGACCTCCACCGTGCTCTTGCCGGGGTAGTGCTGCTCCCACTCCGGGTCCTTCGCGGACGGGAAGGAGACATAGAGCATCGGCAGAGTGTTGATCGGATCGTCGAGAAAGCGCTGGGTGTTGCCTTCGTGATCGGCGTTTGGATAGATCCAGAGATTGGTCTTGGGCAGGCCCAGCTCCCGCGCGGTGCCCTTGAAGCCGGCGTAGAGGCAAAGATGCCCCGAGGAAGCATGCACCTCGCGCAGCTTGGCGGCGTAGCCGTGACGCTGGCGCTCGGCTGCCGGCAGCAGGCTGCCGAAGGTCAGCTCGGCGCCGGCGCTGCTGACCACCGCCGGCGCGCGGACCTCGCTGCCGTCTTCCATCCGCACGCCGACCGCGCGGCCGTTCTCGATCAACAGCTCCTTGACCCTGGCGTAGGTGAACACCTCACCGCCACCGCTGCGGATCACCGGGACGATGGTGTCGGCGATCTTCCAGGAGCCGCCCACCGGGTAGTTGCCACCGGCGAAGTAATGCTTGGTGACGGCGGCGTGCATGATGAAGGCGGCATCCGCCGGCGGCAGGCCGTAGTCGCCCCACTGGCCGGTGAGCACGGCGATCAGTTGCTGGTTGCTGGTGAGCTTCTCCAGCACCGCGCGGGTACTCATGAAGCATTCCTTCGGCAGCCGGAAGCGCTTCAGCGCCTCGTAGACGCGGGCGATGCGCGGCGGCATGGCCTGGCCGGCGAAGTAGGCCTGCATGCTGCCGCTGACTTTCTGCACCAGACGGAAATATTCGTCGATGGCCGCGCCTTCTTCGGGGAAGTGGCGTTTCAGCTCGGCGGCGAGATTGTCCTTGCCGGCGATGAAGTCGTAGTGCCGATCGCCGATGATGATGCGGTCGTAGCAGGCGTCCATCGGCGCCCATTCGAGCTTGCCATCGCTGATGACGTCGAAGATGCGGCGCAGTGGCGCGTAGGGCTTGTGTACCTCGCCGATGTAGTGCACGCCGACGTCCCACTCATAGCCCTCGCGCTCGTAGGAATGCGTGAAGCCGCCAGCGGTGTAGTGCTGCTCCAGCACGCAGACCTTGCGACCCAGGCGCGTCAGCAAGGCCGCGCAACTGAGGCCGCCGATGCCGGAGCCGATGACGATCACGTCGTAGTCCTGCGCGGCGCGGCCGGGCCGGTAGCGCTTGCCGATTCTTTTCATGGGCTCCCCCAGATGGTTCGCGGCACCTTAGCGCAGCCCGCCGAGGCCTCCAAGACGCAGGCTAGGCGGCGTGGAAGAGGTGTCGGAACAGGCGCTCGTACCAGCGCTGCGGTAACAGCGCACGTAGCCAGAGGCCCAGGCGCTCGATGGGGGCGATGGCCAGGTGACGAAACACCGGCCGGGGATGTTCCACCAGCTTCAGCATCTGGCTGGCAAAGCGGGCGGGCGCCAGCCCCTTGCGCTCGTCTTCTTCCATCCAGCGCACCGAGGCCTCGCAGCGCGCGTGGTAGCTGGAGGCTTCACTCCAGCCCGCGACCCGCCGCCGCTGGGCGGTGAAGCCGGTGGCGAAGTTGCCGGGTTCGATGCAGACGACGCCGATCCCGTACGGAGCGACTTCGAAGCGCAGCGCCTCGGCCCAGGATTCCAGCGCCGCCTTGCTCGCGCAGTAGTAGGCCTGGAACGGCACCGGCAACTGAGTGACCAGCGAGCCGACCTGCACGATCCGGCCGCCTCCCTGCTGGCGCAACTGCGGCAGCAGGGCTCGGGTGACGCGGACGGCGCCGAAGAAATTGGTCTCGAACTGCGCCCGCGCCTCTTCCGGCGTGGTGTCTTCGATGGCGCCGGCAATGCCGAAACCGGCGCAATTGATCAGCACGTCGATGCGCGGCTCGGCAGCCAGCAGCCAGTTGATGGCAGTCTGCACGCTGTCGTCACGGTCGACGTCCAGCGCCAGTGGCTTGCAGCCGGGCAGGTCGCGCGGCGGCTGCCGGCTCGCGGCGTAGACCCGGTGGCCGGCTTCGGCGAGCGCCTGGGCGCAGGCCCGGCCCAGGCCGGAGGAGGCGCCGACCACCAGGATCGTCTGGCTCATCGGGCAGTCGCCCGCGGCTTGCGGGGCCGGCTCAGTGCTTGCCTTCGGGCTTGGGATGGCTGACGCCGCCGCCCATGATGCGGTCGGTCCAGGCGATGCCGATGGCGGAGGCGATGAAGGCCATGTGGATGATGGTCTGCCACATCACGCCGGTCTCGGTGGTGGTGGTGCATTTCACCCCGGCCGCCGCCGCGGAGCACAAGGGCAGCGCGCCCAGGCTGCCGGCCTCGATGAAGGTCTTGAGCAGATGGATGGAGGAGATGCCGATGATCGCCATCGCCAGCTTCACCTTCAGCACCGAGGCGTTCACATGACTGAGCCATTCCGGCTGGTCAGGGTGGTTTTCCAGCCGCAGGCGCGACACGAAGGTCTCGTAGCCACCGACGATCACCATCATCAGCAGGTTAGAGATCATCACTACGTCGATCAGCGCCAGCACGATCAGCATCACCTGCTGCTCGTTGAGCTCGAAGGCGCCGTGGATGAGGTGCCAGAGCTCCTTGCAGAACAGCACCACATAGACGCCCTGGGCGACGATGAGGCCCAGATAGAGCGGCAACTGCAGCCAGCGGGAAGAGAAGATCAGGCTCGGCAGCGGGCCGAGTCCGGAGGATTCGTTGGAGGACATGGGTTAGGGAGAAGTGTCAGAGAAAAGCCGGCGCAGTCTAGCAACTGCCGACGAGCCCCAGACTGCGGAGAGCGCTCACCAAACGGTCGGCTTGGGATTGCGCTCGTCGAAACCGCGCTGGTGCCAATAGGGGTAGATCGGCGTGCGCTGGCTGGCGGCGTCCAGCCGCCTCACCTGCTCGGCGCTCAAGGTCCAACCCAGGGCGCCGAGGTTCTGCCGCAACTGCTCCTCGTTGCGGGCGCCGACGACGATGTTGGCGACGCTGGGGCGTTGCAGCAGCCAGTTGAGCGCCACCTGCGGCACGGTCTTGCCGGTTTCGGCGGCGATGGCGTCGAGCGCGTCGACCACCTGATAGAGGTATTCGTCCTCGACAATCGGCCCGCCCTCGGCACCGCCCTGCTGGATGCGCCCCGCCGCCGGCGACTGGCCGCGGCGGATCTTGCCGGTGAGCCGCCCCCAGCCCAGCGGGCTCCAGACCATGGTGCCCAGGCCCTGCTCCAGGGCCAGCGGCATCAGCTCCCATTCGTAGTCGCGGCCGATCAGCGAGTAATAGCCCTGGTAGGCGACGTAGCGGCCCAGGCCGTAGCGCTCGGAGGTGGCCAGCGCCTTCATCACATGCCAGCCGGAGAAATTGGAGCAGCCCAGGTAGCGGATCTTGCCGGCGGTGATCAGGTCGTCGAGCGCGCGCAGGGTTTCCTCCACCGGCGTCAGCGCGTCGTAGCCGTGCATGAAGTACAGATCGATGTGATCAGTACCCAGGCGCTTGAGGCTGGCCTCGCAGGCGCGGATCAGATGGTGGCGCGAAGAACCCTTGTCGTTGGGGCCGGCCCCCATGCTGAAAGTGGCCTTGGTCGAGATCAGCACCTGATCGCGCCGGCCTTGCAGCGCCTGACCCAGGATCTGCTCGGAGGCACCGCCAGAGTAGACGTCGGCGGTGTCAAAGAAGTTGAGCCCCGCCTCCAGGCAGACATCGACCAGCCGCCGCGCTTCGGCGACATCGGTGGCGCCCCATTTGCTGAACATGCTGCCGACACCGCCGAAGGTGCCGGTGCCGAGGCTGAGGACCGGCACTTTCAGGCCGGAGCGGCCGAGCTGTCTGTGTTCCATGGGATCGTCCTTGAATGGGAGTGGGAGAGATAGCAGCTATGGGGACCGGAGGCCAGAAACCCAAGGACAGACGCCGCAGGCCTGCGGCGGTTTCACCCCGCGACCGCCGATGGAACCGGCTAGGCTGGGCGCCCCGTCGTCGTCAGCCCGAATCCTCGCTTTGAACGCTCCCCTGCCCGTGCGCGATGGCGTCGGCCCCAGCAGCATCGCGCTGCCGCCCGGCTCCTGGCCGCGACTAGCCGACTTCCTGCGCGAGCGTTTCCCTGAGATCGACAACGAGGTCTGGAGCGCGCGCGCCGCGCGTGGCGAGCTGCGGCGGCAGAACGGCGAAGCCCTGCACCCGGACCAGCCCTACCGGGCCGGCGGCACGCTCTATTACTACCGGGAACTGGAATACGAGCCGGAAATTCCGTTCCAGGCCGAGCTGATCCACCGCGACGAGCACCTTCTGGTGGTGGACAAGCCGCACTTCCTGCCGGTGATCCCGGCCGGCCGTTTCCTGCAGCAGACGCTGCTGGTGCGCCTCAAGCGCGAGCTCGGGCTGGATGAGCTGGTGCCGCTGCATCGCCTGGACCGCGGCACCGCCGGGCTGGTGCTGTTTTCGGTCAACCCGGAAACCCGCGGCCGCTACCAGCAACTGTTCCCGACCCGGGCCGTGGAAAAGGTCTACGAGGCGCTGGCGCCCAGCCTGCCGGCACTGGAGCTGCCGCTGCGCTACCGCAGCCGCCTGACCGAAGGCGAACCCTTCTTCCGCATGCGCGAAGTCGAAGGTGAGGCCAACAGCGAGACGCTGATCGAATCACAAACCGCTCTGGAACAGGGCCTGAGCCGCTATCGCCTGCAGCCCCTCACCGGCCGCAAGCACCAATTGCGCGTCCACCTCGCGGCCCTGGGTGCGGCTATCGTCAACGACAGCTTCTATCCCGAACTGCGGCCGGCGCTGGAAGACGACTACCGCCACCCGCTGCAACTGCTGGCGCGCGCGGTGCGCTTCGCGGACCCCCTGAACGGGGTGGAGCGCCGGTTTGAAAGCCGGCGCCAACTCGACCCGCGCCCCGCAAATACCGACAGAGAGCCGCGGCTGAGCCCCGGACGGGGCGAGTAAATAGAAGGCCTTCTCATAACCTAAATGGACGAGGACTGGCCCGATCCGGCAGGCCACCATGCCGTACCCAACAAGGCCCGGCAGGCCGTGGGCCATACCCAGATCAGGCAACAGGAGATACCGACGTCATGGGCGCCATCAATCTGAAGATGCTTCTCGAATCACAGAGCCTGGAGCGCGCCCCGTTCCCGGTCCCGGTCGGCTGGTATTTCATCGACTACTCGGAAAACCTCAAGCCCGGCGAACTGCGCAACATCTTCGTGTTCGGGCAGGAATGGGTCCTGTTCCGCTCCGAAAGTGGCAAGCCCGGGGTCACCGACCCCTACTGCCCCCACCTCGGCGCGCACATGGGCCACGGCGGCAAGGTCTGTGGCGAGCATCTGCGCTGCCCCTTCCATCACTGGGAATACGACACCGAAGGCAACTGCAAGGTCATCCCCTACGCCAAGGTGATGCCGCCGATCACCAAGAAGGGTCCGATCCTGCGCGCGCTGCCGACGATCGAGAAGTACGGAATGATCTGGAGCTGGTACCACCCGGCCTGCGAGGCTCCGAGCTTCGAGCTGCCCTACGTGCCGGAGATCGAGGACGCCACCGGGTACACCGGCCACCGCCGCGGTAGCTGGAGCGCCAACACCTGCATCCAGGAAATCGCCGAGAACGGCGTCGACGTGGCGCATCTGAAGTTCCTGCACAACGCGCCGATCATCCCGCCGGTCGAAGCCACCTACAACGGCCCGACGATGCGCATCAACATCGGCCAGGGCTACATCGTTGGCGACAGCTACGGCCCCGGCCTCAACGTCATGCGCTTCACCCAGAAGGACCCGACGACCGGCAAGGCCATCACCGCGACCATGCTCTCGTACACGGTGCCGGTCTCGCACGACAAGAGCCAGATGAACATGTCGTTCCGCCACATCGACTTCCCGGCCGGCAGCCCGGAGCTGGCGTTCACCAAGAAGCAGATCGACCACATGATCGGCGCCGCCGAGGGTGAGGAAAGCGCCGGCTTCGAGAGCGTCGACTTCATCGTCTGGAACAACAAGCGCTACCGCCCCAATCCGCTGCTCTGCGACGGCGATGGCCCGATCTTCCCGTTCCGCAAGTGGTTCAAGCAGTTCTACGTCGAGAAGCCGAATCTCGACGACGCTTCCGCCTGAGCCGGAAAAGCTGGTACAAGCGCCTCCGTGCCGGCCGTCGGCACGGAGGCTTCACTTTGAATGGAGTTGGAAAAATGGCAGTGGTGAAGCTGATCGGCCGCGATGGCAGCGAAAGCAAGCTGGAAGCCCTGAGCGGTTGTCCGCTGATGGAGGCGCTGCGCGATGCCAATACCGGCGTCGAAGGCACCTGCGGCGGCGCCTGCTCCTGCGGCACCTGCCATGTCTACATCGGTGCCGACTGGCTGGACAAGCTGCCGCCCAAGTCCGAGGACGAGCAACTGATGCTGGAAGCGATTGGCGACCTGGTGCCGCTCAAGCCCGGCTCGCGCCTGTCCTGCCAGATTCCGATGAGCGAGGCTCTGGAAGGGCTGGTGGTCGAGATCGCTCCGGCGCTCTGAAGCTCAGGGCGCCGTCGCCGCCGTCCCCACCCAGCGCGGATCGGCCGCCGCCTCCAGCCGCCCGCGCGACGGGTCGGAAACAATCACCTGCAGATTGCCGTAGGGCTCGTCGAGCGCCTTCAGCGCATGCCCCTTTGCCGCCAGGCCGGCCTGTTCGTCGGCGCTCAGCGCCTGCGGCTCGAAGAACACCGTGTCCGGCAGCCATTGATGGTGGAAGCGCCGGGTCGCGACGATCTCGCTGGCGCTGGCACCCTCGGTGAAGCGCAGGATGCCCAGCAGCACCATGCTGGGGATGCGCGAGCCGCCCGGCGTGCCAATCAGCAGCGCGCCACGCGGGCCATCGACGAAGGTCGGCGCCATGCTCGAGAGCGGCCGCTTGCCGGGCGCGATGGCGTTGGCGGCGCTGCCGGCCAGGCCGTAGGCATTGGCGGCGTCGGGCGCGGCGGAGAAATCGTCCATCTCGTCGTTGAGCACGATGCCGGTGCCGGGCGCCATCGCGGCGGCGCCAAAGAACAGGTTCAGCGACTGCGTGCCGGCGACGCGATTGCCGGCACCGTCGAGCACGGAGAAATGCGTGGTCTGACCGCCCTCGCTGCCGCCATCCCCGGCGGGCAGCTCGCGGCTGGGCGTGGCCTTTTCGCCGATGCCAGCCGCCAGGCGCCGCAGGTAGGAGGTGGATAGCAGTTGCGCCAGCGGCACCCGTACGTAGTCGGGATCGCCGAAGTGTTGGTTGCGGTCGCGGTAGGCGCGGCGCAGGGACTCGATCACCAGATGCTTGGACTCGACGCCGTCGAGGCGGTTGAAGCCACGCGCTTCCAGCATGCCCAGGCTCTCGAGGATGGCGGCGCCACCGGCCGAAGGCGGCGGCGCGGTGACCACGCGGTAGTCGCGGAACCGGCCGACCAGGGGCGCGCGTTCGCTCACCTGCATCTGTTCGAGATCGGCCGCCGCCCAGATGCCGCCACCGGCGCGCACGCCGGCCAGCAGCTTGCGCGCCGTCTCGCCGCGACGGAATTCGTCCAGCCCGTTGCGGCCGAAGCGTTCCAGGCTGTCGGCGAGGTCGGTCTGCACCAGGGTCTCGCCAGCCGCCAGCGGCCGGCCCTGCGGCGCGAACACCGCGCGCATCGTGGCGTCCATGCGCGGAAAGTTGTTGGCGATCTCCTTCGCCAGCCGCCAGTCCACCACCACGCCCGTGCGGGCGGCGCCCACCGCCGGCGCCAGCAACTGCGCCAGTGGCCGCGTGCCGTAGCGCTCGGCGGTGTGCGCCAGCAACGCCGGCTGGTGCAGTACCGCGGCGGCGAGCATGCCGGTGAGCGACTTTCTGGCGATGGCCTTGCCCTGGTCGTCGCGATACATGCCGGCGCTGGCCGCCAGTGGTGCGCGCTCGCGGCCGTCGAGAAAGATCTCGCGGTCCTTGCCGCGCAGCAGGAAGAATCCACCGCCGCCGATGCCCGAGCCGAAAGGCTCCGCCACCGCCAGCATCGCAGAGGTGGCGACCGCGGCATCGAAGGCATTGCCGCCCTCGGCCAGCACCGTCATGCAGGTCTGGGTGGCCAGGGGATGCGCGCTGGCGCAAGCGCCGCCGGGCGCCGGTGCGGCCGCGACCGTGATCGGCGCCAGCAGCAGCGCCAGCAGCCAGCCACCGAGCGCGCGGTGCCAGCTCATACCGGCTGCAACTCGCCGGAGGTCAGGCGCCGGAACTTGGCCAGCAGCTGTTCCTGGCTCTCGGCATGCGCCGGATCCTGCGGGATGCAGTTGTCGATGGGGCAGAGCTTGCGGCATTGGGGCTCCTCGAAATGACCGACGCATTCGGTGCAGCGCTCGGGGTCGATCTCGTAAATCTCCACGCCCTGGTAGATCGCCTGGTTCGGGCACACCGGCTCGCAGACGTCGCAATTGATGCAGGTATCGACGATCTTGAGGGCCATCAGGCCGCTCCGCGCAGTTGGTACTTCATGCCCAGCAGTTTACGCGAGCGCTCCGGCCGCCGGCCGGAAGCGCCCTTTTAGCGCCGACGGCGGCGTGGCCCGGCTTCCAACGTCGGCCGGCCGAAGCGCTCCAGCAGCGGTGCGATCACCGGCGGCGGCACCAGCTTTTCCACCGGCGCGCCGAGGCCGGCCAGCTCGCGTACCAGGCTGGACGAGAGGTGCGCGTACTGCGGGCTGGGGGTGAGCATCACGGTGTCGAGCTTGGGGTAGAGATCGCGGTTCATCACCGCCATCTGCTTCTCGTAGTCGACATCGACGCCGTTGCGCACGCCGCGCACCAGCACGGTGACGCCGTGCTCGCGGGCGAAGTCCACCACCAGGCCGCTGAAGCCGATCACCTCGACGTTCTTGAGATCGGCGGCGGCGGCGCGGATCAGGGCGCAGCGCTCCTCCAGCGTGAAGCGCGGGTTCTTGGCGATGTTGGAGCCGACCGCGACGATCAGCTTGGGGAACATCCGCGCGGCGCGGTGGATGATGTCGTTGTGGCCCAGCGTCACCGGATCGAAGGTGCCGGAGTACGCCGCGATGATGGTCATGGCAGGAGAGCGGTGTAGGCGATAAGTCCGTAGCTTACCCGACCGGCCTCCTTCGACCTGAGCCACTCGAAACCGGGCGGCAGCACCAGCGGTGCGCCGCTCCATTCCACGTAGATGCGGTGCGCCGGCTTCAGGTGCGGCACCAGCAGCGGCAGGGTCTGCGCAATCAGATCGCTGGCGAACGGCGGGTCGAGGAATACCACATCGTAGCGCCCGGCCGCCGGCAGCCAGCGCAGGGCCTCGGCCTGCACCAGCTCGCCGCGCTCGCCGGCGCCGAGCTTGGCCAGCGCGGCGCGGATGCCGGCGATCTGCGGCGCGCCGCTGTCGACGAAGCAGCAGCGCGCGGCACCGCGCGACAGCGCCTCCAGGCCCAGGGCACCGGTGCCGGCGAAAAGATCCAGGCATTCGGCGCCGGTGATCAATGGGCTGAGCCAGTCGAACAGGGTTTGCCGCACGCGGTCGGGCGTGGCGCGCAGGCCGATGGCGGGGTTGGCGTCGAACTCGATGCGGCGGCTGCGCCAGTCGCCGCCGATGATGCGCAGCTCGCCGAGAACGCGCTTCATGCCCGGCTCAGATGCGCGATCGCCGCCGTGCTCTGCTCGCGGCGGGTATCGTCGAACAGCTCGATGTCGATGCCGCTGACGGTGCCGGCGTCGAGGCAACGGACGTTGACACTGTAGCCGTCCGGGTGCGAACGCGGCACATAAAAACTCTTCACGCCGCAGCGCTGGCAGAACAGATGCCTGGCGACACCGGTGTTGAAGCGGTACTCGCTCAGCATCTCGGCGCCTTGCAGCAGGCGGAAGCGCGCGACCGGGACGATCAGATGCTGGAACGCCGTCATCCGGCACATCGAGCAATTGCAGTCGAACACGCGCAGCCGCGCGGGTGCCTCGACCTCGAAACGCACGGCGCCACAATGGCAGCCGCCGCGATGGCTGATCAGGGATTCGCTCATGGCGCAGAGGATACTTGAGGCGGCTGCCGCTTAAGCTTCGCCAGCAGGCCGCGCAAGGCGCGCCAGAGCCGCGGCAGCAGCCACAGCGCCAGCAGGATCAGCAGGCCCAGCAGCGCCAGGAACAGCCAGGGATTGAGAAAGGCCAGCGCCAGGCCGCCGCCGACCAGGGCGTCCTCGCCCAGCGACAGGCTCCAGTTGCTGAGCGGCTCGGGCGACTGGTTGGCGAGCGCGCGGGTGCCGGCCTTGGTCAGATGGCTGCCGGCCGCCAGGCTGCCGCCGACGATGGCGGCCACCAGCTCGCTGGCGCCGCCGGCATCGCCAAACACGCCCGCCGCCAGCAAGGCGCCGGCGGGGATGCGGATGAAGGTGTGTACGGCATCCCAGAGACTGTCGAACCAGGGAATCTTGTCGGCGGCGAACTCGACCATCAGCATCAGCCCCGAGGCCAGCAGCACCCAGGGGTGCGCCAAAACCTCAAGCCCGGAAGGCAACGGCGCCCAGTCGAAGTAGCCGACCAGGCCGACCGCGAACAGCACCGCGTACAGACGCAGGCCGCTGGCCCAGCCCAGCGCGGCGGCGAGCGAGACCAGCTGCAGCGTGCTCATCGCCGCCATCCCGCCGCTAGGACTGCACGCCGCCCACGGTCATGCCGTCGAGCTTGAGCGTAGGCTGGCCGACGCCCACCGGCACGCTCTGGCCGTCCTTGCCGCAGACGCCGACGCCGCGATCGAGCGCCAGATCGTGGCCGACCATGCTGACCTTGTTGAGCGAATCCGGGCCGTTGCCGATCAGGGTCGCGCCCTTCACCGGGCGGGTGAGCTTGCCGTCCTCGATCAGATAGGCCTCGCTGGCGCTGAAGGTGAAGTTGCCGCTGGTGATGTCGACCTGGCCGCCGCCGAAGTTGACCGCGTAGAGGCCCTTCTTCACCGAGCGGATGATCTCCTCAGGATCGTGCGGGCCGCCGCGCATGTAGGTGTTGGTCATGCGCGGCATCGGCAGGTGCGCGAAGGATTCGCGGCGACCGTTGCCGGTGGGTGCGACGCCCATCAGACGCGCGTTCATGCGGTCCTGGATGTAGCCGGTGAGCACGCCGTTCTCGATCAGCGTGGTGCAATGGGTCTGCTCGCCCTCGTCGTCCACCGACAGCGAGCCGCGGCGGTTGGGCAGCGTGCCGTCATCGACCACCGTCACCAGCGGGCTGACGATCTGCTGGCCCATGCGGCCGGCGAACAGCGAGGTGCCCTTGCGGTTGAAGTCGCCTTCCAGCGTGTGGCCGACCGCCTCGTGCAGCAGCACGCCGGGCCAGCCGGGGCCAAGCACCACCGGCATGCTGCCGGCCGGGGCCGGGATGGCGTCGAGCAGCACCAGGGCCTGGCGCACCGCTTCCTGCGCGTACTGCTCAGGCTCGCCGGCGCCGAAGAACTGGGCGTAGGCGCCGCGGCCGCCGCCGCCGCTGGAAGCCTGCTCGCGACGGCCGTCGCGCTCGGCGACCACCGAGACATTGAGCCGCACCAGCGGCCGCACGTCGGCGCTCTGCAGGCCGTCGGCGCGCTGCACGAAGACCACCTCGTGCTGGGCGGCGAGCGAGATCATCACCTGGGTCACCAGCGGACTGGCGGCGCGCGCGGCGGCGTCGGCGCGGCGCATCAGCTCCAGCTTCTGTTCGGCGCTCCAGTCGTGGATCGGATCGACGGCGGCGTAGAGCGCGGTCACCGCCGGCCGGGTGATGCGCCCGACCTGGCCCTCGCCACCGCTGCGGACGATGCCGCGCGCCGCCTCGGCGGCGTCGGCGAGCGCCGGCAGGGAAAGATCGTCGGAATAGGCGAAGCCGGTCTTCTCGCCCGCCACCGTGCGCAGGCCGGCGCCGCGTTCGACGTGGTGGCTGCCGCTCTTGACGATGCCGTCTTCCAGAAACCAGCTCTCGGTGACCGCGTGCTGAAAGTAGATGTCGGCATCGTCGGCGCCGCTTGGCAACAGGCGGCCGATCAGGCGGGACAGGCCGGCGTCGTCGACGCCGGCGGGTTCCAGCAGGGTGGCGCGGGCGAGGTCTAGGGCGTTGGTCATAGTGTCTGGAAACTGGGGGCGCCGCGATTGTCCCGCAAGAGCGCCCTCAGCGTACGGCCTTCGGATCGAAATGCGGGTTCTGGATCAGGTGCAGGGGATTGCCGAAGGGGTCAATCACCGAGCAGACGCGGATATCACCACCGACATCCGTGACCGGCTGCCCCGGCTTGGCGCCCAGTTCCAGCAGGCGGGCACGCTCGGCCTCGATGTCGGCCACCCCCCAATAGGGCTGGGGGCCGTTCTCGCCAGGGCTGAGCCCATCTGGAATCAGGCCCAGCTCGAAGCCGCCAATGGCGAAGCCAACGTAGAACGCTTCGTCGAAATAGGGCTGGGTCTCGAACGCCTGGGCGTACCAAGCCTTGCCGGCGGCGAGATCGGGAGTGGGGACGATGGCGGTGCGTAGGCCGAGAATCATGAGAGCACTCCTTTGCTGGTCTCCTCCCTCCGCATTGCGGCGGGAGGGGGACGTTGGGGCGCGAAAGAATAACGCCCCCACCCTACGCCCTCCCCCGCTACGCAGGGGAGGGGACTACAAGCTTTACATCCGCCGGTGCGAGAGCGCCGGAAAGCGCGCACGCACCGCTTGCAGATGTTCGCGATCGAGTTCCGCCAGCGCGTAGCCCGGCGCGTCGGCGAGCACCTCGGCCAGGGTCTCGCCCCAGGGATCGAGAATCAGCGAGTGCCCATAGGTGCCGCGCCCGCCGGGATGCGTGCCGCACTGACCCGGCGCCAGCACATAGCCGAGGTTCTCCACCGCCCGCGCCTTCAGCAGCGTGTGCCAGTGCACCGCGCCGGTCTTGGCGGTGAACGCGGCCGGCACGCAGAACAGGGTGCAGCCCCCGGCGACCAGGGCGCGGTAGAGCTCGGGGAAGCGGACGTCGTAGCAGATCGACAGACCGAGCCGGCCCAGCGGTGTTTCCACCGCCACCGGCGCGACGGCACCGGGCGCGATGCTGTTGGATTCGCGATACACCTCACCGTTGCCGACATCGACGTCGAACAAGTGAATCTTGTCGTAGCGCGCCGCGCGCACCCCGTCGGCGCCGTAGACGCAGCAGGCGGCGTAGACACGGCCATCGGGTGCCGCGATCGGCAGGCTGCCGGCGACGATCCAGAGCTTCAGCCGCGCGGCGGTGGCGGCCAGCCAGTCCTGGATCGGCCCGGTGCCGTCGGCCTCGGCGAGGGAGAGCTTGTCGCGCTCCTTCGCGCCCATGAAGGCGAAGTTCTCCGGCAGCGCCGCGAGCACCGCGCCCTCGCCCGCCGCCTGTTCCAGCAGGCCTTGCGCCTGTGCCAGGTTGGCGCCCAGCTCGGCGCCGGAATTCATCTGCACCACCGCGGCTTTCATCAGGGGGCTCCTGGCTTGCCGGCGGCGGCCGGCGGCGTCTCGGGCTTGCGCGGCTCGCTGTTGATCTCGGAGCCGTCGAGCTTGCGGATTTCCGGATTATCCCAACTGCCGGTGAGGCGGTAGTCGATCTGCGTCGCCTCGCCCAGCGGCTTGTCCAGCACCTGGTTGGCGATCAGCGCCAGCAGCGGCATCGCCGGCCCGGCGGCCAGGGAGGCGCCGCCCAACAGCAGAGCGCCGAGCGTCACGCCGGACACGTCCGGGTAGATGGTGACCTGCTGATCGTAGTCGTGCGCACTGAGTCCGATGCGGCCACGCACCTCCACCCGTAGCGAGGGGCTGCGCACCACCAGGTTCTGGGTGCGGGCATTGCCGCCGGCCAACTCGAACTGGCCGTCGATGCGGTCGTAGTTGAGGCCCTTGGAAAGCACGTCGCGGAAGTTCAGCGTCAGCCGCTTGGGCAGCGCATAGAAGTTGAGCAGGCCCAGCACCCGCGAGGTGCCGCCCGGCTCCACCGTGCGCAGCGCACCATCGCGTGCTTCCAGGCCGACCTGGCCCTGCGCCTGCGACCACTCCAGGCCACGCGGGCCCGGCGCCCAGACCAGTTGGCTGCGGAAGCGCGCCGAGCGCCCCGAGAGGGTCGGCGCGAAGCCCAGGCCGCGCAGCGCGGCGGCGACATCGCTGCTGCCCAGCTCGAAACTGGCGCGCGCGCTGGAAGCGTTCTGCTGGCGCTTCCACTCGCCCTCGCCACTGAGGCTGGCGACGCCACCCTCCAGCCGGATCTGCTTGAGTCGCTGGCCGCCCGCCAGGCGCTCGCTCTGCAATTGCAGACGGCCGAAATCCTCGCCGCCGATGTTCAGGCGATCCACCGCGAAATCCAGCGTCGGCACCCGGTTGGGGTCGATCACCGAACTCGGAGCGTCGGCGGGTGTCGGCGGAGTCTCCTCCAGCTTCGCGGCGGCCGGCATCGGCACCAGGTTCAGGCGCTGGAAGCGACCGTTGAGACGCCCCAGGTCGCCGTTGCCGTTGCGCAGCCAGTCCAGGCTGCCGGCGCCGCTGGCGCCGTCGAGCAGCACCCGCCAGTTGCCGTTGGCGGCGCGGCTGGCCTTGAGCTGCGCCTCCGGCAGCTCGTAGCCGGCGGCCTGCAAATGGGCGACGCTGATCTCGGCGCCGTGGAAGGGCAGCTCCTCGCCGGAGCCCGCACCGAGCAGGCCGATCCAGGCGGCGAGATCGAGGCGATCGGCGCGGCCGGAGATGACCATGCCGTCCTGCTCGGGCGCGCTGACCTCGCCGCCACCCAGGCGCACGCCGATGCCGCGTGCCACCAGTTCGCCACGCTCGCGCGCGAAGCGCAGGGCCAGCGCCATGCGCGCCGGCAGGTCCAGCTTCAGCGCCAGTGGCACGCGCTCGTCGCCGCTGACCTCGACGACCAGCGGCAGTACCTGCTCGGGTAGCTTGGCCAGCGGCACCGGCAGTCGCGAGCCGGCGCCGCGCAGGTCGGTGGTGATGCGGATGCGGCCGGCGCGTGGCCCGCTGAGCGGCAGCCGCAGCTCGGCCTCGGTGAGTCCGTCCAGACGCTCGCGCACCCAGCGCGGCACGAAGCGCGCGGCGACCCCATGCTCGGTATCGAAGTCCACTGGCATCCGCGCCTGCAGCTCGTCGTTGCCTTCGGCATTGGCACTGATCTGGGCCTGCACCGGCGCGCCGTAATAGCTGGCGACAATCTGTTCGGCGGCGACGCCCTTAGTGCTGAACCGCAGCCCGCCCTGGATGTCGCGCACCGGTTCTTCCAGGCCGGTGATGTGCAGCACATTGCCAGGGAGCCGCACCTGCCCGGCCACCGCCAGCTTCTGGCCCAGATTCGAATGCAGCGGAATATCCAGTTGCACGTCGGCCTCGGCGAGGCCCTCGGCCTCGGTGTGCCCGACCAGCCCGGCCAGCCGCGTCGCCAACGGCGAACCGCGCAGGAAGCTGAAGTAGGTCCCGGCCTCGCCGCGAGTACGGCCCTCGATGCGCAAGCTGCCGGTGGAGAAATCCTCGATGCCACCACTGGCCCCGAGCACCTCGATGCCCGAGATCAGCCCGCGCTCGGCCTCGAAACTCAGGCCGTTGCCGGCGAACTTCAGTTGCGCCCGTACCCGGTCGGCACCCGGCCAATCCGGCTGGTAATCGAGACGGGCATCGGCCACTGCCAAATCCAGCGACCAGCTTCCGGTCGGTCGGCTGTGGAACGGGAAATCGGCAAGTGGACCGTCGATGCGCAGCAGGCCCTCGGGAACGCGCGCGCGCACCACCGCGCGCTGCAACCAGTCACGCAGATGCGTCCCCCAGCGCAGCGGCATGAGCGGCTTGAGGCGTGCGGCGTCGGCCGCCTTCAGACGCGCTTCCAGTTTCAACAGCGGCGACTCGCCGGGTGGCAGACGCAGATCCAGTTCGGCTTCGCCCTGGCTCCCCAGCAGGCCCCAGGCCAGGTCCGGCGCCTGCAACCGCCAGCCTTCGCTCTCGTGGTTCCAGCTCAGGTTGGCGCTCAGCCGCTCGAAAGCCAGGGGCATGCCAAACGCCTTGGGCAGCCGCAGCCGCGCCTGCTCGCCGCGCAGCTCGAAGCGACCGCCGGTCTCATCGGCGCTCAGCCGCCCGGCCAGGCCGCTGAAGCCATTGTCCTCGTCGCCGCCATAGCCGAGGCCGACCAGCGACGCGGCCAGCGCATAGCGGGGCGCGGCTTCGTTCTGGGGTTCGTAGCGGCCGCTCAGCTCGCGGGCGTCGCCGCGCAGGCTGGCGAGCCGCGCGGCGGCCTCCGGCGCCAGCTTCGGCAGGCGCGACAGCCAGGGCGCCAGATCATCCAGGCGCAGGAAATCGGCGCTGCCATCGAGACGCCACTGGCCGGCTTCGTGCCGCCAACCCAGACGACCCGTGGCCTTGAGTGGCCAGGCGCCACGGGCGCCATTCAGGCTCAGACCGCTCCATTCCAGGCTGCCGCCGCCGGCCTGGGGCTGGTACGCCAGGCGTATCGAAAAGTCCTTCCACGACAGCGGCTGCGCGCCGTTCAACAGTACCCGCCCGGCCTTGAGGTCGATGCTGCTGGCTGCGGGCGCCGCCTCGGCCCAGTCGCCGGCGGCGCTTAGTTCGGCGCCCTCCAGTCCCAGCGGCAGGGTCACGGGCAGCCGCGCCAGCAGCGAGGCACCGGGGCGCAGGCCGCCGGCCTCGATGGTCCAGCGGCCGCGCCAGTGCTCGGGCTGGTCGAAGGCACCGGTGAACCCGGCGCGTAGCTTGAGACGCTGGGCGATCAGCTCGCCAGCCTCGGCCTCCAGCCGCAGCTCGAAGCCTTCGCTGGCGCCGCTGTCGATCCGCAGGTCGGCCTGCGACAACTGCAAAGGCAGTGGCCGACCTGGCAGCCGCGCGTCGTGGACCAGCGCCTGCACGCGCAGCGCGCGCAGACGGTCGAAGCGGCGCAGTTCGCGCAGCAGCTTGCGCAGGTCGGGCGGCTCGGCACCGGGCGCGATGCCGCGCAGGCGCAGGCGGTCGTCGGCGCCCAGGTCCAGCTCCAGCCGTACTCCGGAGAGTTCAATGCGCGCCGGCACCAGCCGGCCGTGCAACAAATCGACGGCGGCGAAGCCCAGGCGCAGGCGTTCCACCACCAGCGCCGTGCTCCGGCCGTCGTCGCCGACCAGCTCGACGCCGCTCAACTGCAACTGCGGCCACAGCCAGCGCCAGGCCAGCTCCATGCCGCCGATGCGCACCGGCCGGCCGACGGCGGTAGAAACCCGGGCGGCGAGATCGTCGCGATAGCCGGGCGCGGCCAGCACCGCCAACTGGAACAGGCCGGACAGCGTCGCCGCCAGCACCACCAGGGCCGACAACCAGGTGATGCCGCGGGTCCACCAGCGGCGCTTGCGGCGCTCCACCTAGCGGCCTGGAGCGGCGCCCGTCATACCGGCACCACGTCGAAGTTTTCCTGCGGGTAATAGGCCTCGGACTGCAGCCGGATCGGGCGCTTGAACTGCGCCTCCAGTTCGGCCAGGCCGCCGGATTGCTCCTGCAGCTTCTCGATCACCGGCGGGCTGGCCAGCACCAGGAAGCTCTTGGCGTCGTACTGGCGGGCGGCGCGCTTCACCTCGCGGGCGATGTCGTGGCAGACGGTTTCCACGGTCTTGATGTGGCCACGACCGCCGCAGCTGGGGCAGGTCTCGGTGAGGATGTGGCCCAGCGATTCGCGGGTGCGCTTGCGGGTCATCTCGATCAGGCCCAGCGGCGAGAACGGATGCACATGGGTGCGCGCCTTGTCACGCAAGAGCTCGCGCTCCAGCGCCCGCAGCACCTGCGCGCGGTGGTCGGCATTGGGCATGTCGATGAAGTCGAGGATGATGATGCCGCCGAGGTTGCGCAGCCGCAGTTGCCGGGCGATGGCCTGGGTCGCCTCCAGATTGGTCTTGAGCACCGTCTCTTCGAGATTGCGGTGGCCGGTGAAGGCGCCGGTGTTGACGTCGATGGTGGTCATCGCCTCGGTCTGGTCGATCACCAGATGGCCGCCGGACTTCAGCTCCACCTTGCGCTCCAGGGCGCGCTGGATCTCGTCCTCGACGCCATAGAGGTCGAAGATCGGCGCCTGGCCGTCGTAGCACTCGATGCGGGTCTCGGCCTCGGGCACGAACACCTTGGCGAACTCCTGCACGCGCTGGCATTCCGCCGGGCTGTCGATGCGGATGCGCTCGACCTCGGCATCCATCAGATCGCGCAGGATGCGCATCGACAGTGGCAGGTCGCCGTGCACCAGGGTGCCGGGCTTGCTCTCGGCGGCCAGCCGCTCGATGTCGGCCCACAGCCGCACCAGGAAGCGCATGTCGTGCGAGATCGCCTCCTCGCTGGCGCTCTCGGCGGCGGTGCGGGCGATCACTCCCCAGTAAGGTGCGAGCTGCGGCGCCAGGCGCTCCATGACTTCTTTCAGGCGCTCGCGCTCGGCCTCATCCTCGATCTTGGCGGAGACACCGACGTGCTTCTCGAACGGCAGCATCACCAGATAGCGGCCGGGCAGCGAGATCAGGGTGGTGAGCCGCGCGCCCTTGCTGCCCAAGGGGTCTTTGACGATCTGCACCAGCACATGCTGGCCTTCGTGCAGCAGGCTTTCCACCGGCGGCGGCGGTGCGTCCGGCGGCGAGCCCTCCGGCCGCAGCATGTCGTTGACGTGCAGAAAAGCGGTGCGCTCCAGGCCGATGTCGATGAAGGCGGCCTGCATGCCCGGCAGCACCCGCTTCACCGCGCCCTTGTAGACATTGCCGACCAGGCCATAGCGGTGCGCGCGCTGGATGTGGATTTCCTGCGCCGAGCCGCCCTCCACCAGGGCGACGCGGGTCTCCTGGGGCCCGATGTTGACGAGTATTTCGGTGGTCATGAGGACCGATGGTAGATAGTCAGGGCTGAATAGTCGCCGAGAACCGGCACGCCGGTCACCGCCGGTACGGCTCAGACCGCAGCGACCGGCCCTGGATGGATGCCGAATTGCGCCAACAGTTCAGCGGTTTCCGCCAGCGGCAGGCCGACCACGCCGCTGTAACTGCCGCGCAGGGCGCGCACATAGCGCCCGCCTAAACCCTGGATGGCGTAGGCACCGGCCTTGTCCGCCGGCTCACCGCTGGCCCAGTAGGCCAGCGCCTGCGCGCGGTCCAGGCTCACGAACTCCACTTCGGTACGGGTCGCGACCACCTCTTCGCGGGCGCCGTCGACCAGCGCCACGGCGCTGATGACCTGATGGCTGCGGCCGGACAGCGCCAGCAGCATCGCGCAGGCGTCCTCGGCGTCGCGCGGCTTGCCGAGAATGCGGCCGTCGAGGCTGACATCGGTATCGGCACCCAGCGCCGGCCTGCCGCTGCGGGCGTGGGCGGCGCGCGCCTTGTCCAGCGCCAGCCGGCGCGCATAGGCGAGCGGCGCCTCGCCGGGCGCGGGGACTTCCGGCAGGTCGACCGGCAGGCAGTCGAAGGCATAACCCTGCTCGCGCAGCAGTTGCACGCGGCGCGGCGAGCGGGAGGCCAGGACGAACTGGGTGGCGGTCATGACGGCGATTGCTGGGCAAGGCTAGCCGGCCGAGGCGCCCGGCTGCACGACGGCCGCTCAGTCCCCCGGCTTGATCTTGCCGCTGCGCAGCAGCTTGAAGCGTTCGATGTCGACACTGAACTGCGCCTCGGTCTGGTTACGCTCCTCGCCCAGCCGCTGCACCAGTTGCAGGTTGTCGACCAGCGAGGCCTCGAAGGCTTCGATCTGCTTGGCCAGTTCCGGAGGCGGCGGCTTGTCGCCGGCGCGCGCGCGCAGGTCTTCGAGCACCTTCTCGTTGTCGGCAACCGCCTTTCGGGCCAGCACGGCGCGGCCGTCAATGGTGGAGATGCGCTCCTCACGCGCCGCCTGCAACTCGGCGACGCTGGTGTAGGACAGCAGCAGCGTATTGTCGAGCACTGCGCGACGGGCGGATTCCTCACGGGCGGCCTGGGCGGCGCGCTGCTGCTCCAGTTCCTCGGCGGTGGGTTCGCGCGGCACCGCGCCAGTCACCAAGCCCTGGCGATTCAGCGTCTCACGGCCTTGCTTGGCATCCTGGGGCGGCAGCTTGTCGCCGAAATGTACCTGCCCCTTTTCGTCGACCCAGCGGTAGAGCTTCTTGCTTTCCCCGGCGCCGGCCTGAGGTGCCAAGGCCAGACCCAGCAGCAAGACGGGCAGCAGCAGCCGGCGCCGCGCGCCCCGCGAATACCCGTTGTCTGTGTCACCGCGCCCGGCCATGCTGCCTTCCGCTAGCTGAGTCTTGACGCTCAGTTTACGCCGTAGCGGGCCTGGTAGGCCTCGATGGCCTCCACCACGCCCTCCGGACCGGCCGCGCCCTGGGCACGCAGGTAGGCGAGCACCTCGCGCACCGTCACCAGCGGAATCACCTTGACGCCGGTGTCGGCCTCCATCTCCGCCACCGCCGAGAGGCTGCCCTTGCCCTTTTCCATGCGGTCCAGGGCGATCACCGCTGCCACCGGATTGGCGCCGGCGGCGCGGATCATCGCCACCGCCTCGCGCAGGGCGGTGCCGGCGGTCAGTACGTCGTCGACGATCACCACCCGCCCCTGGACCGGCGCGCCGACCAGGGTGCCGCCCTCGCCGTGATCCTTGGCCTCCTTGCGGTTGTAGGCGTAGGGCACGTCGCGGCCGTCTTCGCTGAGCGCATAGGCCACCGCGGTGGCCAGCGGAATGCCCTTGTAGGCCGGGCCGAACAGCATGTCGAACTCCAGCCCCGCCAGTTGCAGGGCCTGCGCATAGGCGCGCGCCAGCCGCGCCATCGCCACGCCCGAGCTGATCTTGCCGAGGTTGAAGAAGTAGGGGCTGCTGCGCCCGGACTTGAGGGTGAACTGGCCGAATTTCAGCACCTCGTGCTCAAGGGCGAGTTCGAGGAAGGCGGTCTGGTGGGGGAGCATGGCTTTCGTGCGAGACTTCTGTGGGTCGCCATTCTCCCAAAAAATGCCCCCCGAACCCCATGCGCATCGTCTCCCTCAACTGCAACGGCCTGCGCTCCGCCGCCAAGAAGGGCTTTTTCGACTGGCTGGCCAAGAGCGGCGCCGACCATGTCTGCCTGCAGGAAACCAAGGCGCAGCCGGAAGACCTCGCCGATGCCCTGTTCCACCCGGCCGGCTGGCATCTGCACTTTCATAGCGCACAGAAGAAGGGCTATGCCGGCGTGGCGATCTACAGCCGCCGGCAGCCAGACCGCTGGGTGGACAACCTCGGCGCGCCGGAATTCGACGACGAGGGCCGCTATCTGGAGGCGCAGTTCGGCAAGCTTTCGGTAATTTCCCTGTACCTGCCCTCGGGCTCGGCCGGGCCGGAACGGCAGGCCAGCAAGGACCGTTTCCTGGAGTTCTTCCCCGAGCACCTGGCCAAGCTGCGCGCCAGCGGCCGCGAGGTAGTGATCTGCGGCGACTGGAACATCGCCCACACCAAGCTCGACCTCAAGAACTGGCGCAGCAATCAGAAGAACTCCGGCTTTCTGCCCCACGAGCGAGCCTGGAAGGACAAGCTCTACGGCGAATGGGGCTGGGTCGACGCCTACCGCAGCCTGCACCCCAGCGAGGAGGGCGAGGCCTACACCTGGTGGAGCAATCGCGGCAACGCCTGGGCCAACAATGTCGGTTGGCGCATCGACTACCAGGTGATCTCGCCTTCGCTGAAGGCGCGGTTGCTCTCCGCGAGCGTCTACAAGGCCGAGCGGTTCTCCGACCACGCGCCCTTGATCGTGGACTACGCGGACTGAGGTCCGGGGCAAGGCGGCGCCTCGCGCTGTTCGCAGCCCACTCTCGTGGGGTCGAGGTGGAAGGAGCTCTGGCCCGGCTTCGCTTAGCTGGGCGGCGTTCCCTCGCAAGCGCCCCCTCCGCCAGAAGCCACGCCGCCGCCACCCACAAAGAAAAGAGCCCGGGGATCGCTCCCCGGGCTCCAGATACCGCGACGGTGGCGCTCAGTGCGTCGCCATCGGCGCCGGCGCATCCTCATCCACCGCCGGTCGGGCGTGGTGATCGGCCGCCAGCAGCATGTACATCGCCGGCACCACGAACAGCGTGAACACCGTGCCGATGAAGATGCCGGAGGCGATCACCAGACCCATCTGGTTGCGACCGACGGCGCCTGCGCCCTCGGCGAGCACCAGCGGCATCACTCCGAGCACCATCGCCGCAGTGGTCATCAGGATCGGCCGCAGACGCACGCCGGCGGCGGCCATCACCGCTTCCAGCTTGGTCTTGCCGGCCTTCTGCTCGTCGTTGGCGAACTGCACGATGAGGATGCCGTGCTTGGCGATCAGTCCCACCAGCGTCACCAGACCCACCTGGGTGTAGATGTTGATGGTGGAGTTCATCACGCCGAGGAAGATGCAGACCAGCGCGCCGAAGATCGCCATCGGCACCGAGGTCAGCACGATCAGCGGATCGCGGAAGCTCTCGAACTGCGCGGCGAGCGTCAGGAAGATGATGATCAGCGCCAAGCCCATGGTCAGCGCGAAGGCCGAGGTCTCCTGCACGAACTGGCGCGACTCGCCGCCGTAGTCGACGGTGTAGCCGGCCGGCATCTTCTGGTCGGCGAGCTGTTTCAGGTAGTCGAGCGCGTCACCGAGGGTGCCGGAGGGAACGCCACTGAAGGTCGCCGAATTCAACTGCTGGAAGCGGCTGACACGGGTCGGAATCGCCTCGGTCTTCAGCGTCACCACCGTCGAGGCCGGCACCACCTCGCCGCTGGCGGTGCGGATGTAGTAGTTGCTGAGCTGGTCGGAAGTCAGCCGGCTCACCTGCTGCGCCTGCGGGATCACCTTGTAGGAGCGGCCGGCGATGCTGAAGTAGTTGACGTAACCGCCGCCCAGCATCGCACCCAGCGAGGAGCCGATGTCGCGCATGGAAAGCCCCAGCGACGCCGCCTTGTCGCGGTCCACGTGCACCGAGACCTGCGGCTTGTTGAGCTTCAAGTCGGTGTCGATGTAGTAGAACTTGCCGCTCTTCTGCGCCTCCGCGAGCATGTCGCTGGCCACCTCGTCCAGATTCACGAAGGAGTCGGTGGTGCCGATCACGAACACCACGGAGGTGTTGGCGCCGCCGCTGCTGGTCGGCAGCGGTGGCGGCTGCGAGGCGTAGATGGTGGCGCCGGCGATGCTGTTGAACTTTTCCTGCAGGTCTTTCTGGAGGTCGAAGCTGCTGCGCGTGCGCTGATCCCAGGGCTTGAGGATCATGCCGGTGAGCGTGGTGTTGGCGGTGCTGACGCCATCCAGCGTGAACGCCTGCTCGACTTCCGGCGTCGCCTTCACGTACTCGTACATCTTGCGGGAGTAGGCACCCATCTGCTCCACGGTGGCGTTCGGCATGGCGTAGCCGAAGCCGATCACGAAGCCCTGGTCTTCCTGCGGCGCGAGCTCCTTCTTGAAGCCAATGAAGGAGGGCAGCGCCAGCATGCCGCCGATGAGTAGGATGATCACGAAGCCGAAGCCGACCACCCACTTCCAGCTTTCCAGCGCACGGCCGAGCAGGCCTTCGTACTTGGCGCGCGTCCACTCGAAATTGCGGTCAATCATCTGCATGAAGCGGTTGCCTTCATGCTCGCCCGGCTTCAGGAAATAGGCCGCCATCATCGGCGACAGCGTCAGCGCGACAATCGCGGAAACCACCACGGCACCGACCAGGGTGAATGCGAACTCCGAGAACAGCGTGCCGGTGAGACCACCCTGGAACCCGATCGGCACATAGACGGCGATCAGCACCACGGTCATGGCGATGATCGGCCCGGCGAGCTCATGCGCGCCCTGCAAGGCGGCCTTGAGCGGCGTCATGCCGTCCTTCATGTGACGGTCGACGTTTTCGACCACGATGATGGCGTCGTCGACCACCAGACCGATGGCCAGCACTAGCGCCAGCAGGGTCAGCAGGTTGATCGAATAGCCCAGAACCAGCATGAAGATGAAGCCGCCAACCAGCGATAGCGGAATCGCCACCGCCGGGATCAGCACCGAGCGCGGCGAGCCGAGGAACAGGAAGATCACCGCCGAGACAATCAGCAGCGCCTCGATCAGGGTGGTCTGCACCTCGCTGATGGCGCTGCGGATGTAGTCGGTGGCGTCGTAGTCGATTTCGCCGGAGAGGCCCTTGGGCAACTGCGCGACGATGCCGGGGAAGGCCTCGCGCACGTCGCCGATCACGGTCAGCACGTTGGCGTCGGGCGCGACGCGGACGCCGATGAACAGCGCGCGGCGACCGTCAGAACGGGCGTTGAAATCGTATTGCTCGGCGCCGAGGGTGACGTTGGCGACGTCTTCAAGGCGGACGATACCGCCCTCGCTGGACTTCACCACCAGCTTGCGGAACTCCTCCAGGGAGTGCAGATCGGTGCGTGCGGTGAGGTCCACGGTCACCATCTCGCCTTTGGTCGAGCCGATCGCGGAGATGTAGTTGTTGTTGCCCAGCGCGCCGTAGACGTCGGCGGCGGTCAGGCCATAGGCGGCGAGCCGCTGCGGGTCCATCCACACGCGTAGCGCGAACTGGCGGGCGCCGAAAATCTCGGCGTTCTGCACGCCGGAGATTCCCTGCAGCTTGGGCTGCACCACGCGCAGCAGGTAGTCGGTGATCTGGTTGGCCGCCAGCGTATCGCTGGTGAAGCCCAGATACATCGAGGCCGTGCTCTCGCCGGTGGAGATCTTCAGCGAGGGCTGCTGCGCGCCCTCTGGCAACTGGTTGAGCACCGAGTTCACCTGGGCGCTGATTTCCGACAGCGCCTTGGTGGCGTCGTAGTTCAGCCGCAGGTTGACGGTGATGACGCTGGCGCCGTTGACCGAGGTGGAGAAGATGTAGTCGATGCCCTGGGCCTGGGCGATGGCGGCTTCCAGCGGCGCGGTGATGAAGCCGGCGATCACATCGGGATCAGCGCCGAAGTAGGTGGTGGTGACGGTGACCGCCGCGATCTGCGATTCCGGGTACTCGCGCACCGGCAACTGGGCCACGGCACGCAGGCCCAGCACCAGGATCATCGCGCTGACCACCAGCGACAGAACCGGCTTCTTGATGAAGATATCGGTGAAATTCATGAGCTTTCCAGGGCGCTGCGAGCGCGCTTACTCGTCGACCGGACGTGGGTCCGGATTGCTGGACGGCTGCAACTCGTTGTTGATGACGACGGCGGTGTCGTTCTTGAGCTTGATCTGGCCACTGGTCACCACCTCGTCGCCTTCATCCAGACCGCTGATCACCGCCACCTGGTCGCCGCGGCTGGGGCCGGTCTTGATGAACACCTGGCGCGCGACCAGCACCGGCTCGCCGCCAGTGGCAGGCGCGGCGGCCGGCTTGGCTTCCTCAGACGGCTTGGCGGCGGCTTCGGCGGCGGCCTTCAGCTCGGCGTCGGCCTTCTTCAGCGCTTCGGATTGCAGGAGGTCTTCCGGCTTGTTGTCGGCCACGGTGCTTTCTTCGCCGCGCTTGACGATGATGAACACGGTCTCGCCGTAGGGGTTGAAGGCCACCGCGTTGGCGGGCAGCGTCAGGTAGCGCTGGGTGGCGCCAGTCGCGACGACCACGTTGGTGAACATGCCGGGCAGCAGCTTGCGGTCGGGGTTCTTGAGCGTGGCCTGCACCTTCACGTTGCGGGTGCTGGCATCGACCACCGGGTTGATGGCGGTCACGGTGCCAGTGAACTGGACTCCCGGGAAGCTGTCGGTGGTGGCGGTGACGGTAAGGCCGTTGCGGAGCTGCGCCAGCGCCGACTGCGGCACCGTGAAATCGACATGGACGGGGTCGAGCTGTTGCAGCGTCACCAGCTTGTCGCCCGGATTCAGGTACTGCCCGGGATTGACGGTGGTGATGCCCAGGCGACCGGGGAACGGCGCCTTGATCGCCTTCTTGCGGATCAGTGCGTTCTGCTCGGCGACTGCCGCTTCCGCCGCCTTCAGCTTGGCGGCCTCGGAATCGGCCTGCGCCTGGCTGATCGCCTGCGCCGCCAACTGCTTGCGGGCGCGCAGCTCGACACTGCGCGCCAGTTCGGCATCGGCCTGCAAGGCGCGCAGGCGGGCGTAGTCGGAGTCCATCACCATCTGCACCAGCAGCTCGCCTTCCCTGACGTCTTCGCCGGAACGCACCTGCACGGCCTCGACCAGGCCGGAGACCTCGGCGGCGAGATCGACGCCGCGCGCGGCGCGCAGCGAACCCACCGCCTTCAGCGTCGGCTGCCAGTCCTCGTAGGCGACCTTGACGGTGGACACCGTCGACTTCGGCTCGCCCATCGCCGCGAAGCCGTCGATCATCTGCTTGACGCTGTAGGCCTTGTAGCCACCGATGCCCAGCACCAGTACCACCACGATAGCCACCAGGATCACCCAGACGGGGAGGCCCTTGCTGTTCTTTTTCACGTTGTACATGGCGTGTCGCCTTGGTTCAGAAATGGAGTAGGTCAATCAAAATCAGGGAGCGCCGGCCACGGTCTGGGCCGTGGCTTCTTCGTGGGAGGTCCAGCCACCGCCCAGCGCCTGGAACAGCGCGGCGGTGTCCTGGTAACGCGCCGCCAGCGCCTGCACGTAGGCGGCCTGCGCCTGGGCGTGCTGCTGCTGGGCGCTGAGCAATTGCAGATAGCTGCCGGCGCCGAGTTCGTACTGCAACTGGGCAAGCTTCAGCCCTTCCGCGGCGGCGTTGGCGGACTCGTGCTGCGCCTGCAGACGCTCGGCGTCGGTTTCGATCTGGCGCAGCGAGTCGGCGACGTTGCGGAAGGCGTTCAGCACCGTCAGCTTGTAGTCGGCCTCGGCCTGTTGATAGGCCGCCTGCGAGGCGCCGTAGAGCGCCTTCAGCGCCCCGAAGTCGAAGAGCGGCGCGCTCAGATTGCCGCCCAGGCTCCAGACATCGCCCTTGAACAAATTCTCGGCCTTGCTGGCCTGACTGCCGTAGCTCGCCGATAGCGCCAGCTTCGGCAGCCGGTTGGCGGCGGCGATGCCGACATTGGCCGAGGCGTTGCGCAGCGCCGCGTCGGCGGCGAGCACGTCCGGGCGGCGCTGTACCAGCGTCGAGGGCAGCGATACCGGCAGCTCCTCCGGCAGCTTCAGTTCGGACAGCTCGAAGTTGCTGGGGGCGTACTCCCCCGGCAGCTTGCCCAGATAGACCGCCAACTGGTTGCGGGTCTGCGACAACTGCTGGCGCAGCGGCGACAGCGCCGCCCGCTGGCTGGCGAGCTGTGCCTTGGCGCTGAGCAGTTCGCTCTTGCCGATGGCGCCCAGGTCGAACTGGCTTTCGCTGACCTTCAGCGACTTCTCCTGATCGGCGACGACGGCTTCCTGCGCGGCGACCTGGGCGCGCAACTGCGCTTCCTGGATGGCGGTGGTGACGACATTGGCGACCAGCGTCTGGTAGGCCGCCTCGGCTTGGTAGCGCGCCAACTCGGACTGCGCGAGCGCCGCCTCGATGCCGCGCCGGGTGCCGCCGAACAGATCAATGCCATAGGAGACATCCACCGAGGCATTGAACAGGTTGTAGATGGTGCTGCCGCCGCCCGGATTGCCGAAGCTGCCGGTATCCACCTTCTGCCGGGTGCCGCCGGCGCCGATGCTGACACTGGGGTACAGATCGGCCCCGCGCGCCTTCGCCAAGGCCTGGGCCTGGGTCAGCGCCGCCTTGGCCGAGGCCGCGCTCGGGCTGTTGGCCAGAGCCTCGGTAACCAGGCCATTGAGCTTGTCGGAGCCGAACAGGGTCCACCAACGGTCGGGCAGATCCTTGCCGGCCAGGAAGCGCTGCGCCTCGCCGCCGATCACTGGGGTCGAAACCGTCTGCTCGGGCAGCGCGTCAACGCCATAGCGGCCGCTGGCGGGCGCATCGGGCGTCTTGTAGTCCGGCCCTAGCACGCAACCGGACAGGCTCATCGCCAGCAGCAGCAAGCTCGCGGACGGGAAATGCGGGGAGACCGGGCGCATCGGATTTCTCGGCAACGGGTCGGCCAGCAACGACCGAATTTGGGGAATGGCGGCATTATTGACCGATCCGTGAACCTGATTCAAGATAGAAACCGGATTCTTTTCCAACCCACGGGACCGAAGGCACTTGGGCACCAAGGAACGCAAGCAGAGGCAGTTCGAGGAGCGCGAGCACCGCTTCCTGGCCGCCGCGCGTGAACTGATCCGCGAGGACGGGCTGCTGAAGCTGCAGATGAGCCGCATCGCCGAGCGCGCCGAGTACGCCGTCGGCACCCTCTACCTACACTTCGCTTCCAAGGAAGACCTGCTGCTGGCGCTGACCATCGAGCAGGTGCGCGAACACGTCGAGCTGTTCCTGCGGGTGGCGCGCTGGGAGGCCTCCTCGCGCGAGCGGATGTTCGCCTTCGGCGTCGCCGACATGCTGTTCGTACGCCGCAACCCCGAGCATTTCCGCATCGGCCAATACGTGTTCACCGAAGTGGTCTGGAACGCCGCCTCCGCAGAGCGTCGCGCCGAGCTGCTGGAAGCCAATGACCCGATCGGCGCCCTGGTGGTAGGGCTGATCAACGAAGCTGTGGATGCCGGCGATCTCATGTTGCGCGGCCTGACCGCCGAGCAGGTCTCGGTGGGCGTCTGGGCGCTGACCATCGGCACCCACAATCTGGTGCACGCGGAAGGCGTGATGGACGACTTCAACGTCCGCGATCCCTACCGGCTGTTCTGCCGGCACCTGCAGACCCTGCTCAACGGCTACGGCTGGAACCCGCTGGTGGACATCGCCGACGATGGCGCGCTGGACACGCTGATCCTGCGGGTCAGCCGCGAGCTGTTTCCCGACCTCTGCGGCGACTGCACGGCCCAGGCGGCCAAGGCGGCCGCCTAGGGGCTAGTGCCGGTAGTAGTCCGGCCGGCCGGCGGTCCACAGCTCGCCCCAGAGCTTGCCGCCACCATCGACGGTGAGCACCTCGCCGGTAATGAAGCTGCCGGACGAGGCGCTGAGATAGATCACCGATTCCGCGATCTCCATCGGCGTGCCCGGCCGCTTGAGCGGGTTCGCCAGCGGAAATTCCTTCTGCGCCTCGGGGGGATACACGTCGAGGCCTTCGGTGGCGGTCAGCCCCGGCGCCACGCAGTTCACCCGCACGCCCAAGGGCGCCCATTCCACCGCCACCGTACGGCTAGCGCCGATGATGCCGGCGCGCGCCGCGACGGTGTGCGCCACGCCCGGCATGCCGCGCTCGATCACCACCACGATGTTGACGATCGAGCCCGGCCCGCCGTGGTCGCGCCAGTGCTGGGCGGCGCGCTGCATCATCAGCCAGGTGCCGTTGAGGTTGTTGTTGATGACCGCGTTCCAGCCCTTGGGCGCGTAGTCGATGGCGTTCTGCGGAAACTGGCCGCCGGCGTTGTTCACCGTGTAGTCGATGCGGCCGTAGTGCGCCTGTGCCTGCTTGAACAAGGCATCGACCTGCTCCGGCTCACGGACATTGGTCGGCACGCACAGCACTTCGCCGCCCTTGCCGCGCACGAACTCGGCGATGGCGTCGAGCTTTTCCGGCGTGCGGCCGCAGATCACCAGCTTGGCACCCAGGCGCGCGAACAGCAGCGCGCAGGCGCGGCCGATGCCGCTACCGGCACCGGAGACCAGCGCGACCTTGCCCTTGAACAGATCGGGACGGTAGACGGTTTCGGCGGCCCAGAGATTTTCGGGGTTGTTGAGTGCGGCGATTTCGGGGGACATGGAATGCGGCCTCTGGCTCCCCTCTCCCCTGGTGGGAGAGGGGTTGGGGGAGAGGGTGCCTCAATCTTGTGCTCAGCCAGCACGCGGCTGAGCCGCGTGCCCCTCTCCCTAACCCTCTCCCACCAGGGGAGAGGGGACTCACTCTCAAGCGCTCAGCAATTCCTTGCTGATGATCATCTTGCGCACCTCACTGGTGCCGGCGCCGATCTCCAGCAGCTTGATCGAGCGGTACAGGCGATTGATCTCGCTCTCCCAGATGTAGCCGGTGCCGCCGTGCACCTGCACGGCATCGTTGAGCACCTGGTTCATGGTCTCGGCGACGTAGAGCACGCCGGCGGCGGTGAGCTTGTGGATCTCGCCACGGCCGCCGTCTTCCTCACCGATCACGTTCGCCGCGCGCAGCACCTGGTAGGTGAACAGGCGCATCGACTCGACGCGGGTATACATGTCGGCGAGCTTGGCCTGCACCATCTGGAAGTCGCTGATCGCACGCCCGAACTGCTTGCGCTGCTTGGAGTAGTCCAGCGCCAGCGCGAAGGCGCGCTCGGCGATACCCAGGCAGATCGGCGAGATCATCGCCCGCTCGAGGTCGAGGCCCGACATCACCACCTTCACGCCACGGTTCTCGCCGCCGACCAGATTGGCCGCCGGCACCTTGCATTCGTCGAACACCAGCTCGGCGGTCTGGCTGCCACGGAAGCCCATCTTCACCAGCTTCTGCGCCACCTTGAAGCCGGGGAAATCCTTCTCGACGATGAAGGCGGAGACGCCCTGGTTGCCACGGTCCTTGTCGGTCTTGGCATAGACCAGCAGCACGTCGGCGACCGGGCCGTTGGTGATGTAGATCTTGCGGCCGTTGAGGATGTAGTTGTCACCCTCGCGGCGCGCGGTGGTGCGCATCGAGCCGATGGCGTCGGAGCCGGCGCCGGGCTCGGTGAGGCCCAGCGCGCCGATGGCGGTGCCCTTGACCAGGCCCGGCACGTACTTGGCCTTCTGCTCCTCGTTGGCGTTGCGCAGGATGTTGTGCAGGCACAAGTTCTCGTGCGCCACCCAGGAGAGCGCCAGCGCATGGTTCCAGCGGCCGAAGGCCTGCAGGATCAGGCCCGAGGTGAACACGTCCAGACCCGAGCCGCCGTACTGCTCGGGCGCGGTGATGCCGAAGTAGCCGGTGGCGCCGATCTTGGGAAAGATGTCCTTCGGCCACCATTCCTCGTCGTCCATCTTCTGCGCCAGCGGGTACATCTCGTTCTGGGCGAAGTGGTCGGCCTGGTTCAAGACCTCCATCTCGTCGGTGGAGAGGCCGGTGAAGGCTTGGAGGACGCTGGGACGCTCGCTGCTAGACATGGGACGGTGCTCTTGGTGAGTCTGACTTACCGAAGAGCTTAGACAGCGCCCGCCCGCTGGGCTTCGTCCGATTTGGTGAGGGCCGCCGAGCAGCCCCGGCGACTCAGTGCCGGCGCACCCAGTCCAGCACCAGCGCCGGCGACTCCGCCAGGATCGCGTGCCGCACCCCGGGGGCCAGGAACAAGCCCACTTCCACGCCCATCGCCTTCAGTCGGTCGTGGTAGATCTGCATGGTGGCCGGCGGCACGATGGTGTCGTCAGCACCATGCAGGAACAGCGTCGGCGGATGATTGGCCGGCAGCTGCGCCGGCAGCGTGCAGGTGCTGCCATTGCAGGTGGCGTAGGAGCCGGACTGGACGATCAGCGCCCGGAAACGCCCCGGAAAGCTCACCGCCATCCGCGAGGTGTTGTAACCGCCACTGGACATCCCCGTGGCGTAGAGCCGCCGCATGTTGACCGGCCCGAACCGACCGGCGCCCATGGCGTCGAACAGGTTGGTCAGAACCCGGTAGTCCTCGGTGTCGGTGTACGGCTGTGTGGTATCGACGCCGTAGGCATTGGTGTCCCAGTACTGCAGCACCCGCGACTGATTCACCGTCGGCGCGATCACCGCGTAGCCGGCGTCCAGCAGCTTGGCGAAGGTCTGCGACTCGTACTGAAAGCCGGCCAGCATGGTGCTGTTGCCGTTCCAGTAGTTGGGGAACACGCCGGTCTGGTACCAGACCACCACCGGCCAGCCACCGACGGGCGGATTGCCGTCGGGCAACTGGTATTCCACCGTGCGCGTGCCCAAGCCGCCGGTCGGCAACTGCAGCGTGCGGTACTGGCAGCGCAGCATGTCGATGCCGAGAACGCTGGACGCCTTGCAGGACGAACTCGCCTGCGCCACCGGCGCGGCCAGCAGGGCCAGGAGGATCAGCAGTACGGAAGGTGCGCGCATCGGGGTTCTCGGCGATACAGGCCGGCGCGCAGGAGCGCCGGCTGCGCATATTTTCACCGCACCTGAACCAGATTGCACGTTTCTCCGCTGCCTACCAGGCCCGCTGGTACTGCGGCGGCACCGCCAGCGCCTGGCCCAGGACCTTGGCGGCGTGATACGGCCAGTAGGGATCGCGCAGCAGCGCGCGCGCCAGCAGCACCAGATCGGCCTCGCCGGCGGCAACGATCTGCTGGGCCTGCGCCGGCTCGGTGATCAGGCCGACGGCGGCGGTGGCGATGCCCGCCTCCTTCCGGATACGCGCCGCGAACGGCACCTGGAAGCCCGGTGCCACCGGAATCGCCGCCCGCGCCAGCAGGCCGCCGGTGGAGACATCGATCAGGTCCACGCCCAGCTCCTTGAGCTGGAGCGCCAGCGCGATGCTCTGCTCGATCTCCCAGCCGCCGGTTTCCGCCCAGTCGGTGGCGGAGATCCGCACCAGCAGCGGCAGGTGTTCCGGCCAGACCGCGCGCACCGCGCTGACGATCTCGCGCAGCAGCCGGGTGCGGTTGTCGAAGCTGCCGCCGTAGTGGTCCTCGCGCGCATTGCTCAGCGGCGAGAGGAACTGGTGCAGCAGGTAGCCGTGCGCGCCATGAATTTCCACCAGCTCGAAGCCCGCCGCCAGCGCCCGTCGCGCGGCCTGCACGAAGCTTTCCTTGATCGCCTCGATGCCGGCGATATCCAGCGCCTGCGGCGTCTGCGAGGCTTCGTTGAAGGCGATGGCGCTGGGCGCCAGCAGCGGTGACCAGCCCTCGGCCTCGGGCCCCACCGGCTTGCCGCCCAGCCAGGGCCGCGCGGTGCTGGCCTTACGGCCGGCGTGCGCGAGCTGCACGCCTGGAACCGCGCCCTGGGCGCGGATGAAGGCGGTGACCGGCGCCCATGCAGCAATGTGTTCGTCGCGGTAGAGGCCGGCATCCGCCGGCGAGATGCGGCCCTCGGGGCTCACCGCGCTGGCCTCGGCGATCACCAGCCCGGCGCCGCCCACGGCGCGGCTGCCCAGGTGCACCAGATGCCAGTCGTTGGCCAGACCATCGACACAGGAATACATACACATCGGCGACACCGCGACACGGTTGCGCAGCGTCAGGCCACGCAGTTTGAAAGGGTCGAACAGGCTCAAACGACGGTCTCCAAAGAAAGGGGGTTGGACTCGCCCAGGCCAAGCGCGAGTAGTTGCAGTGCCGACTGCCGTAGGTCACCGAGCAGCTCCGGAAGATGCGGCCGCAGCGCCTGGGCGGCGGCCGGCCAGTGCGCCGCCGCCGCCAGCAGCGGCTCCGGCTTGCGCAGGCGCGCGGCGGTGCGGCGGATCGCCAGATCGATGCCGGCGGGCTCGCCGTAGGACAGCAGCAGCGCAGCGAAGCCGGCGGCACCGCTGCTGCGACCGCCGGCCAGCAGAAACCACTCGCTGGCGTCCTCGATGGACTCGCCAGCGCGCCGACAAAACTCGGCCAGCGGCTCGGCCGAATAGCGCGGCCAGTCCTGCACCAGCACATAGTCGGCGACCAGATCGAGCAGGATGCCGGCGTAGCGGCGACCGCCGTCCGGCCAGTCCGCGCGCAGGGCCAGGCTGCGCGGATGCTGGTCGGTGAGCGCGTCGATGCGACGGTGCAGGCGCACGCCCTCGGCGATTTCCGGCGGATAGGCGGAGAGATCGGGGCCGTGCACGACGTCGCCCAGCACCGAGCCGGCCAGCGAGGTGCCGGTCTGGTCGGCGAGCCAAAGGTGGGCGAGAAAGTTCAACGCTCAGGCCTCGATGGCATCGACCAGGCCCCAGGCCAGCGCGGTGGCGGCGTCGATGCGTCGGCCGGACAGCGCCCAGCCGGCCAGCCGCTGGCGGCCGATTCGGCGGGCGATGCTGACCGTGCCGCCGGCGCCCGGGATGAGACCAAACTTCAGTTCCGGCAACTGGAACCAGGCGTCCGGCGTCGCCACCAGCCGCCCGGCGAAGGCCGGGAACTCAATGCCGGAGCCGACGCAGGCACCGTGCAAGCGCACCGTCGCGCGCGCCGCGCACGCGGCGAGCAGCCGCCCCGGCAGGGCTAGGCTGCGCACCAGATGCGCGGTCACCGGGTCCGGCGCGCTGCCGAATTCGCTGAGATCGCCGCCGGTGGAAAAGCACTTGCCCTCGCCGCTGAGCAGCACCGCCTCCAGACTGTCATCGGCCAGCACCAGTTGCAGCGCCTCGATCAAGGCGTCGCGCATCTCCACGCTCATGCCGTTGCGCAGGCTGGGGCGATTGAGGCGCAGGCGCAGCGTCCCGCCCTCGCGCTCGATCCGCACCGCCGGCCCCTGGTCGCGGTGCGCCAAGGGCTGCGCCGCGCGATTGGCCTGCAACCAGGCCTGGAACTCCGGCCCGGTCTGCAAGGTGGAATAAGCGAGAGACTCGGCGAACAGAGCCGACTCCAGTGGCAAGCCCTCGCTGCTGCGCAGCAACTGCACCAGCACACAGGCCGCCAGCGGCGCCCGGCGGATGCCCTCGATCAGCGGCGCGGCCTCGGACCAGGTCGCCACCCGCGCGTCACAGGCCGACGCCAGCGAATCGGCACCCACGCCAATGGCGATGCTGGGCGCCGGCAGCGCGCGCAACCAGGCCCGCAGGGCCAGCGAAGCCTCGGCCGTGCTGTCGCCGCCCAGTTCCAGCAGCAGGAAGGGCGATTCACCCAGGGCGGAAAACCCGGCGTGCGCGGCCGGGTCCTGCGCCAGCGCCGCTAGCTCATCGGCGTTGATCGTGGGTGGCGTGCTGGCGGCGGAGGACATGCCGCGAGCTTAATGCAGCCGCTCCCGGCTGCGCCGCCGTCGCGTGCCAGCCGTCGGCAACGCCGCGCCGGCTTCAGGCAGCGAGGCCGCCCCGGTCGTCGGTGGTCATCGACTCGCCATCGCCAGGCTGCGCACCCAGCCGCTCCTGCCAGTCAGCGAGGAAGGCCTCCAGCGGCTGCGGCCGCGCAAAGTGGTAACCCTGCCCCAGCGCGCAACCTTCGCGGCGCAGAAACGCCAACTGCTCGGCCGTCTCCACACCTTCGGCGAGCACCAGCAAGCCCAGGCGCGCGCCGACGGCGATGATCGCGGCCGCCACTTCGCAATCGCTGATGGAGCCGGGGATGTCGTCCACGAAGCCGCGATCGATCTTGAGCTTGCGCAAGGGCAGACGTCGGAGATAGCTGAGGGAGGACGCGCCAGCGCCGAAATCGTCCAGGGCGAAGCTGACGCCAGAGCCGGCAATGGCGTGCATGCGCTCCGCCACCAGCTCGATGCGCTCGGTCATCACGCTCTCGGTGACTTCCAGCTCCAGATGACGTGCGGCGAAACCGGTTTCGGCCAGCGTGCTGGCGACGGTCGCCACGATCTCGACTTCGCTGAGCTGACGCGGCGCCAGATTGATGGCGAGCCGGAAATCCTCGGCCACGCCCAGGGCCAGCAGACGCTTGCCATCCTCGCAAGCCTGGCGCAGCACCCACTTGCCGATCGGCACGATCAGACCGGTTTCCTCGGCCAGGGGGATGAAATCCTTGGGGCTGACGATACCGCGCTGAGGATGACGCCAGCGCAGCAGGGCCTCGACGCCGCACAGCCGGCTAGTGACCAGATCGATCTGCGGCTCGTAGACCAGATAGAACTCGCGCCGCTCCAGCGCCCGCCGCAGGTCCGACTCCAGGCGTAGCCGTTGCTCCGCGACCGCTTGCAGGTCCGGCGTGAACGGCCGCCAGGTGTTGCGGCCCTGGTTCTTGGCCGCGTACAGCGCCAGATCGGCGTGACGAAGCAACTGCGGAAGTTCGCCGGCCTGCTCGGGGTACAGCGCGAAACCGGCGGAGACGGTCACGAACACCTCGTGGCCGTCGATGTGAAACGGTGGCCGGGTCCGCTCGACCAGGCGCTCGGACAACTGCCGGCAGCGCCACTGCAAACCCTCGCCGACCAGCAGAGTGGCGAACTCGTCGCCACCCAGCCGGAAGATCGTCACGTCCTCTTCCATCATCTCCCGCAAGCGCGCGGCGAACTTCACCAAGAGCTCGTCGCCGGCCTGGTGCCCTAGGGTGTCGTTGACCAGTTTGAAGTTGTCGAGATCGAGCAGCACCAGACCGCAGTGTGGCGCGCGGGCGCCGCTCTGCATCGCGACTTCCTTCATCCGTTCGGTGAGCGCGTGGCGATTGCCAAGCTGGGTCAGCACATCATGGTGCACGAGGTGATCGAGCGCCGCCTGGGTGCGGACCCGCACCTGCAGCTCATGGGTGAGCGCCCGCTGGCGCATCTCGATTTCGCCCAGCATGGCGTCAAAGCTGCGCGCGATCTCGCCGATCTCGTTACTGGAGTCGATCCCGCTGCGCCGCGAATAATCGCCCTCACGCGCCACCTGCCGCATCAGCGCGGTCAGCTCCTGCACCGGCCGGGTGATGAAGCGCGATACACGGGAGAACAGCAGCAGCGCCAGTGACACCGCGACGATCAGCACGCCCAGCGCTCCCAGCGAGTACACCAGCAGGCGCTGGTTCAGGCGGTGCAGATGCGCATCGATCACCAGATGGCCGTAGTCGCGCCCCTGATAGCGCACCGGCTCGCTGAGCTGCAGCACCTCGGCGCCCGATCGCACCATCGGACGCTCCCGATACTCCGCCACCAGCTTGCCGTCGGCGCCCAGCAGACGCGCCGCCAGCACGTCCTCGGAGGCACTTAAAGCCTGCAGGATCTCGCGCGCGGCTTCGACGTCGTCGAACACCAGGGCGGCGCTGCTGTTGGCGGCGATCATCCGCGCCTGCACCTGGAGATCGGCGAGCAGCGCCTGGCGACTGGCGCGGTACTCGCTATAGACGGTGACCGCGCCCGACAGCAGCGCGGTCACTGTCACCACCAGTGCCGCGCCCAGACTGAGCTGGTGGCGGATCGGCGTCCGCGCCAGACGGCGCAACAGACCGGCGACCGGGCTCATGGGCTAGGCACCGGCCGCGCCAGCCGCAGCACCTGGGCGCTGAACGCCAGCCCCCGGCGCTCGGCGCGACCACGGTCGAGAGCGAACACCGGGCGACCGTCCTCCACCGCCAGCGACAGCACCGCGCCGGAGGCACAGAGCCCGAGTCCGCAATCGGCGACCGTCATCAGGCCCTCGGCGTGCGCCAACTCCGGCGACTCGGACAGCCGTTCACGTTCGGTGCCGGCGAAGTAGGCCGCGTCGCATTCGGCCAGGGCGCTCGGGCTGTTGACGTTGCGCACCACCAGGCGGCGCTCGCCGACGCTGCGCCCCTCCAGATCCGGCAGCGCCGCAGCCACTTCGTCGCGCCCGATGACACAGAGCACCAGCTCGGCGCCCGGCTCCCGCGGGCTCTGCCAGTGGGTAAACAGCATCACCTTGTAGATCACCGCCGCCTTCACCTGGTCGTCCAGCACCGGCGCCGCCCGCAGCAAAGGCAGCAAGCCCATCATTCCGATCAGTAGCAGTAGCCTGGACATGCTAGAACTCGGCCTCAAGCCGCAGCCGGAACTGCCGGCCGCCACCCGGTACCGCGTCGATGCCGACAGCGGCCAGGTCTGGCGAGCTGGGATCGGTGTAGCGATCGTCGAACAGGTTGTCGACCGAAGCCGACAGCGACAGACCTGGCCGCAGGCTCACGCCGGAGATCGTCAGATTGAGCAGCCAGTAACCGGCGCTGGTGCCCAGGGCGGTGCGGCGCTCGCCGGTGCCGAGCAGCTCCAGGCCGAGGCGCGAGCCGGCGACCAGGGGCAGGCTGTTGTGCAGCTTGGCCAGCCAGCGCGGCGCGTCCTCGAAATCCCCCGTCTCGTCGTGGGCACGTTGCAGGCTCAGGCTGGCGCGGCTGCGCGCGCCGCCGAACCAGTGCTTGTCCAGCATCAGGTCCAGGCCTTGTGCTTCTGCCCGCTCGCGATTGGTGAATTGCGGTGAAGCCGGATCGCTGCTTTGCACGATGAAGTCGTGCACTCGCAGGTACTGCGCGGCGGCCTGCACCCGCAAGCTGTCGCTGACCCGGTTCTCCCAGATCAGATCCCAGTTGCTGGCGACTTCCGGCACCAGATCGGGATTGGCCTCGTAGCCTTCGACCTCGTAATAGCGCTCGAAGCTGCTCGGCACCCGGTAGGCGCGGCCGTAGATCAGCTTCACCGTCTGCCGTGACCAGGGCTTGAGGATCAACGCCGCTCTTGGCGTGGTCACCGCGTCGAAATCGCTGTAGCTGTCGTGGCGCAGGCCTAGGTCCAGGCTCAGCCGCTGGCTGAACCGCCAGTCGTCCTGCACGTAGACACCGACACGCAGGCCGCGCTGCCGCGTGTCCTGGTACAGCAGATAGGGATCGACGTCGTAGTTCGTCTGCTGCTGCCGCTGGTCGCGCTGCAAGTCGACGCCGATCAACAGCCGGTGACCGCTGATGCCGCCATAGACGGCGTTCAGCTCGCCGCCCCACCAGCGCCCCTCGGCGCGGTCGCGGTTGAGCACACCCTCGTAGACCAGATCGCCGCGAAAACCGTAGTAGCCGCCGAACATCTGCGCTCGCAGCAGCCAGTCGCGCCCGAGACCACCCTCGTAGTTGAGCCCGAGAAAACCCTGGCGATCGCGATAGCGATTGCCCGGATCACCGGGGTCGGCACCATAGATGGGCAGCGGCGACTGTTTGAGGCGTTCGCCGTGCATCGCCTGCAGCATCCAGGGCCCCGAGGCCAGACGGGCCGAGTATTGCTGGAACAGCTCGCCGTCGATGTCCCGGAAATTACCCTGCCCATCGGGCGATGCGGCCAGCCCCGGCAACAGCAGGTCCTCGCCCTTGCTCTGGCCATAGGCGGCGGAGAGTTGCAGGCGGGTCTCGGCCGCCAGCGGGCGGTCGTATTGCAGATAGCCGCGCCGCAGCCCGGCGCTGCCGACCTCGGTCAGCAGCCGAAGGCCCGCCTGCGCGGCCGGCGCGCGGGTCACCACATTGATGGTGCCGAACAGCGCGTTGCTGCCGAATACCGAGGAGCCCGGCCCGCGCACAAACTCGACGCGATCAATCAGCTCGATCGGCACCGGCAGCTCGCGGCCGATAGCGGCGGCCTCATAGACATTGTCGTTCTGGCGCCGGCCGTCGATCAGCAGCAGTACCGGCGCGTTGTAGTCTCCAGCCCGGCGGATGCCGCGCACGCCGAGGTATTCGTAGACGTGATCGGAACTCAGGTGCAGACCAGGAATGGAGCGCAGCACGTCGGCCAGCGTGCGGTAGCCGTACTGGCGGATGTCCTCGCCGGTGATGACGGTGATCGCCGAGGGCGCCTCGGCCAGCGGCTGCGGGAAACGCGAGGCGGCATACACCTCCAGCCCCAGCAGTTGCTCCAGCTCCAGGTCCGCCAGTTGTCCGGTGCTGACGCCGGAGGCCCGGGCCGGGATCGACGAAATCAGCAGCAGGATCAGGAGGCCCGCGCGCCGGACCCGTCCCAGGTATTCATTCGCCATGCGTGTCGGCCACCCTGGTTCTCCTGCCATTGATGGTGGGGCTTGCAGGCCGAGAGCAACGCAGCCGGAGGTGGTCGGTGTACGCACCGCCACGCCAATCCCGCCGCGGCGTCCTGCCGGCCTGCCTCCTGAGTCATGGTATCGGCCCATGCGGGCGAACACGAATGCCCGCCGGTCCCCGCGCAATCCGCCGCTGGTCCGGCCAGCCGCTGGTGATCACCGCGCGCCGCGCTGGAACAGCGAGAAGAACGCGTAGGAAGGGTCGGCCGGCCCCGGCTTGCCCAGGTAAGCGCCGGCGAGGAAGGGGTGGTCCAGCCGTACCGCCGAGGGATCGGCCGGATAGGCCCAGTCGGCGACGATGGCGCGGTGGCTGAATTTCCAGACGCCGTCGCGCTTTTCATACTTGTCGAAGTAGCGGCCGCCAATCAGCACGTCGTAGAGACGGTCTTCGGCCTGCACCTGGTGAAAGGCGAGGATGTAGATCTCGCCCTCGGCCCTGTCACCATCGAGCTTGAGGTTCACGGTGGTGACGTTGTGGTGCAGGATCGCCATCGCCTTCTGGATCTCCGGCAGCTTGGCGATGAAATCCATCGCCGGCCCCTTGGCGAAATGGCCGTGATCGTCGATGGCGTCCGGGTGGTACAGCGCCCGCATCTTGGCGTGGTCGTGGCGGTCGGCGGCATTGGCATAGGCCATCACCAGCTCGGTGATCGCCTGTTTGTCGAGCAACTCGTCGAGCTGCTGCTCGCGGCTTTTAATGGTCATGGTCGGCTCCGTAAGCACTCACAAGCGGCGGGACAGGAGCGGCCACTCAACTCAGCCCCACCACCGGCAGCGCCGCGCCATGGATGGCACGCGCCGCGTCCGAACAGAGGAAGCGGATCACCGCCGCCAGGTCCCCAGGCGCCACCCATTTGCCGGGGTCGGCCTTGGGCATCGCCGCGCGGTTGGGTGGGGTGTCGATGATGCTCGGCAGCACGGCGTTGACGTTGATGCCCTGCTCGCGCAGTTCCGCCGCCATCGCCTCGGTGATGCGGATTACCGTGCTCTTGGCGGCGCTGTAGGCGCCCATCAGCGCCTGGCCCTTGAGCCCGCCGCCGGCGGCGACATTGACGATGCGCCCCCCGCCCTGCGCCTGCATCAGCGGCACCACCGCGCGCACGGTGTTGAGCAGGGTGCCGACGTTGAGATCCTGCATCTTCTGCCAGGCCGGCGCCGGTGTGGCGTGCACCGGCGTGCCCATGTCGAAGCCGCCGGCGATATTGCAGAGCGCGTCGATGCCGCCGAAGCGCTGCTGCGCCTGGGCGACCGCCGCCTGCACCGCCGCCTCGTCGAGCAGGTCCACCGCCAGGCACAGCCGCTGCGGCGACTCGCCCGGATAACGCGCCGCCAGCGCCTGGGTGCTGACGTCCACCAGCACCAGCCGCGCACCTTCGGCGGCGAAGGCCGCGGCCACCGCCTGGCCCAGGCTGCCGGCGGCGCCGGTGATCATTACCGTGGATGGGGACGCGCTCATGGGCTTGTTGCTCCGCTGGCCAAAGACGCGCCGACGCTAGCACGTCACCGGGCCTGCCCCGCCCCTCCAAATGCAGGAGAAGCGAGGCCGAGCAAACCCCGGCGGGCTAGACCGCCGCCAGCGCCTGGTCGAGGTCGGCGATCAGATCGTCGATGTGCTCGATGCCGATCGACAGCCGGATGGTGTCCTCGGTGACGCCGGCCTTCACCAGCTCCTCGGGCGAGAGCTGGCGGTGGGTGGTGGAGGCCGGGTGCGCCGCCAGCGACTTGGCGTCGCCGATGTTGACCAGCCGGGTGAATAGCTGCAGCGCGTCCTGGAAGCGGGCGCCGCCCTCGCGGCCACCCTGCACTCCGAAGGTGAGCAGGCCCGAGGGCCGGCCGCCGAAGTAACGCTGGGCGAGTGCGTGGCTGGGGTGATCCTCCAGGCCGGCGTAGTTGACCCACTGCACGCGCGGATGGCTCTTTAGGTGCCGGGCGACGCGCAGGGCGTTTTCGGTGATCCGCTCCATGCGCAGCGCCAGCGTCTCGATGCCGGTCAAAATCTGGAAGGCGTTGAACGGCGACAGCGCCGCGCCGGTATTGCGCAGCGGCACCACCCGCGCCCGGCCGATGTAGGCCGCCGGGCCCAGCGCCTGGGTGTAGACCACGCCGTGGTAGCTGGGGTCGGGTTCGTTGAGCTGCGGGAAGCGCGCCGCGTGCTCGGCCCAGGGGAACTTGCCGGAATCGACAATCGCGCCGCCCAGGCTGGTGCCATGGCCGCCGAGGTATTTGGTGAGCGAGTGGACGACGATGTCGGCGCCGTGCTCGAACGGCCGCAGCAGATAGGGCGTGGCGACGGTGTTGTCGACGATCAGCGGCACGCCCGCGGCGTGCGCGATCTGGGCCAGCGCGGCGATGTCGGTGATGTTGCCCAGCGGATTGCCGATCGACTCGACGAACAGCGCCTTGGTGCGCGCGTCGATCAGGCCGGCGAAGCTTTCAGGCGCGCGTGGATCGGCGAAGCGCACCTCGATGCCGAACTGCGGCAGGGTGTGCGCGAACAGATTGTAGGTGCCGCCGTAGAGCGTGCTGGCCGAGACGATGTTGTCGCCGGCGCGGGCGATGGTCTGGATCGCATAGGTCACCGCCGCCTGCCCCGAGGCCAGCGCCAGCGCCGCGATGCCGCCTTCGAGCGCGGCCAGGCGCTGCTCCAGCACGTCGTTGGTCGGGTTCATGATGCGGCTGTAGATGTTGCCGGCCACCTTCAGGTCGAAAAGATCGGCGCCGTGCTGGGTGTCGTCGAAGGAGAACGCCACGGTCTGGTAGATCGGCACCGCCACCGCGTGCGTGGTCGGGTCCGGCTTGTAGCCGGCGTGGACGGCGAGGGTTTCAAACTTGTGCGGGTTCGACATGGTCTTCACAAGGCCTGCAGTAGTGGAAAAAACCAGCTCCGGCGAGAACGCGAGCCGCCGCCCCGAAGCTCGGGGAGCGCCGCACTCTAAGCGCGCAACAACCTGAATGCCTATGCAGGCCGCTAGACCGATTTGGTCTTTGCAAAGTCCCGCGCGGAACCGGCGGCACAGGGCTCCTCCAGCGCGTCCCGACCCGCGCTACCGGCGGCTCCCATAAATGGGTGAGGCCGACTCACCAGACTTGCCTCAGGCTTGCGCCCTAGCCTCAAGGAGAGCCTGGGAATGTCTGAGCAAGTCCTGATCGAGCGCCGCGGCGCGGTGCAGTGGATCATCATCAACCGCGAGGAGCGCCGGAACGCGCTCAACGAGGACGTCGTCCGCACCATTGATCGCGGCATCAAGGAAGCGGTCGAGGGTGGCGAGGTGAAGGCCATCGTCATCACCGGCGCCGGCGACAAGGCCTTCTGCGCCGGCGCCGACCTCGCCAAGGGCACCAAGGGCTTCGCCTTTGCGGTCGACTTCGCCCGGCCCAAGCACTACATCGTCGATCTGTTCAAGCGCCTGCAGGAATGCACCCTGCCGGTGATCGCCCGCGTCAACGGCCACGCCATGGCCGGCGGCTTCGGCCTGCTCTGCGCCTGCGACATGGCGATTGCCGCCGACGACATCCGCATCGGCACCACCGAATCGAAGATCGGCGTCACGCCGATGATGATCCTGCCCTACATGCTGCGCGTGCTGCCGCCGCGCAAGCTGCAGGAGATGTGCATCACCGGCGAGCAGTTCAGCGCCGCCGAGGCCTACGACTGGGGCCTGCTCAACTACCTGGTGCCGCGCCAAGAGCTGGACAGCAAGCTCGACTGGCTGCTCTCGCGCATCACCGACAAGTCGCCGACCGCGATCCGCCTCGGCAAGCAGGCCTTCAATGCGACGCGCGACATGGGCCTGCGCGAGGCGCTGGAGTACGCGCAGGCAATGGTGCCGGTGATGTCCAGCACCAACGACGCCAAGGAGGGCATGGCCGCCTTCCAGGAAAAGCGTTCGCCGAATTTCACGGGGACTTGAGATGAGTGCCTCACGCCTCAAGCCTCACACCTCACGCGAAGTCGTCCGCATCGGCTGCGGCGCCGGCTTCTGGGGCGACAGCGCCGAAGGGCCCAAGCAGCTGGTCGAGTCCGGCGAGATCGACTACTTGGTGCTCGACTACCTGGCCGAGATCACCATGAGCCTGCTGGCGCGCGCGCGGATCAAGGACGCGAACGCCGGCTACGCCACCGACTTCCCGGCCGTGGTCGCGGCACTGGCGCCCAAGCTGAAAGAACGCGGCATCAAGGTGGTGACCAATGCCGGCGGCGTCAATCCGCAGGCCTGCAAGGCAGCCATCGACGAGAAGCTCAAGGCCCTCGGCATCGAGCTGAAGGTCTCCATCGTCACCGGCGACGACCTGCTGCCGCGCGCGGCCGAGTTCGCTGAGACCAGGGAGATGTTCAGCGGCGAGGCGATGCCGGCCAAGCTGTGGAGCATGAATGCCTACCTCGGCGCCTTTCCCGTCGCCCAGGCGCTGGATGGCGGCGCAGACATCGTGCTCACCGGCCGCTGCGTCGACAGCGCCGTGGCGCTCGGCCCCTTGATCCACGAGTTCGGCTGGCAGGCCGGCGACTACGATCTGCTGAGCGCCGGCAGCCTCGTCGGCCATGTCGTCGAGTGCGGCGCGCAGGCCACCGGCGGCATCAGCACCGACTGGGAAAAAGTCAGCGGCGACTGGGATCGCATGGGCTTTCCCATCGCCATCTGCAAGGCCGACGGCAGCTTCATCGCCACCAAGCCGGCCAACACCGGCGGTCGCGTGGCGCCCGAGACGGTCGCCGAGCAGATCGTCTACGAGATCGGCGACCCCACCGCCTACCTGCTGCCCGACGTGACCTGCGACTGGAGCGGCGTGCAGTTGAGGCTGGTCGGCGACAACCGCGTCGAGGTGACCGGCGCCAAGGGCGGCGCACCGACCGACCAGTACAAGGTGTCGGCGACCTATCAGGACGGCTTCCGCAGCAGCGGCACCATGATGATCGGCGGCATCGACGCGGTACGGAAGGCCGAGGCGGTGGCTGCCGCCATCCTCAAGCGCACCCGCGCGCTGTTCGCGCAGCGCGGCCTGGCCGACTACCTGCGCACCGACGTCGAGGTGCTGGGCAGCGAGGCCAACTGGGGCGCCCAGAGCCGCGCCCGCAGCAGCCGCGAGGTCATCCTCAAGCTCTCGGTGCACCACGCCGACAAGAACGCGCTCGAAATCTTCGGCCGCGAGTTCATTCCGCCCGCCACCGCGATGGCGCAGGGCATCACCGGCTTCTCCGGCGGCCGGCCCTCGCCGACGCCGCTGGTGCGGCTGTTCTCCTGCCTGGTGCCGAAGTCGGCGGTGGGCATCGAGGTCGATGGCGCGCCCTTCGTAGCACCGGCGGCGGGCGAAGCACCGCTCTCGGCCGCCTCGCCGGTGCCCGCCAACGAGACCCACGCAGTCGGCAGCGATGGCGTCACCGTGCCCCTGATCGCCCTCGCCTACGGCCGCAGCGGCGACAAGGGCGATGCCGCCAACATCGGCGTGCTCGCTCGCAAGCCGGAGTTCCTGCCGCTGCTGCGCGCCCAGCTCACGCCGGAAGCGGTCGCCAGCTACTTCGCGCACTACACGCCGAGCAAGGTCGAGCGCTTCGAGATTCCGGGCTTGGGCGGCTTCAACTTTCTGCTCCACAACGCGCTCGGTGGCGGCGGCATGGCCAGCCTGCGCTACGACCCGCAGGGCAAGATGATGGCGCAGATCCTCATGGACTTTCCGGTGCAGGTTCCGGCCGCCTGGATCGAGCAGGGCCTGGTCCACGCATGAGCAAACCGCCGCTCGTAGGGTGGGCAAAGGCGCGCAGCGCCGTGCCCACGCGCTGGCTGCGCAACGGTGGGCACGGCGCTGCGCGCCTTTGCCCACCCTACCTCTGCGTCAACCGCCCCCACCCCAACCCTCCCCCGCCAGCGGGGGAGGGAGTCCAGGCGTATGAGTAGCACCAAGCCGCCGCGCGTCCACGCCCCGCGCCTGGCGCGCGAGCAGCGCGTGGACGAGATCCTGCTGGCGGCGCGCGAGCTGTTCTGCGAGAAGGGCTACGAGACCACCGCGGTCGCCGAGATCGCGCTCAAGCTGGGCGTGGTCGAGGGCACCATTTACAAGTACTTCGCCACCAAGCGCGAGCTGCTGCTGAAGGTGCTGGAGTACTGGTACGAGGAGATGTTTGGCGACTACGCCCGCGACCTCGCCGGGCAGTCCAGCCACCGCGCGCGCCTGCACCTCTTGATCTGGCGCCACCTGCGCTCGGTGCGCGACTTTCCGCGCCTGTGCCGGCTGATGTTCCGCGAGGTGCAGTCCGAGCACGACTATCGCGGCACGCTGCTGCACGACCTCAACCGCCGCTATACCCAGCTGCTGGTCGACGTGATCGAGGCCGGCGTCGCCGGCGGCGAGTTCCGCGCCGACCTGCCGGCGCCGCTGCTGCGCTCGCTGGTCTACGGCGGCATCGAGCACCACAGCTGGAACTATGTCTGCGGCCGCGGCGCGCTGGACATCGACAGTCTGGCCGAGCAGCTCACCTCCCTGGTCTGCGAGGGCATCGCAGTACACCAATCATCCCAGCCCTCCACCCCGGTCAGGGGCGAGGGCAGAAAACGCGGAGCTAGTGCATGAGCGCAGTACCCGATACCTCCCAATGGCCTTTCAAGGCGGTGCTGGTCGCCAACCGTGGCGAGATCGCCGTGCGCGTGCTGCGCACCGTGCAGAAACTCGGCCTGAAGGGCATCGTCGTCTACCACGCTGCCGATCGCGGCACGCTGGCGGTAAAGATGGCCGACCAGGCCATCGAGATCACCGGCCCGACGCCGGTGGCCAGCTACCTCGACGGCGCGCAGATCATCGCGGCGGCATTAGCCAGCGGCGCCGGGGCGATCCATCCCGGCTACGGCTTTCTCTCCGAGAACAAGGGCTTCTGTCAGGCGGTGGAAGCGGCCGGCATCCGCTTCATCGGCCCGACGCCGGAGCAGATTGACCTGATGGGCGACAAGGTGCGCGCGCGCAACTTCGTCGAAAAGGCCGGCTTTCCGGTCGCGCCCTCGGCGATCGAGGACGATGATCCGGCCACCTTCGTCGAGCGCTCGCGCAAGGTCGGCGCGCCGTTGCTGATCAAGCCTTCCGCCGGCGGTGGCGGCAAGGGCATGCGCATCGTCCGCGATCTTTCTCTGCTGGAGCAGGAGATCGTGCGTGGCCGCAGCGAGGGAGCGCGCTACTTCGGCGACGGCCGCCTGTACTGCGAGCGCTACATCGAGAACCCGCGCCACATCGAGGTGCAGGTACTGGGCGATGGCCATGGCAATGTCGTGCACGTATTCGAGCGCGAGTGCTCAGTGCAGCGGCGCTTCCAGAAGATCGTCGAGGAAACCCCCTCGCCGGCGCTCACCCCCGAGCTGCGCGAGAAGATCTGTGAGACCGCCGCCGGCATCGCCCGCTCCATCGGCTATCGCAACGCCGGCACGGTGGAGTTCATTTTCGGTCAGCAGGGCGAGTTCTACTTTTTGGAGATGAACACCCGCCTGCAGGTGGAGCATCCGGTCACCGAGCAGATCACCGGCATCGACCTGGTGTTGCAGCAGCTGCGGGTCGCCGCCGGCGAGCAGCTCGGCTTCGAGCAGACCGACGTGAAGGCCCAGGGCCATGCCATCGAGTTCCGCATCTACGCCGAGGACGCCGCGCGCGGCTACACGCCGACCACCGGCCCGGTGCTGGTGCTGCACCCGCCGCAGGGCGAGGGCGTGCGCTGGGACAGCGGCATTCTCCAGGGCGGCGAGGTCACCTCCGCCTTCGACCCGATGATCGCCAAGCTGATCGTCACCGGCCACGACCGCGCCGATGCCATCGCCAAGGGCGATGCGGCGCTGCGCGACACCGTGCTTCTCGGCTGCAAGACCAACACCGCCTTCCTGCGCCGGCTGATCGCGCACCCGGCCTTTGTCGCCGGCGATGTGCACACCGGCTTTCTCGACGCCAATCCGCAGATCGCCGCCGAGCCGGAGCTCGCCGCCGAGACCCTGCAGGCCCTGCTCGCCGCCGCCGCGCTGAGCACCAGGCCGATGCGCGACGTCGCCGACGCGGTACCCGACATGCACGCCGCCATGGGCGGCTGGCGCAATTAAGGAACCCACCATGCAACATGCCTTCAAGCTCGGCGAGGCCGAGCACAACAACGCGCTGTCACGCTCGGCAAACGCCTACCGCCTGCACTTCGGCGAACAGGTGATCGATGTCGATCTCAAGACCGGCGCCGATGGCCGTGCCTGGCTGACCGTCGGCGAGCGCCACCACGAGGTGGTGATCGCCACCCGTGGTGACGACGTGTTCGTGCACTTCGATGGCGAGGCCTATCAGCTCCGCTACCGCCACCCGCTGGACCGGCTCGCCGCCGCTGCCGGCGGCAGCGCCGAGGATCACATCCGCGCCCCCATGCCGGGCAGCATCGTCAGCGTGTCGGTGAAGCCCGGCGATGCCGTGACCAAGGGCCAGACCCTGCTGGTGATGGAGAGCATGAAGATGGAAACCACCATCACCGCGCCACGCGATGGCGTGGTCGCCGTCGTCACCTACGAAAAAGCGCAGACCTTCGACCGCGACGCGCTGCTGCTGAGCCTGGAGCCGAACCAGTGAAAAGAATCGAGAGCAAGCTCAATACCGCGTCCGCCGACTTCCAGGCCAATGCCGAGCACAACCGCCGGCTGGCCGAAGCCTTCAAGGAGAAGCAGGACAAGGTTCGCCACGCGCGCCCGCAGCGCGACATCGACCGCCTGCGCCAGCAGAAAAAGCTCTTGGTGCGCGAGCGCCTGGAGCTGCTGCTCGATCCCGGCACGCCGTTCATGGAGCTGTCCTCGCTGGCCGCCAACGAGGCCTACGACGGCGAGGTGCCGGGCGCGGCCTGCGTGACCGGCATCGGCATCGTCTCCGGCCGCGAGGTGGTGATCAACGCCGGCGACGCCAGCGTGAAGGGCGGCGCCTGGTATCCGCTGACGGTGAAGAAGACCGTGCGCGCGCTCGACATCGCCATCGAGAACCGCCTGCCGGTGGTGCACTTGTGCGATTCCGCCGGCGGCTTCCTGCCCTTGCAGGCGGACCTGTTCGCCGACAAGTACATGGCCGGTCGCATCTTCCGCAACCAGTGCATGCTCTCGAAGATGGGCGTGCAGCAGGTCTCGGTGGTACTCGGCCACTGCACGGCCGGCGGCGCCTACGTGCCGGGCTTGTCGGACTACAACGTGATCGTGCGCGGCACCGGCGCGATCTTCCTCGCCGGCCCGCCGCTGGTGAAGGCCGCGACCGGCGAGGACGTCAGCGTCGATGAACTCGGCGGCTGCGACATGCACACCAGTGTTTCCGGCACCGCCGACTACCCGGCCGGCAGCGAAGAGGAAGCGATTGCCATCGCCCGCGACATCGTCGCCCAGTTCAAGCGCCCGCAGAAGTCGCTCATCGAATGGCAGGCACCGGAAGCGCCCTACTACGACGGCCGCGAGCTGTACGGCATCCTGCCGCGCGACATCAAGGCGCAATTCGACATGAAGGAAGTGATCGCGCGCCTGGTCGACGGCTCGCGCTTTCATGAATACCAGCCCAACTACGGCAAGACCCTGATCTGCGGCTACGCGCACCTCTGGGGCTACAAGATCGGCATCCTCGCCAACAACGGCGTGCTCTTTAACGACTCGGCGCTCAAGGGCGCGCACTTCATCGAGCTGTGCAACCAGGGCCGCGTGCCGATCCTGTTTTTGCAGAACATCACCGGCTTCATGGTCGGCAAGGAATACGAGCGCCGCGGCATCACCAAGGATGGCGCCAAGATGATCATGGCGGTGAGCAACTGCGAGGTGCCGAAGTTCACCGTGATGTGCCACGGCAGTTTCGGAGCCGGCAACTACGGCATGTCCGGCCGCGCCTTCGACAGCCGCTTCCTGTTCAGTTGGCCGCAGTCGCAGACTTCGGTGATGGGTGCCGAGCAGGCCGCGAATACGCTCGCCGACGTGAAGATCCGCCAGCTCGCCAAGCAGGGCAAGCAGCTCAGCCAGGCCGACATCGACGCCATCCGCGACCCGGTGCTCGGCGAGTTCAAGCGCAAGCAGAGCGCCTGGTACACCACCTCCGAAATCTGGGACGACGGCATGCTCGACCCGGTCGACACCCGCAACGCGCTGGGCATCTCGATCTCGGCGGCGCTCAACACGCCAATCGGCGATCCGCGTTACGGCGTGTTCCGGATGTAGGGCGCGGACGCCCGGCCCGAAAACATCTGAACGCGGGGAGACCATGCGCGCCTTCATCCCCTGGCTGCTGTTTGCCCCGCTGCTGACGACCACGCTGGCGCTACCGCTCTGGCAGCTCACGCGCTGGCCCTGGGCCGGCTGGCTGGCGGGCATCGCCGGCCTTGTGTCGGCGGTGGTGATCGCGGTGGCCTTCGTCGCGAATTGGAGACGAGGCCGATGATGAAGCTGCCGTTGCGCTGGCCCTGCACCGGCCTGCCCTGATCGAGCGGACCCCCGGTACTTGTCATCGCGCTCGGCTATCTTCGGGCGCTGGAGCCGCGCCACTGGGGCGGGCCCGTGTTCAGGAGTCCCGATGAAACTCGAAGCAGGCATGACCGCGCTGGTGACCGGCGCCTCGCGCGGCATGGGCACCCACATCGTCCACTCGCTGGCGCAGCGCGGCTTGAACCTGGTACTGGCGGCGCGCTCGGCCGAGGGCCTGGATGCCGTTGCCGCCGGCCTGGGTAGCGGGTACGGCGGTCGGGTGCTTGCGGTGCCTACCGACATGGCCGACGAAGGCGCCCTCAAGGCGCTGGCGGAGACCGCGCTGCGCGAGTTCGGCGGGGTGGACGTGCTGGTCAACAACGCCGGCATCGAATCCGCCCGCAGCTATGAGCAGACCGAACCCGCCGAGCTGCGCCAGATGATCGAGGTGAACCTGCTGGCGCCGATGCTGCTGACCCGCCTGCTGCTGCCGGGCATGCTGGCGCGCGGTCGCGGCCACATCGTCAACATCGCCTCGATGGCCGGCCTGATCGGCACCGCCTACGAGGAGCCCTACAACGCCTCCAAGTTCGGGCTGGTCGGCTTCACCCGCGGCCTGCGGCTGACCGCGCAGGACAGCGGCTGGCCGGTGAGCGCCTCGGTGATCTGCCCGGGCTTCATGTCCGGGGTCGGCATGTTCGCGGACATGGAAAAGCAGCACGCCGTCAGCGCGCCCAAGCTGGTCGGCACCGTGCCGGCGGAGCGGCTCGGGCCGGCGGTGATCGAGGCCATCGAGAAGGACTTGCCGGACAGCATCCTGATGAAGGGCACGCCCCGGCTCAATGTCGCGATGAGCGTGCTGGCGCCGCGCTTCTTCGAGAAGCTCGTGCGCTGGCTGAATCTGGCCGGTGCCTTCCGCACCGCCGCCAAGGGCACGCGCTGAGGCGATGACGAGCTACGTCGCCCTGCTGCGTGCCGTCAACGTCGGCGGCACCGGCAAGCTGCCGATGACCGAGCTGAAGGCGATGGCCGAAGCGCTGGGCTTTGCCCGGGTTCGCACCTACATCGCCAGCGGCAACCTGCTGTTCGAGAGCAGCCAGACTGAAGCGGCGATCAAGGCGGCGCTGGAGGCGCGGCTGGAGCAGTACGCCGGCAAGCCGGTGGGCGTCCTGCTGCGCACCGCGGCGGAGATGGCCGAGGTGGCGCGCCGCAATCCCTACCCCGAAGCGCCGGGCAATCGCGTGGTGGCGATCTTTCTCGATGCCGCTCCGAGCCCCGAGGCCCTGCATACGCTCAAGCACCAGAAGGACGAGCGATTGGCGCTCGGCACCCGCGAAATCTACGTGCACTACGGCGAGGGCATGGCCGACTCCAAGCTGGTGATCCCGGCGGCGAAGACCGGCACCGGGCGCAACCTCAACACCGTCCTCAAGCTGGCGGCGCTGGCCAGCGAGAACTGATGCCCAGATCAGTCTGCGGGCGCTACACCAGCCGCAATGCTCAGGGCCTACACTGCGGTCCTCCCGACCTTCTCCCAGCGCTCCAATGTCCGCCGCCGCACTGCCCGACCGCCTTGGCCCTTTCCAGATTCTCGGCCTGATCGGGGAGGGCGGCATGGGCCGCGTCTACCGCGCCCAGCAGGAAACGCCGCGCCGTCTGGTCGCGCTCAAGCTGCCGCAGACCGGCGCGGCGCGGCAGGTGTTCCAGCGCTTTCAGCGCGAGATCGCGCTGCTGGCCAACCTCGAACACCCGAACATCGCCCGCCTCTACGGCGCCGGCGTGCTCGAAGAGGAGCAGACGCCCTACCTGGCAATGGAGCTGGTCGACGGCCTGCCGCTGACCCAGGCGTGCCGCGACTGGCCACTGCACCGCAAGCTGGAGCTGCTCGCCAAGCTCGCCCGCGCCGTGCACTACGCGCACACGCGTGGCGTCGTGCACCGCGACTTGAAGCCCGCCAACGTGCTGGTCACCGCCGAGGGCGAGCCGAAGATTCTCGACTTCGGCGTCGCCCGCGCCCGCGACGAGGACGGCAGCGGCACCCAGCTCACGCTGGCCGGCGAGATCGTCGGCACCCTCGCCTACATGGCCTGGGAGCAGCTCGCCGGCGGCGCCGCCGTCGCCGACCCGCGCGTCGATGTCTACGCGCTCGGCGCCATCGCCTACGAGTTGCTGAGCGGACAGCGCCCCCACCCCGAGCTGCCGACGCACTCGCTGGCGGCGGCGGTCGAAGCCCTGCGCACGCAGAGCCCGATGCCGCTCGCCCAGCGCCTGCCGGCGGCGCGCGGCGATCTCAATACCGTGGTGATGAAAGCGCTGGAGCGCGAGCCCGGCGCCCGCTACGACTCGGCGCTGGCGCTGGCGAACGATCTGGAGCGCTATCTCGGCGATCTGCCCATCGAAGCGCGCCCGCCCACCGCCGGCTACCTGTTGCGCAAGTTCGTACGCCGGCACCGGGCGCTGACCGCTTCGGCCCTGGTGGTGAGCCTGGCACTGGTGGCGGCAGTGGTGGTTTCCGCCCGCTTCGCGCTCAGCGAAAAAAAGGCGCGCGTCCACGCCGAAGAGCAGACTGCCGCCTTCGAGGCCACCAACCGCTTCCTCGAAGAGCTGCTGACTGCCGCCGATCCCGAGAAGGCGCAGGGCCAGTCGATGTCGGTGCGCGAGATCATCGACCGCGCCCGCATCGCCCTGGACCAGCAGCAGAGCCTGCCGCCCTCGGCGCGCGTGCTGGCGACGGTGGCGCTGGCGCAGACCTATAGCCAGTTGGGCGATTCCAAGCTCGGCATCAGCCTGCTCGACGAGGCCGAGCGGCGCATCGCCGGCCAGCCAGTCAACGCCTTCGCCGCCGCCAAGCAGCGGCTGGTGCGCGGCGAGATTCAGACCCAGTTGCCGGACATGGCCGGCGCCTACGAAACGCTCAAGCCCCTGCTCACGCCGGAGCCGCCGACCGACAAGGCGCTGGCGCGCATCTGGGTCGACGCGTACGCGACTGCGGCCAACGCGCAGTTCTCGATGGGCCATCTCGAAGAGGCGGGCCGCTACATGGCGGGGCTCGGCGACATCTCCGCCCGCCTGCTCGGCGCTGACGACATCAGCACCTTCGCGGCGCGCGCCAACGAAATCACCCTGCTCTACCAGAACGGCAAGCTGCCGGAGGCGCGCCAGGCGCTGGAGGAGATACTGCCGCGCATGGATGCCAGCATCGGCCGGCTGCACGCCTACACCACCACCCTGCGGCAGATCCTGGCGCTGGTGCTGCGCGACCAGAACGAGATCGACGCGGCGATTGCCCTGATGCGCCAGGTGGCCGCCGACCGCGGCAAGGCGATGGGGCCCAATCACGACTTCACCCTCGCCTCGGAACGCCTGCTGATCCAGATGATGCGGATCAAGGACCCGGCCTCGCCCGAGATCTATGCGCTGACCCGCGAGATCACCGCACGACTGGAGAAGCTTTCCGGCCTCGATCATCGCGCCACCCAGCAGGCTTTCGACGACCAGGCCCGCGCGGCGATGGCACTCGGCCGCTACGACGAGGCCGAAGACCTCTACCAGCGGGTGCTGGCGGCGCAGGCGCGGCTGAAGATGGGCGACGACTTCGAGACCCTGGCGCACCACCAGGGCTATGCCGAGCTGATGCTCAAGCGCGGCCAGGCCGCCCAGGCCGAGCCCTATCTGCGCGACCTGCACGCGCGCTCGGTGAAGGTGCTGGGCGAGGATCACCCGCGCAGTTTCGTGATCCTGGGCGTCCTCGGTGAGGCCGAGGCGGCGTTGGGCCGCAACGGCGACGCGCGCCGCGACCTGAGCCGCGCGCTGGAGCTGGCGGTGGCCAAGCTCGGCGACCAGCATCCGCGCAGCCAGGCGATCCGCAAGAGTCTGGAGGCGCTGCCGGCCTCCAACTAAAGGCTAGCCCAACACTCGCCTGAACGGATGACGCCCCGGCGGCGTGGCGACTTAGACTGCCGGGCATGCGCAATCCCGACTCCGCCGCCGTCCCCGCCCTTTCCAGCGCGCCCGACGTCCCCCTGCAGCTTGGCCCCGGCCCGGTGCCACTCAAGCCGGTGCAGGTGCGCCTGCGCAGCCGGCTGATCGTCTGGCTGCTGCGCAAGCTGCTGCGCCCTCTGGTGGGCTGGGCGGCCAACGGCTCCTACGCCCGCATCGCCAAGGTGCAGTTGCTGCTGGCATCCCAGGTTTGCAAGGACAGCAGCGGCCAGCCGCTGGACTACCGCGTGCTCGGCCAGGTGCCGGGGCACGTGGTCGGCGACATCCAGGACCGCGACCGGCCGGTGATCCTCTACCTGCACGGCGGTGGCTTCCTGGCGCCGGCGGTGCCTACCACCCATGTCTGGCTGCTGGCACGGATGTGCGCGGAGCTGGGCGCCTCCGGCTTCATGGCCGACTACCGGCTGGCGCCGTTCAACAAGTTCCCCGCCGCGCTCGACGACTGCGAGCGCGCCTACCAGGCCTTGCTGGAGCTGGGCCACGACCCGCGGCGCATCGTGGTCATGGGCGAGTCGGCCGGCGGCAATCTCACCCTCGGCACCCTGCAACGCATCCGCAAGCGCGGCTGGCCGATGCCGGCCTGCGCCATCCCGATTTCACCGGTCACCGAGATGGGCCGCGTGCATGCGCCGCCCTCGCGGGCGCTGAAGATGAGGCGTGACCCCATCCTGCCGATTGCCGCCCTGCAGCGGGTGGACGAGCTCTACGCCGGCGACTGGGACGCCTCGGACCCCGAGCTGTCGCCGCTGTACATGGATTGCAGCGGCCTGCCGCCGCTGTACTTCCTGGCCTCCGACAACGAGGTGCTGCTGGACGACACCGTGCTGCTGGCGCGCCGCGCGCAAGCCGCCGGCGCGCAGGTGAAGCTGGATGTCTGGCCGGTGTTCCCGCACGCCTTCCCGCTGTTCGGGCAGTTGTTCCCGGAGGTGCGCGCGGCGCGGGCGGACATGCTGATCTTCATGCGCCAGCACCTGAGGGCGACCAAGGATTGACGCCCACCGGCCGCACGGGGAGGGCGAGATAGAACAAGGAGGAGAGATGAGCAACTACCAGAACACCTACCGGCGCGCGCTGGATCAGCCCGAAGCCTACTGGGCCGAGCAGGCCGCCCAACTGCACTGGGACCGCCCCTGGGAGCGCGTGCTCGACGACAGCCGCCCACCGTTCTACCGCTGGTTTCCGGGTGGGCGGCTCAACACCTGCTACAACGCGCTCGACCGCCATGTCGATGGCGGCCGCGCCGAGCAGGCGGCGCTGATCTACGACAGTCCGCTGGCCGGCGTGGTGAAGAGCTTCAGCTACCGCGAGCTGCGCGACGCGGTGGCGCTGTTCGCCGGCGCGCTGCGCCAGCAGGGTGTGCAAACCGGCGACCGCGTGGTGATCTACATGCCGATGGTGCCGGAGGCGGCCATCGCCATGCTCGCCTGCGCGCGCATCGGTGCCGTGCACTCGGTGGTGTTCGGCGGCTTCGCCGCGCCGGAGCTGGCCAAGCGCATCGACGACGCCAAGCCGACCCTGATCGTGTCGGCTTCCTGCGGTCTCGAACCGGGTCGGGTGATCGCTTACAAGCCGCTGCTCGACCATGCCATCGAGCTCTCCACGCACAAGCCGGCGCGCTGCATCCTGCTGCAACGGCCACAGTGCGCGGCAACGCTGATCGCCGGCCGCGATGTCGATTGGCAGGCTGCGCTCGCCGGCGCCACGCCGGCCGACTGCGTGAGCGTGGCCGCCACCGATCCGCTCTACGTGCTCTACACCTCCGGCACCACCGGCAAGCCCAAGGGCGTGGTGCGCGACCATGGCGGCCACGCGGTGTCGCTGGTGCATTCGATGAACGCCGTCTACGACACCCAGCCCGGCGACGTGTTCTGGGCCGCGTCCGACGTCGGCTGGGTGGTCGGCCATGCCTACATCGTCTACGGCCCGCTGCTGCAGGGCTGCACCACGGTGATGTACGAGGGCAAGCCGGTGGGCACGCCGGATGCCGGCGCCTTCTGGCGGGTGATCGCCCAGCACCGGGTCAAGACCTTCTTCACCGCCCCCACCGCCTTCCGCGCGATCAAGAAGGAAGATCCCAAGGGCGAGCTGTTGCAGCAGTACGACCTCTCGCACTTCAAGGCGCTGTACCTGGCCGGCGAGCGCAGCGACCCCGACACCATCCGCTGGGCACAGCAGATGCTGAAGGTGCCGGTGGTCGACAACTGGTGGCAGACCGAGCTGGGCTGGCCGGCCATCGCCAACTGCCGCGGCATCGAAGAAAAGCCGGTGAAGCCGGGCTCGGCGACCGTCGCCGTGCCGGGCTATGACATCCGCGTGCTCGACGCCGAGGGCGGCGAGCTGGAAGCCGGCGAGATCGGCAACCTCGCTATCAAGCTGCCGCTGCCGCCCGGCACCCTGCCCACCCTCTGGAACAACGAGGACGGCTACCGCGATACCTATCTGAGCCGCTACCCCGGCTACTACCTGGCCGGCGACGCCGGCTATGTCGACGAGGACGGCTACTGGTGGGTGATGTCGCGCATCGACGACATCATCAACGTCGCCGGCCACCGGCTCTCCACCGGCGCGATGGAAGAGGTCTTGTCCGGGCATCCGGACGTCGCCGAGTGCGCGGTGATCGGTGTCGCCGACGCACTCAAGGGCCAGTTGCCGGTGGGCCTGGTGGTGCTCAAGGCCGGCGTCCAGCGCGACGCCGACACGGTCTGCAAGGAGCTGGTCGAGCGGGTGCGCCGGGAGATCGGCGCGGTGGCTGCGCTCAAGCAGGTGACAGTGGTGGCCCGACTGCCCAAGACCCGCTCCGGCAAGGTGCTGCGCGCCACCATGCGCGCCATCGCCGACGGCGCCAACTACGTCGCGCCGGCCACCATCGACGACCCGAAGACGCTGGAAGAAATCGCCACGGCGCTGCAAGGCCTGGGCTACGCCAAGGGCTGAAGCGACCCCTCCGTCGCCTTCGGCGCCACCTCCCCTACACGTAGGGGAGGCGAATCAGTTCCTCCCCTGCGTGCAGGGGAGGTAGCGCGAAGCGACGGAGGTGTTGCCGTCAAAGCTTCGAAGAGTCCGCAATCAGGAGCAATCCCCATGAGCACCAAACCCTGGACCCGCGCCGACCTGCCCTCGCTGTCCGGCAAGCAAGCCATCGTCACCGGTGCCAATAGCGGCCTGGGCCTGGAGACCGCGGTCGGCCTGGCGGCGGCCGGCGCCAGCCTGGTGCTGGCCTGTCGCAGCCCGGAGCGTTCCGCCGCCGCGCTGGCCGAGCTGCGGCGTCGGGTCCCTGGTGCCAGCGCCGAGCTGATGAGCCTGGATCTGTCCGACCTCGCCTCGGTACGCGCCTTCGCCGAGCAGTACGGCGCGCGGCGGCTGGACATCCTGGTCAACAACGCCGGGGTCATGGCACTGCCCTACGCGCAGACCAAGGATGGCTTCGAGCTGCAGATCGGCACCAACCATCTCGGCCATTTCGCGCTCACCGGCCTGCTGCTGCCGCGCCTGCTGGCGACGCCCGGCGCGCGGGTGGTGACGGTGGCCAGCGTCGCCCACCGCGCCGCCAGTGGTTTCACGGTGGACGACCTCAACTGGCAGCGGCGCCCCTACAACAAGGCGCAGGCCTATGCCTGCAGCAAGCTCGCCAACCTGCTGTTCAGTCTGGAGCTGGACCGCCGCCTGCGCGCCGCCGGCCACGTCCTGATCGCGGTCGCCGCGCACCCCGGCTACTCCTCCACCAACATCGGCCTCAACACCGCCGACGGCGAGCGTAATGCCCTGGAGAAGCTGGCGATCCGCATCGGCAATGCGCTGTTCGCGCAGTCGGCCGCGCGCGGCGCGCTGCCCAGCCTGCGCGCCGCCGGCGACCCGGCCGTGCAAGGCGGCGAGTACTACGGCCCGCGCGGGCTGTTCCAGTTCGCCGGGGCACCGGTGAAGGTGGGCTATCACCCGCGCGCCGGCGACGAGGTGCTGGCACGCAGGCTCTGGCAGCAGTCGGAGCTGCTCACCGGGCTGCGTTACCTCTAGGGCTGGCACTGGTTTCCTCGTGGAGCGCAGCGGGAGTTAGTAGCGACCACCCTCCCCGGACGAGGACTGCCCAGTCCCACGTCCGATCACCACCATCGCTCCCGACCCGCCACAGCTCTCCGTAGTACGTCCACCGGGATGCCCTGCCCGGCGGCGCCACCCATGCCAGCGAACAGGCTGGCGGCTGGCCGACTCGCAACCTCGCCTGATCGACCTGGCAACTGACAGGCGAGTCCTCGTCAATTCGGGGGAGTGATCCCCGGCGCCATGCCACTACATTGCCGACGTGCCCCAAGCGCTTTTGGGGGCCGCACGGCAGGCCGCCACGGAAAGGCGACCGCATCGACAATGCATGGAGGCGACATGGCGGCTGGCAACGGCGCCCGGGCGAGGTTGGCCCTGGGTCTGGCGGGTGGTGTGGCGATGGGCACGGCGCAGGCCGGCTCTTACGAGATTTTCGGCCTCGACGCCGAAACCCAGTTCCAGGCCGGCTATGCCCTGGGCGTGCGGCTTGAGGACCCCGACAACCGCATCATCGCCACCCCGCCCAGCCCGGAGATTCCCATCCCCGACGCGCTGAAGCTGCCGGAGTCCAACAACTACGACGACGGCGACCGCAACTTCAAGAAAGGCGCGCTGATCAACAACCGCGTCACCGCGCTCGGCGAGCTGCTACTGAAGAAGGACGACTACGGCCTGCTGCTGCGCGGCGACGCCTTCTACGACGACGTCTATCGGCGCCTGGACAACGACAACGACTCGCCCGACACCATCAACAAGACCAGCGGACGGGTGAACGAATTCACCCACGCGGCGCGCTATTACGACGGCCAGCGCACCCGCTTGCTCGACGCCTACGCGTTCGGTAGCTGGTACATCGGCGACAGCGCCGCGCTCAACCTGCGCATCGGCCAGCAGGTGGTGGCCTGGGGCGAGAGCCTGTTCTTCTCCGGTGTGGCGCTGGCACAAGGCCCGGCCGACGCCACCAAGGCGACCGTCCCCGGCGCCGACGTGAAGAGCATCCTGCTGCCGGTCAACCAGGTGTCGCTGCAACTGGCGCTCAACGAAGACCTCACCCTGCTCGGCCAGTACAAGCTGGAGTTCAAGGAGGTCGAGCTGAACCCGGTCGGCGAGTTCTACTCGGTGAGCGACGTGGTCGGTCCTGGAGCGGAGTTCATCTACGGCATCAAGAATCCGGTGCACAAGGATGTGCTGGCCGACACCATCCTCAACGCGCCGGACCTGCTGGGCGCGCTCTACCCGGCGCTGCAGCCGCTGTCGCCGCTGCTCAACCCCATCCTCGATCTGCCGCTGATCCCCGAGGTGGTGCGCGGCGTGGTCGGCCTGGTTGGCGCCACCGGCGTGCTCGACGGCGCGCCGAAGAACATCAACGTGCAACGCCGCGAAGACATCCGCCCCAGCGACTACGGTCAGTGGGGCCTGGGCCTGCGCTACCGGCTGACCTCGGAGACCACCGTGGGCGCCTACCGCCTGCGCTACCACAACACCACGCCGGCGCCGGTGCAGAACTACGGCTACGCGGTGCTGCTGCCGGGCGCCGGCGGCCTGCCTGACATCACCACCCAGGTGCTCGGTGTGCAGGTGCCGGTGACCTACAACATCCGCTACTTCGACGGCATCGACCTCTCGGCGCTGAGCTTCTCCACCAGCCTGTTCGGCGCCAATGTCGCCGGCGAGCTGATCTACCGCGAAGGCGTGGACGTGCTGGTGGATGTCGATGGCGGGCTGCTCGGGCCGGTGCCGACGCCGACCCGCGGCAAGGTCGGCCAGGCGCTGCTGTCGGCGATCTACACCATCGGCCCGCGCGCCTTCTGGGACTCCTTCACCCTGGTCAGCGAAGCGGGCTATGTGCACGTCGAGGACGTCGATCCCGCCTGCGGCCCGACCAGTTGCTCGCAGCAACTCACCTACACCCGCGACGCCTCCGGCTACTCGATCCTCGGCATCATCGACCGCAAGGCGGTGTTCGACGGCTGGGACCTACAGATTCCAGTGACCTTCGCGGGCATCATCGGCGGCCATTCCTCCCTGCTCTCGGGCCTGGGCTCGCTGATGGGCGAGGGCGACTACCGCGCCAGCCTGGGCGTCAACTTCACGCGCCTGCAGGCCTTCACGGTCGGCCTGAGCTACAGCGCCTTCCTGGGCGAGCCGCACTTCCAGGAGCGACCCTACGCCGACCGCGACAACGTCTCGCTGAGCCTGACCTACCGCTTCTAGGGCCGGTTTACAGGCCCTAGGCCAAGTGGCCGAGGCGCCCCCCGGCATCGGCGCGATACTGCGCGCCAATGCCAGCGGGAGGAGAACCATGGCCAAGAACCAACGCGGACGCCGTATCCGCTTCGCCACGCAGGTCGGCGCCCTCGGTCTGACGCTGCTGCTGAGCGCCTGCGCCGGCGGCTCGGCCGACGAGGCCAGCGCCGGCAATGGCTGGGCCGGCGAGCCCAAGCTGGAAACCCCGGCGGAGCAGCTCGACGCGGCGCTGCATTGCACGCCCTTCGAGCACCCGGACAAGCCGCCGGTGCTGCTGGTGCACGGCACCTTCACCAATGGCGCCGAGCAGTACGAGTGGACCTACATTCCGCTGCTCAGCGAGCGCGGCTACGACGTCTGCGCGGTGACCTATCCCGACCGCGGCCTGGGCGATATGCAGATCTCGGCCGAGTACGTGGTGCACGCGCTGCGGCGCATCCATGCCGAGACCGGCCGCAAGGTGGCGATGATCGGCCACAGCCAGGGCGCCGGCATGCCGCGCTGGGCGCTGAAGTGGTGGCCTTCGGCGCGCGCGGCGGTGGCGGACTTCGTGCTGCAGGCCGGCCCCAACCACGGCACCGCGATCTCCGACCCGCTGACTCTGCTCGCCGGCCTCGGCCTGCCGCTGCCCAGCACCAGCAGCTTGCCGGTGCCGCTGCCGGCGGCGGTGCGCCAGTTCGCGCCCGATTCGCTGTTCACGACGGCGGTCAATCGCGGCGACGAAACCCCGGGCGACATCGACTACACCAGTCTCTACACCCAGTTCGACGAGCTGGTGCAGCCGGTGAGTCCAGTGCCAACCGCCGCGCTGGACTGGCAGCAGAACAACCCCAAGGTCGCCAACCTGTTGTTGCAGGACCTCTGCCCCGGCCGCTTCGTCGATCACGTCAGTATCGGTCTCACCGACCGTCTGGCGTTCGAGCTCACGCTGGATGCGATCAGCCAGCCCGGCCCTGCCAATCCCGAACGCGCGGGCGGCGCCGCGCTCTGCGGCCTGGCGGCGATCATTCCCGACCAGATCATCAGCCCCAACGCCGCCAGCGGCCTGGTCAACATCCTGCGCGCCGAATTGGGCGGCAGCGCGCCCTCACCGCACCTGGTCGGCGAGGAGCCGCCGCTGAAGGACTACGCGCGTTGAACCAGCGCCAGCGCCGGTACTGCAAACGGGCGAAGACATCGACGGCCGGCTTGCCGAACATCGCCGCGCCATAATTGCGCTCCCCGCGCAGCCTGCGCTCCACACCCCACGGGCCTTACGCCGCATGAGCGACACCGACCAAAGCAGCACCGCCGGCAGCACGCCGGATTCCGTTTTTGTCATCGTTGGCGCCGGCCAGGCCGGCGGCGAAATCGCCGGCGAATTGCGCAAGCAGGGCTACACCGGCCGCGTGCTGCTGATCGGCGAGGAGGAGCAGATCCCCTACAAGCGGCCGCCACTGTCCAAGGGCTTTCTTTCGGGCGCGGTCACCGAGGAGTCGCTCTACGTAAGCCCGCGCGCCAAGCTGGAACAGCTCAAAATCGAATTCATGGGCTCTACCCGGGTGGCGCGTATCGACCGCGCCCGCCATGTGCTGGTGCTCGCCGATGGCCGCGAGCAGCCCTACGACAAGCTGGCGCTGACCACCGGCGGCCGCGCCCGGATGCTCAACCAGCCCGGCACCGACAAGAGCAATGTGCTGCCGCTGCGCAGCATCGCCGACGTGAAGAAGCTGCAACCGCGCTGCTTCGCCGGCCAGCGAGCACTGGTGATTGGCGGCGGCTTCATCGGCCTGGAAACGGCGGCGGTGATGGTCAAGCTGGGCCTGCAGGTCACCGTGCTGGAAGGTCTGCCGCGCGTGCTCGCCCGCGTCACTGCGCCGGAAATCTCCAGCTTCTTCGAGCGCATGCACCGCGAGGCCGGCGTCGATCTGCGCACCGGCGCGCAGATCGAAAGTTATGAAACCGAGGGTGACCGCGTCTGCGCGGTGAAGCTCGCCGACGGCAGCCGCATCGAGACCGACTTCATCATCGTCGGCATCGGCGTGGTGCCGAATGTCGAGCTGGCCAGCGAGGCGGGGATCACTGTCGATAACGGCATCGTCGTTGACGAGTACGCGCGCACCAACGATCCCGACATCGTCGCCGCCGGCGATTGCAGCAACCACCCCAGCAACTTCGCCGGCCGTCGCATCCGCCTGGAGTCGGTGCAGAACGCCATGGAGCAGGGCCGCATCGCCGCCCGCTCGATGCTGGGCAAGAACGAGGCCTACCAGAACGTGCCCTGGTTCTGGTCCGACCAGTACGACCTCAAGCTGCAGATGGTCGGCCTCTCGCAGGGCCATGACCAACTGGTGCTGCGCGGCGATCCGGCGACGCAACGCAACTTCGCGGCTTTCTATCTCAAGGCCGGCAAGCTGATCGCCGCCGATACCGTCAGCCGTCCCGGCGAATTCATGCTCGCCAAGAAGTGGGTGGCCGAAGGAGCGGTGCTGCCGCCGGAGCAGCTCGCCGACGACAGCCAGCCGCTGAAGAACCTGCAAGCGGCGGCCTGAAGCCGGCATGGCATACCAGGCCCAGAGGCTGAGTGCCGCCGCGCGTACGACGACCGGATCAATCGGATGAGCAAGAGCCGCTGGGTGCAGGTGCCGAAGGATCTCGGGCCGCTCAGTCACATCGACCATGCCGCCGAGTTCGGCGAGCAGGACACCGGGGTCAGCGAGGCCGACCGCGAGCGCATCTGGGCGGCGATGCAGGGCCTGTACCGCAGCGGCGCGCATCCGGCGATCACCCTGGTGATGCGTCGCCAGGGCCGGATCGTGCTGAAGCGCTCCATCGGCCGGGTGTCGGGCAACGCGCCCGGCGAGATCGGGCCGGAGGTGCCGCTGCATCCGGACTCGCCGGTCTGCCTGTTCTCAGCCTCCAAGGCGATCACCGCGATCCTGGTGCACAAGCTCGCCGAGCAGGGCCGCTTGCGGCTGGACGATCGCGTCGCCGACTACATTCCGGAATTCGCCGCGCGCGGCAAGGGCGCGGTGACCATCCGCCAGTTGCTCGCGCACCGCGCCGGCATCCCGACGCTGCCGGTGAAGCACCCCGACCCCTCGCTGCTGCAGCACTGGGACGCGCTGGTGCATCTGCTGTGCCTGGCGCCGCCCTTCGATCCGCGCTTCGAGAAGCAGGCCTATCACGCACTCACCGTCGGCTTCATCGTTGGCGAGCTGATCCGTCGGGTCAGCGGTGTGGAGCTGCGCGACTACCTGCGCGAAGTGCTGACCGGGCCGTTAAAGCTGGACAGCATGAGCTTCGGCCTCACGCCCGAGCGCCGGGCGCTGGCGCCGAAGAGCTACGGCACCGGGCCCAAGCCGTTCTGGCCGGTGACGCAGTACGCGCAACGCATCATCGGCGTCTCCTTCGAGCGCGCCGCAGAAGCCGCGAACGAGGAAGGTTTCCTCTCCTCGGTGGTGCCCTCCGGCAACATCTTCGCCAACGCCGACGACGCCTGTAAGGTCTTCCAGATGCTGCTCAACGGCGGCGAGCTGGACGGCGTGCGGGTGCTGCAAGCCGAGACCGTCGCCGAAGCGGTGCGGCCGGTCGGCAAGATCCAGTACGACGGCATGCTGATGGTGCCGCTGCGCTTCTCCGCCGGCTTCATGCTCGGCGAGTCGCCGTTCGGTCTGTTCGGCCCTAAAAGCCACGAGGCCTTCGGCCACCTCGGCTTCGTCAGCGTGCTGTGCTGGGCCGATCCGCGCCGCGACATCTCGGTGGCCCTGCTCAACACCGGCAAGTCGATGGCGCCCGGGGCGCTGCTGCAACTGGCGCGTCTCTTGGGCGCCATCGGTCGCGCCGGGCGCTGAGCCGGGCGAAGCTACGCACTACTCCTCTCTCCCCTCGTGGGAGAGAGGCTGGGAGAGAGGGGGCTTTACCGTGCGCTCCGAACCCGCCCCCTCTCCCCTACCCCTCTCCCACCAGGGGAGAGGGGAACCCATCCGATTGTTTGTGGCGGCGCTTGCGGTCTAGGCTGGCGTTGGTCCTGCTCACAAAAGCCGCCATGCCTCGTCCATGTGCCTCACTCCTGCTGGCCCTGTTGCTGACCCTCGCCGACACCGCCGCGCAAGCCGCGCCCAGCCTGGTGCTGCTGGTGCGCCATGCCGAGAAAGCCAGCGAGCCCGGCGCGGACCCCGGCCTTTCCGCCGCCGGCCAGGCACGCGCGCAGGCGCTGGCCAGCGCACTGGCCGAGGCGCGGGTCGGCGCCATCCTCACCAGCCCGCTGCGCCGCACCCGCGACACCGCCGCGCCAACCGCCGCCGCAACCGGACTAAAACCGCAGGCCATCGGCTTCGAGGGCGGCACCGCCGCCCATGTCGCGGCGGTGGCCGCCGCCGCGCGCGCGCAGGACGCCAGCACCGTGCTGGTGGTCGGCCACAGCAATACCGTGCCGGCGATTCTGGCGGCGCTGGGTGGTCCGGCGCTGCTGGACTTCTGCGAGAGCTCCTACGGCCCGCTGCTGGTGTTGACCCTGGACGAGAACCCGCCACGCCTGCTGCGCGCGCACTACGGCGCCGCCGATCCCGCGCCGGCGCCGGGCTGTCTGTAAGGCACGCGACCCGCACAGGCGCCAGAATGCGCGGCGGCCACTCGCCCGCCACCCGCCACCGGACCCTTCAGCCCTTGCCGACCACCACCGCCAGCCGCCGCCGCGAGATCTGGGCGCTGTCGCTGCCGATCATCGGCGGCATGACCTCGCAGAACGTCCTGAATCTGGTGGACATGGCGATGGTCGGCCAGCTCGGCTCCTCGGCCCTGGCCGGCGTGGGTCTGGCCAGCTTCATCAACTTCATGGCCATGGCCCTGGTCACCGGGCTCTCGGCCAGCGTGCAGGCGATCGCCGCGCGGCGCATCGGCGAAGGCCGGCCCGAGCAGGCCGCCGCGCCGCTCAACGGTGGACTGATCCTGGCGGTACTGATCGGCTTGCCGGTGTCGCTGCTGCTGATCGCCCTGGCCCCCTGGCTGTTCTCGGTGCTCAACCCCGACCCGGCAGTGGCCGCGCAGGGCGTGCCCTACTTGCAGATGCGCCTGCTGTCGGTGGTGGCGCTGGGCATGAACTTCTGCTTTCGCGGCTACTGGAGCGCGGTGAAGCTGACCCGGCTGTACATGAGCAATCTGATCTGGATGCACAGCCTCAACATCGCGCTCAACTACTGCCTGATCTTCGGCAAGCTCGGCCTGCCGGCGCTGGGCACCACCGGCGCCGGTCTGGGCACCAGCATCAGCCTGGTGATCGGCACCGCCACCTATTTCTGGCTGGCGCGCCGGCACGCGGCGGGCAGCGGCTTTCTCCAGCGCCGGCCCAGCCGCGAGGAGTTCCTGAGCCTGGTGCGCCTGGGTCTGCCCAACGCCTTGCAGCAACTGCTGTTCGCCGCCGGTTTCGTGGTGCTGTTCTGGATCGTCGGCCGCATCGGCACCGCCGAGCTGGCGGTGGCCAATGTGCTGGTCAACATCACCCTGGTGACGGTGCTGCCGGGCATGGGCTTCGGCATCGCCGCCGCCACCCTCTGCGGCCAGGCTCTGGGCCGCAAGCAGGTCGACGACGCGCAGCGCTGGGCCTGGGAGGTGTTCCGTCAGGCGGTGTTCCTGCTGGCGCCGCTGGCCGCCGCCATGCTGCTGCTGCCGGAACTGATCCTGGCCGCCTTCGTCGCCGACCCCGCCCTGGTGGCGCTGGGCCGGGTGCCGCTGCAACTGGTCGGCGGCACGGTGCTGGTCGATGCCCTCGGCCTGATCCTGATGAACGCCCTGCTCGGCGTCGGTGCCGCCAAGCTGGTGATGCAGGTGGCGGTGGGCCTGCAATGGGGGCTGTTCCTGCCCCTGGCCTGGCTGCTGGGGCCCAGGCTGGGCCTGGGCCTGAACGCGGTCTGGCTGGCGATGCTCGCCTACCGCGGCCTGCAGACCGGCCTGTTCGTGCGCGCCTGGCAGCGGCGCGGCTGGGCGGGCATCCGGATCTAGTTTCACCGGAACGTCATCGACAGGTCATGGGGCGCGGCTAGGCTCGCGCGCCCCTCCGTGCTGCGTATTCATAGCCATGTCGATCCTGTTCCGCGCCGGCGCAGTTGCGCTGCTACTCCTGCTCTCCGCCTGCGGCTCCGACGGCGACCCGGCGGGTGGTACGCCGCCGCCAGTGGCGCAGTACACGCTCAATGTCAGCAAGGTCGGTGTCGGCCGGGTGCGCTCCGAGCCGTCTGGGATCGACTGCGGCGAGACCTGCAACGGCGCCTATGCGCCGGGCAGCACGGTGCGCCTGAGCGCCGAGCCGGCCGAGGCGCAGCGCTTCGTCGAATGGCGTGGCGCCTGCATCGGCGGCGGCGACTGCTTGGTGAGCATGGACAACCACCATCTGGTGACGGCGGTGTTCGAGCCGACGGGGATCGTCGATCCGCCGACGGCCAAGGCCTGCGAGCCCTACACCGGGCCGGCGCTGTCCAGCCTGCACGCCTACGAGGGCACGCTGCACGAGCATTCCAGCTATTCCGATGGCGACATCCACACCACGCCCGGCGACTACTTCCGGCGGATCCGCGACCAGGGCTATGACTACACCGGCTCCTCCGAGCATTCCGACACGCTCGATGCCGGTGTATTCCTCTCCGTGGGCAGCGATTGCTTCAGCACGCCGGACGGCCTGCTCACCTGCCTGACACCCAGCGTCGACGAGCTGGCGAAGTGGAACAGCGTCGCCAGCCAGGTGGCGGAGGTCAGCGATGGCCACGGCTTCCTGGGCATCCGCGGCTTCGAGTGGACCTCCGACCGCTTTGGCCACATCAACGTCTACTTCTCCAAGAACTTCAGCAACGCCAAGACCGATGGCGGCTATCTGCTGACCATGGAGAGCTTCTGGAGCTGGTTCACCCGCGATCCCGGCATGCCCGGGCTGGGCGGCTCGCTGACCGCACCGGTGCCCTTCGGCGGCGGTAACGACGGGCTGGCGCACTTCAACCACCCCAACGACAAGTGCTTGTCGGACAGCGATGCCGGCTGCGACTGGAACGGCTACGCGCTGATCCCCGACGCGGTGGAGCGGATGTTCGGCATGGAGGTCTACAACGACGGCAATGGCGACGACCGCTACCTGCCCTACTACGTGACCGCGCTGGACAAGGGCTGGCGGCTGGCGCCGATCGGCTCCGAGGACGAGCATGAACTCAAGTTCGGCAGCGAGGAGCGGCCGAAGACCGTGACCCTGGCGGAGTCGCTGGACGAGACCGGCTTCCGCGCCGCCTGGCTGGCGCGCCGCACCTACGCGCTCTCACCCGGCTGGCATTTGCGCGCCGAACTCAGCGCCGACGGCGGACATCCGATGGGCTCGCGCCTGAGCTGCGAGGCCGGCAAGACCGTGCCACTGGAAGTGAAGCTGAGCCAGAAGGAAGGCAGCGCCTTCAGCGGCGAATACCGGCTCTACGCCAGCGGCAGCAGCGAGCCGCTCGCGGTGCAGCAGGGCGCGAACGCGCGCTTCGAACTGCCGGTGCCGACCGTCAGTGGCGAAACCCGCTGGTACTTCGTGCGCGTGCACGGCGGGGCCGACAATAAATCGGTGGCCTATCTCGCGCCGGTTTGGGTGAGCGCGAAATAGGCGATTGCCTTGAATGGCAACCGCCCGCGCGAACGCCAGGCGGTGGATGGCCTGGCCGGGGGTTGGCGAATCCGCTCAAGAAACCGGCCCCTGCTCGCGCGCGAGCTAGGACCGTAGATCCGGGCCGGCAAACGCCCCCACCCTAGCCCTCCCCCGCAAGCGGGGGAGGGAACTGATCGGGAGGCAAGGTCCGGGGCACGCGCTGCCGACTGCAAGCGCCCTTGGTCAGACAGCCAACAAAAAACGGGGCCTATTCAGGCCCCGTTTCGGTCTGCCGCCTGCCGCCTTAGATGCGGACCAGATTGCCGCCTTCCACCCGCACCCGCTCGCCGGAGCTGATGCCCGAGGGATCGGCGACGCGCACCGTGCGGGTGCTGCCGTTGTCCATCTGCACGGTCACGTCATAGACCGTGGTGCTACGGATGCGCTTCTCGATCTCGTTGCCGGCATAGCCGCCGCCCGCAGCGCCCACCACCTTGGCGGCGGTATTGCCCTGGCCACGACCGAACTGGTGACCGATCACCGCGCCGGCGATGGCACCGGCCACCGCACCCATGCCGCTACCCTCACCCTGCACCTGCACGGCGGTTACGCCGGCGACGGTGCCGCAGTCCTGACAGACCGGCTTGGGCTCGGGCTTGCTGACCGCCACCGGAGCGGAAGCCGCAGCGGCTGCCTGCTTCTTCTTACTCGCCTTCTCGGCGGCGGCGGCGCGGGCCTTGGCTTCCTCGGCTTCCTTGCGGGCCGCTTCGGCTTCGGCCTGGGCGGCTTCCAGCTGCTTCTGCGCCTCCTCGGCCTTGGCGGCGGCTTCCTGCTCGCGCAGCATCGCCAGCTCCTGCTCAGCCTTTTCGGCCTGCGCCTTGGCTTCGGCGAGCTGCTGCTCCACCTGGGCGGCGGTGCTGTCGGACTTGTTGCAGGCAACCACGCCAAACGCCAGCGGCGCAGCCAGCAGAACCATAATCAGTGACTTTTTCTTCATGACACCCTCCTGTGGGTGATTATCGAGTCGCGGTCAGCCTGAGGCAGACGACTGAATTGAGGCTGAACCCTAACGCTTTCCCCGCCCGGATGTCGCGACGGCGCAAACCGTCGCAGGGCGCGGCGCGATTGGACACCGCCGCGCGGCGTTTGTCGATGCTGGCGGGTTGAATGGGCGGACAGCCACTGGCTGCCACTTTGAAACAACGGCATCACAGCCATCCCTGGCGAGGCTGCGCGCTCTGATCTACCCCCTGGGCGACCGCGTTTGGCCCCCAGGCGGGACTGACTCGATGTCAGTCCCGCTTAAGCCAAACGCTGGTCGCCCGTCGCATGGGCGGGACAGCCACTGGCTGTCCCGCTTATCCGTGCGACCCAACCACATGGGTCCGGGTGTCCAGGAACTGGACGTCGGGGAAGCGCTCCTTGGCCATCGCCAGGTTCACCGCCGAGGAGGCGAGATACACCAGCTCGCCGTAGTGGTCCTTGGCGATGCGCAGCTCGTTCTTGTCGACGAAGTCCTTGAGCTTCTTGGGGTCGCTGCACACCACCCAGCGGGCGCAGTGCACGGTGACCGGCTCGAAGGCGGAGGCGACGCTGTACTCGTCCTGCAGGCGGTACTGCACCACGTCGAACTGCAGGGTGCCGACCGCGCCCAGCACCACGTCGTTGTTGGTGATCGGCCGGTAGACCTGGGTCGCGCCCTCTTCGCAGAGCTGGTCCAGGCCCTTGTTGAGCTGCTTGGCCTTGAGCGGGTCCTTGAGGATCACCCGCCGGAACAGATCGGGCGCGAAGCTGGGGATGCCGGTGAAGCGCAGGTTCTCGCCCTCGCTCAGGGTGTCGCCGATGGCGATGGCGCCGTGGTTGTGCAGGCCGATGATGTCGCCCGGATAGGCCTCTTCCACCGCCTCGCGATCAGCGGCCATGAAAGTGAGCGCGCTGTTGACCCGCACCGGGCCGTCGAGCCGCACCGAATGCAGGCTCATGCCCTTGCGGTAGACGCCGCTGCACACGCGCAGAAAGGCCACGCGGTCGCGGTGCTTGGGGTCCATGTTCGCCTGGATCTTGAACACAAAGCCGGTGAACTTGGCGTGCTGCGGGTAGACCTCGCGCTCCACGCCGTTGAACTCGGCGACGCGCGGCAAGGGGCTCGGCGCCCAGTCGGTGAAGCCGTTGAGCAGCTCGCGCACGCCGAAGTTGTTGATGGCGGCGCCGAAGAACACCGGCGTCAGCTTGGCGGCGCGGTAGTCCTCGAGATTGAAGCCGTCGCCGGCCATCTGCACCAGGTCGATCTCGTCGAGCAGGGTCTGGTAGACGTCGCCGAAGCGCTCGGCCAGACCGGGTGCGCGCAGGCCGTCGATGGTCTCGATCTCCGACACCCGGTGCTTGTCGCCGGAATACAGATAGAAGCGGTCTTCCAGCAGGTGATAGACGCCCTTGAAGTCGCGGCCCATGCCCAGCGGCCAGGTGATCGGCGTGCACTTGAGGTTGAGCACCTTCTCGACCTCGTCGAGCAGCTCCAGCGGCGCGCGGCCCTCGCGGTCGAGCTTGTTGACGAAGGTGATGATCGGCGTGTCACGCAGCCGGCAGACCTCCATCAGCTTGATGGTGCGCGCCTCCACACCCTTGGCGGCGTCGATCACCATCAGCGCCGAGTCGACCGCCGTCAGGGTGCGGTAGGTGTCCTCGGAAAAATCTTCGTGCCCGGGGGTATCAAGAAGATTGACCACCTTGCCGTTATAGGGGAACTGCATCACGGAGGTGGTTATGGAAATGCCGCGCTGTTGCTCCAGCGCCATCCAGTCGGAGGTCGCATGCCGCGTGGCCTTGCGCCCCTTGACCGTGCCGGCGAGCTGGATCGCGCCGCCGAACAGCAACAGCTTTTCGGTCAGCGTGGTCTTGCCGGCGTCAGGGTGGCTGATGATGGCGAAAGTGCGGCGCAGCTCGGCTTGCTGCGCGATGCGCTCGAGGACGGACATGAGGCGCGGGAGGCAATTCAGGGTCGGGCATTGTAGGGCCTGCGCCGGCGGGGCGCGCCGCGCCATCGGACGGCGGCTCGGCGCAGGGAGTCGTCCATGCCCTGGAGTGTCCCCGCCATGAGCCAGACCTCCCCCAGCCCTCGGCCATCCGGCATCGGCCGCATTACCGGGGTCAGATTGCGTCTGCGCCTGCTGCTGGCCGGCCTCGCGGCCCTGCTGACCTGTGCCCTCTACCTGGGCTGGGCAGGAGTCACCGACAGCCGGGCTGATCGTGCGTTCTACGCGCGGGTCGATCACACGCTGACCGGCCTGGACACGATACTCGACGCCCAGAACGCCTTGGCGAAGCTGCGCCGGGTCCTGTTTGTCTCCGCCGACCCGGGCGCCCCATCGGGATCGTCGTCGGTCGAGGCCGGGGGCACCGTGCTGTCCGCGCTCACCGAATTCCAGGGCTCGGTGGCCAAGCTGGAGGCCCTCGATCCCTCCACGTTCCACACCCTCCAGACCGCGGGCGAAGAACTGGCGTCGGTCACCCTCAAGGCATCCGCCCGGGATGGCGAAGATGCCTCGGCGGCGCACCGGAAGCTGGTACTGGAGTTTCCCCGGATCAGCGGTCCGGCCGAGCAGGCACTCAGCCAGCTAGCCAGCCGTCTCAGCGCAGACTTCAACACCGCCCAGGCCCAAGCCCAGGCCCAGGACGCCCATTCAGAAACCATCAGCGTGCTGGCCATGGCGATACTCGGGCTGGTGATCTTCGGTTCAGCCTATCTGGTGTCTGGGCTGATCCTGCCGCCCCTCAACCGCATTCACGATTCGCTGCTGCGCCTCAAGGCCGGCGAACGCCTGGAAGCCTCGCCGGTACAGGGCCACGACGAATTTGGCCAGATCGGCCAGGCCCTGCATGAACTCTCGCAATTCACCGGGCACCTGCAGGAGATCGCCTTCGTTGATGGCCTCACCCGGCTACCCAACCGCCCGCGTTTCGACGCCGACCTGCAGGAATGGATCGGTGCCAGCCGCGCCTTCGCGCTGGTGTTCGCCGACCTTGATCAGTTCCGCACCATCAATGACGGCTACGGTCACCGCTTCGGGGACAGCGTGCTGTGCAGCGCCGCCGAGCGTCTGCGCGGCCTGACCAACGAAGGGCATGTCTACCGCTACAGCGGCGACCTGTTCGTGATGATGCTGCCCTGCTCCGGCGAGGACTACCGCGCCAAGATCGGCAGCCATGTCGAGCTGCTGCGTCAGGGCATGGCCGAACTGGGCGTCGTCCAGGGCCGGCGGCTGCCGTTCTGCGCCAGCTTCGGGGTGGCCATCCACCCGGACGACGGCAGCACCCCGGAGGCGCTGGTCTGCGCCGCCGACGCGGCGATGTTCCATGCCAAACGCCAGGGTCGGAACACCGTGCAGTTCGCCCGCCACAACTACGCCTTGCAGGCTCGCCAGCGCCTGGACCTGGCCGACGAGATGCGGGTGGCGCTGCGGGAGGGCCAGATCACGCCCTACTTCCAGCCGATCATCGACCTCGGCGCCGGCGAGGTGGTCTGCGCCGAGGCGCTGGCGCGCTGGAAGCACCCGGTGCGTGGCTTCGTGCCGCCCGATGAGTTCATCGGCATCGCCGAGGACTCCGGCCAACTCGACGCCCTCACCGACCAGTTGCTGCGCAGCGCCTGCGCCGCCGCCGCGCAATGGCATGCCGCCGGCCTGAGCCGAAGGCTGGCCTTCAACCTGTCGGCGAAGCAAGTGCGCCCTGGGGTGGTGGAGATGATCTCCGGTGTGCTACGCGAAACCGGCCTGCCGCCCCAGCGACTGGAAGTGGAGATCACCGAAAGCGCCTTCATCGAGCGGCCGGAGCTCGCCGAGCGCCTGCTGCGCGAGCTGCGCAGCCTGGGCATCGGCGTGGCGCTGGACGACTTCGGCACCGGCTATTCCTCGCTCAGCTATCTGCTGCGCTTCCCCATCGACAAGATCAAGGTGGACAAGAGCTTCGTCAGCCAGCTCGAAGGTCAGCGTCAGGCGGCGAAGATCGTCGCCGCTACCATCGCACTGGCCTCCAGCCTGGAGATCACCCTGGTCGCCGAAGGCGTCGAACGCCTGGGCCAGATGCTGACGCTCTATGAACTGGGCTGCCGCCAGCAGCAGGGCTGGCTGTTCGCCAAGGCAATGCCGGCCGCCGAGTTCGATCAGTGGGTGCGCACTGCGCCGCTACGCCTAGACGGTGTGGTCCGCAAGCAGATGGACGCCTCCAACGAGCCACTGGGCGACGCCGGAAAACGCGCCTGAAGCCCGGAGGATGGACTCGGGCTAGGCCTCGCTCTCGTGGGTCAGAAAGCGGCGCACCTCGGACAAACGCCGCCGCGACACGGGCAGCAGGGCGGTGGAATGCCGTACCCGGAGGCCGTGGGCGGAATCGTCGTCTTCCTCGGCGCCGCGGCGGCGCTCCAGGCTGGCGATGTACTTGGTGGCGACCAGAGCCTTGCGGTGGATGCGCAGGAACAGGGGCGCCAGGTCCTCTTCCAGCGTCTTCAGCGACTCCTCGATCAGGACCTCGCCGTGCAGATGGCAGACGGTGGTGTATTTCTGGTCGGCGAGGAAGTACAGCACGTCGTCCACCGGCACCCGCACCAGGCCTTCACGGGTGGTGGCGAGGATGAACTCGCGCGCCGGCTTGGCGTTGGGATCGTGGGCCGGCGGCGCCGGCTTCTGGGCACGCGAGAGCTTGCGGACCTTGAGCAGGGCGTCACGCAGCTTTTCCTTGCGGATCGGCTTGAGCAGGTAGGCGTCCGCCTGCGCGTCGAACGCCGACAGCGCGTGTTCGGCGTAGGCGGTGGTGAAGATCACCGCCGGCGGGGTATCGAGCTGGGCCAACTGCCGGGCGACGGTGATGCCATCGACGCCGCCCATGCGCACGTCGAGCAGTACCAGATCGGGCTCCTCGTCCTCGATCAAGTCCAGTGCGGTTTCGCCGTCACCGGCCTCGCCGATGACCTCGTAACCGGGGAATTCCGCCATCAACCGCCGCAAGCGCTCCCGCGCCAGCGGTTCGTCATCCACGATCACCACCCGCATCGTCATTCCCCCTCGTCACTGGCCCCTGGCGTTGCGCTCTGTAGGCCCTGAGTGTCTTCCGTCGTATAAGGAACCTGAATGCGCGCCCGGTACACCGGCCCGGTCTTCGTGCGCTCTGGCCCCTGCTCGAGTGTCGCAGTATCACCGTAAATCAGCTTGAGCCGCTGGGCAATGTTTTCCAATGCCACTCCCGTGGATTCGCGCTTGGGCGCGTCTTCCGGCGGCACCGGATTCTCCACGTCGATCACCAGCCGGGTGCCTTCGCGGTGGATGGCGACGGTAATACCACCGCGGGCGCGCAGCCGCGAGACCCCGTGGTGGACGGCGTTCTCCACCAGCGGCTGCAGGATCAGCAGCGGCACCCGGGCGGAGTGCGCCTCTGGCGCGATCTCCCAGTTGATCCACAGCTTGTCGCCCAGCCGCACCCGCTCGATGCGCAGGTAGGTCTTTACGAACTCCACCTCTTCGGCAACCCGCACCAGGCGGTTGCGCTTCTCCAGGCTGGCGCGGAACAGGTCGGCGAGGTCGATCACCATCTCCTCGGCCTGCTCCGGATTGGTGGAGATCAGCGAAGCGATGGAATTGAGCGAATTGAACAGGAAGTGAGGGCGGATGCGGGCCTGCAGCGCCAGGTAACGCACCTCCGAATCGGCCCTGACCTGCGCCTGCAACTGGGCGCGCCCCCAGAAGTAGCGCAGCAACAGCAGCGAGAGAATGGCGCTGATGGCGACGTTGCGGACGATGAACTCCTCGCGGGTCTCGCTCACCGGCTGCGCCCAGGCGACGTACTTGAGCAGCCACCAACTGGCGTCGGAGATGACCAGGGTAACCAGCACCAGCAGACCCCAGCAGACGAAGAACACCACCCCCACCCGTGCCAGCCGCAGCCAGCGCCGGGCAATGCACAACACCACCGCGCTCGACAGCCCCAGCCACTGCAGGTACAGCGACAGCAGCATCAACTGCTGCAGGGCCTCGCCGCCGCGCTCGGCGCCGACCAGGGTGAGGATCACCGCCACCATCTCCATCACCAGCATCAGCAGCCACACCGCCTCGCCACGACAGAAGTTGGGGATCAGGTTGTGCTGACTCTCCGGCTGGATGGCCGCATTGTTCATGGTCGGTCTGGCAAGGGGACGGCGCACCTATAATGCCGCGCCCGCCGCCGTCGCGGCGCCCATTTGAAGCCGCCAGCAGACACCATGAGCCAGGACGCCAGCCAACCCGCCGCCGGAACCGCGGCCAAGAACGCAATGTGGAGCGGCCGCTTCACCGAGTCCACCTCGGCCTTGGTCGAGCGCTTCTCGGAGTCGGTGTCCTTCGATCAGCGCCTCTGGAAGCAGGACATCGCCGGCTCCCAGGCCCATGCGCGCATGCTCGGCAAGGTCGGCGTGCTCGCCGCCGCCGATGTCGAGGCCATCGTCGCCGGCCTGGACGCCATCGCCGCCGACATCGCCGCCGGCCGCTTCGAGTGGAGTCAGGCGCTGGAAGACGTGCACATGAACATCGAGGCGCGGCTCACCGAGCGCATCGGCGACGCCGGCAAGCGCCTGCACACCGGCCGCAGCCGCAACGATCAGGTCGCCACCGACGTGCGCCTGTACGTGCGCGACGCCATCGACGAACTGGTCGGCCTGATCGACAGCCTCGCCGCCGGCCTGCTCGATCTCGCCGAGCGCGAAGCCGACAGCGTCATGCCCGGCTTCACCCATCTCCAGGTCGCCCAGCCGGTGACCTTCGGCCACCACATGCTGGCCTGGCGCGAACAAGTGCTGCGAGACAAGGCGCGCCTGCTCGACGCCCGCAAGCGCGCCAATGTGCTGCCCCTGGGCAGCGCCGCACTGGCCGGCACCGTGTATCCGCTCGACCGCCATTACGTCGCCGAGCAGCTCGGCTTCACGGCGGTGACCGAGAACTCCCTCGACGCGGTCAGCGACCGCGACTTCGCCATCGAGACGGTCGCCGCCTGCAGCCTGGTGATGGTGCACCTCTCGCGCTGGAGCGAGGAGCTGATCCTGTGGTCGACGCCGATGTTCGGCTTCGTGGCCCTGCCCGATCGCTACTGCACCGGCAGCTCGATCATGCCGCAGAAGAAGAACCCGGACGTGCCGGAACTGGTGCGCGGCAAGACCGGCCGCGTGGTCGGCGATCTCAACGCCTTGCTGGTGCTGATGAAGGGCCAGCCGCTCGCCTACAACCGCGACAACCAGGAAGACAAGGAGCCGCTGTTCGACGCCCTCGACACCGCCCGCGACTGCCTGGCGCTGTACGCCGACATGGCGCCCAACATCGTCGTCCGGCGCGACAACTGCCGCGCCGCCGCCGCCAAGGGCTTCTCGACCGCCACCGACCTCGCCGACTACCTGGTGAAGAAGGGCCTGCCGTTCCGCGACGCCCACCACGTGGTCGGCAACAGCGTCGGCTATGCCGCAAAGCAGGGCCGCGACCTGCCGGAGCTGTCTCTGTCGGAGCTTCAGCAGTTCAGCCCGCTGATCAGTGAGGATGTCTACGCCCACATCTCGCTGGACGCGAGCGTGGCTGCCCGGACCACCTACGGCGGCACCGCGCCCTCGCAGGTGCGCGCGGCGATTGCCCGGGCCAGGGCGGCGCTAGCCAAGGGCTAGGCCGCCCGGTCGGGGTCTACTGGCGGCAGGCGATCGGCAGAATCTTTTCCGGCAGCCCTTCGCCGGCACACTTCCAGTCCAGGCCAATCAGCTTCTCGCCCTCGAACTGGGGCTGCGGCACCAACACCAGGCTGCCCTCGCTCAAGCTGCCACCGCGCAAGTGGTACTGGAGTCGCCCGTGCTCACCCAGCTCCAGCTCGGCGGACAGCTTGCCGGCGGCAAGCTCCCCGGACTCCAAGCCAATGTCCTTAAGGCTGGCTGGCCACTGGTTGTTGCTGATGGCGTACTGCTCGACCCCAGCCTTGGCCGGTCCGGTTTGCGACATCAGCCCGACAATCTCGGCACGCCGGACGTAGTCCTGGTATGCCGGAATGGCGATCGCCGCCAACACGCCGATCATCGCCACCACCACCAGGAAGCCGGCACCACCGGCGCCAGGCACGCGCGGAACAAAAAGCGCCAGAAACCCGGCGAAGAAGCTGCGGCCGAACTGATCCGGCTCGCGCCCCACGGCCAGTTGCTGGATGGCGAAGGCGCGCTTCGCCAGCCAGGGGTAGTCGCTGGTGAACTCGTGGAAGGAGCTCCAGAAGCCAGTCAGCTCGGTGCGCTGCCCCTGGAAGGCCAGGTAGTTGAGCCCGCTCCAGCGGCTATGGCCCGCCGCCAGCGCGGCCATGCCGGCCTTGGCGTCGTCTGCCGATTCGCAGCAGTACAGGCCGTAGCGGTCACAGGTGTATTCCTCGGCGCGCCGCAACGCGGCACCCAGCAGCGGCAGCCAGGCCATGGGCGCCAGCACCGGGCCCCAGCTCAGGTGCTTGCGGTGGATGTGGCCGAGCTCGTGCCCGATGTAGAAGTTCAGCGCCTCGGGCCGCGTTGCCAGCGCGTCCACCACGCTGCTGTAGAGGACGATGTAATTGCGTCCGAGAAACTTGGTCGCCAGTGCGTTGAAGAGGCCGTCGGCATGCAATAGGTACGCGTCCGGTACGTTCTTGAGGCCGATCTTGGTGGCGCAGTCGTGCAGGCGCATGTCGAGATCCGGGAACTGCTCCGGAGAGATCTTCACCGCCGAGCCGCGCAGGTAGGCGATGAATGCTGACTGCGCAAACAGGTACACGACGAAGAACAGCAGCAGGTAGATCAGGGCAATGCCCAGGGTGCCGACGATCAGTGCCACCCAGAACAGGATGGCCAGCGTGGCGGTAATGGCAAAGCGCGTCCGCTCGCCTGGATAGACCAGTGCAAAGTTCATGAGCAATTCCCTTGTGGTTTCGTTGTGGTGCCGCGCGCCTCCCTAGGCGCCGGAACAATGTAGCCGACCGGCTGGCCGTCTGGAATCGCTCCGCCGCGCCCACCCAACCTTGGGCAGGTGACGGCGCGGCGGCGCTTGCGCACACTGGCGGCCTTCCGTATGCCGCCTCTCGCCATGAATCCGCAAACCGTCCTCGTCACCGGCGCCAGCGCCGGCTTTGGTGCCGCCATCGCCCGCCGCTTCGCCGCCGACGGCGGCCGGCTAGTCCTCGCCGGCCGCCGCGGCGAGCGCCTGCAGGCCTTGGCCGATGAACTCGCCGTGCCCTGCCTGGCCCTGCCGCTGGACGTGCGCGACCGCGCCGCCGTCGAAGCCGCGGTCGCGGCGCTGCCAGCCGAGTTCGCCAACGTCGATCTGCTGGTGAACAACGCCGGCCTGGCCCTGGGTATGGAGCCGGCGCAGCGGGCCAGCCTCGACGATTGGGAGCAGATGGTCGATACCAACATCAAGGGCCTGCTCTACCTGACCCGCGCGCTGCTGCCGGGCATGGTCGCGCGCTGTCGCGGCCACATCGTCAACCTCGGCTCCATTGCCGGCGAGTGGCCCTACCCGGGCGGCAATGTCTACGGCGGCACCAAGGCCTTCGTGCGGCAGTTCTCGCTCAATCTGCGCGCCGATCTGCTGGGCACGCCGGTGCGGGTCAGCAATGTCGAGCCGGGACTCTGCGGCGGCACCGAGTTTTCCAATGTGCGCTTCCACGGCGATGACGCCCGCGCCGCCAAGGTCTACGAAGACACTCAGCCGCTGACCGCCGAGGACATCGCCGACACCGTGCACTGGATCGCGACGCGGCCGGCGCACATCAACATCAACACCATCTCGCTGATGCCGACCTGCCAGGCCTTTGCCGGCCTGGCCGTGCATCGCGGCCCCCTGGGCTAGGGCGTGATGCGCCTGGCGCGCCCGGGCCGCCGCGCGGCGCTGCTGGCTGTCCTGCTGACAGCCTTGTCGCTGATCGCCTACCGGCAGGGCGACCTGCGCGCCACCGCCGCGGCAGCGGGCATGCCGCTGGAATTCCCCTCGCAGGCCGGAACCCTGGTGCTCAGCGAGCTGGCACGCGGCCTGGAGCAGCCCTGGTCGCTGGCCTTTCTGCCGGACGGCGCCATGTTGGTGAGCGAACGCCCCGGCCGCCTGCGCCTGGTCAGCCGCGAGGGACGGATCGGCGTGCCGATCAGCGGCCTGCCGGCGGTGCATGCGCGCGGCCAGGGCGGGCTTTTGGACGCGGCACTCACTCCCGATCACGGCACTACTGGCGGTGTCTGCTTCAGCTATGCCGAACCGCGCGGCGAGGACGGCAGCGCCACGGCGGTAGCCTGCGCCCGCCTGGACCGCGCCAGCGCCAGCCTGCGCGAGATGCGGGTGATCTACCGCCAAGAGCCAGCCCTGACCGACAGCGACAACCACTACGGCTCGCGGCTGGTCTTCGCGCGCGACGGCACGCTGTTCGTCACCCTGGGCGAGCGCTACTCCGGCCGTGCGCAGGCGCAGACGCTGGACAACGGCCTGGGCAAAGTGGTGCGCCTGCGCGTGGACGGCGGCATCCCGGCCGACAATCCCTTTGTGCGGAGCGCCGGCGCGCGGCCGGAGATCTGGAGCTACGGCCACCGCAATCCGCAGGGCGCGGCGATCCACCCGCAGACCGGCGAGCTGTGGATCAGCGAGCATGGTCCCAAGGGCGGCGACGAATTGAACCGGGTACGGCCGGGCCGCAACTACGGCTGGCCGGTCATCACCTACGGCCGCGAATACTCGGGGCTGAAGGTCGGCGAAGGGCTCACGGAAAAAGCTGGCATGGAGCAGCCGCAGCACTACTGGGTTCCGTCGATCGCCACCAGCGGGCTGGCCTTCTACACCGCCGACCGCATCCCCGCCTGGAAGGGCAGCGCCTTTGTCGCCTCGCTGAAGTTCGGCCAGTTAGCGCGGCTGAGCCTGGAGGGCGACAAGGTGGTCGCCGAGGAGCGTCTGCTGGAAGGCCTCAACCGCCGTCTGCGCGACGTGCGCCAGGGGCCGGACGGCGCGCTCTACCTGCTCACCGACGAGACCGATGGCGCGATCCTGCGCCTGGATCTGCTCAAGCCCTGAGAACCCCATGAACCTCTACGACCGCTACCTGCTGCCGCGCCTGATCGACTGCGCCTGCGGCAACCGCCATGTCCGTGGCGAGCGCGCCCGCATCGTGCCGCTGGCGCGAGGGCGGGTACTGGAGATCGGCATCGGCACCGGCCTCAACCTCGAGCACTACGACCCGTCACGGGTGAGCAGCATCTACGGCGTTGATCCCGCCGCCGAGATGCAGGCGCTGGCGCGCAAGCGTGCCGCGCGCATCGGCATACCGGTGCAGACGGTGCCCCTGGTGGTCGAGCAGATCGGCGCCGAGGACGCCAGCTTCGACTGCGTGGTCTGCACCTTCACGCTCTGCACCATCCCCGACGGCGTGTCGGCGCTGCGCGAGATGCGGCGGGTGCTCAAGCCGGGCGGCGAGCTGCTGTTCTGCGAACACGGCCTGGCGCCGGACGCCGGCGTGCGCGCCTGGCAGCGGCGCCTGAACCCCTGGTGGAAGCCGCTGGCCGGCGGCTGTCATCTCACCCGCGACGTGCCGCAACTGCTCAAGGACGGCGGCTTCGCCACCACCGCGCTGGAGAGCAAGTACCTACCCGGCCCGCGGCCAATGACCTACGTCTACAGCGGCCGCGCGGTTGCTGCTTGAAGCGCTCTTCCAGATAACGACCTTAGCCTTCGCCGGGGGAGGTCAGCCCCTCCAGGGGGCCATCGGCCGGTCTCACTCGCCCCCATCCCGACCTTCCCCCGCAAGCGGGGGAAGGAGGCCAGCCGCCGGACTGAAATAGCGCCAGGACGCCGCGGGCGCGCTACCAGCGGAAGCCGGCGCGGCGGGCCTTTTCCTGCAAGGCCTCGATCTCGTCGGCATGCGCGCGCATCGAGCCGGTCATGCCGGCCGCACCCGGCGCCGGCAGGCCGATGCCGCCCAGGGCACAGATCTGGCTGTAGGGATTCAGCGGCACGCTGAAGGCGGGCGCATTCACGCGCGGTGCGCTGTTGAAGTCCAGCGCGTAGGCGAGGTTGTTGGTCGCCGCCGCGCGCACTCCCAGCGGCTCCAGCCGCCAGCGCCACTCCATGAACTTGAGGATGGAGTTGGGCTCCAGCAACATCTTTTCGACATGGCCGCGCTTGGCGCGCGGGCCGATCAGCACGCAGGGCACGCGAAAACCCAGGCGACCGTCGTTGCCCACCTCGTCACGCTCGACATCCGACACCGGCATGTACGGCGGCTCGACGTGATCGAAGAAGCCTCCCCATTCGTCGTAGCAGATCACCATCAGCGTCTTCTCCCAGGTCGGTGAGCGACGCAGGATGTCGTAGATGCCGTTGAGGAAAGACTGGCCGTTGCGGACGTCGGCGTGCGGGTGATCGTCGTTGCAGAGATGGTCGAGCCCGTCGTTGTAGAAGAAGGGATCGACATAGCTGATCGCCGGCAGCAGGCCGGCGGCGGCTTCCAGCGCGAAGCTGGCGTAGGGCCGGGTGATGCCCAGGTACTTGGACTCCCAGATCGCGGTGTAGGGCAGGTTGTTGAAGTAGTAGCCGGTGCTCACGCCAGCTTCGGCGGCGGCGTCCCAGACGGTGCGCAGGGTCGAGGTCTTGGGCAGCACGTCGAACAGGCCGCCGCTGTTGTTGTTGCGGTCGCTCTGGCCGCAATGGATGTACATGCGATTGGACTGCGTGGAGGCGAGCATGCCGCTGTGGTAGCGGTCGCAGATGGTCCACTCCTGCGCGCAGCCGGCGTAGAAGGGCAGCTCCTCGGCGGTGTAGTAGCCGATCGGGAACAGATCGCCCACCGGGGTATCGCGCAGGAAGCCATCCATGCGGCCGCCGTTGATGATGGCGTGACCATGGTCGTAGCCGTGCGGCGGATCTTCCAGCCCGCAGCCCTGGTAGTCGGTGGACAGCCGGTGCGTCGCCTGCAGCTTGCCTTCCGCATCGGGATACAGCAGCCCGGCCTGACGGCCGTTGGCGCCCGGCACCCAGCCCAACATGTGGTCGAAGGAGCGGTTCTCCATCATCACCACGACGATGTGGTCGATACCGGAGTCCTTGGGCTCCGGCAGCGGCCCCTGCGCCGAAGGCGCGGTGATCCACTGGCCGCCGGCGGCCGCATCGCCCCCCGGCGTCGAGGAGCTACCGGACACCCCACAGGCGCCCAGGCCTCCGGCCGACAGGGCGGCGCCGACCAGGCCGGCCTGCTTGAGGAATTCGCGACGGTCCAGCGGTGGCGGCGGCGGCATGGCGACTCTCTGAGGGGTTCGTCCCGCAGGGTAGGACAGGCCGGGCGGCGCACCGCGTCCAGAGCGCCGGTTGGGGCTGATTTACTACCGCCGGCCGGCCCGGGCGCTTTCAAAAATGCCGATTGTCGGTAGCGTCGGCGGCCATGTCACACGCCCCCATGCGCGACGGCGCACGCCTGCATTACCACAGCCTCGGACGCGGGCCCACGGTCGTACTGCTGCACGGCTTCGCGATGCCGGCCTCGCTCTGGCTGCCCTTCGTCGCACCACTGGCGACCGGCTACCGCTTCGTGCTGCCGGATCTGCGCGGCTTCGGCGGCTCGCATCAGTTGGCGCTGGCGCGGCCACAACTGCTCGACCAGCACGCCGACGACCTCGCCGACCTGCTGGCGCATCTGGGCGAGAGCGAGGTGATCCTGGGCGGCCTGTCGATGGGCGCCTGCACCAGCCTGCAATACCAGCGCCGTTACGGCATGGCCGGCGTGCGCGCCTACCTGCACATTGACCAGGCGCCCTGCGTGCGCAACGGCCCGGACTGGCGCGACGGCCTGCTCGGCAGCCGGCAGGCGATCAAGCTCGGGCAGTGGAGCGGCCTGATGCGCGATCTCGAACACTGGCGCGGCCAGCGCTTCGAGCAGATTCCGGCGGCGCTACGCCAGCGGCTCTGGCAGACCCTCGCCGAATTCTTCAGTCACGCCTTCGCCGGCCGCGCCTGGCAGAGCTTCAGCGGCCTGGCCCGTCACGAGGCGCTGATCCGCCGGGTGGCCCCGACCAGCAACTGGCCGATCTACATGGACGCCCTGCGCAGCTATCTGCGCGACGACTACGACTGGCGCCCCAGCCTGCCGGCGATGCCGGTGCCGATGCGCGCCTTTGTCGGCATGGACTCGACCATGTACCCGGCGCGCGGCCAGTTGCGCCTGCCGGAATGGGTGCCGCACTGCGAGCTGGTGCGTTTCGAGCGCTGCGGCCACGCGGTGCCGTTCGAGAGCCCGCGCAAGTTCGTCTGGGAATTGAGCAAGTTCCTGGCAATGCACCGCAGTGAGGCGCGGCCGGTGACCGTCACCGCCTGAGCGCGAGACGTGGGTCGGCGGCGCTCAGTGGTTACGGCAGTTCAGATCCCACATCCGAGCGTTGATACGGCGCAACTCCTCCCGATAACGCTCCGCCTGCCAGCCGTCATGCGCTTTCCGGGTCGCGGCATTGATGCGCTGCTTCAAATCCTCCAACTGATCACACTCCGGAGGCGGCGTCCGCGCTATTGACGCGCCCCGCTGCCGCTCCGCCGTCCCGGCCATCGACGGCCGGGACGGCCCGGGCAGCGCCTCCATCACCTCCGGCAGGGCTACGGCACCAAAGCCGTGCGCCTGCGCATAGCGGGCGTAGTCGCCACAGGCCGAACGCTGCAGAGAGGGATACTCGCCACCGGCATTCATCCGGGCCATGCGCTGGCAGTAGTCGCGCAAGGACTCCAGCCGACTCCACTCAGAGGCACCGGGTCCGGCCGGGATCGTCGGCCTAGCGCCACCATATGCTGGCTGGGTTGCCGCAGGCGCCGCCGGCGGCGGCGGGGTCAGCGTGGTCTCGGGCACGCTGGCCGCCGGCGCCACGGCTGGCGGGGAACTCGGTTTGCTGTATTGGTAGACAACCATCAGCGCGACGACCAGCAGCAAGGCGACGATCACCACCTTGAGCAGCTCGCCGGAATCGTCCCGCAGCGGCTGGCGCCGGTACGCCGGTCGCGCCGGCGGTCGTAAGTCCTTCATCCCTGATTCCCTGGTTCTGGATTGCTTTGATCCAAGCGTCCGCTCCGGAACGCCACGACATCCTGCCTGCCCCAAGGCCAGCGCGCCAGCGCGAACCCGATTGGCAACCTGAGGCTGAAGTCGGCACGACTTGTGCTGCACATTCGCCGCGCGCCGGAACTCGCGAAAATCGAGAAAACCGGCAACAAACAGTGCAGGAAGCACAGAGAAAGTTTGGAATTTGTCGATTGTTCGTCAATCGTGCTCATTCCATTGCCCGACTCTCGGACTGGATGTCACGACGAGCTCTGAAGTGGGGTGTTGTCCTGGGTCTCCTTCCCGGTTTGATCCTTCAACCTTTGTCATTACCCCCCGAGTTTCAATGAAACTGCAAGCCTTCTGCTTTTCCGCCGCCATCAGCCTGGGGCTCGGTGCCGTCATGCTGCCGGCCGCCGCCGCCGTCACCGACGCGCATCGTGACGGCCTGGCGAACTTCGACACCTTCCGCAGCGAAAGCGCTCACCGCGACTTCGCTCCGCCCGCCGGGCTCGATGGTCGCTCCGCGAAGACGATATTCGACCGCCAGCTTGGCAAGGCCACCTTCCTGTGGGCGAAGCCCGATGTCGCGCCGCTCGCCGTCGGCCCGTTGGCCAACACGCGCGACATTCTCATCGAGCGCGCGCGCAGCCACCTGCGCAACGAAGGCAGGCTGCTCGGCCTGACCGAGGAGATGATCGCTGGCGCCGAGATCTACGACGCCCAGTACAACGGCAAGGGTCCGGCGGTGGTGCGCTTCCGGCAGAGGATCAACGGCATCGAGGTCTTCGGCCGCAGCCTCAACGTGATACTCGACCGCGTCGGCAAACCGATCGCGGTCTCCGGTCATTTCGCCACCGATCTGGACGCGGCTTCGCTGGCCGGCCCGGCTTTCGTGCGCAGCGCCAGCCAGGCGATTGCCGCTGGAGTCGGCAATCTCGGCCTCGGTAGGGTCCCAGATTCCCAGCTGATCGAGCCACTCGACAAGGCGCTCGACGCTCTGCCCGGCAGCTTCCAGTGGTTCAAGGCGCCGCCACTGAACGGGGGCAAGCAGGTCTGGGAGCGCATGCCCCGCGCCAAGGCCGTCTACTACCCGCGAGAGGGTCACCTCCAACCGGCGTACTACCTGGAAATGGCCACGGTCGACCGCGACAGCCGCGCGATCAGCGGCTATGGACTGGTGGTGTCGGGACTCGACAGCACGGTCCTGCATCGCCGCAACCTGGTGTCCAAGGCCGCGCCGTTCACCTACACGGTGTTCGCCGATGGTGCCGACAACAACTTTCATCCCTGGGACTCGCCGCTGGGCAACGGCTACACCCCGTTTCCGGGAGTTTCGCCCGAAGAGAAGCTAGCCCGTGTGAGTCCGGTCGCCGCAGCGCCGAAAGTCACACTCACCGCCGCCTTCGGCCTCGAAGACCCCTGGCTCGCCGACGACGCCACCAGCACTGTCGGCAACAACGTCAACGCCTGTATCGATACCTACGGCGTGCCGTTGGATGTGCTCGCCATCCTGATCGGGGTGCCTATCGACCAGATCATCGCGCCGCTCAACAGCTGCGTCGCGCTGTTCGGCGACATCACGCCGGAAACCACTTCCGCCGGCACCTTCGACTACGCGCTGGCACCCGATGAGGATCCGAGCCACGACAACGCGAAGAGGGCCGCGGCCGTGAGCCTGTTTTTCATCAACAACTGGCTGCACGACGCCTGGTACGTCCACGGTTTCAACGAGGAGGCCGGCAACGCGCAGGAGGACAACTACGGCCGCGGCGGACGCGCGCGCGACCCGATCAAAGCCCAGGGCCAGGACGTGTCCGGCCGCAACAACGCCAACATGTACACGCCGGCCGACGGCTCCTCGCCGACCATGCAGCAGTACCTGTTCGACGGTCCGATCAACGGCTACGTCCGGCAGGTGTCGCCAGGCACGCAGGACTACGTGTTCTCAGTGGGTGATTTCACGCCCACCGAATTCGACGTGCTGGACACCAAGCTGGTACTGGCCGCCGACACCGATGGCGAACCGACCGATGGCTGCGACGCCTCCGAGAAAGCGGCGCCGGCGCAGGCCTCGCTGGCGGGGGCCGTGGCCCTCGTCTATCGCGGCAGCTGCCCGTTCTCCGAGAAGGTGAACTTCGCGCAGGACTCCGGCGCGGTCGCCATCATCATCGTCAACAACGTCGAGGGCGCTCCGATCAGCATGGCCCTGGCGGAGGGCAACACCATCCCCTCGGTGATGATCAAGAAGGCCGACGGCGACGCGCTCAATGCGCTGCTGGTCGCGGGCACCGAAGTGAAAATGTCCATGCACCGCGAACCGAGCCCCGACATCGACGGCACTCTCGACAACCAGATCGTCGCGCACGAGTTCTTCCACTACGTGCACCACCGCCTGACCGATTCCAGCAGTCAGCAGACTGGCGGAATGAGCGAGGGGTGGGGCGACATCGACGCGCTGATCTTGTCGGTACGGCCCGATGACGTCCTGACTCCGGGCAATGACAAGTGGCAGGGGGTCTACGCGGCGGCCGGCTACGTCATCAACAACTTCTACTATGGTATCCGTCGGGCGCCCTACTCGACCGACTTCAGCAAGAACGCGTACACCTTCAAGCACATCTCCGACGGCACGGCCACCCCGGACGGGAGCGACGGCGCGAGCAATTCGGAAGTCCACAACGCCGGTGAAATCTGGGCGAACATGGTCTGGGAGTGCTACGCCGGCCTGCTCAACTACTATCCGTTCGCGGAAGCCCAGCAGCGTATCAAGGACATCATCATCGGCGGCTTGAAGGGCACGCCGACCGATGCCACCTATACCGAGGCGCGCGACGCCTTGCTGGCCGCGGCCAAGGGCAACGAAAACGGCGAGGCCGTCGACTACCTGATCTGCGGCAACGCCTTCGCGAAGCGCGGCGCCGGCCCAGCCGCGGTTTCTCCGCCGCGTGACAGCACCGATCTGGTCGGGGTCACCGAGGACTTCACCCCCTATGGCACCGCGCCCACGCCACCGGTGGTGCCTCCCACCGAGCCGCCGGTGGTACCGCCGACCGCTCCGCCCCAGGCCGAAGGTCGCTTTGGCGGTGGCGGGCTCAATCTTCTGCTCCTGCTGCCGCTGCTGACCCTGGGTCTGCTGCGCCGCCGCCGACGCGCGGTCTAGCGGGGCGAGCCCTCGCGGCAATCGGCCCCGGCACCTGATTGGGTGTCGGGGCTTTCTTTTCGGCGCCCGGCCAGCGGCCAGTTGCGAACTGGCTCAAGCCCTCGCCGGACCAGGGGAGCCCCGAAACGGCGCGGTTGGCACGGTCGGTGAATGAGCTTAGGCAAGTCTTCCGGGATTCCTGTTTTCCCTCCGAGGCCGTACCACCATGCTCCGACCGTACTTCGATTACCAAAGCCCCCTGGGCGCGCGTTATCGCTACGTGGTGAATGTCCAGGCGCTGGATGCCGGCTGTGAATGGGTGGCCAAACTCTGGCGCGACGGCGAGAAACAGCCCGCGCTCAAGGGGCGCCTGCCACAGCCCGGCGCTGTCGCGAGCCCCGATGACGAACGCCTGCGCGCGGCGGTGGAAGCCGCGATCCGCCAGGCCGACGCGGTCGCCGCCTGAGCCAAGTCCTTCGACGCGCCTACCGACGAAATCGGGTCGGCGACCAGCCAGCGGGCCGCCGCCGCTTTGCGGCACAATCCGGCCATGACTGCAGCTATGGCGGCCGCGGCGACTGCCCGCGGATCTGGTCCGGCTTCGTTTCCGCCGGCGGTCTTGGCTGCGCCGGCTGTCCGGCCGACCTGCTGAGCCGGAGCTGCCCGTGCCCACCGTACTGCACCGCATCCGCCGCAGCTTCCCGCCACTAGGGACCGCGCTACGCCAAGCGCTGCAGGAAGGCTACGGCCGGCGCGAGCTGCGCACCGATCTGCTCGCCGGCATCTCGGTGGGCATCATCGCGGTACCGTTGTCGCTGGCTCTGGCCATCGCCTCCGGCGTACCGCCGCAGCACGGGCTCTACACCGCCTTCATCGCCGGCGCGCTGACCGCCGCCGCCGGCGGTTCACGCTACAGCGTCACCGGGCCGACCGCTGCCTTCGTGGTGATCCTGCAGCCGATCGCCGCCAGCCAGGGCCTGGGCGGCCTGCTACTGGCGACGCTGATGGCCGGCCTGATGCTGATCGTGCTCGGCTGGGGGCGGCTGGGCCAGTTGATCCAGTTCATCCCGCACCCGGTCACCACCGGCTTCACCAGCGGCATCGCCCTGGTGATCGCCAGCCTGCAAGTGCGCGATTTCCTGGGGCTGGACTTCCAGCCGCACGCCGAGCACTTCGCCGGCCGTCTCGGCGAGCTGACCGCCGCCCTGCCTAGCTTCAGTCCCTGGGACAGCGGCATGGGGCTGGCCACCCTGGGGCTGCTGATCGCCTGGAACCGCTACCGGCTGCCCGTTCCCTCCTTCCTGGTCGCCGCGCTGTTCGCGGCGCTGGCCAGCTACCTTCTGGAGCGCTGGGTTCCGGGAGCCGACATCACCACCGTCGCCGACCGCTTCCATTACGTCTTGAACGGCGAGATGCACGCCGGCATCCCACCGATGCTGCCCAGCCTGCAACTCCCCTGGAACCTGCCCGGCAAGGACGGCGCGCCGCTGGAGCTGTCCTTCGAGCTGCTGCGCGGCCTGGTCGGCCCGGCCTTCGCCATAGCCATGCTCGGCGCCATCGAGTCGCTGCTCTGCGCGGTGGTCGCCGACGGCATGACCGGCAAGAAGCACGACCCCGACGCCGAGCTGGTCGCCCAGGGTCTGGGTAATGTGCTGGCGCCTCTGTTCGGCGGCATCCCCGCCACTGGCGCGCTGGCGCGTACCGCCGCCAGCATCCGCGCCGGCGCGCGCTCCCCGGTCGCCGCCATCAGCCATGCCCTGTTTGTGCTCGCCTGCATGCTCACCCTGGCGCCGCTGCTGTCGCGCCTGCCGATGTCGGGGCTGGCGGCCTTGCTGCTGGTGGTGGCCTGGAACATGAGCGAGCGTCGCAACTTCCTGCGCATCCTCCGGGTGGCGCCGCGCGGCGACGTGCTGCTGCTGCTGACCGCCTTTGTGTTGACGGTGATGGTGGACATGGTGATGGCGATCACCGTCGGCGTGGTGCTGGGAGCGCTGTTCTTCATGCACCGCATGTCCAAGGTGTCGATGGTGCGGCTGGTGGGCGGCGACGCGCTGGACGCGCCCCAAGGCCTGCCGGCCGACGTGCGCTACTACGAGATCGCCGGCCCGCTGTTCTTCGGCGCCGCCGAGCGGGCGATGGAGGGACTGCGTCGCCACGACCGCAAGGTGCGGGCGCTGATCCTCGACCTGTCGGCGGTGCCCACCATCGACGCCACCGGCCTGGTGGCGCTGGAGGCGGTGCTCGACGACCTGCGCGAGGCCGGCATCTATGTCGCCATCTGCGCCGCGCAGCGCAATGTGCTGCGGGTCTTGCGTGAGGCCGGCTACTTCAAGGAGCCGGGGCGGCGCTGGTATTTCCGCAACGCGGCGGCGGCCGTCAGGCGCCTGTCGGAACCGGCCGGCGTCGCCAGCGGAGCGAGTCCGGGGCCGTAGCGCCTGCCCGCCCTAGCGCCGGTAGAAATCCGTCTCGCCAGCCGGGCGCCGGCGGAAGCGCTTGTAACCCCACCAGTACTGCTCCGGGCAGGCACGCACGCACTGCTCCAGGCCGGCATTCATCGCGGCGGTGGAGACCAGCACGTCGGGGTCGTAGATGCCCGCCGGCGCTTCCAGATAATGGCCGATGTAGCCGCGCGCGCCGGGCAGGCGCTCGCCCCACATGAACACCACCGGCGCTCCGGACTCCGCCACCAGTCGGGCGATCAGCGTCGGCGTGTGCGCCGGCACACCGAGGAAGGGCACGAACACACCGCGCCCTTCCGGCGGATCGTGATCGGGCATGTAGTACACGCCCTGGCCCTGCGCCAGCAGCGGCAGCGCGGCGCGGCGCACGCCGGCCTCGGCCTTGACCATGCGGCCGCCAAAGCGACAGCGGCCGCGCAGCGACAGGTCGTTGAGCACGCCCTTCTGCGGCTTGTAGAGGCCGTAGAAGGGATAGCTGGCCGACATCGGGATTGCCACCGCCTCGAAGGCGCCCTGGTGCAGGGTCAGCAGGATCACGCCCTTGCCCTTGGCGAAGGCGCGGTCCAGCACCTCAATGTTGCGCCACTCGCGCACGCCCTCGCGCACCGCCCGCGCCGGCCCCAGCCAAACCCGCGCGGTCTCGACATAGGTCATGAATTCCTGCGCCAGCGAGGCGCGGACGATGCGCGCCTGCTCGGCGGCACTCAGCTCCGGCAGGCAGCGGGCGATGTTGATCAGGCCCACCCGCTTGCGGCCGGAATTGCTCACCCACAGCAGCCAGCCGATGAAACGCCCCAGGGCTTGCAGGGCAGTCAGCGGCAACCAGGCCAATACGGTGAACAGGACGCGCATCGGCTGGGCTCGATGGGGGCAGGAATTAGGGGCGGCAGCCTAACAGCTTGCCGCCCCTTGTCACTCCACCGGGGAGGGCGCGTCCCCTTGTGCTCAAGCCGCCTGCAGCAGCACCACGCTGCCCTGGCCGCCGTCGGCACAGATGCTGACGATGGCCAGCGTGCCGCTGGGCATGCTGGCAAGCTCCTTCACCGCCTGACTCAGGATGCGTGCGCCCGTGGCACCGAAGGGATGGCCGATGGCGACGCTGCCGCCATTGGGGTTGACCCGTTCGCGCGGGAAACTGCCCAACTCGGCCGTCACGCCGGCGCGGTCCTTCAGGAAGGCTTTGTCTTCCATCGCCTTGATATGGAACAGCACCTGCGCCGAGAAGGCCTCGTGGATCTCCCACAAGCCGACATCGCTGTACCGCAGGCCACGGCGTGCCAGCAGGCGCGGGATGGCGAAGGCCGGGGCCATCAGCAGACCCTCGTGACGGAAGTCGATGGCGGCGATTTCCCAGTCCAGCAGCTTCACCTTGGGGGTGTTCGCCGGCAGCTTCGCGAGACCGGCCTCGGTGCCGACCCAGATGGCGGCAGCGCCGTCGGTCAGCGGCGAGGAATTGCCGGCGCTCAAGCTGCCCTGGCCGCTCGTGCGGTCGAAGGCCAGCGGCAGCTTGGCCAGCTTTTCGAGCGTAGTGTCCTTGCGCGGGATGCCGTCGCGCCGGGTGTCGCCGACCGGGATCACCAGATCGTCGAAGAAGCCGCGTTCCCAGGCGGCGACCGCGTTGCGGTGGCTCTCGTAGGCGGACTGGTCCTGCTCGGCACGGCCGATCTTCCACTCTTTCGCGGTGATCTCGGTGTGCTCGCCCATGCTCTTGCCGGTGGTGCGGTTGGTCACCGCCGGAATAAAGAGACCGACGTCGGCGAGCTTGAGGCTGGCGATGTGCTGCAGCTTGTCGCCGACGGTCTTGGTCTTCTGGAACTTGCGCAGCCAGTCGGAGAGCGTCTGGCCAAGGCCGATCTGTACCCGGCTCATGCTCTCCACCCCGCCGACCAGGGCGAGCTGGCGGCTCGAGTCGTTGAGCATGCCGGCGGCCTCGATGGCGCCGATCATGCTGGTCGAGCAGGCCATGATGGTGGAGAAGGCGGTGATGGTCGGCGGCGCACCGGCTTCCATCAGCACCTCGCGGGCAAGATTGCTCCAGGTGAGGTTGGGGACGACGCTGCCCCAGACCGCGAAATCCGGTTGCGCGCCATCGAGGCGCGCCAGCATGGCCTGCACCACCGGCACCGACAGGGCGATGGCGTCGTGCGCGGCCAGCGCGCCATCGACCTTGGCGAAGGGAGTGCGGACGCCGGCGGCGATCCAGGCTTGCGGCTTGGTAACGGTGCTCATGAGGGAACTCCTGGCGGAAGGGGATGGATCAGGCGGCGCGGCGCAGGCCGCGCACGGCGGTGATGCCGAGGGCAAGGAAGACGACCAGCAGCAGGCCCTGGCCGAGCGCGAAGCCGGGCGACTTGTCGCTGGGCACCAGCGCGTGCAGCGCGGGAATCTTCAGGAAAGCCTGCACCAGCGCGACGAAGGCGTCGAGGTAGATCGCGGTCGCCAGCGTCGCGCCGTAGGCGCTGCGCCAGCCGCCGGCAAGCTGCCGGCCCCAGCGCGCGTAGACGGTCAGCGTCAGCAACAGCAGCGACAGGATGCCGAAGGCATGCGAGGGCAGGAACTTGATGAACGGAAAGCCGAAGCCGGTGGCGCTGGTCAGCAGCAAGAGCACGACGGTGGTAACGGCCAGGCCCGGCAGGGCCTTGCCGGCTTTCCAGCCGAACAGCAGGGGCAGGCCGGTGAACAGCGCGGCGAGGCTGATCAGCACATGGATCAGCGTGTAGGTTTGCAGGTCGAACATGGCGGACTCCTTTCGCTATTCGTAGAGGCTGGCTTCACTGCTTGTAGCGCGGAGCCGCCTGGCTGAGTGACAGCCGTGGCGCCATCTGCAGGCGCGCCGCGGTGTAGGCCTGCCAGTCGGCGGGATCGGGCAGCGAGGGAATGCTGATCAGCTCGCCCTGATCGAGACCGGCGAGCGCGGCATCGACCATCTCGTCCACCTCCATCAGCATCTCCTTGGGCAAATGATCGACCGCCGCGCCCCAGATGGCGGTGCGGGTCGCGCCCGGCAGCACCGCCTGCACGCGCACGCCGTGCGGCCGGAGTTCTTCCTGCAAGGCCTGGCTGAAGTTGACGAGGTAGGCCTTGCTGCCACTGTAGACGCCGTTGAAACGCTCCGGCAGCAGGGCGGTGACCGAGGCGATGTTGATGATGGTGCCGGACTGCTGGGCGATGAAGCCCTCGGCGGCAGCCAGCGCCAGGCGGGTGGGCACGATGCTGTTGAGCTGGAGCATCGCCTCCAGCCGGTCGGGGTCGGCGGCGATCATCGCGCCGTTCACCGCCACGCCGGCGTTGTTGACCAGGATGCCGATGCGCTCATCGCCGCGCAGTTGCGTCTCCACGGCAGCGAGATCGGCGCGCTGGCCGAGATCGGCGATTACGGTCTCGACACGCACGCCGGTCTGCTCGCGCAGCCGCTGCGCCACCGCCTCCAGGCGGCTGCGGTCGCGGGCGACCAGGATCAGATCGTGGCCGCGGCGAGCCAGGCGGTCGGCGTAGACGGCGCCGATGCCGGAGGAGGCGCCGGTGATGAGGGCGGTGCCGGGCTGGGTGGTGGGGCTGCTCATGGGACGATCTCCGAGGTGGGGTGCCTGGCGCGGCTGCCGGGCTTGGAGACAGCTTGCGCGGCGAGCACGCGGCGCGGAATCAGCGCCCGCGCAAGCTCACTTTGCAGATTTGCAGGGATCGGCCCGGCGTCGGCGTGCGGTGGAGACTGGCTGCGGCGGTGACCACGAACTGGCAAGCTGATTGCGCGGACTCGCCAGCCAATCCGCCAGGACCTGCCGCATGAGCGCTTCCGACCTCGACTGGAACGACATCCCCCTTCTGCTGGCGCTGGCCAAGGCCCGCAGCATGAGTGCGGCGGCGCGCGAGCTGGGTCTGGATGTCTCCACCATCAGCCGCCGTGTCGCGGCGGTGGAAGCGAGCATGGGCACCCGGCTGTTCATCCGCAGTAACCGCGGCTACGAGCCCACCGATGCCGGTGCCGTGTTCGTCGCGCACGCCGAGCGGGTGCTGGGCGAGGTGCAGGCGCTGCGACTGGAAACCCGCGCCGAGGCCGAGAGCGTGCAGGGGCCGGTGCGGCTGACCTCGGTGGACGCCTTGTTCGACCACTGGCTGATCGCGCGGCTGCCGGAGCTGCTGCAAGCCCACCCCGGCCTGCAGGTGCAACTGCTCGCCGACAACCACAATCTTTCCTTCACCCGCCGCGAGGCCGACTTCGCGCTGCGCCTGGGGCAACCCACCGAAGACGCGGCGCTGCGCATGCGCAAGGTCGGCACGCCCGGCTTCGCGGTGTATGGCGCGGCGCGCTTTGCCGGCCTGCCGCGCGAGCGCTGGGGCGAGCAACCCTGGCTGGGCTACGGCGGGGAGTTGGCTGGCACCCCGGAGATGCAATGGTTGCGGCAGCTGCAACCCGAGCCGCGCCAGGCCTTGCAGGTCAGCAGCCTGAGCAGCTTGATCCGCGCCTGCGAAGCCGGCCTGGGACTGGCGCTGCTGCCCTGCCTGTTGGGTGAACCATCGGAGCTGCATCGCCTGAGCAGCGGCGTGGAGCTGCGTCGCGAACTCTGGCTGCTCTCGCACCGCGACGCCGCCGGCATCCGCCGCTTCCGCGTGGTGGCCGACTGGTTGCAGCAGCGCCTGCTGGCGGACGCCCAGCTATTCGCCGGCGACTAGCTCGCGCCTGCGCCGCCGGGAAACAGGCATAAAAAAACCGCGCCCGAGGGCGCGGTTTTTTGTTGCAGCGTCTGATTTAGACGGCGCGGATGCGCGTGGCCTGCATGCCCTTCATCCCGCGGGCGGCCACGTATTCAACCTTCTGGCCTTCGGTGAGGGTCTTGAAGCCCTCGCCCTGGATTTCCTTGAAATGCGCAAAGAGATCTTCGCCGCCAGCCGAGGGGGTGATGAAACCGAAACCCTTGCTGTCGTTAAACCACTTCACGGTACCGATGGAGACGTCGCTCATGTTGTTTCTTCCTAACTTGATACGGGCAAAACCGCCCGCTGGGCTTGTGCACTCAAGAAAGAAAGCTCGTGAAGTAAAGACAACCGTGAGGACGGAAGTGTTAACGCAGGACTCTAATGCTTGACGTACAGCGGCGCGGATCATGCGCGCTCGCGGGGCCCTTGTCGAATCCGCGGCGGGTAAAACCCGGGGATTCACAGCATTTCGCCGACCGTTGGTCAGCTCGATTGCCGCCGCCGGGGGCCTTCTATAGCCCGGCGGCGGGGCCAGTTCATTGGTCTTCCGGCGGGAGCCGGATCAGCTCACTTGTCTTCCGGCGGTGGCCGGATCAGCTCATTTGTCTTCCGGCGGGAGCCGAAAGACCGGCAAGCGCAGGTTCCAGACGATGGCGGCGATGCGCAAGCTGAGTATCGCCAGCATGCCGGCGCCGGCGGCCAGATTGCTCTCCAGTCCCAGGCCGATCAGCAGCACGTACAGCGAGCAGCCGAGGATGATCGCGGTGGCGTAGAACTGGCCCTGGCGGAAGATCATCGGGATGTCGTTGCACAGCACGTCGCGCAGCAGGCCGCCGAAGCTGCCGGTGATGACGCCCATCACCACCGCGATCACCCCGTCGTGCCCCAGTCCCAGGGCGATGCGCGCACCGGCGATGCCGAACAGCGCCAGGCCGAGCGCGTCGGCGCTCTCCAGCACCCGCTCGGGAATGCGGCGGCTGCGGGCGTAGAGCAGGGTGAAGGCGGTCGCGGCCAAGGCCGCCTGCAGGTAGGAGGGGTTGGCGATCCAGAACACCGTGCGGTCGAGCAGCAGATCGCGCACGGTGCCGCCACCGATGGCGGTGACACCGGCGATCACCGCCACGCCCAGCCAGTCGAACTGCCGGCGGCCGGCGACCAGGGCACCGGCGATGGCGCTGGCGGCGACGCCGATCAGGTCCAGCCACTGCCCCAGCGTGCTCATGCCGAGCGCGTGCGCAGCCAGTCGGCGGCCAGCTTCCAGGTGGTGGCGGGCGCCTTGCTGCCGGCGAACACGCCGGCGTGCCCGCCGGGTGCCAGGGCGAAGCGCTTGTCGGCGCTGGCGACGATGTCCATCACCTTGCGCGCCGCTTCGACGGTAACGATCTTGTCGCCGGTGCCGGCGATGGCCAGCAGCGAGGCGTCGATGCGGTCGAGCAGGGACTCCTGGTCCTTGCCCAGCGCCACCCGACCCTTGGAGAGCGCGTTGTCCATGCCCACCCGCACCACGAAGTCCTGGACGATGCCGCCCGGGTAGGCGTGCATGTCGTTGAACCAGGCGGCCATAGTCTGGTGCTGAACCACGTAGTCGCGATCCCAGAGGTTCATCAGCAGATCGACATAGCTGGTGAGCGTGCCCAGCGGATTGGTGAGCTTGAAGGCCAGCGAGGACACCCAGCCAGGCACGTTGAGCCGCGCCGGGTCGAGTTTGTGGATGCGAAAAGCCGTGTAGCGCCGCACCAGCTTGATCGGCCCGCGCATCGCCGACAGCAACTGGCCGGCGACGCCGATCTGGTGCATGTCGATGGGGCTGGCGATGGTGACGATGTTCTTGACCTGGCGGTCGTGCGACCAGCCGGCGTAGATCAGGCAGAACAGGCCGCCCATGCAGTAGCCGAGCAGCGACAGGCTTTTGAGCCGCGCGTGGCGGCGCACCGCCGCCAGCGCTTCCGGCAGCAACTGGGTGGTGTAGTGGGCCAGCCCATAGGCGGAGTGGTCGCGCTCCGGGCTGCCGAAGTCGACCAGATACACCTTGTAGCCCTGCGCGAGCAGAAAGCGCACCAGGCTGCGCTGCGGCAAGAGGTCGAAGTTGAGCGGATCGGCGGCCAGGGGCGGCACCAGCACCACCGGCACGCGGTAGGGCTTCTGCCGCACCGGGATGCTCTGGCCGCCGATCTCGATCTGCTCCTCGGTTAGCGGCAGGTAGTGACGCACCGACAGCAGGCCGTTCTGGCAGATCAACTCATAGGGCGTCTGGTCGGAGGCAACGAAGCTGCTGGCGTCGCTCAGTCGCTCCACCGCATGCGTCAGCCACAGCGTAGCGCGCTCGGCCTGCTGGGCGAGGCGGTCGGGAATGCGGTCGGTGAGAGGCATGCGGGGTACGGGTGATTCCCCACCGGGGGTGGGGGGAGACTGGACGCGTGCCACAATTCTACCGAGACCCCGTTCACGTCCCGTCATGACCAGCTCCCGAACCACGCCCGTCATCCTCGACAACGTCGAGGCCGCCGTCGAGGCCCTGATCACTCGTCTGGGCAAGGACCTGCGACTGGGCCTGCCTTTGGGTCTGGGCAAGCCGGTGGAACTGGTCAACGCGCTCTATGCGCGCGCCAAGGCCGACCCGACGCTGTCACTGACCATTCTCACCGCGCTGTCGCTAGAAAAGCCGGCGCCGACATCCGAGCTCGAAGGCCGCTTCCTCAAGCCCTTCGTGGAGCGGGTCTACGGCGACTGTCCCGACCTCGAATACATGCTCGACCTGCGCGCCGGCAAGGTGCCGGCGAACGTGCACGTCAAGGAGTTCTTCTTCCGACCCGGCAGCAACCTCGGCTGTGCCGAGGCGCAGCGCAACTACATCAGCACCAACTACAGCTTCGCCGCCCGTGATGTGTTCAACCAGGGCTGCAATGTCGCGGCGCAGATGATCTGCAAGCGTGACAGCGAGCAGGGCCGCCGCTACTCGCTGAGCTGCAACCCCGACACCAGCCTGGAGCTCATCGACCTGCTGCGAGCCAGCGGCCGGCCGTTCGCGGTGGTTGGCGAGGTCAACCAGAACCTGCCGTTCATGGGCAACGATGCCGAAGTAGAGCCGGAGCTGTTCGATTATGTCGTTGATCATCCGCGTTACAGCCGCACGCTGTTCTCGACGCCGAAGCTGGCGGTGACCACGCCGGACTACGCCATCGGCCTGTACGCCTCGGCGCTGGTGAAGGACGGCGGCACCCTACAGATCGGCATCGGCGCCCTGGGCGATGCCATCGTCCACGCCCTGCAGGCGCGCCAGAACCGCAACGAGCTGTACCTGCAGACGTTGCAGGCCGTTGGCGCTGTGTCCACGCATCCGGAGCTAATCGCGCGCGACGGCGGTGTCGCGCCGTTCGCCGAGGGCCTGTACGGCGCCACCGAGATGTTCGTTGACGGCTTCTGGCATTTGCTCAAGGCGGGCATTCTCAAACGCCGGGTCTACGATTTCTGGGCGTTGCAGCAACTCGTCAACGAGGGTCGCTGCGACTCCGACAAGCTCCAGCCCGAACTGCTCGACTATCTCGACGAGCTCGGCGTGCGCGCCATTCGCGGCAAGGACTTCGAGGTACTGCAGCGGCATGGCTTCTTCAACGACGCCACCCGCTATGACGCGGGACATCTGATCGCGCCGGACGGCACCCGCTTCATCGCCAACGTCGCCAATCCCGAATCACGGAAGATCATGGCGGCGCAGTGCCTGGGCAAGAGCTTGCGCGGCGGCGTGGTGCTGCACGGCGGCTTCTTCCTCGGCCCGCGCGACTTCTACGAAGGACTGCACGCGCTCGACCCGGCGCAACAGGCGAGCATCTGCATGACCGGCGTCAACAAGATCAACCAGCTTGATCTCAATCCGCGTCTCTACCAGTTGCAGCGTCGACACGCGCGCTTCATCAACACCGGCATCATGGCGACGCTGTCGGGCGCGGTAGTCAGCGACGGGTTGGACGATGGTCGGGTGGTCTCGGGCGTCGGTGGTCAGTACAACTTCGTGGCAATGGCGCACCAGCTCAATTCGCCGACCGAAGGCGGCCGCTCGATCCTGTTGATCCGCGCCGTGCGCGACAAGGAGGGCAAGACTACGGCGCCCTCCTCCAACATCGTCTTCAACTACGGCCACTGCACAATCCCCAGGCATCTGCGCGACATCGTCATCACCGAATACGGCATCGCCGATCTGCGCAGCCGGACCGACAGCGAAGTAGCGAAAGCGCTGATCAACATCGCCGATTCGCGCTTTCAGGCGGAGCTGCTGGCACGCGCCCAGGCCTGCGGCAAGATCGAACCCGGCTACCAGATTCCCGAGCAGTACCGCAACAACACGCCCGTGGCGCTGGAACAGAAACTTGGGTGCTTCCGTGCCGAGGGCCTGTTCCCGACCTTCCCGTTCGGCACCGATCTGACCACCGAGGAAGTCCGGCTGGGCAAGGCCCTGCGCGCGGTCAAGAAGCGCGCGGCGGAGTCACCCAAATGGTTGCTGGCGCTGCAAGCACTGCGCTTCAAGGACGTGCCGGATGCGGCAGGGCCCTACCTAGAGCGCATGCAGCTCACCCAGCCCCACAACCTACAGGACAAGGTGGTGCGCATGCTGCTGGTGCAGGAGCTGAAGCTGAGCTGAGCCCAAAAAGAAAGCCCCGGCATGGCCGGGGCTCTCTCCTACCCGAACCCGCTTCAGCTCGGGAACGGCACGCTGGCGTAGGTGCGCGCCGCAAAGGCCGCGTACTCGGCACGGCTCAGGCCGGCCTTCGGCCGCAGGTAAGCCTGCTTGGCGCCCGCAACCTCGCGAATCTCGGCATCGAGAATGCCGAGCTGCAGGGCGATGGCGAGGTGGCCGCGCAGCACCGAGTCGATCTCGCCGGCATCCATCACCGGCACCGTGTTGCCGTCGGCATCGGTCACGCTCAGCGCCGCGGCCGGGTCGATGGCCTTGGCGGCGGCCTCGTGGCCGGTGGCCTGCACCAGAGCGTAGGCGACCTGCTCGCGGCTGGCGGCGGCACCGGCATTGAAGCTGGTGCCGTCCAGCAGCATCAGCGGCGCCGATTCCAGGCCGAGATCCATGAGCAACTGGCCCTTGCGGGTCACCACCTCGGAAGCCAGTGAGAGCAGCGCGTTGTCGGCCGCATCGGCGAACTTGGCGGTGCCAGCGATGGCGCGGGTCTGGCGCAGGCCCCATTGCATGAGGTACTCGGCAAGCAGGCCGCGGGTGAGCGGCGCATCCGGCTCGAATTTGGCGCCAGCGCCATCGACCAGTCGACGCGACACCGCGAACAACACCTGCTGCTCCAGGGGGTGGCCGGCCACATCATCCACGCCCACCGGCGCACCAGCCAGGAACTGCTCGACCTTCACCTCGGCGGTAGCCGGCGGCGCGACGCCATTGCTCATGCCGGTCGGGTCCAGCGCCACGCCGGAAACCGAACCGATGCCACGCATCTGCACGGTCCAGGTGCCAGCCATGCCCGGGGCGGTGGCGGCGACGTTGGCGCCCAGCACCGGCAGGGCGATGCCGGAGCCGTAGCGGTTGCCGGCGGGGTCGATCAGCAGCACCGCGCAGGTGCACACCGGAGCATCCGGCATGGAGTACTTGGCGACCACCAGGGCAGTGTCGGCGCCCACCTCGAATTCCTGCACGGTGCTGAGCGCGCCGGTGGGTTCGAAGATCAGCGAGTAGGTCTCGCTCTTACTGCCGGCATAGCCGGTGGAGGCAAAGGCACCGCGCAGCAGCTTGTTGGCGGCGCCGTAGTCCTTGCGCAGGTTCAGCGCCATCGCCAGGGCGGCTTCGACATTGGCGAAGCCGGCACCGGTCTCCCAGGCGGCGTAACCGGGCATGTTGGTGGCGCTGGCCTTGAAGATCGGCTTGATCTCGCGCCAGGTCAGCGCCGGATTGGCTTCCAGCAACAGCGCGGTGAGTCCTGCGAGGTGCGGCGCCGCCATGCTGGTGCCGGTCTTGTGGGTGTAGTACGGAATCTGCTCCAGCGGGATGTCACCGGCGGCGATGTCGGCCTCGGTATCCAGCGGCGCGAAGGGATCGGCGGCAATGGCGCGGGCGGAGATGATGTCGGTGCCCGGGGTCACCACGGTCGGGCGGTCCTCGACGATCATCTTCTCGCCATCGACCTCGACTTCGTAGACGCCGCCGCTGAGCCGGCCGCGCGAGCTGCTCGGCGCCAGCAGGCCGGTCTTCTCGCCGTTGCCGGCGGTGAGCACCCAGGGCGCCTTCTTGAAGTTGCCGGTGATGGTGCCGTGGCCGGAGCCGGAGTTGCCTGCCGAGAACACCACCAGCACACCACGGTCGGCGAGCGCCTTGGTGGCGATGTTGGTCGGGTCTTCGGGGTCGAAGCAGGTGTCGACGTCACCGGTGTTGCCGAAGGAGTTGGTGACGATGCGCAGGTTGTATTCCGGGTGCTCGTCCAGCGTCTGCATGGCGTAGTCGAAGCCGCCGATGGTGTCGAGCACCAGCAGCACCGCGCCGGAGCCATAGCCGATCAGGCTGGCGCCCTTGGCGGCACCGGCGAACTTGCCGTCGGAGGCCGTGCCGTCGCCGGCGGCGATGCCGGCGACGTGGGTGCCGTGCGAGCCACCCAAGTCGGTGTTGGGCACACCCTCGGTGGGCGTGAACGGGAACATCTTGCGATCGACCAGACCGAGGTCGAGCAGACCCTGCAGATTGGTGTGGCCCTGCACGTTCTCGATGACCTTGGTGCCGAAGGCGAGGTCGGGATGCAGACCGTCGACGCCGGAGTCGTTGACCAGGATGGTCACGCCCTTGCCGGTGATCGGCTCGCCGGCGGCGTTGCGCAAGTCCGGCGAGGCCTGCGCCTGCTCGACCGAGCTAAGCCTGCGGGCAACGTCGTCGTCGTAGCTGAGCTGGTCGTTGAAGCGCACCGAGCGCACGCCCGGCAGCTTTTGCAAGGCCTGGATCTGCGCCTTGGTGGCGATCAGGCCGGCGATCGGCAGCTTCTGCATGAACACGCCGCCGAGGCCCAGGCCTTCCAGCAACTTGAGCTGTGGCGCCGCCAGTGGCCCACGGCCCTCGAAGCTGACGATCACCGCGGCGGTTTCGGCCGGCCCCAGCAGCGCCAGGCGCTGCTCCATCACGGTATTGGCGTCGATGCACTGCTTGCCGACGACATCCGTCGGCGGCGGGGTGATCGGCTCCGGAGTAACCGCGGTTGCGGGATCTTCACTGCCGGCACCGCAGGCGGCGAGCAGGGGCAGGAGCGAGGCGGCGAACAGGCCGGCGCGCGAACGAGGAAACAGACGCATGAAACTCTCCGGATGAGGACCGGAGAACTAACGGCTCAGCAGCAACCTGGTTTACCCGTCAGATTGACGAGTCGCCAGCGAGTTTCTCAAACCCGCCCGGCCGGCGGCCCCTGCGCCACCATCGATTCGTGGATATAGGCCGCCTTGCCGCTGGCGAGATCGAGCACCTCGTACCAGCCAAGATGCTGGGGCACGAGGCGGCCCAGGCGCACCTGCCCGGCCGGCACCATGGCGCTCGGCGCGCCTTTGAACGAGGGCTCGTCCCGCAACACCGCGCGCTTGAGCACGGTGAGCTGGTAGCTGGGCTGCGCGCGCGGCTTCGAGGCGATACCGGCGGCGGCCAGCTTGACCGGCTCTGGCTTGATCACTGCGGGCTTGCCCGTCGCCGGGCGAGGGCTGGCAGCAACCGTGGCACGGTTCACGGCCACGCTGGCGACTGCGGGGCGCGCGGCGGCGCGCACCTGGGCTTCGATGGCAGCCGCCTCGCGCTGGGCCTGTTCGGTCACCAGTGCCGCCAACCGCGCGCAGGCGCCTTCCTGCACCGACCGACGCTTGACCCCAGTGATCAGCACCCCACGCTGTTCGTAGGGGCGGTCGTAAACCAGTTCGATGACACTGCGGCAACGGGCATCGCCCAGAGCCTGCACTTCGGCCGAGCCGCTGACTTCTTCTTCACTGGTCAGGGCCACCTTCAGAGCACGGGCGGTGCCGAACAAGCCGCGCACGGCGTCAGCCTGCAGGCTGGCCGCCACGCTCAACAGGGCATCATTGGCCAGGGCCAGACCGGTGTGGGCAGTCAGGCCGAGCGCGAGGAGCGCGTGTAAAAGGGAACGGCAGGCCATGAAGGGGTACCTGACGGAGAATTCGGATGGAGTATGCCGCCGCTCATCCGACTACACCACGCCGTCCGTCGACTTTGCGAGAGGTAAAATTTTACTCAGGCCAGGTAGGTGTAGCCGCTGAGTCCGGCCTCCAGTTCGATCCGCAGCACTTCTCGGACCGCTGGCGTCAGATCGGTCGCCGCCAACTTGCGCCGGTAGCTCTGCGCCAGCTCCTCCGGAGCCAGATGCACATAGCGCAGCAGCTCGTCGGTGCGGTCACCCTGTTCGGGGTCGTCCAGACGCCAGCCGTCCGGCGCGCTCGGATCGAGCACCACGTTCACCGCGTTGGTATCGCCAAACAGGTTGTGCATGTCGCCGAGGATTTCCTGATAGGCACCGACCATGAAGAAGCCCAGCAGGTAGGGCTCGCCTTCGCGCAGGGCATGCACGGCGAGCGTCGGAGTGAGGCCTTCCCGATCGACATAGCTATCGAGCCGGCCGTCGGAGTCGCAGGTGAGGTCGCAGAGCCGCGCACGCAATTCCGGCGCCTCGTCGAGGCGGTGGATCGGCAGGATCGGGAACACCTGGTCGATCGCCCAGGCGTCCGGCACCGACTGGAACACCGAGAAGTTGCAGAAATACTTGGCGCTGAGCCGCTCGCGCAGCAGCTCCAGCGCCTCGCGGTGGGCGCGCACGCTGGCGTCCAGCAGCGGAATCACCGCGCGGGCGGTGGCGTGGGTGGCCTGCTCGGCCCAGGCGCGGCCAGCGAGGCTGAGCTTGCCTTCGGCGTACTGGGCGTGCGCCTCGCCCAGCAGCGCGTCGGCCTCGTGCAGGCTTTCCAGCGGGCCACGTTCGACGAGTTCGTGCAGGCAGTCCCAGAGTTCGTGCAGCACCGGCGCCGCGTCGGCGGCCGGCGCGCTCAGGCGGGTTTCGGGGATCACCTCGCTGTCCACCACGTTGGCGATCAGCACCGCGTGATGGGCGGTGAGCGCGCGGCCGGACTCGCTGATGAGATCGGGCTCGGGTTCGCCGGCCTCGGCGCAGACTTCCTGCAAGGTGCGGACGATGCTGCGCGCGTATTCGCGCAGACCGTAGTTCATCGAGCAGTGCGAGCGTGAGCGGGTGCCCTCGTAGTCGACACCCAGGCCGCCGCCGACATCGACCACCGCGATCGGCGCGCCGAGCTTGCGCAGCTCCACATAGAAGCGCGCCGCCTCGCGCATGCCGCGCGCCACGTCCTGCACGTTGGCGACCTGCGAGCCGAGATGGAAATGGATCATGCGCACCGCCGACTCCAGGCCGGCGTCGCGCATCATCTCCAGCGCCTGCAGGATCTGCGGGGTGGTGAGGCCGAACTTGCTCTTCTCGCCGCCGGTGTTCTGCTGGGTGGACTCGCTCATGTTGGCCAGGCGCACGCGCAGGCCGATCAGAGGCGCCACCTCCAGCCGCTGCGACTCCTCGATCACCAGCGGCAGCTCGCTGAGCTTCTCGACCACGATGTAGACCTTGTGGCCCAGCTTCTGGCCGATCAGGGCGCGGCGGATGTAGGCGCGGTCCTTGTAGCCATTGCAGACGATGACGCTGCCCGGCCGCGCCAGGCCCAGCACCGCCGCCAGTTCCGGCTTGCTGCCGGCCTCGATACCGACCCGCTCGCCGCCGTGTTCGAGAATGGCCTCGACCACCGACTTCTGCTGGTTGACCTTGATCGGATACACGGCGGTGTAGCGCCCGCGGTACTCGTATTCGTGGATCACCTCGGCAAACGCCCCGGTCAGCGCATCGACGCGGTCCCGCAGGATGTCGGTGAAACGCACCAGCACCGGCAGCTCCAGGCCCTCGCGCGGCAGGCGCGCCGCCAACGTCGCGAGATCCACCGCCGGACCGGTCTTGAACGGGCGCACGGTCAGATGCCCGGCCGGGTTCACGTCCACATAGCCTTCGGACCATTGCGGGATGTTGTAGAGCGCGCGCGCTTGACTGGGCTGCCAACTCATGGGGGTAACCTGATAGCCTATTCGGCGGGGAAGTGGGGGCAGTTCAGCGCTCTGGAGCATCGCTGCGGCGTGCGTAGGGTAGCGGCTGGCGCCGCCACTGCAAGCACGCGTCAAGGAAGACGTATTTCGCGCCGCCCCGGCGCGGCCTATTTCTTCCGATCCATGAACGCGGCCTGGCGGCGATGATGCAACACCGTAGCGATATCGACGGCCTGCGCGCCCTGGCCGTAGGCCTGGTGGTGCTGTTCCATCTCGGCCTGCCGGTGCACGGCGGCTTCATCGGCGTAGACGTATTTTTCGTCATCTCCGGCTATCTCATCACCTCCATCCTGCACGGCGACCTGGAGCGTGGCCGCTACTCGCTGCTGGAGTTCTACCAGCGCCGCGCCCGACGCATTCTGCCGGCGCTGCTGCTGGTGCTGTTGTGCAGCAGCCTCGCCGCGCTGTGGCTACTGCTGCCGCCGGCTCTGCGCAGCTTCGGCCTGAGCCTGGGCAGCACCGCCCTGTTCGTCTCCAATTTCTACTTCTGGATCGATACCGGCTATTTCGCCGCCGCCGCCGACTCGCGGCCGTTGCTGCACACCTGGTCGCTGGCGGTGGAAGAGCAGTTCTACCTGCTGTTCCCGCTGCTGCTGGCGGCCCTGCACCGGCATCTGCGCCCCAGGCTGCGGGGCCTGCTGGCGCTGCTGGCCCTGGCCTCGCTGCTCTACAGCGAGTGGCTGCGGGCGCAGGCGCCGGCCAGCGCCTTCTACCTGCTGCCGGCGCGCGCCTGGGAGCTGCTGCTGGGCTCGCTGCTGGCGCTGGGCGCAGTCCCCGCCGCGAGCTCGCGCGGCCTGCGCGAGGGGCTGGGTCTCCTGGGCCTGGCCGGCATCCTCGGTGGCGCGCTGCTCTACAGCGAGCGCACGCCCTTCCCCGGCTTCTCGGCGCTGGCGCCCTGCCTGGGAACCGCCCTGCTGATCCACAGCGGCGCGGCGCGCGACAGCCTCGCTTATCGCTTGCTGTCGCTACGGCCGCTGGTGTTCCTGGGGTTGATCTCCTACTCGCTCTATCTCTGGCACTGGCCGCTGATCGTCTATTACCAGCAGGGGCTGCTGGGCGATTTCGGTTACCCGCAGAAACTGGCCTTGCTCCTGGTGGCGCTGGTCTTGTCGACGCTCAGCTGGCGCTACGTCGAGACCCCGTTCCGCCGGCTCGACCGCCAGCGCTGGCCGGCGCGCCGGTTGCTGAGCGTCTCCGCGCTCGCCTTGCTGGTCACCAGCCTGATCGGCGCAGGCCTGCTCTGGAACGGCCTGCCCGGACGCTTCCAGCCGCCGGTTCCGGCCATCGCCGCCTGGCTGGAGTACCAGCCGGGCGAGCAGTTTCGCAGTGGCCGCTGCTTTCTCACCTCCTACCAGACCGGCCTGCGCGACTACGACCGCGCGGCCTGCCTGGCGGAAGACCCGACCAAGCCGGAGGTGCTGCTGATCGGCGACAGCCACGCCGCCCATCTCTGGCAGGGGCTGGCGGCGCAGCTGCCCGGCATCCATCTGCAGCAGGCCACCGCCTCCGGCTGTCTGCCGCTGCGCCACGGTCAGGGCGAGCGGCGCTGCACCGAGCTGATGGCGGAGATCTTCGAGCGCCATCTGCCGGCGCATCGGCCGGCCGCCATCCTGTTGTCGGCGCGCTGGCGCAGTGCCGCCATCGACGAGCTGGTGCAGACCGTCCGCTATCTGCAGCAGTACAGCCCCCGGGTGCTGGTGCTCGGCCCGATCAACGAGTACCGGGCGCCCTTGCCGCAACTGCTGGCTCTGGGTCTGCACCGCGGCCAGCCACAGCTGCCACTGACGCAGCTGAGCACTGCACCTTTCGAGGTGGATGCCGCCCTGGCCCGGCGCTTCACCGCCGAGGGCCTGCCCTATCTGTCGGCTATCGCCCGCACCTGCCCAGACCGCCACTGCCGCCTGCTGAGTCCGGAGGGCGGCCCCCTGCAATTCGACTATGGCCATCTGACGCCGGACGGCGCCCGCTGGCTGGCCGGGCAATGGCACGAGGGCGGCGCGCTGGACTATTGAAGGCCGGCCGTCATGGGCTTGTCAGGCGGTCGGCCCTATACTCGCGGCCCCGCAATTTCCCGCTGCAAGGAACACCGCCATGTCCCTCGACCAGACCTGGGTCACCGAAGCCATCGACGCCACCGGCACCGCCTTCGCGCTCAAGGGCAAGAAGCTGCACGAGGAGCAGACGCCGTACCAGAAGATCGAGATCTTCGAGACCGAGACCTTCGGTTACCTGATGACCATCGACGGCTGCACCATGGTCTCGACCCGCGACAACTTCCTCTACCACGAGATGATGTCGCACCCGGCGCTCAACTCGCACCCGAACCCGGAAACCGTGGTGATCGTCGGTGGCGGCGATTGCGGCACGCTGCGCGAGGTCTTGAAGCACGGCGAGGTGAAGTCCGCCACCCAGGTCGAGATCGACGAGCGGGTGACCCGCTTGTCCGAGCAGTATTTCCCCGAACTCTGCGACAAGAACGGCGACCCGCGCGCCACGCTGTTCTTCGGCGACGGCATCCAGTGGATGAAGGACGCCAAGCCCGGCTCCATCGACGTCATCATCATCGACTCCACCGATCCGGTTGGCCCGGCGGAGGGCCTGTTCGGCAAGAAGTTCTACCTCGATTGCATCAAGGCGCTCAAGCCCAACGGCATGCTGGTGCAGCAGTCGGAATCGCCCTTGCTGCACCTTGAGCTGATCAAGGAAATGCACAAGGCGATGAAGGAGGCGGGCTTTGCCGCAACCACCATGTTGCACTTCCCGCAGGTGATCTATCCCAGCGGCTGGTGGAGTGGCTCGATCGCGCTCAAGCAGGCGGCGCCGCTGGCCGAGCGTCTGGATCAGGCCGATGCGCTCGACACCCAGTTCTACAACCGCGAGACCCACAAGGCGGCGTTCGCGCTACCGACCTTCGTCAAGAAGGCGCTGGCCGCGCTCTAAAGCGCGGGCCGACCTCCCTTCAGCGCAGCTTGGCCGGCGGCGCAGCGCGGATTTCTTCGTTGCGCGCTGCGGCCAGCAGTTCCTCATAGATGTGCCGGGGCGCGTCGTCGCGGCAGTAGTAGTCTCGCGCCTGCACCGCCTCGGCCCGCTCCAGCGCCATCTGCCGCTCGGAGAGGCGATAGACGTTGCCGGCTGGATCGCGGCCGTACAGCGCGCTTGCCTGCACGACGCCGGCCGCCCGTTCGCGCAGATCGGCGCAGCGGCGCTCCACTTCCACCACCAGTTCGGCCGGCGCGGTGGCGGTCGCTTCGCCGGCAATGAAGCGGCGGGCGATGCTCTGGCGGGTCAGTCGCTCCGCCAGGCGGCTTTGGTCATCGAAGTGCACCACGCCCTGGGCGTCCACCCATTTGTAGACACTGCCGGCCGCGCTGACGGCCAGCGGCAGCGCCAGCCCCAGCAACAGGCAGGCGCTGCGGCGCATCAGCGGTCTTCGCAGGCGGCCTGCACCTGCTCGCGGGTCAGCGTCAGCAGCTTCTGGCGCTCGGCGTCGGTGTAGGCCCGCTGATTGCCAAGAGCGTCCGTCTCGGTGATGGTGGAGGCCGTTTCGTAGGTCGACAGCCGCTCGCGCAACAGCTGGCATTCCTCCTCCCGGCCGGCAGCCTCCTCCGACTTGGCGACTCCGGTAACGCCGCTCCCCGGCTTCACCAGCACCTGTTCGGCCTTCGGCGCGGCGACATCGCTGTAGTGAACACGGCCTTTTTCATCGACCCAGCGATAAGTCTTGGCCTCGCTGGCGTGCAGGGCGGGCAGCAGTTGCAGCGTCAGCAGCAAAGGCAGAACCAGAAACTTGCGGACCATGAGCAGTCTCGACGGGAGGCGACGTCGGGAGTCTAGCTCAGGGCGCATGCACCTAGCCTCGGTAGAATCCCTGCATGCGCTTGAGCACCCTATTGCTGGGCATCCTGAGCCTGCTCGTTCTCGCCGGCTGGGCCTGGGATTACCAGACCCGCGAACAGGCGCGACTGCGCCTGCGGGTGATCGCCGCGCAACTGGAGCCCTGGGGCCAGTTGCGCTACCAGAATCTGCGCGCGCATCCCTGGGGGCAGGGCAGCGTCGAGCAGCTGGGCTTCACCTTGAGCCCTAGCGCGGCCCGGCAGCTGAGCTTGCCAGCCGGCACCGAGCTGCGTGTCGACCGCCTGGAGATCAGCCGCTATCGGGAAGGCTCCGGACAGACGCCGGAAAGACTGCTGGCACGCTGGTCCGGTTTGCACTGGCCGCTGCCGCACCGGATCACGACCGGCACCGAGATCACCGACCCCGCCGAGCAGCCATTGCCCAGCCTAGGCGAACTGGGGTATCCGGAGTGGCGTTTCGACGGCGAGTTGGGCCTGCAGTACCTCCCGGCGGAGCACTCACTGCAACTGCGCTTCTCGCTGAGCGAGCCCTCGGCGCTGGCATTGGCCGGTCACCTGAGCCTGCGCAGCGGCGCGGAGATTTTCCGCGGCGAAACCGCGGCGCTGGAGCTCGGCCAATTGCAACTGGAATACCGTGATCTGGGTCTGTTGAGTCGGCTCAAGACCCTGTTGGCCTTGCGCGCGCGCGTCAGCGCCAGCGCCCTGGATCAGGCCCTAGTGGCCAGACTGGAACGCGAAACACAGCAGCGAGCCCTTCACTGGAACGAGAACGACTACCGGGCACTGGATAGCTTCCTGCGCGAACCACGAGCGCTGCTACTGCGCCTGGATCCTCCCGGCAAGCTCCGGCTACGCGACCTCTCGCTGTACGCCGAGTCGGATCTGCCACAGGTATTGGGCCTGGAACTGCGGGCGCCTAACGCCACCACGCCGACCGTTGTCGCACCATGAGCCAGTGGCCGGGCCTGCCCTGTCCGCTGCAACTACCCGCCGGGGACTACGCCTGGTGTGCCTGCGGCGAGACGCGCACCGCGCCGTTCTGCGATGGCCACGAGCGCTGCCAGCCGGTCCGCTTCACAGTTCGGCCGCGGCGCAACGTCGAAACCCACTGGCTTTGCGGCTGCCGACGCACGCGGACCGCGCCGTTCTGCGACGGCAGCCATAACAAGAAAGGCCGCTGAAGCGGCCTTTCTTGCGGAGGCCTTGCCCCCGGGGAATACGCGGTCTCCCGCTTCGAATCAGACCGCCTCGACGCCGGTTTCGCCGGTGCGGATGCGCACCGTCTGGTTGAGATCGTAGACGAAGATCTTGCCGTCGCCGATGTTGCCGGTCTTGGCCGATTTCAGGATCGCGTCCACCGCCTTGTCGACCATCTCCGGCGCGACGGCGACTTCCAGCTTGACCTTCGGCAACAGGTCGACCTGATATTCGGCACCGCGATAAAGCTCGGTGTGTCCCTTCTGACGGCCAAAGCCGCGGACCTCGGTCACGGTCATACCCTGCACACCCAGGTCGGCCAGCGCCTCGCGCACGGCGTCGAGCTTGAATGGCTTGATGATGGCGATGAGCATTTTCATGACAGATCTCGGCGGTAGCGGACTGGAGTTCAGAGTTTAAACCGTAATCCGTCCGCCACGAAGACGTCTCCAACGCAAAACGACATCGGCCGGGCCACGAATGCCAGGCACAAAAAAGGGGCCGGCTCTAGCGAACCGGCCCCAGGCTTCAACCCCCTGGAGGAGATGGAATCCGGCGCCTCTCGCGAGGCGCCGGCACGAAAGCCTTAGTCGTGATAGGCCTGTTCGCCATGCTCGGCGATGTCCAGACCCTCGGATTCCTGCTCTTCGGTGACGCGCAGGCCGACGGTGAACTTGCAGATCAAGAGAGCGATGGCGGAGACCACCGCGCTCCAGACGATGGCAACCAGCACCGCCTTCACCTGGATCATGATCTGGGCGCTGTCGTAGCCGAAGGTGGGGCCAACCCAGCCATCGGTCACGTAGCCGGCGCCGCCCTTGGCGGGATCGACGAACACACCGGTCAGGATGGCGCCGATGATGCCGCCCACCGCATGGACGCCGAAGGCATCGAGCGCGTCGTCATAGCCCAGCGCCTTCTTGAGGAAGGACACCGCCAGGAAGCAACCCAAACCGCCGCCGATACCGATCCACAGCGCGCCTTCGATGCCGACGAAGCCGCAAGCCGGGGTGATGGCGACCAGGCCAGCGATGGCGCCGGAGACGATGCCCAGCAAACTCGGCTTACCCTTGATGATCCACTCGGCAAAGAACCAGGTGAGCGCCGCGACCGCGGTGGCGAACAGGGTGTTGCCGAAGGCCAGCACGGCGTAGCCATTGGCTTCGAGGTTGGAGCCGGCATTGAAGCCGAACCAGCCGAACCACAGCAGCGAGGCGCCGATAGTGGTCATCACCAGGCTGTGCGGAGCCATCTGCACCTTGCCGTAACCGGTGCGCTTGCCCAGGAAGATGGCGCAGACCAGGCCAGCGATACCGGCATTGATGTGCACCACGGTGCCGCCGGCGAAGTCCAGCGCGCCCAGCTGCCAGAGGTAGCCCGCAGTGGCATTCAGATCGGCCACGACCTCGGGAGAGGTGTAGGCGTCCGGACCGGGCCACCACCAGACCATGTGCGCCATCGGCAGATAGGCGAAGGTGAAGAAGATCACCGAGAACAGCAGCACGGCCTTGAACTTCATGCGCTCGGCGTAGCCGCCGGCGATCAGCGCCACGGTGATGGCGGCGAAGGTGAGCTGGAAGAAGGCAAAAGCCAGTTCCGGGATCAGCACACCCTTGCTGAAGGTCGCAGTCGGCACGAAGAAGCCGTTGGCGTCGTAGACCACACCCTTGAGCAGCAGCTTGTCGAAGCCGCCGAAGAAGGCATTGCCGTTGGAGAAGGCCACCGAGTAGCCGTAGACCACCCAGAGCACGGCGATCAGGCAGAAGATGCCGACGGTCTGGGTCAGAGTCGACAGCATGTTCTTCTTGCGCGCCATGCCGCCGTAGAACAGCGCGAGGCCGGGCAGCGACATCAGCAGCACGAAGGCGGTGGCGACCATCATCCAGGTCACGTTGCCTTCATTGAAGGTGGGCGCCACCGGAGCCGCTTCGGCGGGAGCCGCCTCTGCCGGGGCAGCTTCGACCGGAGTCGGAGTCGCTTCGGCAGGTGCTGCGGCCGCCGGTGCAGCTTCGGCAGCAACCGCCGGCGCCGGATCCTGCGCGTAGACCGCGCCAGCGCTAATGGAGCCCAGCGAGGCACCCAGCGCCAACGCCAGGGAAAGGGAAAGCTTTCGGAGATTCATGTTCTTTATGCTCCTGACTTAGAGGGCTTCCTTGCCGGTCTCACCCGTACGGATGCGAATGGCCTGGTCGAGCGCGAAGACGAAGATCTTTCCGTCACCGATCTTGCCGGTATGCGCGGCCTTGCTGATGGCTTCCACGGCGCCGTCGAGCTTGTCGTCGTCGACGGCAACCTCGATCTTGACCTTGGGAAGAAAATCGACGACGTACTCGGCGCCACGATAGAGCTCGGTATGGCCCTTCTGGCGGCCGAAGCCTTTCACCTCCGTCACCGTGATGCCGGCCACGCCGATTTCGGAGAGCGCTTCGCGCACTTCGTCGAGCTTGAACGGCTTGATGATCGCTGAAATCAGTTTCATCAGTTCAACTCCAACTTCATGTTCGGACTGACTTTTCTGCTTGGTGTCCCTGGCGCAGACCGACCGGCACAGCCCCGAAGCCGGAATGGTGGATGTGCAAACGCATGTTGCGTGCCAAGCCAGATCGCAAGTATTCCGCTCGATTGCATGCAGGAATGCACCAACGCGGTGCATTGGCCCAACCGAACTCAGGCGCATTACCGCCGTTTCGGAGCAACAGCCGCCCACATCGCGAAGCTGGGCTAAGCTCGGCCCGCCGCGCTACGGCCCACTTCCTTCCGATTCCCTCATGAGCCCCAGCCTGATCGAGATCGTCGCCACCCTGCTGTTCGCGCTGGCGTTGATCCACACCTTCTCAACCAAGTTCTTCGAGCGGCTGGCACACCGCCAACCCCAGCATGCCCGGCTCTGGCACCTGGTCGGCGAGGTGGAGATCGTCTTCGGGCTCTGGGCGATCGCGCTCACGGCGGCGATGATGGCGCTCCAGGGCAAGCTGGCGGCGGTCGAGTACTTGGATGGCCGCAACTACACCGAGCCCCTGTTTGTGTTCGCGATCATGGTGGTTGCCGCCAGCAGACCAGTTCTGAACGGAGCGCAGTTGCTGGCACGCAGCTTCGCCCGCCTGCTGCCACTGCCCAACACCATCGCGCTGTACTTCACCATCCTGGCGCTGATCCCGCTGCTGGGCTCGCTGATCACCGAGCCGGCGGCGATGACCCTGGCGGCGCTGATGCTGCGCGACCGCTACTTCGGCCCGACCCTTTCCAACCGCATGCGCTACGGCACGCTGGGCGTGCTGTTCGTCAACGTTTCCATCGGCGGCGCACTGACTCCCTTCGCGGCACCACCGGTGCTGATGGTGGCCTCCACCTGGGGCTGGGACCTTGCGTTCATGCTTTCCACCTTCGGCAAACACGTGGTGCCCATCGTGCTGATCAACGCCACCGGCGCCACTCTGCTGTTCCGCCGCGAGCTGACCGGCATCAAGCTACCCGCCGAGGGCGGCGATAGCTCGCCGCTGGCGGTGATCGCCCTGCACTTGGCCCTGCTCGGCGGCATCGTCGTGTTCGCCCATCATCCGCCGCTGTTTCTGGGACTGATGCTGCTGTTCCTCGGCGTCGCCGCCGCCTACCCGCAGTACCAGAGCCAACTGATGTTGCGCGAAGCCTTGCTGGTGGCCTTCTTCCTGGCTGGCTTGGTGGTGCTGGGTGGTCTGCAGCAATGGTGGCTGCAGCCGCTGCTGATGCGGATGGACGCCAAGACGGTTTATCTCGGCGCCACGGCCCTGACCGCCATCACCGACAACGCCGCGCTCACCTACTTGGCCTCGCAGGTCCCCGGCCTCAGTGAGGAGTTCAAGTACTACGTGGTCGCCGGAGCCATCAGTGGCGGCGGTCTGACGGTGATCGCCAACGCCCCCAACCCGGCCGGCCTGTCGATCCTGCGTAGCCGCTTTCCGGACGGCGCGGTGAGCGCCCTGGGGCTGTTCCTGGGCGCGCTGGCACCAACGCTGGTCACCATCTGCGCCTTCCTGCTGTTCTGAAACTTTCTTTCTGTCCTGCACCCGACACCATGTCCGACTCCCCCCGCATCGAAGATCTGGCTGGCAAGCTCGCCGGCCTGCTGCCTCCCGGCCTGAAGACCCTGCGCGCCGAGCTGGAGGACAACTTCCGCGCCGTGCTGCGCGCCAACCTGGAAAAGCTCGATCTGGTCTCGCGCGAGCGCTTCGACGTGCAGGCCGAGCTGCTGGCACGCACTCAGGCCAAGCTGAAAATGCTGGAAGAGCGCGTGAAGCTGCTGGAAACCGGAGACCGTGCCGGCTAGGCGCGGATGCTCTAGGCTAGTGCCCAAACTAGAGCCCCATACGGGGCAGGGGAATGGGATGAATCAGGGTCTGAACGGTAGCCTAAGGCTGCTCGCCATGTTGTCGGTACTGCTGCTGGGCGCTCTGGCGCTGAGCTTGGTACTCGATCTGCTCCCGGCGACGGTACTGGCCGATACCGCCATCAAGGGGCTGTCCAGCCTGGCCATCCTGGCGGTGGTGACCCTGGTGCTGGGTGTGCTGATGGACCCGCGCGGCTAGCGCCATGAGCCTGGCCACCGTCTACTCGCGGGCCCAGAACGGGCTCGCGGCGGACGCGGTGGTGGTGGAAGTGCATCTGGCGCCAGGACTGCCCGGCCTGTCGATCGTCGGACTGCCGGAAGCCGCGGTGCGCGAGGCGCGTGACCGGGTCAAGGCCGCCATCGTCACCTGCGGCTACCAGTTCCCCAACAGCCGCCGCATCACCGTCAATCTTGCCCCCGCCGACCTGCCCAAAGAAGGCGGCCGGTTCGACCTGCCGATCGCGCTCGGCGTGCTGGTCGCCTCCGGGCAGATCGCCGCCGAACGGCTGCAAGGCCTGGAGGTGCTGGGCGAGCTGTCGCTGTCCGGTGAGATACGACCGGTGCGCGGCGCCTTGCCGGCCGCCCTGCGCGCCCGCGAGGCCGGCCGGGCACTGTTGCTGCCGGAGGCCAATCTGGCGGAAGCCGCCCTGGCACGCGACACCCGGTTGCACACCGCCAGCCACCTCGCCAGCCTCGCTGCCGCCCTGCACGCCGGTGCGCTGCCGGCGGCCAGCGCGGAGCCACCGGTCGCCACCGCTGCCTGGGCCGGCCCCGACCTCGCCGAGGTGCGCGGCCAGTACCAGGCCAAGCGCGCCCTGGAGGTAGCGGCCGCCGGTGGCCATTCGCTGCTGATGATCGGGCCGCCGGGCTCCGGCAAGTCGATGCTGGCGCAGCGTCTGCCCGGCCTGCTGCCGCCACTGAGCGAGAGCGAGTCCCTGGAGGTAGCGGCCGTTGCCTCGGTCGCAGGCTCGGCACCAGACCTCAGTCGCTGGGGATTGCCGCCCTACCGCGCTCCGCATCACACGGCCTCGGCGGTCGCCTTGGTTGGCGGTGGGTCGCTGCCGCGCCCTGGCGAAATCACGCTAGCCCACCGGGGCGTGCTGTTCCTCGACGAGTTGCCGGAATTCGAGCGCGCCGTGCTGGAAGTCTTGCGCGAGCCGCTGGAGAGCGGCCATATCACCATCTCGCGCGCAGCCCGGCAGGCCGATTTCCCGGCCCGCTTCCAGTTTGTGGCGGCGATGAATCCCTGCCCCTGCGGCTATCTTGGTGATCGCAGCGAGCGTTGCCGCTGCACGCCGGACCAAGTGGCACGCTACCGCTCGCGCCTATCCGGACCACTGCTGGACCGCATTGATCTGCAAGTCCTGGTGCCCAGGGTCGATGCGACAGCGCTGGCTGCGCCCACCCAAACAGCGGAAACCAGCCGACAGGTTCAGCAGCGCGTGATCGCTTGCCGGAAGCAGCAGGTGGAGCGTCAGGGCAAACCCAACGGGCAGTTGACCGCTGCGGAAGTCGAACGGCATTGCAAGCCGGAGCGCGACGCGGCCGCTCTGCTGGAGATGGCGATGTCCCGGCTCAGCCTATCGGCGCGCGCCTATCACCGCACACTGAAGGTGGCGCGGACTCTCGCCGATCTCGACGGAAGGACAGGCCTCGGCTCGGCGCAGGTTGCCGAAGCGCTGCGCTATCGAGAACTGGACCGCGGCCCGGCCTGAAAAAAGAAAGAGGCCGCAAAGCGGCCTCTTCGTAGACAGCAATACTGCCGCTGGCTCTTACAGATCGAACACCTTCTTCAGGCCGATCACCAACTTCGGATCGTCGCTGACACCGCCGGCATCGAGGTCGGTGGTGATGATCTGGAAGGACGCGGTGAAGCCGCCGTCGATCGTCTTCGCCAGACCCAGGCTGTAGTCGATGTAGGAGTCGCCGAAGATCTTCTTCACGCCGTCACCGTCGTTCAGACCGACGTTGGCGGTGAGGTTCAGCGAGTCGGTCAGGGGCTGCGAGAGGGTGAAGTTCAGGTAGCTGGCCGATTCCTCGCTGCCGAAGTACTCGCCGGTGTAGAAGTACTTCGCGGCGACCGGGCCGTAGCTCACGCCGGCGTAGAACTCCAGGGTGTCAATCGACGGGTCGGTGGCGACTTCGTCCTGCTCCGGGTAGTAGTAGTACAGGGCGCCGAGGTCGTAGCCGATGTCGCCGATCTTGCCGGCGTAGCCGGCGTAGGCGTCCACCTCGGTGCCGCCCGCGGCACCGGCGAAACCGATGTTGGAGGCCCAGGTACCGACGTAGAAACCCGAATCGAAGGCGTAATCAAGACCACCCTGAACAGCGGTTCCGCCAGTCTGGGTAACGCCGCGGAACATGTAGTCGCTAAATGCGCCAACGTTGCCGGTCGCACCTGCGAACGCCGGCGCAGCAACGCCCGAAGCTGCAACAAGAGCCGCGCAAGCCACGATCTGCTTCATCTTCATGAGTACATCCTCTCCTGATATGGGTGGGAACGCCTGCCTTGGCGATGGATTCGACCCAGGCATTTATGCAACAGCAGTTTTTAAGCCAACTATTTATGGCGTGACCGGACCCGCCCTGTAAAGATGCGTGGTCACAAATCGTTCACCACAGGCCAGAAAACGCAAAGGCCATGCCAGTGATCGCTGGCATGGCCTTTCGAGTTTCTGCGATGGCGCGCCGTGGCTACAGCCCCGGCACTCGGCGCCTAGAGGCCGGTCTTCTCCAGCATCAGCTTCACCGTGGCCTTGATCTCGTCATCGCTGAGATCCGGATTGCCACCGCGCGACGGCATCTGGTTTTTGCCCTTGATAGCACTGGCCGCCAGCCCATCAGCACCACCGGTAGCGGCCAGCCGCTTATTCCACTCGGCCTTGTCGCCCACTTTTGGTGCACCCAGGGTGCCGGTGTTATGGCAACCGCCACAGCCCTGGGAAAACACCTGCTCGGCGGTCATCGGCTCGCGCTTCACCGCCGGCGCCGTCAGCTTCAGCAGAGCGGCGGGATCGGTCACCACGTTCGCCACCGG
>SCVA01000024.1 GCA_004297005.1 Nevskiaceae bacterium
CTGGTCTTGCCACTCAAGGGCATGGAGCTGGACTTCGGTGGCTTCGGCAAGGAGTACGCCGCCGACCGCGCCGCCAGCGTTCTGCTCGCCGCCGGCTTCAGGCACGGGCTGGTCGATCTCGCCGGCGATCTGTGCATCCTCGGCCCGCATCCGGATGGCTCGCCCTGGCGGGTCGGCATCCGCCATCCGCGCGGCGGGCCGGAGCAGGCCATCGCGGTGGTGGAGCTGCGCGCTGGCGCCATCGCCAGCAGCGGCGACTACGAGCGCTATTTCGAGCAGGATGGCCGTCGCTACAGCCACATCCTCGATCCGCGTAGCGGCTGGTCCGTGCAGGGGGCCGCGGCAAGCGTCAGCGTGGTCGCCGACCGCTGCCTGCTGGCTGGCACCGCGACCACCATCGCCCTGCTCAAGGGCGCGCGGGGCGCTGACTGGCTGGCGGAGCTGGGCCTGCCCTGGCTGGCCATCGGCCCCGATGGTGGAGCCAAAGGCAGCCTGGCCTTCACAGCAGCTTGAGCACCATCTCCACCAGGGTGTGGATCAGCCGCTCGCGGCTCAGATGCGGCGGCCGATACAGCACGGCCTGCAAAATCGCCGACCAGACCATGCTCATCAGCAGATAGGTGCTGGCCTCGGGGTCTTCGAAATGCACCAGCCGGCTGCTTTTGTAGCGACCCTCCTGCGCCACCTGCTGCAAGGTATTGGACAGCTCGCGCACCTCGCTGATGCTCCACAGGAAGGGCACCTCACGCAGCGCGGCGCGTAGCAGCGCCTCGCGTTGCTCCAGGGCGGCAACCATTGCGCGCATCCAGTGGTCGATGCCGCCGCGCGGCTGGTCCGGCCGCGCCAGTGCCTCGCGCAGACCCAAGGTCACCTCGGCGACGATCTCGCGTAGCGCCCGCGCCAGCGCCGCCGCCACCAGAGCTTCCTTGTTGGGGAAGTATTCGTAGAGCGAGCCGATGCTGACTCCCGCCAGCTCGGCGACCCGGTTGGTGGTGACCGCGGCATAGCCCTCGCTGGCCAGGAGCCGAGCGGCGGTGTCCAGCAGCGCCTCGACCGTGGCCTTGGCGCGGGCTTGGCGAGGCTGCTTTTTGGCTTGCAGATCAGGGGCTTGAGTCATGGCCTTGGCGCTACCGAGAGTCGGCTGCGCAATCCGAGTGGTTCCGAGCATTCGCTCGGGTTAGCTTAGGCCTGAGATTCGCCGACCGCGAATCCACCCAGGCGGCTAGGCCAAGTACCTCGCCGCCGCCCCTCGGAGGAGGAGACTGATGACTGCGACCATGATCCGCAAGCCCCTGGCCCTGTTGCTGGCGGCTCTGTGCCTGAGCGGCTGCGCCGGCGAATACGGCAGCACCGCCGACACCGCTGGCGGAGGCACCACGCCCAGCGGCACCGCTGGCAGCCTGGACGAGTTCTTTGCCAAGAGCGCGCAACCCAGCCTGGATTTCTGCCGCAACTGCCACGTGCCCGGTGGCGTCGCCGATGTCGAGAAGGGGCGGAAATTTCTGCTCGCCACGGACCGCAGCCAGGACTTCGCACGGCTGCGCGAAAGCTGGGAGCGCCTGGGCGGCAACAATCCCAGCTCGCGCATCCTGCTGATGGCTTCCGGCGCCGAGACCCCGCATAGCGGCGGCGCGCCCTGGCCGCAGGATGGCGCGGCCTACAAGGCCATGGCCATCGTCCTGCGCTGTTTCGCCGAGCCCGGCAGTTGCGCCGGCCTGATTGCCGGCGGCGGCGGCACGCTGCCCCAGGAGCTGCCGCTGCTGGGCAGCAAGCACGCGCGCCATGTCTGGGAAAGCTATTGCGCGGACCAACCCGATACCGCGCTACTGCCACCCGACCCGCGCAGCCTCATCCAACCCGGCGCCAACAGCAGCAAGGCGGTGTACTTCAATGCCTGGTGGCAGAACTGCCACGTCAACCTGCCGGCGGCCGAGCAGCAGGCCAAGACCTGCGGCGAATACCGCGCGCGTCGCGACCGTGGTCTGGCCTTCCTGCTGGACGAGTTGCCGGTGGCGGCGATGAGCGCTGACGACTACAACAACAGCTGGCAGAAGTGGGGCCTGAGCGAGCGGCCGGCCAACTTCGATGCGCTCTACACCCTGCGCTACGGGCTCAACCACGCGCCCTTCCGCAATCCCTATCCGCTGCCCGGCGAAGACCCCAATCTCAGCGAAGGTGGCTCCGGCCAGTTGCCGCTGGGCTTGCGCCAGACTCGCGACGCGCAAGGCCGCTGGAGCGGCGAGATCGGCACCGCCGCCTGCTTCCAGTGCCACGGCGGCCAGATCGGCGACCCGGCCAGCGGCGAGAACCTGATCGGCCTGCAGAACCTCGGCCTCGGCAACAACAACTACGACGTGCCGATGAACGCGCAGGACGCCTCGCCGTTTGCCGGTACGCCGCTGTCGACCCTGCTGCCTTCCACCGACATCAACAGCCTGTTCAACATCGGCATCAAGCAGCGTGGCCAGAACAACGCAGTGGGCGCCTTCGAGTTCCTGATCACCGTGCTCGACCTCGACTCGCTGGGCCTCAATCCGGACCCGCTGAAGACCATGGTCGGCGCCACTGGCCTGGTCGACGTCGCGCATCCGCTCGCGCATACCCAAGACACGCCGGCCTGGTGGAACATGGGTTCGCGGCCGCGCAAGTTCTTCGACGCCGGCATCTCCAACGACAGCACCCGCATCATCATGGCCGCCGGCCCCGGCGAGTTCCAATCGCTGCTGACGCTGGACGGCAAGACCTATCGCGATCGCATCGAGCAATACGACCAGGATCTCGAAGCCTTCTTCCTGTCGCTGCGCTCACCGGACTATCCCGCCAGCATCGACACCGCGCTGGCCGAACAGGGCGCGATCCTGTTCCACACCAAGGATCTCTGGGCGGTGGCCGGCAACGCCGAGCGGGCCCGGCCACTGGGCGGCAATGGCAGCTGCGCCAGTTGCCACGGTGCCTACTCGCCGCGCTACGTCAACGACAGCCGCTATCTGGAAAGCCCGGCGCTGGAAGGCATCGCCGCCCATATCTCGCCACTGGCGGTGATCGGCACCGACCGCGCCCGCTCGGACATGCTCACACCCACCCTGCGCACCCGCTGGGACATGACCTATTGGGGCTACAGCGACGGCGTCGAGGGTTGGGTCGCGCCAGAGGACAAGGACCCGGTCACCGAAGCCCTGGACGACCTGCTGCCGACGCGCCCGGTCGGTGTCTGCGGCTGGGAGAAGGAGGTGATCGGCTACCAGGCGCCGCCACTGTATGGCGTCTGGGCGACCGCGCCCTACTTCCACAACGGCTCGGTGCCGACCGTCGAACAGGTGCTGGACTCCCGCCAGCGGGCGCCGATCTGGCAGCGCAAGTTGCAGATCGAGGGCGAGGTCAAGGGCTTCGACCAGCGCTGGGCGACGGCCTACGACAGTGAGGCCCTGGGCTGGAAGTCCGACGCGCTGACCTGCGCCGAGCTGCCGGGAAGCAGCCTCAACAACTGCAACCCGGTCAACGAGCCTGGACCCTCGCTGACCCAGCTGGTGCAGAACTTCCTCAACGGCGCGCTGAGCTGGAGCGGACTGGTGAATATCCCCGACCTCGCACCGGGCGCCATCGACAAGCGCCTGGTCTACGACAGCCGCATCCTTGGCAACGGCAATGGCGGCCACGAGTTCAGCGACGCGCTCACCGAGGCCGAGCGCAAGGCGATCATCGAGTATCTGAAGACGCTTTGAGCGAGTACTCATCCCTCCCCTCGCTGGCAGGGGAGGGATATTTCTCGGTCGGCAAAGGGGCCACGCGGCTGGTCATCAAACCGTGACCACGGGAGACTAGGCTACGCGCCCTTTCAACGCCCCAGCCGAGTCGCCCGATGCCACCGCCGATGGACCGCCGCCTGTTCCTCAAATCCGCCAGCCTGGCCGCGGCGGGCCTGGCGCTGAGCGCCTGCGATCGCAGTGAGTCGCCGAGCACGGCGGGTACCAAGGTCCCAAGCTTTCCCAAGCCCGGCGAAGAGCCCGCCGACTTCGACTTTCCCCTGGTGCTGGCCCTGCCCTTCGCGCACGGCGTCGCCAGCGGCGATCCGCTCGCCGACCGGGTGATCCTCTGGACCCGCATCACCGAGCTGCTGCCCAGCGCCGCGGCTGTCGCTGTCGACTGGCTCGTCGCCAGCGATCCGACGATGAGCCAGATCGTGAAACGCGGCCGCCAGTTTGCCAGCGCCGAGCACGACTGGACGGTGAAGGTGGATGTCACCGGCTTGCAGCCCGCGACCAGCTACTACTACCGCTTCGAGGCGCTAGGTGCCCAGAGCATCGTCGGCCGTACCCGCACCGCGCCGGCGACGGCGGTCGAGGAGCTGCGACTGGCGGTCCTGGCCTGCTCCAGCTACTGGTCCAGCTACTGGAGCGGTCTCGGCCATCTCGCCGACCGCAACGACCTTGATCTCGTCGTGCACTGTGGCGACTACATCTACGACTTCGTCGACGAGGACGAAGGCATCCGCGCCCGCAAGGACAAAAAGGACACCGCCTACGTCGATTACCGCGACTGGCTCAATCTCGCCGAAGTGCGCCGCCGTTACGCACTCTGGCGCTCCGACCCCAATCTGCTGCGCGCCCACCAGCAACACCCCTGGTTCATCGTCTGGGACAACCACGATATCTCCACCGGCTACGGCAACGAGCTACCCAGCACGGTAACCGGCGATGGCGCCACCACCACCCTGGACGAGGTCTGCCGCGCCTTCTACGAGTGGACGCCGTCGCGGCCGGTGAAGCCGGACGGCAGCGGCGAGTTCATCCTGGTCGAGGACGGCAGCTACCCGCTCGCCAGCGACCCCAAGTTCGTCTACCGCAAGCTGCCATACGGCCCACTGCTGGACGTGTTCGGCGTCGATACCCAAATCAACCTTCCCGACTACGGGCGTGAGGTCGATGCTAGCCATCTCGCATCGGGCAACAGCCTCTACGGCCGACAGCAGTTCGAGTGGTTCAGCGGCGGCATGCTGGCCTCGGCGCAGGCCGGCGTGACCTGGCGGCTGGTCAACAACCAGACCTGGTTCGCGCCGGCGGACATTCCCGATGTCGCCGACGGCATCGCCCTGCCCAAGATCGGCCTCTCGCGCTGGAGCGACTATCCGGAAGAGCGCACCGCCCTCTGCGAGTATCTGCGCGGCGACAACCCGGCCAGCTTGCGGGTGCGCAACAACATCCTGGTATCGGGCGATGCCCACGGCAATCTCGGCTCGGACGTGATCGAGTCCACCGCCCTGCTCAGCGCCTATGTGCCCGGCCTGCCGCTGCCGAATCCGCGCGCCGGCTCGACCACGCTCAATGCCGCCGCCGGCTATGCGCGTATCACCACTGGCAACTTAGGCCCGGTGAACCTGCGCGGCGAATCAGTGGCGGTGGAATTCGCGCCCAGTTCCATGGGTCGCGGTGGCGCCGACGAGATCATCCAGAACGCCATCGGCGCCAGCGGCCCCAACGCCCTCACCGTCGGCGGCGCCCGCGCGCTGGAACTGGCGCTGATCGCCGCCAACAAGAACGTGCAGTTCATCGAGTGGGTGGACCACGGCTACGGCATCGTCTCGCTCACCGCCGAGCGCGCGATCTTCGAGTACTGGTGGCAGGACAAGCTCACGCCCGGCGCGCCGGACATCCTCGGCCAGCAGATGGTCGCCTGGGCCCAGCAAGACACGGCGCAGTTGGTGCCGCGCTACCAGGACCAGATCGACTGCGTGCTCGCGCACGGCATGGCGGTGGCCGCCACCAGCGGCAGCCGCAGCGCCGAGCCGGCGCCGCTGACCGCTACCGTGTTGCCGCGCTAGTCCTAGCGCTCTCGTACCGTGCCAGCGGCGCGCGATTCCGTTCAATTCTGATCCCTTGCCCCGGAGCTTCCCATGCGCATCCTGCACACCATGCTGAGAGTCGGCGACCTGCCGAAATCCATCGCTTTCTACACCGGTGTGCTGGGCATGCGGCTGCTGCGTCAGCAGGACTACCCGGAGGGTCGTTTCACCCTCGCCTTTGTCGGTCACCAACCGGAGTCGCAAGGCGCGGTGATCGAGCTGACCTACAACTACGGAGTGTCGAGCTACGAGCTGGGCACTGGCTTTGGCCACATTGCCATCGAGGTCGATGACGCCTACACCGCTTGTGATCGGGTGAGGGCCCTGGGCGGCAAGGTGACTCGCGAGGCCGGGCCAATGAAGCACGGCAGCACCGTGATTGCCTTCGTCGAGGATCCCGACGGCTACAAGATCGAGTTCATCCAGACGAACTGAGCCCGGGCCGGCTCAGCGCCCGAAACGACCGAAGGTACGTGACAGGCGGTCGAACATGCCGGTGGCGTTCATGCTCAGGCGTTCCTGCCCCGAGCGATCCAGCGCGAACACCTTGGCGCGCAGGCCGAGGTTGCGGGTGATGGCATCGCTGGCCATGTCGCCATTGGCCAACACGTACTGGTGCTGCTCCACCGATTCGACCATCGGGATCAGGGTCTCGGCGAGCAGCACATGACCGTGCAGTTGGCCTTCGAGATCCAGCGCGTAGCGGACCACCGAACGTAAAGCGAGCAGGAATTCCTTCAGCTCGGCATAGTCGTCCAGGCGCCAGATGGCGTGGATCAGGCGTTCGCGTTCGATCTCGGCGTGTACCGCCAGCAGTTCGCGTAGGCTCACCTCCCCGCCGCCGGCCAGCACACGGTCATCCAGGGACAACTCGTCGCGCACGCCGTTGAGGGCGTCGGCCATCCGGTAGCGGGCCTGGGCCATGTCCAGGCCGCGCGGATCAGGGCCACTGCTCTTCAGCGCCAGCGCCAGGAAATCGCGAAAACTGCTGGAGTCGCGCAGCGACTGCGCCAACTGCTCGGCACTGGGGATGAATCGCTGCAGCGAGGTGGGGACAGGCATCGCAACTAGGCTCGGAGCACTCCTGCCGTCACGTTAGCATGCGCGCCCCCACCCCGGGGTGTCGGCAAAGTTGCCCCCTCAGGGCGCCGGGGCTGGACTGGACTCCGGAGCGACGCTGGGGCTATCCGCCGCCGCGCCCAGTCGATTGGCGCCGGCGGCCACCGGGAAAGCGGTGGCGAAGCTCTCACTGCCGCCGCGTTCGGTGATGCCACTGACGTACCACCATTCGCCCTGTAGGCGCTCGGGAGTGACGTCGAACAGCATGTAGCCCTTCTGCGCGAGATCGACGTACTTCATGTGCGGATTGAGTACCCGGATCAGGTCCTGTACCGGCTCCAACTGTTCCAGGCCCGGCGAGGTCACCGAAGTGCAGACGTACTCCACCGCCAGCGAGCCGCTGCCGTTCAAGGGGTTGTAGACCAGCGGGTTGTTCGGGTCCGGCGTCAGGTCCATCGCCCAGCTCGTGTGGATGTCGCCCGTGAGCACCACCATGTTGGCGATGCCCTGATCCTTCAGTTGGCTGAAGATCTGGCTGCGCTCGGCCTGGTAGCCGTCCCATTGGTCACTGTTCAGATACTGGCCGCCGCTACCGACGACGGGAATCAGGTTCAGCCCAGGCACGGACGAGAGATCGGGCAGGCCGACGATCTTGAGCTGACCGAACATCACCTGCTGCCCCACTACCTTCCAGGTCGCGGCGGACTGCGCCAGCTCGGCCTTGAACCACTCCATCTGCTCGGGACCGATCAGCTTGCGGGCGGGATCGGCGACATTGTCCGGCGGCAGCGGCGGCGTACCCAGTTGTTCGTCGCGGTCGTAGAGTCGGGTATCGAGCAGCACCAGGTCCATCAGGCCGCCATAGCTGAACTTGCGCCAGATCTTGCCGGGGTTGCCAGCCTGCGGCAGGCGGATCGGCATCCATTCGTCATACACCTGCTGAGCCCAGCTCTTGCGGCTGGTCCAGGCGCCTTCCGTGCCCTCGGTGTGGTTGTTGGCACCATCACGCCAGGAATTGTCGGCCGACTCGTGGTCGTCCCAGATGGAGATCATCGGATGCTGACGATGCACTTCCTGAAGATCGGCGTCGGTACGCTTGTAATAGCTGTGGCGGGTCCGGTAGTCGGCGAGACTGATCATCTCGTGACTGGGCTCGTAGGCCCGCACGTCGCCGTACTCGCCGTCACCGTATTCGTAAACGTAGTCGCCCAGGTGCAGCACGAAGTCGAGGTCGGCGCGCTTGGCGATCTGGCCGTAGGCATTGAAATAGCCGTGCGCGTAGCTGGAACAGGACACCACCGCGAAGCGCAGCCGCTCGGCACTGGTCGGTGCGGTACGGGTGCGGCCAATCACCGAGGCATGCCCCAGAGCATGGAAGCGGTAGTAATAGGTGCTGGCCGGCATCAGACCGGCGAAGTCGATCTTGATCGTCCAGTCGCGCGCGGCGCTGGCGGTCTGGCTCTGGCTGCCGACCAACTGGCTGAGCGCCGCGTCGCGGTAAACCTGCACCACCACAGGAATGTTCTCGCTGGCGACCGGGGTTACGCGGGTCCAGAGAATCACTCGGTCGCTGAGCGGGTCGCCGCTGGCGACACCATGCTTGAACGGGTTCTCGCCGACCGGCGTGCCGCCGCCGCCAGTGCCATCCGGGGTGGTGCTGTCACCGCAGCCCGGCAGCAGGGGCACGGCGAGCAGGGTGGCGGTGGCGGCTCCCAGCCGGCTAAGAAAAGCACGGCGGCTGAGGCCGAGCGGACGCGACAGCACGCGAGTAGGCAGCCGCGTACGGCGGCGACGAGGGGCACCCATGAACATCCTCCAGGAAAGGCGGCCGCCACCTTAGGACAGTCTGGTGACAGCTTCGCGTCAGAACGGCGACAGCTTAACCCGGCCACCAGCGCGCCTAGTGGCGCAGCGCCTTCTCCTGCATCACGGTCGCCGCGATCTCCTCGATGCTCATGTTGGCCGAGTTCACGTAGGGCACGTTGAAGCGGCGGTACAACTGCTCGGCCTGGCGCAGCTCGAAGGCGCATTGCGCCAGGGAGGCGTAGCGCGAGCCAGGCCGGCGCTCGTTGCGCACCTGGGCTAGGCGTTCGGCGTCGGAAGTGAGTCCGAACAGCCGGTCCTCCAGCCCCTGCAGGGCGGTGGGCAGGCGCGGTTTTTCGAGATCTTCCTCCAGCAGGGGGAAGTTGGTGGCGAAGATACCGTGCTGCAGCGCCAGGTAGAGGGTGGTCGGCGTCTTGCCGCAACGGCTGGGGGCGATCAGGATCAGCTCGGCCTTGCTGAGGTCGCGCGTCGACTGGCCGTCGTCGTGCTCCATCGCGTAGTTCATCGCGTCGATGCGGGCGTTGTAGCGGTTGCCGTCGGCCAAGCCGTGCGCGCGCCCTTGGGCCTGGGTGGAATTGACGCCCAGCTCCTGTTCCAGGGTGTGGATGTAGGTATCGAAAAGGTCGATGAACAGGCCCTTGCACTCGCGCAGCACCGCCCGCGCGGCGTCGTTGGTGGTGGTGGAGAACACCAGTGGCCGGGCGCCGTCGCTGTCGCCGACGTGGTTGATGTATTCCACCGTCGCCCGCGCCTTTTCCGGGGTGGCGATGAACGGCAGGGTCACTTTGCGGAATTCCACCCCCTCGAACTGGGTCAGTAGGGAGTTGCCCAGGGTCTCGGCGGTGATGCCAGTGCCGTCAGATAGGAAAAACACATGCCTTTGCATAGTCTGGCTGAGGTACGGGTTGGGCGGGCAGTTCACGTATTCTAGGCGCCGCCGCTCGCGGCCCCAGCCTCACCCACTATCTCAGGGATTTCATCCAGTGACCGCTTCCGCAACCCCTCACGTCCTCTGGTACTCGCAGCTCGGCATGCACGACGTCGAAATCGTCGGCGGCAAGAATGCCTCCCTGGGCGAGATGATCCGCAACCTCGCCGCCTCCGGCGTCAAGGTGCCCAACGGCTACGCGACCACCGCTGCTGCCTACCGCGAGTTCCTCAGCTACGAAGGCCTGGACGACCGCGTCAACGCCCTGCTGGACGCCCTCGACATCGAGGACGTGCAGGCCCTGGCGAAGACCGGCAAGGAGATCCGGGAGGCGGTGGTCAAGGCGCCCTTCCCCACCCAGCTCGAGCAGGAGATCCGTGACGGCTACGCCAAGCTGGTCGCCGAGTCCGGCGGCCTCGAAGTCTCGGTGGCAGTGCGCTCCAGCGCTACCGCCGAAGACCTGCCCGACGCCAGCTTCGCCGGCCAGCAGGAGACCTTCCTCAACGTCCAGGGCATCGACAACGTCCTGCACGCGATCAAGGAGGTGTTCGCCTCGCTGTTCAACGACCGCGCCATCTCCTACCGCGTGCACCATCACTTCGACCACAAGGCGGTGGCGCTGTCGGCCGGCGTGCAGCGCATGGTGCGCTCGGACCAGGGCTCGTCCGGCGTGATGTTCACCATGGATACCGAGTCCGGCTTCCGCGAGGCGGTGTTCATCACCGCCAGCTATGGCCTGGGCGAGGCCGTGGTCCAGGGCGCGGTCAACCCGGACGAGTTCTATGCCTACAAGCCCAACATCCGTGCCGGCCGGCCGGCCATCCTCAAGCGTGGCCTGGGCGAAAAAGCCAAAAAGATGGTCTACACCGCCGACCGCAAGCTCGGCCGCACCATCGAATTCGTACCGGTGCCCGCCGAGGACCGCCAGAAGTTCTGCCTGACCGACGCCGACGTCGAGTCGCTCGCCAAGCAGGCTCTGATCATCGAGGACCACTACGGCCGTCCGATGGACATCGAGTGGGGCAAGGACGGCGTCGACGGCCAGCTCTACATCCTCCAGGCCCGTCCCGAGACCGTGCAGTCGCGCGCTTCCGCCAACACCCTGCGGCGCTACAAGCTCAAGGGCAAGAGCACGGTGCTTGCCGAGGGCCGCGCCATCGGCCAGAAGATCGGCGCCGGCAAGGTGCGCAATCTGAGGAACCTGGACGAGATGGCGCGCGTGCAGCCCGGCGACGTGCTGGTCACCGACATGACCGACCCCGACTGGGAGCCGGTGATGAAGCGTGCCAGCGCCATCGTCACCAATCGCGGCGGCCGCACCTGCCACGCGGCGATTATTGCCCGCGAGCTGGGTATCCCCGCCGTGGTCGGTTGCGGCGACGCTACCACCAAGCTCAAGGACGGCGACGAGGTGACGGTGAGCTGCGCCGAGGGCGACACCGGCTACATCTACCAGGGCCATATCGACTTCGTGGTCGATGAGGTGGCGCTGGACCAGATGCCGGAGATTCCGGTCAAGATCATGATGAACGTCGGCACCCCGGAGCAGGCCTTCGACTTCGCCGCCCTGCCGCACCGTGGCGTCGGCCTCGCCCGTCTGGAATTCATCATCAACCGCCAGATCGGCATCCACCCCAAGGCGCTGCTGGAGCTGGATCAGCAGGCGCCGGACCTCAAGCGCACGATCAACACGATGATCGCCGCCTACGCCTCGCCCACCGACTACTACATCAAGCGTCTGGCCGAGGGCATTGCCACCATTGCCGCCGCCTTCGCGCCGCAGCCGGTGATCGTGCGCTGCTCCGACTTCAAGTCCAACGAGTACGCCAATCTGGTCGGCGGCAAGAAGTACGAGCCGCACGAAGAGAATCCGATGATCGGCTTCCGTGGCGCCAGCCGCTACATCGCGCCGGACTTCCGCCCCTGCTTCGACCTCGAATGCAAGGCGCTCAAGTACGTGCGCGACGAGATGGGGTTGACCAACGTCAAGATCATGATCCCCTTCGTGCGTACCGTGGACGAGGCGCGCAAGGTGGGCGAGATCCTCGCCGAGAATGGCCTCAAGCGTGGGGACAACGGCCTGCAACTGATCATGATGTGCGAGCTGCCCAGCAACGCCGTGCTGGCCGACGAGTTCCTCGAGCACTTCGACGGCTTCTCGATCGGCAGCAACGACATGACCCAGCTCACCCTGGGCCTGGATCGCGACTCCGGCCTGGTCGCCGATCTCTTCGACGAGCGCAACGCGGCGGTGAAGAAGATGCTGGCGATGGCCATCGCCGCCTGCCGCAAGCAGGGCAAGTACATCGGCATCTGCGGCCAGGGCCCCAGCGATCACCCCGACCTCGCCAAGTGGCTGCTGGACCAGGGCATCGAGTCGATGTCGCTGAACCCGGATACCGTGGTCGAGACCTGGCTGTTCCTGGCCGGACAGAAGGCCTGAGCCTGCGCCGGCTCCCGCCCAGGGCGGGAGCCGGCTGCATCAGACCAAAATCCTGGGGTACGCGAGGCGGCGGGCAGCTTGTCAGGGACTACCATAGCGTTCCGGCTTCGCCGCCAGGATCAGGGTCCCTAACGCAGTCATGTCCAGTACCAGCGAATCGCTACGTCACGCCGCCCTCGACTACCACGAGTTTCCGAGCCCCGGAAAGCTCTCGGTCACTCCGACCAAGCCGATGTCCAACCAGCGCGATCTGGCGCTGGCCTACTCGCCCGGCGTCGCCGCCGCCTGCGAGGAAATCGTTGCCGATCCGGTCAACGCCTACCGCTACACCGCGCGCGGCAATCTGGTGGCGGTGATCACCAACGGCACCGCCGTGCTCGGCCTGGGCGCCATTGGCCCACTGGCCGCCAAACCGGTGATGGAAGGCAAGGCGGTGCTGTTCAAGAAGTTCGCCGGCATCGACGTCTTCGACATCGAGGTCAACGAGCGCGACCCCGAAAAACTGGTGGAGATCATCGCCGCGCTGGAGCCGACCTTCGGCGGCATCAATCTGGAGGACATCAAGGCCCCGGAGTGCTTCGCCATCGAGCGTGCCCTGCGCGCGCGGATGAAGATTCCGGTGTTTCACGACGATCAGCATGGCACCGCCATCATCGTCGGCGCCGCCGTGCTCAACGGCCTGGCCGTCACCGGCAAGGCCATCGACGCGGTGAAGCTGGTGGTGAGCGGCGCCGGCGCCGCCGCGCTGGCCTGTGTCGAGCTGCTGGTGGACCTCGGCCTGCCGGTCCACAACATCTGGCTCACCGATCTCGCCGGCGTGGTCTACCAGGGCCGAACCGAGCTGATGGACCCGGACAAGGCGCGCTACGCCCAGCCCACCGAGGCGCGCACGCTGAGTGAAGTGATCGAGGGCGCCGACATCTTCCTGGGCCTGTCCGCCGGCGGTGTGCTGAAGCCGGAAATGGTGACCAAGATGGCAGCCAGGCCACTGGTATTCGCGCTCGCCAATCCGACGCCGGAGATCCTGCCGGAACTGGCCAAGGCGGCCCGGCCGGACGCGATCGTCGCCACCGGCCGTACCGACTACCCCAACCAGGTCAACAACGTCCTCTGCTTCCCGTTTCTGTTCCGTGGCGCGCTGGATGCCGGTGCGACCACCATCACCCGCGGCATGGAGATCGCCGCGGTGCGCGCCATCGCCCAATTGGCGCGCGAGGAAAGCGACGACATGGTCGCCAGCGCCTACGGCAGCAGCGAGCTGCGCTTCGGCCCGGACTACCTGATCCCCAAGCCCTTTGACCCACGCCTGATTGTGCGTATCGCACCGGCGGTGGCCAAGGCGGCGGCAGAGGACGGGGTGGCGCTACGGCCGATCAGCGACCACGAGGCCTACCGGCAGAAGCTGCAGCAGTTTGTCTACCACAGCGGCACGCTGATGAAGCCGGTGTTCGCGGCGGCGCGGCGGGTCGAGGTCGCGCAACGCAGCCGGCTGATCTTCGCCGAGGGCGAAGACGAGCGCGTGCTGCGCGCGGCGCAGATCCTAGTGGACGAGAAGATCGCCCAACCGGTGCTGGTCGGCCGTCCCGAAGTCATCGCCCAGCGCCTGGAGCGCTACGGCCTGCGACTGAAGCAGGGCGAGCATTACTCGGTGGTCAACACCGAGAACGACCCCCGCTACCGCGAATACTGGGAGGACTATCGCCAGTTGCGCGCCCGTGACGGCGTCACCGCGCAGTTCGCCAAGCTGGAGATGCGCCGCCGCACCACCCTGATCGGCGCCATGCTACTGCGCAAGGGCGAGGGCGACGGCTTGATCTGCGGCACCAGCAGCACCACCGCCCGCCACCTCAAGTTCATTGACCAGGTGATCGGACGCCGCGCAGGCACCCGCGTCTACGCGGCGATGAACGCCCTGATCCTGCCCGACCGCCAACTGTTTCTGGTCGATACCCACGTCAACCTCGACCCCAGCGCCGAGGAACTCGCGGAGATCACCCGCATGGCGGCGCAGACCATCCGCCGTTTCGGCATCGAGCCCAAGGCGGCGCTGCTCTCGCACTCCAACTTCGGCACCCACGACGACGCCTCGGCGCGCAAGATGCGCGACGCCCTGGCCCTGCTGCGCGAGCAGGCGCCGGAGCTAGAGGTGGACGGCGAAATGCACGGCGACGCCGCGCTCGATGAGGCTCTGCGCCTGGCGGCCCTGCCGGAAACCACGCTGCGCGGCCCCGCCAACCTGCTGGTGCTGCCCAACCTCGACGCCGCCAACATCGCCTACAACCTGCTGAAGACCGCTGCCGGCAACAACATCGCCATCGGCCCGATCTTGTTGGGCTGCGCGGCGCCGGTGAACATCCTCACGCCGTCGACCACCGTGCGCCGCATCGTCAACGTCGCCGCACTCACCGCGCTGGAAGCGCAGGGTCACAAGGCAGGGGCGACGTAGCTGGGCTTTGTCACTAGCTGGATTTGTCTTTCGAAAATGCGCTAGCGAACGTCGCTGCAGAACTCGAATACTTCGACGGTGTACCCGCTAAGGCTGCCATCGAACAGTAGTTCAACGGCATTGAACGGCTTGGTCGCCCGCACCGTGACCAGGCCGCCGGAGCTACCAACGCCGTTTATGTCCACTGCGTTGCGAGAGTCAAAGGTGTATTCATTCTGCAGCGCGGTACCTAGATAGGTACGGACCGTGCCGGCCATTGAAACGGCGGCCGAAGCGGTTTTTTGAATCTCAAATCGCACTCCCGCCTTGCTGCCCGAGGCAAAAACGATTCCGCGCTGCGCGGTGACCCGCAAGCCCTGCTTGCCATTGACCGCGAGCGGAATGAGTAGACTCGCCGCAGTAGCTGGATCGCCATCAATGGCGTTGCCCGAGGCTTCGACCTTGGAAACAGTGACTGCGCCGCTGGATACTGCCGCGACTCGCGTGCTGCCGCCAGCGATGGCGGTGCATTTCGCGGCGGCAGCAGCTTCGCTGGCGCAAGCCAAAATCAGACACAGGCTTGCGATACTGCGAACCAAATTGCTCATGGATTTTCCTTATTTAGTTTTGCCAGTAACCGAGCTGAATATCGCGCCACCTGACTTATGCGTCAACTGTCAATTACCTGCTTGCTTCGGATCACCGTGGTCGCCTGTTGGCTGAGCCTGAACTCGGTGGCCCATGCGGATGCACCGGGCCGTTTCGATTACTACCTGCTGAGCCTGTCCTGGTCGCCGCAGTACTGCGCCAGCGAGGCACGCCCCGGCGACAGCCAGTGCCGTCGCCCGTACGGCTTCGTGGTGCATGGACTCTGGCCACAGCATGAGCGTGGCTGGCCCAAGGACTGCGGGCAGGGTGAGTGGCTCTCCGAAGCGCTGATCGCGCGGATGCTGCCGATCATGCCCAGCCGGCCCTTGATCCTGCACGCGTGGAAGAAGCACGGCGTCTGTTCCGGTCTGGGTGCAGAGCGCTATTTCGATGCCGTCGAGCGTGCCTACCACGGCGTCCGCATACCGGCGCGCTACGCGGCGCCGCGTGACTATCTGAGCTTGGCGCCGGCGACTCTGGAGGCCGATTTCCGCGCCCTGAATCCTGCCCTGAAGCCGGAGATGCTGGCGGTGCAGTGCAGCGGCAACTACCTGCGCGAGCTTCGCATCTGTCTGGATCGCCAGTTGCAGCCACGTGCCTGCGGTCCTGAAGTGCGGGACCGCTGTGGCAAGCAGGCGGTGTTGCGTCCGAGCCGACCCTAGCGGGCAGGCAACGGCTGCGCGCTAGGCGGCGCCGATGTTGGGATCGGCCGCGCCTAGGCGCACTTCGCGCAGTTGCGGCCGCTGTGGCAACAGCAGATGAAACTGGCTGCCCCTGCCCTCGCCCTCCGAGCTCGCGTACAACTCGCCGCCGTGATGCACGGCGATCTTGCGGCAGATGGCGAGGCCAATGCCGCTGCCCTCGTACTCGTCCTGCGGATGCAGGCGCCGGAAGATCGCGAACACCGCCTCCAGTTGCGTCGGCGGAATGCCGATGCCGTTGTCGGCGATGACCAGATGCCAGCGCTCGCCCTCGGCCGTGCAGCCGATCTCGATGCGCGGCTGTGAGCCGGGCTTCTGGAACTTGAGCGCGTTGCCGATCAGGTTCTGGAACAACTGCGTTAGCAGCCGGTGTTCGGCCAGCACCTCCGGCAGCTCGCCACGGACGATCTCGGCCCTGCTGCTGGCGAGCTGCGCGCTCAGCGGCTTCAGCGCCTCGTCGATGGTTCCGGCCAGGGGTTTGAGTTCCAGACGGGCCTCGGCGCCGCGGCCCACGCGCGAGAGCGCCAGCAGGTCTTCGATCAGGGCCTTCATCTGCCGTACGCCCTGGCCGATGAAGTCGAGAAACTCCAGCCCGTCGCCCTCCAGCCGCTCGCGGTAGCGGCGCTCCAGCAACTGCACGAAGCCGGCGATGTTGCGCAACGGCGCCTGCAGATCGTGGCTGGCGATGTAGGCAAACTGTTCCAACTCGGCGACCGCGCGGTTGAGATCGGCCAGCGAACGCCGCAGCTCGCGTTCCGCCACCTCGCGCGCCGCCATCTCGGTCTGCAACTGATGGTTGGTTTCTTCCAGCCGGGCGTTGGCCTGGGCCAGTTGCTGGTTGGCAGTCTCCAGTTCCTCCGGGGTACGCATGGCGAGCAGGCGTGGCACCAGGGGCAGGATGGCAGCGGCGGTGGCGATCGACACCAGCGCAGTCAGCAGCTTGAGCCAGCCCTGCGCCCAGTAGATCGGCGACCAGATCGTGATGATGCCCAGCACATAGCTGGTGCCGCAGAGCAGGATGAAGGCCGCGAACAGGGAGATTGCCCAACTGAACGACAATGCCGTCTGGCGCCGTCGCTGGAAGTAGACCAGCGTCATCGGGATCATGAAATAGGCCAGAGCCGTCACGGCATCGGCGGCGACGTGCAGCCAGAGCAGGTCGCCGTGACCGGCGAAACTGAGGCCGTGCGGGAGCAGGCTGTCGCCCGACCAGGGCTCTGGCGTCACGCCAGGCGCACCGGACGCGCCCATTGCACCGGCACCAGATGCGCCTCCAGCGGCACCACCACGCGCTCACCCTGCATCCAGCGCAAGCCGATCACCCGCAGCGCCGCCAGGGCTTCGGCGGAGTCGACTCCGGTGGCGATGGCCGGGATGCCCAGGCCGCGCGCGGCCCCGAGCACCGCGTTGAAGTAGCGGCGGCTGGCGCCCTGCAGGCTGTCATCCAGCAAGCCCCGCAACTGCCCTTGGCTCAGCTTGATACCGGCCAAGGGGAGTTGGCTGAGTTGACCGAGGCTGGTATCTCCGCCGTCGCCATCCAGCACCAGACGAAAGCCCATGGCATGCAGGGCCTGCAATGCCTCCTGATACGGGGTCGGATTGCGGAAGGCCAGTTCCTCCACCTCCAGGTTCAGGCAGGCGGAAGGCAGATCGAAAGCCGCCAACACCGAATGCAGGCGTGCCGGCAAGTCACGCTGGCGCAGACAGGTCGCCGGCAGATTCAGTGCCAGGCGCTCGGCCTGGAAGCCGCCACCGACCCAGTCGCTCCAGGCTCGGCCCAGATATTCCGCGCAGGCCAGTACCCACTCCGCGCTCTGCGCACTGTCGGTTGGCGCCGCGGACGTTGGCATCACCTGTCCGCCCACCAGGGGGATCAGTTCCAGGCCGGCACAGAGGCCGGTTTCGGTATCCACCCAGGGCTGCCAGCGGCCGTCGAGATCCACCGGGGTGAATGAGGCCGCAGGCGTCGGCGCCGGCGCGACCGCCGTTTCCTCCAACTGCAACCCGGCCAGCCCGCTGCGGCCGGCTGGTAGTGAAGAAGCAAGATTGCGCGCGCGTACCAGCAACTCCTCGGCACTCTCGGGTCCACCGGCGAACACCGCCAGACCGATGCGCAAGCTTGGCTGCACCGTGCAATGGCCGATCTGTCGTACCGCCTCCACCCGCTGCATTAACTGCCGGGCAGCTTCGCTCAGCGTGGCTGCTTCGGGCAGCGGATACAGCAGCAGCGCGAACTGTTCGTCGTCCAGCCGCGCCAGCGTGTCGGACCCGCGCAAGTTCTCGGCCATCAGCTCGGCGAGGCGCCGCGCCAGCTCGTCGGCGACCACGGCTCCGAACTGGGCGCGGGCGGACTCCAGGCCGTCCAGCAGAAGGCAGGCAACACCGAATTCGCCATGCCGCTGCTTGGCCTCCGCGAGTTGCAGCCTGGCGCGGTCGAGCAGCAGGGGGCGGTTCGGCAACAGGGTCAGCGGATCGCGGCTGGCCTGGAAGAAGCTGCCATCCAGTTGCTGCTCCAGTTCCACGGTCTGGCGGTTGCGCTGCACCGCGTGGCGGATCAGCTTGAGCAGCCGCTCGCCGTCGATCTCACCCTTGAGCAGATAGTCCTGCGCGCCCAGTTGCAGGGCCTGGGTGGCGGACCGCTCGTCGTCCAGCCCGGTGAGCACGACGATGGCGGCGCTGCTGTCGATCTCGCGCAGAGCGCGGACATTGTCCACCCCCTGTCCGTCCGGTAGGCCCAGGTCGAGCAGTACGCAACTAAAGCTGACGCGTTGCAGCTCGGCGATGGCCAGCGACAGCCGCTTGACCGTCTGCACCACCACCTCGCCCGATAGCGTGGCCGGGCGTAGCGCCTCGATCAGCAGGCGGCTGTCGAAGGGCGAATCTTCGACCAGCAGTACCGACAAGGCACTGGGAGTCTGCGCGCGATTCATGTCTGCGCTTGCGGCGGCGGTGGGAGCTGCACCCAGTGCAGCCAGAAGTCGCGGATCAGGCCGGCCAGCACCGCGAAGTCGTCGAGTGCGACCGGCTTGGTGAGAAAGCAGTTGGCGTGGGCGTCATAGCAGCCGGCGACATCGCTTTCCGCCTTGGAGGTGGAAAGAATCAGCACCGGGATGCGCTTGAGATTGGGGTCGGACTTGATCTCCGCCAGCACCTCGCGGCCATGCTTACGCGGCAGGTTGAGATCGAGCAGGATGAGGTCCGGCCGCTTGATGCCGGCGTACTCGCCCTCCTTACGCACCATCTTCATCGCCTGCTCCCCGTCGCGCGCCACGAGCAGCTCGTGGGGCATGTTGGCTTCTTTGAGCACCTCCTGGGCCAGACGGAGGTCTGCGAGGTTGTCCTCAACCAGGAGAATGACTGGACGGTGGCCTGAAGCGGATTGAGCGGTCGGCATACTGGTTCTCGGGGAATCGTTCCTCACCGCGACGGCTGAGCGATGGTTGCCAGCTTGTGTCGCGAGGATCATAGGTTCTGTCAGTTTCTGCCGCCATCGGTCAGCCCACCGCAGAGCCCGCTAGACTAGCGCTCCTGTCGCGCCGCCCTCACCTGCTCCTCTTTATTCCACGGCGCCTGCCCGTCTCGTCGATGTCCACCGATCTGCGCCGCGCGGCGCTCCACGTCACCACCGCCGGCGCTGCCTTCGCCCTGATGGGCGCCTTCGCCAAGGCTGCCGCCCAGGTGGGGGTTTCCAACTATCTCCTGGTCTTCGCCCGCAATCTGATCTCGGTGCTGGTGCTCATGCCCCTGCTGCTGCGCGCGGGCCCTGGCGCCTTTCGCACCCAGCGCTTCGGCGGCCATCTCTGGCGTTCCGGCTTCGGTCTGTTGGGCATGTACACGCTCTACTACGCGATCAGCCACCTGACCCTGGCCGAGGCGCTGCTGCTCAACTACAGCTCGCCACTATTCATCCCCTTCATCGCCTGGCTGGTGCTGCGCGAGCGGCCGCCGGCCCTCTTGATCCCGGCCTCGCTGCTGGGCCTGGCCGGCGTCGCCCTGATCGTCAAACCCGCCGCGCTGGGGCTCTCGTTTGCCTCGCTGGTGGGTGCCGCCAGCGGCGTGTTCGCCGCCTGCGCGATGGTGAGCCTGCGCCGCATCAGCGACACCGAGCCACCGATGCGCGTGGTGTTCTACTTCGGCGCCGTCGGCCTGGTGATCTCGGCCATCCCCCTGTATTGGCACTGGCAACCACTGGGCTGGAAGGAACTGGGCGTGCTGCTCGGCACCGGCCTGTTCGCCACCCTCGGCCAGCTGCAACTCACCCGTGCCTATGCCTGCGCACCGGCGGCGAGAGTGGGCGCGATGGGCTACAGCGCCGTGGTCTTCGCCGGCCTGCTCGGCTGGCTGGTCTGGGGCGAGACGCCGGACGGCTGGAGCCTGCTGGGCGCGGTGCTGGTGATCGGCACCTGCGTGCTGGCCGGCTGGCAGCCAGCACCGAAAGCGCCGGCCAATCGCGCGCCGATCTCGCCGGAGGATGCGGGTAGCTGATCGCGCCAGGGCGACCGTTGCAACGGGTTGCGCTTGCGGCTACAACCATCAGCAGGCGATGCGGCTTAGGGAAGCCGCAGGCAACAACCAGAAGAATCTCCAGGGAGTCCCAACATGGCCATGTTGTGTTCCGTGTTTTGCGTGAACGCAGCGAGAAATCGCCTTGCAATTCAGTATGTTGAAATTTCCCTGCCCAGATTATACGGACGCGCCGCCAGATTAGGCGGCGATCCGTGTTCCATCTAATTCGCGTTGGGCCTAATGGACAAGACGCAAAACACGTTCAAGTTCTTCGCCTTCTTGCTGGGCATCCATCTGCTCGCCACGGCTTACGCTGCTATTAGGGGTGTTCCGTTTCATCTGCTCAGCGCTATCGCTTCTTGCGCACTGTTGAGCGTTATTAGCGCCGTGGCTTTCTGGTTTGGGCAGAGGCGCGCTGAATTTAAGCACTCCAATAAATCACTGGCCTTCTGCGCAGCACTCTGCTGGGCATTCTTTCGGTCCAGTTCGGGCCTGCTAGGGCTTTTCGCAGGGCTTTTTTCTTTGGCCGTTATGGCAGGCGTGCTTGGCTGGCGCGGCGGCGCATTGGTCAAGAGCAACAGGGCCCAACCAGGCATTCAACCCGACGGCCCCGCCTCCGGCGGGTCCGCGGGTTAATTTGGGCGTTGGGCGTCACAATCACCGTGAGGTGCATTTATGCGGGTAGATAGCGATACGTGGCAGCAAGTTCTTACTCGGGATAAGGGCTGGTGTCGCTACTGTGGAGAGGACTTACTTGCTTCTGCAGTTGCGTTCAGCTGTGCACAAGTAGACCACGTGGTAGCAGTGGCAGCAGATGGATCTAGTGATCCGTCTAACTTGGTGCTTTCCTGCGCAACGTGCAACAACGCTTTGTCCAGATCTGCGCACCTCCGAACATTTGACGAGCGCAAAGTTGTCGCACTTGCCGGCAAACGGAAGTTGATTGAAAACTTCGGCAGTTGGCTGCCCCTGCGACAAGAGAATCCAGCACGGACCACGTAAATGACAGTTCCCCTTGCCATTGCCGCGGTGACGCCCAACAACTCGTATATGGCTCTCTCCCCACAAGCCCCGAGTGACGGCTGAGGTTTGATCCTCGCTCACTTCACAGCCCGGTCGGCTGCGTTCGTATATCCGGCATCGTCCGCGGTGGCTTTTGCGGTGTGCCCTCATGAAAATCCGCGCCCTTCAATCCCTATCGTTCAATCGAGCTTTGTCTCAGGCTCGCCTTTGTTGCCGGGGTCTCTGAAAGGCCGGTCCGACCGGTGTGTCGTGAGGCTGTCTTCGAGGTGCTGCTGCGGGTGTGCCGCGGTGACTCAGTGCTGCACGACGGCTTGCAGCATGCAGTGACCGTCGTGCTCGGCGTTGTAATCATCCCCATGCGTCCACATCGCCTTCTTGAAGTGGCTGGCATCGACAGCGCTAGCGGTGAGCGCACTCGCCGTGAGCGGGCCGATGCCGCTGATCTGCTGTAGGTGGGTGGCGGCGACATTCTGCTGATTCATCGCTTTGATCTGGTGCTCGGCGTCGGCCATGCGCTGGCTGAGCTGGCGAATCTCGTCGAGCAGCTGGTGCAGCAGGCCGTGCAGCGCCACCGGCACACGCTCGATGCAAGCCGGCGCCTGGGCGATGGCCTTGTCGGCCCCGAGCGGGATGGTCTGGCCGTATTCACGCAGATGACCCCGCAGGGCATTGAGTCGAGCGACACGACTGGCCTTCCAGCCTTCGCGCAAACCATGCAGCGTCATCACCAGCTGCTGGCTTTCACTCTTCACCGGTACCGGTTTCAGCTGGGCACAGCGATAGGCTTCGAGCAGTGCTTCGGCATCGGCGGCATCGGTCTTGTTTCGACGGCGGTAGGCCTTCACGTGCTGGGCGGGCAGCAGGCGTACCGCCAGGCCGAGACGCTGACACTCGCGGCCCCAATAGTGCGCGGTGGCGCAGGATTCCATCACGACCACGACGTCGCGCCACAGTCCCATCTCGCGGGTGAATGCCAGGCGGCTGCCGAGTCGCTGGCGACGCAACACCCGTCCCGCACCATCGCCACCGGCAATCTGAAACACGTCCTTTGCCAGATCCACCGCCACCACGGTAACGTCCTTGTCCATGAGTGCTCTCCTTGTCGGGAAGACCCGCAAAATAAGCGGGGAGAGAGCCATTTCATCATTCAAGCGGACGGGCTACGCCCGCCGCTTAGTTTGAGCGTTGGGCCTCATGACAGCTCAATCTGTAATCTGCCAGTGCTGCAAAGCTCAAATCGAAGGCGAGCTATATCATCTCGGCTTCAGCGACATGGATTGCATGTACTGCGACTCATGTCCGAGAGTGCTTCTCTTGAAAGATCACACCTTGGCCGAAAGAAACGGAATCATCTGGCCGCACTTGCAGCCTGGCGACGCCGGTTGGGAGTATTACAACCGTCACCTGCTCCCGTACTACGCAAAGTTTGAGGCGCTATTCAAGCCCTGTGAGTGTGGCGGGCGCTTCCGCGCACATGCCGCGCCGCGCTGCCCTAAATGCAACGGCTTTCTGAGCGGTGAGCCGCCCCCGCAGATCAGCCCTCCATATGGCACAAGCGGCATGTATTCGTAACTCTAGGCTCGGCCACCGACACGGAGTGGCTAAGTGCCGCCCAACCATCACTGCCACCCGACGTCCCTGCCGCCGCTTCGCGCCGTCAGGGCCGCGGGTGAAGTGGGGCGTTGAGGCTCTAGAAAAAGCCAGACTCGCTAAGGGCTTTTGAGCGACTCAGTCCGCAAGCTACGGACTTTCAAACCGTCCTCAAACAGCGCGTAAGCACTGGCTGCCTGCGCCTGCGCCCCCTTGAACCCAAACTCGATATGGGCCGGTTCGTCCGGCCGGGCACGGAACGGCAGGCTGGAGAGCTTCAGGCCCGGATGCGCAGCCAGGGTTTCTTCCATCAGCGTCAGCAGGTCGCCCTCGGCGGCGTCGTAGGCGCGCAGGCGGTATTCCACTGGCGGCTCGGCATTGCGTAGCTGTGGGTAGCGCTCATCCAGCACCCATTCCAGCATCGGCCAGGCCATTTCGGGAAAGCCAGGGACGAAGTGGGCGTCACCCACATGGAAGCCGGCCACGCGGTTGATCGGGTTGGGGATGAGCCCGGCGCCCTGCGGGAACTCGGCCATGATCACGCGGTGCGGGTAAGCGCGCTCGCCGTACTGAGCTTCGATCAGCGCCACGCCTTCGGGGTGGCGCTCCAGCGGGCGCTCAAAGGCCAGTGCTGCGGCCTGGCGGGTGCAGTCGTCCGGGGTGGCACCGATACCGCCGCAGGAGAGCAGCAGATCGCCACGCGCCACCACGCGCGCGATGGCGGTAGCGATCTGGGTCTGGTCGTCGCCGAGGAATTCCGCCGCCGACAGCGCCATGCCACGGGCGGCAAGCAGCTCGATGACCTTGGCGAGATGCTTGTCCTGACGCTTGCCGGAGAGTATTTCGTCGCCGATGACGAAGAGGGTGATGTTCATTGGTTTTGCTTCCTCCGAAATGGAAAAGGCGACCTTGCGGTCGCCCTCCCCCTCTCCCGGGGTTGGCTTAACTCGAACTGACATTGAGTCAGTTCTCGCCTGGGCCAACCCCTCCCCCACCAGGGGGGAGGGGACACCATCAAAAGCCGCGCAATCAGATCGTCTGGTCGAGGCCCCAGCCGAACTTCTCTACCGCCTTGACGATGTCGGTCTCGGTGACGATGCCGATGATCTTGCCGCCCTGCTCGACCGTGAGGCGCGAGAAGTTGTGGTCGGCGAGCATCGCGGCGGCTTCCTGGATCAGGGTTTCCGCCGGCACCGACTTGAGCGGCCGGGTGGCGACATCCTTGACCTTGGTGGCGCTGGGCGACTTACCGGCGCGGACGATCTTGGCGATGATGTCACGGCGGGTGAGGATGCCCCACTCGCCAGCGGCGTTGGGCTCCACCACCACCGAGGAAACATCGCTCTCGGTCATCACGTGCATGGCCTCTTCCACCGTCTCGTTGTCGGTGACGGTGATGAGGGTGCGGGTCATGAGGTCGGCGACGGTGTGCGGCACGCGACCGGTGTCGAGCATCTCTTCCATCGGCTGCAGCAGGCGGCGGATCTCGCGCTGCTTGCGCTCCTTCACCAACTGCTCGGCCTGAGCCTTGCGCTTGGCTTCGAGGTCGACGCCGCCCTGAATGCGCTCGATCAGCGCGTCGGCGAACTGGCTGGTGCCGACTTCGGTGGCGCCCTCGATCTGGCGGGCGAAGTCGTAGGTGACGATGCCGTCGCCGATCACTTCCGGATAGACCAGGGTGATGAGGTCGGCGGCTTCCTGCCAGCCCATGTACTCCAGCATCATCACGCCCGAAAACAGCAGCGAGCCGGGGTTGACCTTGTTGAGGTTGGCGTACTTCGGCGCGGTGCCGTGGGTGGCCTCAAACACGGCGACGTGGTCGGCGATGTTCGCACCCGGCGCAATGCCCATGCCGCCGACTTCCGCGGCGATGGCGTCGCTGAGGTAGTCACCATTGAGGTTGGGCGTGGCGAGCACGTCGAACTCGTCGGGGCGCAGCAGCATCATCTGGAACATGATGTCGGCGATGCGATCCTTGATGACGATCTTGCCTTCCGGCTGCTTGCCCTTGTACTCGCCGTAGAGCTGCTCTTCGGTGATGGTGACGCTGCCGAATTCCTCGCGGGCGACTTCGTAGCCCCAGTTACGGAAGGCGCCTTCCGTGAACTTCATGATGTTGCCCTTGTGCACCAGGGTCACAGACTCGCGGCCGTTGTCGATGGCGTACTGGATGGCCTTGCGCACCAGACGCTTGGAGCCGAAGGCGCTGATCGGCTTGATGCCGATGCCGGCACCCTCGAAGAACTTCGCCTTCATCTCCTCCTTGAGGAACTTGGCGACTTTCTCGTTCTCCGGCGTGCCGGACTTGTACTCGATGCCCGCGTACACGTCTTCGGTGTTCTCGCGGAAGATCACCACATCCACCTTGCCCGGTGTCTTCAGCGGGCTGGGTACGCCGGCGTAGTGACGCACCGGGCGGACGCAGGCGTAAAGGTCGAGATCCTGGCGCAGCGCCACGTTGAGGCTGCGGAAGCCGCCGCCGACCGGCGTGGTGAGCGGACCCTTGATGGAGACCACCAGGTCCTGCAACACCTTCAGGGTTTCGTCCGGGCAGTAGTTGCCGTCGTAGAGACCGGCGGCCTTCTCGCCGAGATAGGTCTCGCACCAGTGGATCTTGCGCTTGCCGCCATAGGCCTTGGCGACGGCCGCGTCCCAGATGCGCAAGCAGGCTTTGGTGATGTCGGGACCGATGCCGTCGCCCTCGACGTAACCGACGATGGGCTGATCCGGAACGACCACCTTGCCGTTCTGGATGGTGATTTTTTCGCCCGTAGTCGGGATTTTGATGTGGCGGTATTCCATGCGCTCCTCTGGCGTATTCGCGTCCTTGGGGTATCGTGCGAACTTGAAGGGCGGCATTGTAACAACCTTGCGTTCAGCGCTCGCCCTGCGTACGACCAAATATTGAGCCGGCGCGCAGCAACACTGATCTGCGTCAAGATGACGTGGCGGTGAAACGATAAAAAGCCATAACAGACGAGGAGAACCCGATGGAAAAAGCGTCCAAGACGGCCCTGGTAGTCGTTGCCGATGGTTCCGAGTCATTGGAAACCGTCACCATCGTCAACGTCCTGCGTCGAGCGGGCATCAAGGTCACGTTGGCGGCCTTGGGCAACAGCCCGGTGACCGGCACCCGTGGCATCGCGCTGATGCCCGATACCCATTACGACATCGTCGCCAGCCAGAACTTCGATCTGATCGTGTTGCCGGGCGGCGAGAACGGTGCCCGTGCCCTGGGCGCGCACGCCCCGCTGATCGAAAAGCTGCGTCAGCAACGCCTGGCGCACCGCTGGATCGGCGCCATCTGCGCGGCGCCGGCCTTTGCCCTGGCGCCGCACGGCCTGCTCGACGGCAAGCAGGCGACCTGCTACCCGGCTTTCCGCGACAGCCTATTGCACTACGTGGACCTGCCGGTGGTCAGCGATGGCCACACGGTCACTGGCCAAGGTCCGGCCAGCGCCCTCGCCTTCTCTCTGCAACTGGTCGAGAAGCTCTGTGGCGACGGCCCTCGCCGCGAGGTGGCGCAAGCGATGCTGGCCGCATAGAGACACTCTTCCACGAAGGGGGCGGCCGGAACCCGACTGGCTTCCGGCCGCAAACAGGAACGCCCGCGACTGCGGGCGTTCCTGCTACTGCTGGCTGTGGCTATTGGCTACTTCCGCGCCTGAGACCCTGGCTGCGGTAGCGGCGCAGCCACAGCAGACCACTCAGACCAAGCAGGAGCGGCAGGCCCAAGGCGCCACCAAAGCGGCCCTCCTCTCCGCCTCCCGAGGAGCCGCCGCTGGACGAGCCGCCAGAGGAGGCGCCGCCAGACGACGAACCGCCGTCGTCACTGAAGGTGTAGAGCTGCACGCCACGCCCGAAGGTCCCCGCGAACAGTTGCTTGTCATTATCGGGCTTCAATACCAACTGGTTGACCGGCACACTGGGCAGATCGCCCAGCGGCGCCCATTCCTTGCCGTTCAGGTCGCTGGAGATGAACACCCCCAGATCGGTGCCCACGATCAACTGGCTGCCCCGGCGGATTACCGCGCTGGCCACGGTGTCGGGCAGGTCGCCGCTGATGTTGACGAAGGTTTCGCCGGCATCGGTGGACTTGTACAGATTGCCGGTGCCGATGTTCGGGTTGGTATCGAGGTACTGGCCCGGCGGCGCCCAACGCGCCGAGGAATAGCCGCCCAGCGCCACGTAGATGGTCTTGCTGTCTTCGGGGTCGATGTGGATGTTGTAGATGTAGCGATTGGGTAGGCCTTCCGCCTTCGCGAAGTGCCAGCCATCGGCGCTGCCCTTGGCTGGCGGCTTGTCGCCGCCGACATTGGTGGCGATGCCGCGCTGGAACTGCGCATCGGCACCGGCCAGATTGCAGGGGCCGCAGAAGCCGACGTAGATCGACTCGCCGCGGACGTCCAGCGAGCGGTTGCGCGCCTGGTGCGCGGCACCGCTGGCCTCGTCCACGCCGAGATCGAACACCGTGGTCCAGGTGGCGTCGGTGGGGGCGTCGAGCGTTACCGCCACCTTGGTGCCAGCGCCAACCAGGTGGTTGGCGTCCAGCGGATCCATCATCCACGGCGAGAGGAAGTGCCCGGTGCCGAAGTCGGCCGAGGTGTAGATGCTGGTCGCGGTCTTGCCGCCGTCGGTGCTGCGCACGATCGACAGGCCGGGTGTGGCGACGTAGGCAGTCTGGGAGTTGTCCGGATCCACCGCCGCCCACATGCCGTCGCCCACCCAGATGCCGACCTGGCGGCGGGTGTCTGGCTCGATCTTGCCGGAGGCGTTGTCCTGGTTGCCGTAGTAGACGGTGCCGTCCTTGGCGACCGCGATGCCGTAGTGCATCAGGGTGTAGAAGCCCTGGTTGGCGCCGTCGCCCCACTGGTTATTGACGAAGTCGTCGAGCAGGCCGCTGGAATACTGCTTGTAGACGCCGCCGTCGTTGCCGACAAACAGCCACACGCCGCCGTCGTCATCAGGGACGTAGATGCCGTCTTGCTGGTCGGGGTGAGTGGTGGTGCCGTTGATGAGCCCGTCGTAGGTCGGGCAAACCGGCACCGGGATGCGCACCGGCAGCGTTGGCGAACCCACCAGGAACAGGCAAGTGTCGCCGGCGAAGTAAGTGCCGAAGACGTCCAGACCCACCGGCAGGCTTTCGACCAGGCCCAGCGGCGGCAGGGGAAGACGGTTCTTCCACAGCTCTTCCAGGCCGAAGGTCAGGCGCGTCGGCATGCCGGCGAGCTGCTGGGTCGGGTCTGGCTTGACCCACATGTTGTACCAGGCCTGGATGCCGGGACCGACGCCGAGCGGGATCGGCACCACCAGCGAGGAACCGGACAGCGGCGCGTTGAGCAGCAAGCTCAGGTCGTCGGTGATCCGGGTCCAGGTATCGCCGAAATCGGAGGAGGCGTAGAGGCCGTTGAAATTGGTGGAACTGATGCTGACCAGGCCCAACAGCTCGCAGACCGTCGAGACCAGCGGACTCAGGCCGATACCGCCGTCGGGGATGCCGCCCAGCAACAGGGCGCAGATCGAACCCAGATCGGCCGGCAGGTCGCCGACATCGATATCGATCAGCGGGAAGCCGCCATTGAGCAGCACCGCGTCCTGGACGATGGCGTAGACGTAGTCATGGTTCTGGGCGTCGCCGATGGCATTGCCGAGTTCGACGCGGCCGATGCGCTCGTTCGGGGCGAAGCCGAAGGGCGCGAGACCGGTGGGGGTTGGGGTGCCGACCCGCGCGAAACTATTGGCCTTGCCGGAGTCGGAGCGGTACAGGCCATTGCCCGGCGATTGCGGCTTGCCATCCGGGTACGGAGCGGCGCCGGCGCGGAAACCGACTGCCGCCAGCACCGGGCAGCCTTCCTCACCACAGGCAATGCCGGTGCTGCCTCCCGGCTTCTTCACCACCACGTCGGTAACGAAGTTGGCGAACTGGCAGGGGCCCAGCGTCTCCACGCCCGCGCATTCTTCAGACACCGGCAGCTTGACGTTGACGAAGCTGTTGCCGGCATCCTCGGAGCGGAACAAACCCTTGCTGGTGGCGGCATAGACGATGCTGGGGTTGGACTCGTCCACCGCCAGCTTGAAGGCGAAGGCGGCGTCCGGGACGCCACTGGCGTGGTGCCAGCTCTGGCCGAGGTCGTCGCTCCAGTAGGCACCGAGGCCGACGTAGGAATTGCCGCCCATCGTGTGCTCGCCGGTGAGCGAGAGTACCCGCCCGCCCGCCGCCGGCGTCCAGGCAACGGCGCTGTTGACCAGGGTCGGCAGCTTGTCGCCGATTGGATGCCACTGGTTGCCGAGGGTGGAAAGATCGCCGTCCACCGCCTCGCTCATCCAGATGCCGCCGTTGGCGACTGCGGCGAATAGACGCTTGTGCTCGGGGTCGTAGGCGAAGTTATCGGTGCGGCCCATCACCTGGGTGTGGCCCATGACCGCGTTGGCGCTGTTGTAGTCCGGGTCGCCGACCTGCGGTCCTTGGCCGTACTGCTGCCAGGAGCCAGCGGCGTTGCTGACCTTGGCCTGATTGCTGGCCAGGGCCGCCTTCTGCTCGATGGCGCGGCGCATCACGCCGGCCGGCGCGGCTTTCATGTCGGCGAGGTCGCGCCGGGTCAGCGCCACTTCCACCGTTGATTCGGGCAGGTGGGCAGATACGCACAGGCTGTCGCCGAATTCGGCGCGGATGCGCTCGCCATGCTGGCGCGCGTAGGCGGGGTTGAGCTGCTGCGATACCGCCACCGGATCGCGAGCGACATAGCCCGCGGGGCAGGCGCCCTGCCCGGCCTGACGCGGCACGCCGGACTGCCAGAGCACGGCGGAAACCGCCATCACCGAAGCCAGGGCCGCGATTCCGGCGGTCGGCAGGTGGAACGGCGCGCGCAGCCGCGAGCTTTCCTTGCGGACGGACAACATGAACATACCTTCAGCCTCCTGGCCTAAATGAACTTCCTTGTACCGCTCTGTTTGGGGATACGGACTGAGACGCGCTAACGACAACTATATGCAAAATTGACACCAGCCAGAACGAAGAGCAGCCCGGCATCAGGCCCAAAAAAATGGGCGGGATAGCTCCCGCCCATTAGCCACTTGCCTTACCGCTGGCCGGGATCAGTGCTGCCGCTGACGCCGCCGCAGCAGACCCAGGCCGGCCAGCACGATCAGCAGCGCCGGGCCAGGTGAGCCACCGAAGCGGCCGCCAGAGTCACCGCCGCTGGACCCGCCTGAGGACCCACCGGAAGAAGTGCCACCGGACGAGGTACCGCCCGAGGAACTGCCGCCCCCGGTGGGGAACACATACTGCTGGACGCCACGACCGAAGGTCGCCGCGAACAGTTGCGTGTCGTCGCCGGGCTTGAGCACCAGTTGATTGATCGGATTGCTGGGAAGATTGGTTCCCAGCGGCACCCACTCGCTACCGGTGAGGTCGCTGGAGATGAAGACACCGATGTCGGTGCCAACGATCAACTGATCGCCACGGCGCAGGATCGCGGTGGTGACCACATCCGGCAGATTGCCCTGCAAAGCGGTGAAGGTCTGGCCGGCATCCTTCGACACCCACACGTTCTTGCCCTGCTGCAGGTTGTCGTTGGTGTCGCCGTACTGGCCCGGCGGCGCCCAGCGGGCAGTCGAGTAGCCGCCGAGCACCACGTAGACAGTCTTGCCAGTGGGGTCGTTGCGGTCGATGTGCAGGGAATAGATGTAGCGATTGGGCAGACCGCCCAGCGCTGCATCGTGCCAACCGTCCGAGGTGCCCTTGGCCGCCGGCTTGTCACCACCGACGTTGGTCGCCAGCTTGCGCTGGAACTGATTGGCGCTGCCGACCAGATTGCAGGGACCGCAGGCGGCGACGTAGACAAAGTCACCCACCGCGTCCAGCACGCGCCCACGGGACTGGAAAGCCGCGCCGCTGGCCTCGTCGGTGCCCAGGTCGTAGACCGTGGTCCAGGTGGCGTCGGTATCGGCGTTGAGCGTTTCCGCGACCTTGGTGCCAGACGCCACCAGATGCTTCGCATCCAGCGGGTCCATCACGAACGGTGAGAGGAAGTGCGCGGTGCCGACGTCAAAACCATCCACGTAGTCGTTGCTGACGCCGCCGTCCAGCGTGCGCACCAGGGCCAGACCCGGGGTCTGGAAGTAGGCGGTATTGGCGTTGTCCGGATCCACTGCCGTCCACATACCGTCGCCGATGTAGATGCGGATCTGTTCACGGGTAGTCGGGTCGATCTTGCCGGAGGTGTTGTCCTGCAGGCCGTACCAAACGGTGCCGTCCTTGGCCACCGACACGCCGTAGTTCATCAGCGTATAGAAGCCGTTGTTGATGCCCGAACCCCAATCGTCATTGGTGAGCGGGTCGGTGGTCGGATTCGTCGAGTGCTGCTTGTAGGCGCCGCCATCATTGCCGGCGAACAGCCAGACACCGCCGTCACCATCGGGGATGAACAGACCACCCTGCTGGTCGGGATGAGTGGTGGTGCGTCCGCCAACCTGGGTGCTGCTGGTCGGGCAGACCGGGGTGCCGACACCACCGACATTGCCGATCAGGAACAGGCAGGTTTCACCGGCAAAGTAGGTGCCGATGACCTTGAAGTCCGAGGGACTGGCCGCCTGGGCTTCGCCGGTGAGCGGTATCGGGAGAGTGTTGGTCCAAACCTCCTCCAGTCCGAAGGCGATGCGGGTGGGAGCGCCGGTCAGGGGGTCCGCCTGAGTGGGATCCACCGCGATCCACTGGTTGTACCAGGACTGGATGCCGGGTGCGACGCCCAGGGCGGCGGTAGCCGCCAGCGAGGAGCCGGTGGCGCCCGCCGTGCCGACCAGTTCCAGGTCGTCGGCCATGCGGAACCAGGTGTCGCCGAAATCGGTGGAGGCGTAAATGCCGTTGAAATAAGTGGGGTTGAGACCCTCGGCAACTAGCTCGCAGATGAACTGCGGGTCGCCTTCCGGGAGGCTGCTGCACTCGATAGGAATCTGGGTGCCGGGAATCAGATCGGTATCCAGCAAGGGGCCGGAGGTGCCATTGAGCAGACGGGCATCCTGCACCATCGCATAGATGATGTTGTGATCCTGTTCTGGGCCGTAAGCCTGGCCCATCTCGATGCGGCCGAGGCGGTCCTGCGGCGCGAAACCGTAAGGCAGCAAAGGATCGGGGCCGGGGGCGGCGATCTTGGTAAAGCTGCCCGGCAGGCCGCTGTCGGAGCGGTACAGGCCGTTGCCGGGGGACTGGGGGGTGCCGTCGGCATAGGGCAGATTGCCGGCGCGGTAACCCACGGCGGCAATCACCGGGCAGCCCGTAGCATCGCAGACCTCCTCGGTCACGCCACCAGGCACCTTCACGATGACGTCGGTGACGATGTTGGCGAACAGGCACTTCGAGTTGGTGGTGTTGCCGGCGCACTCGTCCGAAACCGGCAGCGCGACATTGGTGTAGTTGCGGCCGGCGTCGGTGGAGCGGTACAGCCCCTTGCCGGTCGCGGCGTAAACGATGTTCGGGTTGGAGGGGTCCACCTTCACTTTCGAGCCCAGCGCACCGTCGGGAATGCCGGTGGCGTGATTCCAGGTCTGGCCAAGGTCGGTAGTCCAGTAGGCGCCAAGACCGGTGTAGGTGTTGCCGCCGGCGGTGTGCTCGCCGGTCAGCGCTATCAGGGTGCCGCCGCCGGCAGAAGTCCAGGCCACACCGCTGGCAATCAGGGTCGGCAGCTTGTCGCCCAGAGGGCGCCAGCTATCACCGAGGGTGCTGAGGTCGCCGTCCACCGCCTCGCTGAGCCAGATGCCGCCATTGCCGACCGAGGCGAACAGGCGCTTGTTCTCCTCGTCGTAGACGTATTCGTCCACGCGGCCGGAAACGGTGGGAATGCCGTCATTGCCGGCGCTGCCGGAATACTCTTCCTTATAAATCTGCGGGCCATGGCCGTACTCGCTCCAGGCGCCGCTGGCATTTGCCACCGCCTTCTGGCGCGACATCATTGCCGCCTTCTGCTCGGTGGCCTTGCGGAACAGGCCCGCAGGCACGTCGCCCGCCGCCTCGGCGCGGACCTGCTGGAACTCGCCAGCCTCGAGCAGAGACTCCGGCAGCTTGCGCCAGACGCAGGCCTTTTCGCCGTAGTGCTCACGCAGCTTCGCGGCGCGCGCTGGGCTGACCGTGCCGAACTGCCCAGCTACCTCGGCGGGATCGCGCCAATCGTAGCCCGCCGGGCAATTGAAGGATTGTTTGCCGTCATTGCTTTGCACGCGCTGCACGGGCAGGTCGAGAGACACCAGGCTGACTAGCGCTACCGACGCCAGGAGCGCGACTGCCGGGGAACGGCCGAAACCACTTAACCAGGTAGACCAGCGTTTGCTTTCCATGAATGGGGAAGACCAGGGTTCTTGAGGAGGAGCAGCCGAGGCAAACGAGTCGCACGCGGCTGGATGACCTGAAATGAACGTCAACATGAAACATTGGTTGACATTCTGTTGATGTCAATTTGATACGCCAGACGGTCCCCGTCGGATAGTGGGTAAAAAAAACCCGCCACTAGGGCGGGTTTCCTTCGTTCAGGGGACGATTCAGGCTGCGGCCTTACGCCCCACGGCTTCTTCCAGCATCTTCTTAAGCTCGCCGGTCTGGTACAGATCCAGGGTGATGTCGCAACCGCCGACCAGTTCGCCCTTCACATAAAGCTGCGGGAAGGTCGGCCAGTTGGCGAACTTCGGCAGCGCGCGGTAAATCTCCTCGTCCTCATAGATGTTCACATAGGCGTACTCCACACCACAGGCATTTAGGGCCTGCACGGTGCGCGCGGAGAAACCGCACTGGGGGAAGTCCGGGCTGCCCTTCATGTAAACGATCACGGGGTTTTCGCTGACCTGCTGCTTGATGCGCTCTAGCGCGTCCATCTGGAACTCCTTGTTCGGATTCGTAGGGCCTGGAAAACGCGACCTCAAGTCCGTTGCTGACTGATACAGTGCCTCGTAAGGCGGCGGATTATACGCGCGAGTTCCGTGCCAAATAATGAATGTCGTCAGTCATTCATCATCCACGAAGCGGGCCATCCACGGCGCCGCCGGACTCGGGGCGGTTGAATTTGCAGGGTCGCTCGCCTATGTTGCCGTTCCGCTTTTGTACCCCCGCCAGGATTCATCCCAGCCCACGAGGACCTGTTTTTTAGGAAAACGCCATGGCCTTTACCCTTCCAGAACTCCCCTACGCGAAGGACGCCCTCGTGCCGCACATGTCGGCCGAGACCTTCGACTACCACTACGCCAAGCACCACAAGGCCTACGTCGACAACGCCAACAAGCTGGTCGCCGGCACCGAGTTCGAGACCATGTCGATGGAGGACGTGATCAAGAAGTCCTCCGGCAAGATCTTCAACAACGTCGCCCAGATCTGGAACCACAGCTTCTTCTGGCACTGCCTGACGCCCAAGCAGACCCCGCCCGGCAAGAAGCTGACCGACGCCCTGGTCAAGCAGTTCGGCGGCGTCGAGGACTTCAAGAAGGCCTTCACCGAAGCCGCGATCAACACCTTTGGCTCCGGCTGGGCCTGGCTGGTGCAGAACGCCGATGGTTCGCTGGCCATCGTCTCCACCCAGGGCGCCGGCAACCCGATGACCGCCGGCCAGAAGCCGCTGCTCACCGCCGATGTCTGGGAACACGCCTACTACATCGACTACCGCAATGCCCGTCCCACCTACCTGGAGCACTTCTGGGCGCTGGTGAACTGGGAATTCGTGGAAAAGAATCTCGCCTGAGATTCCCAGCTCGCGTCACCCGGGCCGCCTAACCAGGCGGCCCTTCTCTTTTGAGTGTTCTGCCATGCCGCGCCATTTCCTGAAGCTTTCCGACCTCTCAGCCGCCGAGATCAACCGGGTCATCGACCGGGCTCGCGCGCTGAAGGCCCAGAAAGCCGCCCTGCCCCAGCCCTTCGCCGGCAAGACCCTGGCGATGATCTTCACCAAGAACTCGACCCGCACCCGGGTCAGCTTCGAGGCCGGCATGGCCAAGCTCGGCGGACATGCGCTGTTCCTGCACGGCGACGCCACTCAGCTCGGCCGCAACGAGCCGATCGCCGACACCGCGCGCGTGCTGTCGCGCATGGTCGACGCGATCATGATCCGCAACGATTCGCACCGCGATCAGCAGGAGCTGGCGTGCAATGCCTCGGTGCCGGTCATCAACGGCCTGTGCAATCTGCACCACCCCTGTCAGTTGCTCGCCGACCTGCAGACCTGGATCGAGCACCGCGGCCCGCTCGCCGGCAAGACCGCGGCCTGGGTCGGCGACGGCAACAACGTCTGCCATTCCTGGATCGAAGCCGCCAAGCTGCTCGGCTTCCGCCTGCGCCTGGCCTGCCCGGCCGGATTCACCCCCGACGCCGAACTGCTGGCCTGGGCCGGTGACGCCGTGGAGAGCTGCACCGATGCCGCCAGCGCGGTGCGTGGTGCCGATCTGGTGGTGACCGATACTTGGACCAGCATGGGCCAGGAAAAGGAGGAAGCGCAGCGTCTCGCCGCCTTCGCCGCCTACACCGTCAACGCCGAGCTGATGGCGCTGGCCAAGCCGGAGGCGATCTTCCAGCACTGCCTGCCCGCGCACCGTGGCGAGGAAGTCAGCGCCGAGGTGATCGACGGCCCGCAGAGCGTGATCTGGGACGAGGCCGAGAACCGTCTCTGGGCGCAGATGGCGCTGCTCGAATTCTTGCTCGCCGCCTGATAGCACGGAGGCAGAGCTTGATGAACACGATCCGGGTACCGGCCTACGTGAACAATGTGGAAGCCTCGGTACGTGCCGCGCTGACCGAAGACCTCGGCTCGGCTGGCGACCATACCGCCCGGCTGACTCCGGACCACCCGGCGCAGGCGCGGGTCATCTGCCGCGAGCCGGCGGTGATCTGCGGCCGCCCTTGGGTCGATGAGGTGTTCCGCCAGCTCGACCCGGAAATCGCGGTGGACTGGCAGGTGGGCGAAGGCGAGCGCGTCGTCGCCGACCAGGTGCTGTTCACCCTCGCCGGCCCGGCGCGCGCCCTGCTCACCGGCGAGCGCAGCGCGCTGAACTTCCTGCAAACCCTGTCGGGTACCGCGACCACGGTGGCCCGCTACGTGGAAGCTGTGGCCGGCACCGGCTGCGCCATCGCCGACACCCGCAAGACCCTGCCCGGCCTGCGCAATGCGCAGAAGTACGCCGTGCTCATGGGCGGCGGCGTGAACCACCGCATCGGGCTCTACGACGGCATCCTGATCAAGGAAAACCACATCGCCGCGGCGGGAGGCATCGCCGCCGCGCTGGCCGCTGCGCGCGCGCTGAATGCCGGCGTGCCGCTGATGACCGAGGCCGAGGATCTCGACGAGGTCCGCGCGGCGCTGGCCGAGAACGTCGACCTGCTGCTGGTCGATGAACTGCCGGACGCCGAAATCCGCGAGGCGGTGCGCCTGACCCGCGCCCATCGGGCGGCGGGCGGCAAGACGGTGATCGAGTATTCCGGCGGCGCCAACCTGGACAACATCCGCCGGCTGGCGGAAACCGGCGTCGACCGCATCTCGGTCGGCGGCATCACCAAGCACCTGCGCGCCATCGACCTCTCGATGCGCTTTGTCTAGCTTAAAGACCGGTCTCCCCTGTGTGAGCAGGGGAGACCAAGCAGGCTTCAGGCCGCCGCCTTCTGCGCCTCCGGCGCCGAGCTGCGGATCAGGTGATCAAAGGCGCTGAGCGCGGCCTTGGAGCCCTCGCCCATCGCGATCACGATCTGCTTGTACGGCACCGTGGTCACATCGCCGGCCGCGAACACGCCCGGGACTGAAGTCTGGCCGCGGGCATCGATCTCGATCTCGCCGCGCGGCGACAGCGCCACCGTGCCCTTGAGCCAGTCACTGTTCGGGAGCAGGCCGATCTGCACGAAGATGCCTTCCAGCTCCAGCCTGTTCAGCTCGCTGGTCGCGCGGTTCTTGTAGACGAGACCATTCACCTTCTGGCCGTCGCCAGTCACTTCGGTGGTCTGCGCCGAGGTGATGACCTTGACGTTGGGCAGGCTAAAGAGCTTGCGCTGCAGCACCGCGTCGGCGCGCAACTGCGCGTCGAACTCGATCAGCGTCACCTGACTGACGATGCCGGCAAGGTCGATCGCCGCCTCCACACCAGAGTTGCCGCCGCCGATCACCGCCACCCGCTTGCCCTTGAACAGGGGGCCATCGCAGTGCGGGCAGTAGGCCACGCCCTTGTTGCGGTACTCGTTCTCGCCGGGCACGTTCATCTGCCGCCAGCGGGCGCCGGTGGCGATCACCACGGTCCTGGCCTTGAGCGCGGCACCACTGGCCAGCTGCACCTCGATCAGGCCGTCGGCGCCGGCGGGAACGAGTTTCTCGGCGCGCTGCAGGTTCATCACGTCCACTTCATAGCTCTTGACGTGCTGCTCCAGGGCGGCGGCCAGCTTGGGGCCCTCGGTTTCCGGCACCGAGATGAAGTTCTCGATGCTCATGGTGTCCAGCACCTGACCGCCAAAGCGCTCGGCGGCAACGCCGGTGCGGATGCCCTTGCGGGCGGCGTAGATCGCCGCCGCCGCGCCGGCCGGGCCACCGCCGACCACCAGCACGTCGAAAGGCGCCTTGGTCTTGAGCTTCTCGGCTTCGCGCGCCGAGGCGCCGGTGTCGAGCTTGGCGAGGATTTCTTCCACGCCCATGCGGCCGTTGGCGAAAGGCTGACCGTTGAGATAGACGCTGGGCACCGCCATCACTTGGCGCTGCTCGACTTCGGCCTGGAACAGCGCGCCGTCGATGGCGGTGTGGGAGATGCGCGGATTCAGCACCGCCATCAGGTTCAGCGCCTGCACCACGTCCGGACAGTTCTGGCAGGTCAGCGAGAAATACGTCTCGAAGTGGTAGTCGCCGTCGAGCTTGCGCACCTGCTCGATGACTTCCGCGTCGAGCTTGGAGGGATAGCCGCCCACCTGCAGCAGGGCCAGTACCAGCGAGGTGAACTCGTGGCCCATCGGCAGGCCGGCGAAGCTCAGGGCGATCTGCTCACCCGGCGAGCCGAGGCTGAAGGAAGGCACGCGCGTGCCTTCCTCGCCGCGCTCGCTGATGCTGATCTGCGGCGAGGCTTCCTTCAGGTCTTGCAACAGAGCCCGCAGTTCCTGCGAGCTGTCGCCGCCGTCGAGGTGGGCGACGATCTCGATAGGCCGAGTGACCCGTTCGAGATAGGTCTTCAACTGGGTTTTGAGATCGGTGTCCAACATGACGCGGCTCCGTGAATTTTGGGCAAGATTTCCCCGTCCGGAACACCCGGCCGGCGAAATCTTGCGATTTGAGAAGGGCTGGCCGCCCCAACGGGCGACCAGCCGGACAGCGGTGCTGCTTAGATCTTGCCGACCAGATCCAACGAGGGCGCGATGGTCTTGGCGCCTTCCTTCCACTTCGCCGGGCAGACCTGGCCCGGGTTGGCGGCGGTGTACTGGGCCGCCTTGAGCTTGCGCAGAGTCTCTGACACGTCGCGGGCGATCTCGTTGGAGTGAATCTCGGCGGTCTTGATCACACCTTCGGGGTTGACGATGAACGTGCCACGCAGGGCCAGGCCTTCGGCATCGATATGCACATCGAAGGCGCGGGTCAGCGTATGGGTCGGGTCGCCGACCAGCGGGAACTGGGCCTTGCCGACCGCCGGCGAGGTCTCGTGCCAGACCTTGTGCGAGAAGTGGGTGTCGGTGGTGACGATGTAGACCTCGGCACCGGCCTTCTGGAACTCGGCGTAGCTGTTGGCGGCGTCCTCGACTTCGGTCGGGCAGTTGAAGGTGAAGGCAGCCGGCATGAAGATCAGCACCGACCACTTGCCCTTGAGGCTGACGTCGGAAACCTCAACGAACTTGCCGTTGTGGAAAGCGGTGGTTTTGAACGGCTGGACAGCGGTGTTGATCAGGGACATTGACGACTCCGGTTAGGGGACATGGTTGGTTACAGCTTGGACTGGACGAATCTTATGGCCGCTGAGGCCATGCTTGAAATTGATTGCTGTCATTGCCTCCATTGGCGAAGCAAATCGTCGCTCCCGGACCGGGGCGCGATCTCAGGGCTTTTTCAGCAACTCGCGGACGTCGATCTTGGGCATGGCCTGGGTGTCGACCCGCAACCAACTGAGCGCGCTCTCGGCCTTGGCCGACAGAGTGCCTCCCGGCATCAGGAAGTCCATCACCGCCCGATTGAATTCTTCCGGAAACTCCATCTGCAGACCGTGGTGAGCCCCCTGGAACAGGCGGCAGCGTCCGTCCGGAAGGGCTTCGGTGAAGTTCTGCGCCAGTCGGGTCTCGAAATAGTCGAACTCCGAGGCCAGAACCAGGGTGGGCATGCGCAGCCACTGCAGCTTGTCCTGAACCGACCAGTTCGACAGCGCCCGTAGTGAAGCCAGATACACCGACTTCAGCACCCGCCCATTGCGCTCCGCGACCCTGGCTCTCAGCTCGGCCTGTTCCGGCTGCGGGAACATCATCGCCGCCGACTTGCGCGACAGCGCCGGCACGCCGAACAGGCGCACCGTCAGTTGTCGGAACCAGAGCATCTGGCGCTGCTGGAAGCTGCGCGGGCGGAAATCCGGCAAGGTATTGCTCAGCACCAGTTTGACGATACGCTCCGGCCGCAATATCGCCATCTGCATGGCCACCGCGCCACCCATGGAATGGCCGACCACAGCATGGGTCCCCAACTGGAGCTGTTCGACCAGTTGCAGCAGGTCGGTGGCGAAACGCTCCACCGAATAGGGCGGAATATCGTCGCTGTTGCCGTGTCCGCGCAGATCGGGAGCGATGACCCGGAAGATGCGCGAGAAGTGCGCGATCTGCGCTTCCCAGTCGGCGTGGCTGGCCCCCAGGCCGTGAATCAGCAGCAGCGGCGGGCCCTGGCCCTGATCGACATAGGCCAGCCGGGCGCCGTTGACCAGTGCCTGCCGAATTTGGGGCTGATCGGTCTGCACGCGCCCCCCGCCTCAGGGCCTGCCGAGAGTCACGGCGCAGAAGCAGCGGGCGTAGACGCCGCGCGGATCATTGATCCAGCCCAGGGACTGCCTCAGCTCCGGCGTCTGGCTAAGCTGCTCCACCAGCCCGCCGAGGCTGCCCAGAGCCTGAGTCCGCGCGGCGGCTTGCCCAAGGAAATGGAACAGGGTTTCCAGAGGCGAGCTGATGCCGGGGTGCAGTTCCTCCAGTTCGTAGCTGCCGCTGTTCAGTTCAGCCAGTTCCGCCGCCGTGGTCACCGCCGCGTCCAGCCCGCCAAAGCTGTCGATCAGGCCCAGCTCCTTGGCCTTCAGTCCGCTCCAGACACGGCCACGAGCGATGTGGTCTACCGCCTCCGGGGCCAGCGAGCGCCCTTCGGCGACGCCACTGATGAAGTCGCGATAGCCCTTTTCGATGCTGCTCTGGATGATGGTCTTCACTTCCGGCGTCAGCGGCCGGTCGATGCGCATGGCGCCAGCCAGCGGCGTGGTGCCGACACCATCGGTATGAATGCCCAGCTTTTCCAGCGGCTTGGAGATAGTCGGCACCAGGCCGAAGATGCCGATCGAACCGGTGATGGTGCTCTCGTGGGCAATGATCTTGTCGGCCGCCATGCTCACCCAGTAACCGCCACTGGCGGCCACCGAGGACATCGAGGCCACCACCGGCTTGCCGTCGGCCTTCAGCGCTTGCACTGCCCGACGGATCTGCTCGGAGGCATAGACGCTGCCGCCGGGAGAATCCACCCGCAGCACCACCGCCGCCACATGGTCGTCACGCCTGGCTTCATCCAACAGGTCGGCGACGGTGTCACCACCGGCGTAACCGGGTTCGCCGGGCCCATCGACGATTTCGCCCTGCACCACCACGAGCGCGATCTTGCTGTCGGGCGGCACAGTCTTGCGACTGCCGTGAACGGCGCGCAGATAGTCAGCCGACCAGATCTGCCGGAAGCTGCCGAGCTCATCGTCCATGCCGGCGGTTTCGGCCATGCGCTGGCGAAACTCGCTCAGGGTTTCCACATGGGTGACCAGTTTGGCCTCCTTGGCGTAGGCGGCGGCATCGCCTTGCAGGCGCTGCATGCCTGGGGCCAGACCGTGCACGTATTGGTCGATGGTGTCGGTGGGCAACTGCCGGGCCACCGAAGTCAGCGTGCCGTAACGGCTCCAGAGGTCGCCCATCCAATCGAGGTTGGCGGCCTTGGCCTCCGCTGACATGTCGTTGCGGATGAAAGGCTCCACCGCCGACTTGTATTCGCCAACGCGGAATACATTCACTTCGACGCCGAGCTTGTCGAGCGCATCCTTGAAATACATCTGCTGGCTGGACAAACCCTCGACCGCCACCATGCCCAGCGGGTCGATGGAGATGTCGTTGGCGTGCGCGGCCACGAAGTAGTGGCTCTGCTCGTAGCTGGGGGCATAGGCATGCACCGGCTTGCCGGAGGCCTTGAAACGGTCGATCGCGGCGTTGAGTTCTTCCAACTGGGCCATGCCGGCGTCGGTCAGGCCGTCCAGCTTCACCACCGCCATGCTGATGCGGCTGTCCAGGCGGGCGGCGTCCAACGCGTCGATCAGGTCGCGCAACAGAGTCTGCGAAGGCAGCTCGCCGCCGAACTGTTCGGCGATCCGCTGTGCCGGCTCAAGGTCGATCTGCTCCACCAAAGTGCCTGAGGGGGCGACGATCAGGGCGACATTGTCTTCCACCGTCACCGGTGGGCCGCCCCGGGTGCTGACCCAGAGCAGCGCCAGCGAGGCCACCAGCATCAGGATCACCAGCACCCGATAGGCCCAGGCCACAATGTTCCAGAGGCCTTGGAACAGACGCACGATCAGGGGGCGGCGGACGGCTTCGCTCATGGAAGAATCACGAAAAGTAGATGTAAAAGTATGACACGCTGATCTCGCCTTACGTTCTAACAGTGCGGCCAAACCTGCCTGGCACAAGACGGACGGTGGGGGGCACCCGGCCCGGTAGTGATCGCCATAGCCCTGCCCTATACCGCGGATAAGCAGGTTTGCTTTGACCGCTGCAGACCGGCTTCCTAGACTTGCCGCGCTTCTGGGGCGGCGGTCCGTCCGCTCCGGACGGCATTCAGCAGGTCCAACCGCCAAGCGTGCATCCCAAGGAACAAGCCCATGAGCGTACTCGTCAACCGCCCCGCCCCCGATTTCAAGGCTGCCGCCGTGCTGGGTGACGGCACGATCGGCGAGCTGAAACTCTCCGATCTGCGCGGCAAGCCCGTGGTGCTGTTCTTCTGGCCGCTGGACTTCACATTTGTCTGCCCCAGCGAAATCATCGCTCACGATCATCGCCTTAAGGAATTTCAGGAACGCGGCGTGCAATTGGTTGGCGCCTCTATCGACAGCCAGTTCACCCACTTCGCCTGGCGCTCCACGCCGATCAACCAGGGCGGCATCGGACCGGTCGGGTTTCCGATCATCGCCGATGTCAACCACGAGATCGTCCGCGCCTATGGTGTCGAGCATCAGGACGGCGTCGCTTTCCGCGCTTCGTTCTTGATCGACAAGAACGGCATCGTCCAGCACCAGACCGTCAACAACCTGCCGCTGGGCCGCAATGTCGACGAGATGCTACGTCTGGTCGACGCCATGCAGTTCCACGAAGAGCATGGCGAGGTCTGCCCGGCCGGATGGAAGAAGGGCGACAAGGGCATGAAGGCCACCGCTGAAGGCGTCGCCAGCTATCTCGCCGAGAACGCAGGCAAGCTGTAAGCCGCGCAGGGCGCCTGTTGGCGCTCCCCTTGGAAAAGCAGGTCGCGCAAGCAATCGGGTCGCCGCCCCCTGGCCTTCCCAGGCCCCCGGCTGGTCCGTTCTCGCCGCCCCGCGCTGGCGAGCGACCTCACCGAATCAACGAAGGAGTATGTGATGTCCACCCCCGTCCACCACCGCCTCATCATTCTCGGCTCGGGACCGGCCGGTTACACCGCTGCCGTTTACGCCGCGCGCGCCAACCTCAAGCCGGTGATGATCACCGGACTGGAAGTCGGTGGTCAGTTGATGACCACCACCGAAGTGGACAACTGGCCGGGCGATGTCCACGGCCTGATGGGCCCGGACCTGATGGCGCGCCTGCAGCAGCATGCCGAGCGCTTCGAGACCCAGTTCATCTACGACCACATCCAGAGCGTCGATCTCAAGACCAAGCCCTACAAGCTGGTCGGCGACCAGGGCAGCTACACCTGCGACGCGCTGATCATCGCCACCGGCGCCTCGGCGAAGTATCTGGGCCTTGCCAGTGAGCAGGAATTCCGCGGCAAGGGCGTGTCGGCCTGCGCCACCTGCGACGGCTTCTTCTACAAGGGCCAGGAAGTGGCGGTGATCGGCGGCGGCAACACCGCGGTCGAGGAAGCCCTCTACCTCGCCAACATCGCCAGCAAGGTCACCATCGTCCACCGCCGTGACAAGTTCAAGGGCGAGAAGATCCTGCACGACAAGCTGTTCAAGAAGGCCGCCGAAGGCAAGGTCGAGATCATCTGGAACTCGACCCTGGACGAGGTGCTGGGCGATGCCAGCGGCGTCACCGGCATGCGGGTGAAGAACCTCGAAACCGGCGCGACGCGCGAAATTGGCCTGAAAGGCGTGTTCGTCGCCATCGGCCACTCGCCCAATACCGGCATCTTCGAAGGCCAGTTGGAAATGGAAGGCGGCTATCTGAAGGTGAAGTCCGGCTCCGCCGGCGATGCCACCGCCACCTCGGTGCCGGGCGTGTTCGCCGCCGGCGATGTGCAGGATCACGTCTACCGCCAGGCGATCACCAGCGCCGGCACCGGCTGCCAGGCGGCCCTCGACGCCGAGCGCTATCTGGACAAGCTCAGCGGCCTGTAAGCCGCTGCTCGCGTCCGAACACCGCCCGCCGGCATCCTGGCGGGCGGTTTTTTGTTGCCCATTAGGCCCAGTACCCCCTGAACCGGCGAGGCGCGGCTAGGGCTGGAGCCTTACTATTCGGACAACAACGACAAGACGGTCCCAGGAGGCCGAACCGGCATGAAGATGAAGCTGTATGGCTCCAAGACCTCGCCGTTTTCGCGCAAGGTGCTGGTCGCCATCGAGGAACTGGAGCTCGGCAGCCTGGTGGAGCGCGTCGGCGTGGACCCTTTCAACCCGCCCGAGGAGTTTCTGGCGGCCAATCCGCTGGCGCAGATTCCGGCGCTGGTCACCGAAAAGGGCGAATGCTTGCCGGGCTCCGATCTGATCATCGAATACCTGATGGGCCGCAGCCGCGGTCTAGCCTCGTTGCCGCGCGGCAGCCAGCGCTGGGCGGCGTTGCGGAGGGCGACGCTCGCCGATGGCGTCACCGAGGCGGCAGTGGCGATGCTGCTGGAGTCGCGCCGCCCTCCCGAACGGCAGCACCTGCCCTGGAACGAGCGCAAGCGCGCCGCCGTGCTGCGCGGCCTGGACCAGCTAGAACGAGATGCCGCCGGCCTGCTCGGCGAGCAGCCCAGCACCACTGAGATCAGCGTCGGCTGTGCTCTGGGCTATCTGGACTTCCGCTTCCCCGAGCTGCAATGGCGGGACGGCCGCCCCGCCCTGGCCGACTGGTATGCCGGCTTCAGCCAGCGTCCTTCGATGCTGCGCACCGCCCCCCCAGGCAGCACCATCTGATGCGGTCGGCCTGGCTTCTGCTGGCGGCGGCTCTCCTGGTTGGCTGTGCGTCGCGGCCGCCGGGCGGCGACCGCGCGCTGCAACAGGCGATCCGCGTCGATGCCCTGGCTCAGGTCGGCAAGCCCTATCGCTACGGTGGCCGCGGCCCCGACTCTTTCGATTGTTCGGGTCTGGTCGCTTACGTTTACGGCCGCGCCGGAATCAAGCTGCCCCGCAGCACTACGGACTTGTACCGGAGCGGCGAGAAGATCGACCGTGACGAGGCGCGTGCTGGCGACCTGCTGTTCTATCGCTTCGAGGAGCGCAAGCGCGAGCCCAGCCATGTGGTGATCTACCTGGGCGACGGCGAGGCCGTGCATGCGCCGGTAACTGGCGGCGCGGTGCGCGCCACCCGCATCGACGCGCCCTGGTATGAAAAACGTTACGTCGGCGCCCGCCGCGTGCTCGAGTGAAGGCCGCGAGTCGCCAGGGCCGGCGTGCTATCGTTTCGACGATTCCGCAGGGACCAAAGAGCCAAGGGATAGCAAGATGTCGGAGGTCGTAAGCCCAGCCCTGTTTGCCACACTGGTGCCCCTAAACGCACTGAGATCGGACAGTCAGGCAACGCTGGCGAAGAAGTCGACGATCACCGAAGTCGCGGCGGGTGACTTGCTGTTTCGCGTCGGCGAGAGCGCCAGCAAGGCGCTGTATCTGCTGTCTGGCGAAGTGCAGTTGGAAGACGCCACTGGCAAACCGCTGGCGCGCCTGCGCGGCGGCAGCCCTGAAGCCGCCCATCGCATCGCCCATCAGTCGCCTCGCAAGGTCGCCGCCCGGGCGCTCGGCAACGCCCGCCTGCTGGCCGTCGACGCCAGCCTGCTGGATGTGATGCTGACCTGGGATCAGACCGGCAAGTTCGAGGTCGAGGAACTCGGCAGCCAGCAGGAGGACGAAGGCGACTGGATGACCCGCCTATTGCAGATGCCGATCTTCCAGAGCGTGCCACCGGCCAATCTGCAGGCCATGTTCCTGCGCATGCAGCCGATCGAGGTCGAGGCCGGCCAGGTGGTGCTCAAGCAGGGCGATCCGGGCGACTATTTCTACGTCATCACCGAAGGCCGCTGCATGGTCACCCGCGAGGCGCCCAACCAGAAGCCGGTGCGGCTGGCAGAGCTGGAAGCCGGCTCCTGCTTCGGCGAAGAGGCCCTGATCTCCGAAGATCCGCGTAACGCCACGGTCACTATGCTCACCGGCGGCAAGCTCACCCGCTTGTCCAAGAGTGATTTCCGCTCCCTGCTCAACGAGCCGCTGTCGCGCAAGCTGAAGTTCGCCGACGCCCAGCGCATGGTGGCCGCCGGCCAGGCGCGATGGCTGGACGTGCGCATGCCCAGCGAGGTACAGGCGCAGCCTCTGCCGGGTGCCTTGAACATCCCGCTGTTCATACTGCGCATGAAGCTGACCCTGCTCGATCGCAACCAGTGCTACATCACCTGTTGCGATTCCGGCCGGCGCTCCTCGGTGGCGGTCTTCGTGCTGACCCAGAAGGGTTACAACGCCTATACGCTGGACGGCGGTCTGCCGCCGGCGGGCTGATCCGGCCGAGCCGCGGCGCCGCTGCGCCAGTCACATCGTGTGGGTGGGACGATCCGCGCCCAGTGCGCCCGCCAGCAGCGCTTCGATCTTCTTCTGCGTGGCGCCGCCGTCCTGACTGGAGAACTGCACCCCGATGCCCTGCTGACGCTTGTTCTGGGCGCCACGCGGGGTCACCCAGACCACCTTGCCGGCCACCGGCAGGCGCTCGGCGGAATCCATCAGTGTCAGCAGGATAAACACCTCGTCGCCGAGCTTGTATTGCTTCTCGGTGGGGATGAACAGGCCACCGTTCTTCACGAAGGGCATGTAGGCGACGTACAGCGCGCTCTTGTCCTTGATGTTGAGAGTGAGAATGCCGGGCTGTCCACCAGCGCGCGCGGGGGTACTCATGTAGGGGGATTTCTAGTAGTCGCAGCGGGGGTCTGTTCGGAGATTACGCGCTTGCCTTGGTCGCCGCCAGCGCCCGCCAGCGCAGCAGCAGGGACTCCAGCACCAACTGCGGCTGCGCGTTCTGGTTCTCCAGCAGACGCAGGTTCTCCAGCAGCAAGGCCAGGAACTGCTCGTGGCGCGCCCCCCACACTCCCTGACGCAACTGCTTGAGCAGCACCTCCTGCCAATAGCGGCAGAGAGCCGCGACCTCCAGCTTGTCGCGGCCGAACTCGGCGGCCGCCTGCAGTGGATCGAGCTTGCGCTCCAGCACCTGGCTCAGCAGGCCTTGCCAGCGGTGACGGCGCGCCGGCTCGTCTTCTGCGATCCACTCCAAGGCCCGCAGCGGCGCGCCACCGGCATCGGCGAGCAATGCGGCATCGGCGGCCGGGTGCCGCGCCCTCAGCCAGTCCAGCGCCTCGGTTGCCAGCGGGGGAGCAAAGCGCAGGGTCTGGCAGCGGCTGCGGATGGTCTGCTTGAGCGCCTGCGGGAATTCGGCGAGGAACAGCAGATAGCTGTTGGCGGGCGGCTCCTCGATGGTCTTCAGTAGCGCATTGGCGGTGGCCTCGCTCATCGCGCTGGCCGGCTGCACCACCACCACCCGCGCGCCACCGAGATGGCTGGAGACGGTGAGCTTTTCCAGCAGGCTGCGGGCGGCATCGACGGCGATGTCGCGACGGGCACTGTCCTTCTTCGGCGTCCAGAAGCTCAGTCCGTCCTCGTGCTGCAGGGACTCGCTGGCGGCGAGGCCGAGATGGCCGTCTGGCGCCAGCAGGTGCGCGTCCGGATGACCTCCGGCGGCGAGCATCCGGCAGCCGCGGCAGTGGCCGCAGGCGCGGCCTAGCTCATCCGGACTGTTGCACAGCAGGCTCGCCGCCACGGCGCGGGCGAAGGCGCGCTTGCCAACGCCCTCCGGTCCGGCCAGCAACCAGGCATGGGTGAGCTGGCCGCGACGGCGAGCGCTGTCGATCTGCGCCCACTGCCCCTGCTGCCAGGGCAGCGGCTGGAACAGCTCGAAGGGCTCGCTCACAGGCGAGACTCCAGTACCGCCAGCAACTGCGCCTGCACCTGCTGCAACTCTTGACCGGCGTCGATCACGGCATAGCGCCCGGGGGCAGCCTGGGCACGTTCCAGATAGGCCTGGCGGACCCGGCATTGAAAGGCCAGGGCCTCGCCCTCGAAGCGGTTGGCGTCGCCACGGCTATGAGCACGCGCCAGGCCCTGCTCGGGCGCCAGATCGAAGACCAGAGTCAGATCCGGCCGCAGGTCGCCGAGCACGAAGGACTCAAGTTCCACCAACCGCGCCGCCGGCACGCCGCGGCCGGCGCCCTGATAAGCCCAACTGGCGTCGACGAAGCGGTCGCTGAGCACCACCGCGCCGCGTGCCAGCGCCGGACGGATGGTCGTCGCCAGATGCGCGGCCCGTGCGGCGAACATCAGCAGTACCTCGGTTTCCGCCGGCACGCCCTCGTCCCAACTGGACAGCACCACCTGGCGGATCGCTTCCGCCAGCGGCGAGCCACCCGGCTCGCGGGTGAGCACCACCTCGCGGCCCTTCGCGCGTAGCCAGTCAGCGATATAGCGCGCGGCGGTGGACTTGCCGGCGCCCTCGCCGCCTTCCAGGGTCAGGAAGTAGCCGCTGCCGCTCATGGCCCTTCGCGCCGTGGCTGAGCCTTGAGTTGGTACTGGCGTACCGCCGCGTTGTGCTCGTCCAGAGTCTTGCTGAACTGGTGACTGCCGTCGCCGCGGGCGACGAAGAACACGCTGCCATCGTCCTCGGGATGCAGCGCGGCGTGGATGGCGGCACGCCCCGGCAGGCAGATCGGCGTCGGCGGCAGGCCGGCGCGGGTGTAGCTGTTGTAGGGCGTGTCGGTGAGCAGGTCGACGCGGCGCAGGTTGCCGTCGAAGTTTTCCCCCAGACCGTAGATCACTGTCGGATCGGTCTGCAGCAGCATACCCAGGCGCAGGCGGCGCACGAACACGCCGGCGATCCGTGCCCGCTCGTTGGCGGCACCGGTCTCCTTCTCGACGATGGAAGCCATGGTCAGCGCCGCGCTGGCATCGGCGTAGGGCAGCTCGGGCGCCCGCTGCTCCCACTCGGCGCTCAACGTCTTTTCCATCAGATGGTGGGCGTGGCGCAGAAAATCGAGGTCGCGCATGCCCTTGGTGAATCGGTAGGTGTCGGGAAAGAAACGGCCTTCCGGATGCTGGCCGGGCAGGCCCAGCAGCGCCATCAGCTGCCCGGGCGCGAGCTCCTCCGGCAGGCTGTGCCCGAGATCGGGATGGATGCGCACCAGATCCAGCAGCTGCGCATAGCCCCAGCCCTCGGGGATGCGCAGCTCCGAGAGCACCGCGCGGCCCTCGACGAACATCGCCAGCGCCTGCAAGGGGGTAGTGCCGGGAGCGAGGTCGAAGTCGCCAGCCTTGATCCGCGTCTGCTGGTCACGCAGGCGGGTCAGCAGCAGCAGGTACAGGCTCTGGCGTGGAGTCACGAAGGCGTCGACCGCCTGCAGCTGGTGGATCACGTCGCGCATGCGGTTGCCGCGCTCGATGCTGACCCGTTCCACCTCTTCCAGCGCCAGCGGCGTATGCAGCAGGCGTTTGGCGTCCCAGAGCACCGCCGCCAAGCCCAGTACGGCGACCACGACCAGCAGCGCGAGCAAACGCAGAAGCTTTTTCATGCGGCAAACCTTAGCAGTAGGAAGCAGCGCGGTGACAGCATCAATGAACCTCCAGCAGACAGGGGTGTGCCAGCCCCTGCTGCAGGCGCAGGCTGATCACCCCCGGCGCCGCGAACTGGTGGTCATCGACACGACGTAGCGGCCAGAGCCCGATGAGGCTGTTGGTGACGAAGGCCTCTCGAGCAGACCGCAGCCGCTCGTAAGGGGCTTCGACCTGATCCACCGGCAGGCCCAGGCCGCGCGCCAGTTCCAACACCCGCGCGCGCATCAGGCCGCTGATGCCGCAGTTGACCAGCTTGGGGGTGCATAGCCGGCCGGATTCCACCCAGAACAGATTGCTACGGGTGCCGGAAACCAGATTGCCGGCGAAGTCGCACATCAGCGCCTCCTGTACTCCGGCCGGCCAGCCGCGCGCCGCCAGCACGTTCTCCAGGCGATTGAGGTGCTTGACGCCCGCCAGTCGCGGCTGGGCTGCCAGGATCACTGGCGAGCGGATGGCATTTACGCCCTCGCTCCAATGACTGGCCGGGAAGCGCGGCGCTGGATAGCGCAGCAGGATGCGGTCGCACTGACGGGTGGTCGGCGCATAGCCGCGGCCACCGCCGGCACGCGCGAGGATGATCTTGCCGACCACCGGTTGGGCGCGGCCGCCACCCAACGCTTCCAGTTCGGCTTCCAACTGGCCGACGTGGGGCGGATCGAGTTCCAGCGCCCGGCAGTCGTGCACCAGCTTCACGTAGTGGCGGTCGAAATCCAGCCAGCGGCCCTCGTGGCGCAGCAGAGTGCGGAACACCCCGTCGCCATAGTGCAGACCCCGGCTGGTGAGGATCGCGGTGCCTGGTGGGCCACCGTTGACCAGCGCGACCACCTCGCGTGGCAGATCCGGCGTCACGGATCGACTCCCAGCGCGCGCAGCAAGCCCTTGGCCTTGGCGCGGGTTTCGGCCAGTTCGGCCTCCGGCGTGGAGTCGGCGACGATGCCGCCGCCGGCACGCAGGCTCACTTCGCCATCCTCCACCACCAAGCTGCGGATCAGGATGTTGAGATCCAGCCGGCCGGAGCGGGAGAGATAGCCCATGGCCCCGGTGTAGGCACCACGACCCTCGCCTTCCAGCTCCGCGATGATTTCCATCGAGCGGACCTTGGGACAGCCGGTGATGGTGCCGCCTGGAAACACCGCGGCGATCGCCTCGCCGGGGCCCACCTCCGTGCGCAGCCAGCCGCGTACGTTGGAGACGATGTGATGCACGTGGGTGTAGCTCTCCACCGTCATCAGCTCGCTGACCTCGATGCTGCCCGGCTCGCAGACCCGCCCGAGGTCGTTGCGCTCGAGGTCGATCAGCATCACATGCTCGGCGCGCTCCTTGAGACTGCCGATCAGTTGCCGGCGCAGCGCGGCGTCTTCACCGGCCTGCTCGGAGCGTGGCCGGGTGCCGGCGATCGGACGCGTCTGCGCGCGCCGCTTGCCGTCCACTTTCTCGATGGAAATCAAACGCTCCGGCGAGGAACTTAAGACAGTACTGGAACCGAGGCGCGCCAGGCCCGCGAACGGCGCCGGGTTGCGGCTGCGCAGGCTGCGGTAGATCTGGCAACTCGTGATACCGGGCTTTAACTTTGCCCGCCAAGCCCTTGAAAGATTGATCTGGAACGTATCACCGGCACGTAGGTAGTCGAGCACCTTACGGACGCCGGACAAATGCCGCTCGGGCGCTTCCTCGCGCACCGCCTCGACTAGCGCCCCCGCCGGCAGCGGCGGCGATTCCACCGGAGCCTGCAGATCCGTCAGCAGCGTCGCCAGTTCGGTGCCGCTTTCGCTAAGGCAGTAGCTGATTCCGCGCGCTCGGTCAACGACAATTGCCGCTGGACAGCGGACCGCCAGCGCGGTCGGCAGGCCTTGCGGTGCCGGCGGCAGTCGCAGGCCGGCCTCGATGTAGCGGGCCGCCTCGTAGGCCAGAAACAGGAACCAGCCACCGGCGAACGGCAGGCCGTGATCCTCGGCGTCCTCGCCGGCAGCGGCGCTGACTTCAGACAGCCGCCGGAAGAAATCTGGCCCGTCCAGTAAGGTTTCGGCCGACTGCCATTGCGGAAAGGCGAACAGCAGGTCATAGCGACCGGAGGTGGGATGTCCGGCCACGCTCTCGAGCAGGAAGGGATACCGCTCCGGGTTCCGCTCGTGCAGGGCTAGAAGATCGGGCGTTCCTGGAAGCTCGGCGTGTTGCGCCACTAGAGCCGACGGAACGCCAGGGTGCCGTTGGTACCGCCAAACCCGAAGGAATTGGACAGCACCACCTCGACCTTGGCCGGGCGTGCCGTGTGGGGCACGTAATCCAGGTCGCAACCCTCGCTGGGGTTGTCGAGGTTGATGGTCGGCGGGACAACCTGATCGCGAATGGCGAGGATAGAGAACACCGCCTCGATGCCGCCAGCGGCGCCAAGCAGATGCCCGGTCATCGACTTGGTCGAGGACACCGGCAGTTTCCTGGCGTAATCGCCAAAGGCCGCCTTCACCGCCGTGGTCTCGGCGCCGTCACCGGCCGGCGTCGAGGTGCCGTGGGCATTGATGTAGTCGACCTGCTCGGGGTTGAGACCCGCGTCCTTCATCGCGCCCTGCATGGCGCGACGGGCGCCATTGCCGTCTTCCGGCGGCAGGGTGATGTGATAGGCGTCGGAAGACATGCCGAAACCGATGAGCTCCGCATAGATGCGGGCGCCGCGGGCCTTGGCGAACTCGTATTCCTCCAACACCAGCACGCCGGCACCGTCGCCGAGCACGAAGCCGTCGCGGTCCTTGTCGAACGGGCGGCTGGCGCGGGTGGGATCGTCATTGCGAGTGGACAGCGCCCGCGCCTGGCAGAAACCAGCCATGCCCGCCGGGGCGGAGCCGCATTCGGCGCCGCCGGCGACCACCACCTCGGCATCGCCGTAGCTGATCATGCGATGCGCCATGCCGATGGAATGCGCGGCGGTGGTGCAGGCGGAGACCGTGGCAAAGCTGCCGCCGGTGATGCCCATCTCGATGGAGACGTAGCCAGCGACCATGTTGATGATCGAACTGGGGACGAAAAACGGCGATACCCGCTTCGGCCCCTTTTCGTGCAGCGCGCGGCATTCCTCCTCGATGGAGCCTATGCCGCCGATGCCAGAGCCAATCGTGACCGCGATGCGCTCACGGTTGGCGTCGGTGATTTCAAGTCCGGAATCGCGCAGGGCCTGCTTGGCCGCGGCGACTCCGTAATGAATGAAGGGATCCGTTTTGCGGAGCTCCTTCACCCCCATCCATTCCTCCGCCTTGAAGTCTGGCGAAACCAGACCTGCGAACTTGGTGGTATAGGCGGAAACATCGTAATGGGTGATCGGGACAATGCCGGATTTACCGGCAAGGATATTGGCCCAGGCCAGGTCCACAGAGGACCCGACCGGGGAAACAATACCGAGACCCGTCACCACCACGCGGCGGCGCGTCATGCGTGCGGTCCGTTTGTCTGGGGGAGGTACAGCGAAGCCCTGCGAGGCCTCAGGACGCCGAGCTGGCGTGGGTCTTGATGTAGTTGAGCACGTCCTGGAAGGTGCGGATCTTCTCCGCCTCTTCGTCCGGGATGTCGATTTCAAACTCTTCTTCCAGCGCCATCACCAGCTCGACGGTGTCGAGGGAATCGGCACCGAGGTCTTCCACAAAAGCGGATTCCGGCTTGATCTGGTCTTCGCTCACGGAGAGCTGTTCAGCAATGATCTTCTTGACTTTTTCTTCCAAGCTACTCATGTCGGCTCCTTAAAGCCTCGGTTCGTTGTGGCCGGCGGATTCTAAGCGATGGTTTGTGACGGTCGCCACCCGTATGGCGGAGGCGGTGCTGCATCGCAACATAAAAAACAGGGGCGACGGCCAGCGTAACCGTCGCCCGTTCAGCATTTATTGCATGTACATGCCGCCGTTCACCTGCAGGGTTTCACCGGTGATGTAGCTGGCGGCAGGCGAGGCCAGGAAGCACACCGCCGCGGCAATGTCTTCCGGCGCGCCGAGACGACCGGCTGGCACCTGTTCCAGCAGCGCGTTGCGCGCGGCCTCGGGCAGCGCCTTGGTCATGTCGGTGTCGATGAAACCGGGCGCGACGACGTTGACGGTGATGCCGCGCGAGCCGATCTCGCGCGCCAGTGACTTCGAGAAACCGATCAGGCCGGCCTTGGCCGCGCAATAGTTGGCCTGACCGGCGTTGCCCATCAGACCCACCACCGAACCCACCGAAACGATGCGGCCGTAGCGCGCCTTCATCATCCCGCGCAGCACCGCGCGGCTGAGCCGGAACACCGCGCTGAGGTCGGTGTCGATCACCTGCGCCCAGTCTTCGTCCTTCATGCGCATCAGCAGGGTGTCGCGGGTGACGCCAGCGTTGTTGACGAGGATGGCAATGGCGCCCTTTTCCTTAGCGATGGCGTCGACCAGGGCCTCGGTGGCGGCGCCGTCGCGCACGTCCAGCACCCGGCCCTCGCCGCCGTAGGGGGCCAGCGCCTCGCTGATCGCCGCCGCGCCCGACTCGCTGGTGGCGGTGCCGACCACGGTGGCGCCAGCCTGCGCCAGGGCCAGTGCGATGGAGCGGCCGATGCCGCGCGAGGCGCCGGTGACCAGAGCGACCTGGCCTTGATAGGAAATCTGCATGTTCAGTTCACTCCGTTGAGGGTTTGCACGGCGGCGCTGAACTGCGCCGGATCTTCCAGGGCGTAGAGCTTGGCGCCGTCGACGCTGCGCTTGACCAGACCGGTGAGCACCTTGCCCGGCCCGCATTCCAGCCAATGCACCACGCCCTGCCCGGCCAGCGCCTGCACAGTGCGCGTCCATTGCACCGGCTGGTGCAGCTGGGCTGCGAGCGCGGCGCGGATCTCCTGCGAATCCTGGCGCGGCGTGGCGTCGAGGTTGTGCAGCACCGGGATTTTCGGCGTCAGGACCGTGGTCGCTGCCAGCGCCTCGGCGAGCTTCGCGGCGGCATCCTTGAGCAAGGCGCAGTGCGAGGGCACCGACATGCCCACCCGCATCACCATGCGCGCGCCCTTGGCCTTGCCATTGGCCAGCAGCCAGTCCAGCGCCGGGGTTTCGCCGGCCACCACCACCTGGCCGGGGCTGTTGTAGTTGGCGGGCGTCAGCAGCTCGCTGCCGGGATATTCGGCGCAGAGCCGGACCACGGCCTCGTCGTCGAGGCCGATAACCGCCGCCATGCCGCCCTGGCCCTCGGGCACCGCCGCCTGCATCAGCTGGCCGCGTAGGCGCACCAGACGCAGCGCGTCGGCGAAACTCAGCGACTCGGCGGCGACCAGGGCGCTGTACTCGCCCAGGCTGTGTCCGGCCAGCGCCAAGGGCTGCGCCGCGGACTGCGCCCGCCAGGCGCGCCACACCGCCACCGCCGCGGCCAGCAGCGCCGGCTGGGTGTTCTCCGTGCGATCAAGATCTTCCTTAGGCCCCTCGCGGACTAGCCCGGCGAGATCGAAGCCGAGCACCTCGGAGGCTTCGGCGAAGGTGTCGGCAATCGACGGATGAGCGCCGGCCAGGACCTGGAGCATCCCCACAGACTGGGAGCCTTGACCAGGGAACAGGAGGGCGTGCGCGTTGGCTTCGGACATCTGGGCCTCGGATTGAAGATGGAGTTTGGAAGCGGCGCCGACTCTACACAAAGGCCGGCGCGGCGACCTAGTGCTGGCGGAGGATACGAGTCAGGCCCTGAGGTACGAAGGCTAGCGCCAGAACGCCCAGCGTTCCGGCTTCCAGAACGCCTGGAAGATCAGGCCGTAAACCAGGCCGGAGATCGCGCCCCAGAGATGCGAGTCGAGGGCCACCTTGCCGCCGATGGCATGCTCGTCGGACACCGGCGCACCGGCATACAGCTCGTAGCCCAGCTTGCCCAGTAGATACAGGATGCAACCCAGGGCGACGATGTCCTTCTTCAGCGCCTGCGGCATCAGGCCGAGCAGGAACAGACCGTGCATGACGCCAGACAGGCCCACGTACCAGCGCAACTCCGGCGCGTAGAAGTAAAGGCCGGCGCTCATGCCCAGCCCCAGGACGACCAGCCGCCGTGCCCACACTGCCGCCGACAGGCGTTCCGGACAGAGCAGCACCAGCACCAGGACGCCCAGTTCGTTCAAAAACAAATGCCAGGGACCGTGGAACCGGAAGCCCTCCCAGACAATCGTATTGCCCGGCAGGTGCACGAAATTGCAGGTCAGCAGGCGCCACCACTCGCCACCCGCGATGGCAACGCGGTCGTAGCGCAAAGCGTTGATCCAGGGTTCGCCTCCCAGGGCCAGCAAAGCGATCAGGGCCATCAGCACCAGCGGCGAGGACCAGACGGCGAAATCGGTCCAGGGATTTTTCAGCGTCGTCGTCGCGGCGTTGTCAGACGCGTTTGTTATCATCCGCAGCGTTCCAGCAGTGTTCACGAAGTTCAAGCAAATCAAGGATTTTTACGATGCCCACGACGATGCACCCGGCCCGCCGCCAAGGCGGCTTCACCCTCATCGAGATCATGGTGGTGGTGGTGATCCTCGGCATTCTGGCCGCCGTGGTAGTGCCGCGCATTATGGATCGCCCGGATGACGCCCGTATCGCCAAGGCCAAGCAGGACATCCGCGTGCTGGAGTCCTCGCTCAATCTCTACAAGCTCGACAACTTCTACTACCCCTCCACCCAGCAGGGCCTCGAAGCCCTGGTGACGCCGCCGCAGGGCGAACCACCGGCCAAGAACTGGAAGCCGGGCGGCTATGTGCAGAAGCTGCCCAACGATCCCTGGGGCAATCCCTACCAGTACCTGCAGCCCGGCACCAAGGGCGAGTTCGACCTGTTCAGCCTGGGTTCCGACAACAAGCCGGGTGGTGAAGGCGCCGCCGGCGACATCGGCAACTGGGATCTGGGTGGGTGAGCCACCGCGCTTCGCGAGCGAAGCTCGCGGCGGTGGCGAACGCCTCGCCATGGATGGCGAGGCAGGGGCCGGATACGAAGTGCCAGTTCGCGCCAGGGACGGCAAGGAATTCGGCGAGTCGTAGCGAATCGCGGCAAACAAGCTGCGCGTACGGGTTTTCAAGTGCGCCGCGCAGCCACCGCGGCTTCACCCTGCTCGAACTCGCCGTCGTCATCCTCATCATCGGCGTGCTCGCCACGTTCGCGATGCTGTCGGTCGGCAACCGCGTGAATGAAGATAGCCTGGAGAACGAAGCCCGGCGCATGAAGGCATTGGTGCAACTGGCCTCCGAAGAAGCCGAGGCCAAGGGTGTGGAGATCGGTCTGCGCTTCACCGAAAGCGAGTTCCGGCTGATGGTGCTGGACGAGAATCGCAAGTGGAGCGACCTGGAAAAGACCGGCAGCCTGCGCCGTCGCCAGATTCCTCCGCCGCTGGCGGTCGGTTTGAGCGTCGATGGCCGGCGTGTGGTGCTGCCGCCCAACGACCCCTCCGAGGCCGAGCTGGAAAAGGAAAAGAAATCGCCATCGATGACCTCGGAAGCCAAGAAGATGGAGCCGCAGGTGCTGCTGCTGTCCAGCGGCGAGATGACGCCTTTCGCGCTCGATCTGGGTGCCCAAGGTCTGGGCTTCTTCTACCGGCTGGAAGGCGATGTGCTGGGGCGACTGAAACTCGACCGCGTCGCGGTGCCGCGCGGATGAACCCGTCCCGAAGCGAAGCGCAGCGCGGTTTCACCCTGCTGGAACTGCTGGTGGCGGTGGCGATCCTGGCCATCGCCATGGGCGCTCTGCTGTCCGGCTTCGCCCGCTATGCCTCGCAGGCCGGCTATCTGCGCGAGCGCAGCATCGCCACCTGGGTGGCGCACAACCGCCTCACCGAAATCGAGCTGGAGGCGGAATGGCCGGGCACCGGCAGCCGCGAGGGCAAGGTCGAGATGGCCGGTACCGAATGGAAGTGGCGGCTGGAAGTTCGTGGCACCGACGACCCGGAGTTGCGGCGTCTGGACCTCAAAGTGCTGTCACCGCTGGCCAAGGACAGCAGCGCCGATGCGCCGACCAGTGCCCAGCTCACCGGCTTCCTGAGGCGCAAATGAGGCGCGCGCGCGGCTTCACCCTGCTGGAGCTGATCGTCGTGCTGGCGATCTTCTCGGTGTTCGCGGCCATGGCCTATGGCGGGCTCAACTACGTACTCAACACCCGGCGTGAGCTGGAAAGCCGTCTGGACCGCACGGCGGAGTGGCAGAAGGCCTTCCAGCGCCTGCGCAACGATTTTCAGCTTGCCTCCACCCGCACGGTGCGCGACGGCTTCGGCCAGAAACGCCCGGCGCTGGAATTCGAGGAATACCAGCAAAGGGTGGAGTTCACCCGGGGCGGCTGGCGCAACCCGCTCTACCAGCCGCGCTCCAGCCTGGAGCGCATTGCCTACCGCTACGACGAGAAGACCGAAGAGCTGGTCCGCGAAACCTGGCGGGTGCTGGACCGCGCCGAGGACCGCGACCCGGTGCGCCTGGTGGTATTGAGCCAGCTAGACGAGGTGCGCTGGCGCTTTCTCGACAACAACCGCGAATGGCGCGAGCGCTGGCCCAGTGGCGGCGGTGGCAACCCTAACGCCACCAGCAGCAGCCCGCCACCGAAGGCGGTGGAGCTGACGCTCAAGAGCAAGGATTACGACGAAGTGCGCTGGCTGTTCCGCATTGGCGTCGAGGTAGCAAAACCAGGCCCGACGCCGCCACCGCCAAGTGATGAGGGCAAGAAGGAAGGCAATGGCTAGTCCTCGGCGCCACCGCGGCATCGCCCTGATCACCGCCATGCTGGTGATGGCCCTCGCCGTCATCGCCGCCGCCGCCGTGCTCGGCTCGGCCAATGCCGCGATCCGCCGCACGGGCACGCTCATCGATGGCGAGCGCGCCTGGTGGTACGCGGACGGTCTGGAGACTTGGGTGATCTCGATCCTGAAGCGCGACCGCGAGGACAACGATGTCGACTCCCTGGACGAGAACTGGGCGCGTCCGGTGGACTATCTGCCGGTGGAACAGGGCGCGCTGCGCGGCCATCTGGAAGACCTGCAGGGCCGCTTCAACCTCAACAATCTCGGCTCCAACAAGCCGCTGGTGTATGTGAAGCAGTTCCAACGGCTGTTCGGGCAGATTCCCGGCCTGGACGCCAGCCAGGCCAGCGCCATCGCCGAAGCCATCCGCGACTGGATCGACGTCAACCAGGTTCCCGGCGGCAGCGGCGGCGCCGAGGACAGCGAGTACCAGGGTCTGGCCCAGCCCTACCGCACGGCCGACCAGGCCCTGCAGAGCCCCACCGAGTTGCTGGCGATCAAGGGGGTCACCCCGGAGATCTACCGCGCGCTGGCGCCCTTTGTGACCGCGCTGCCCCTGGGCGGCGGCAGCGCGCCAACGCCGATCAACGTCAACACTGCCAAGGCTGAGGTGCTGTATTCCCTCTCCGACCAGATCGACGCCAACAAGATGCGAACCTGGATCGAGAAGCAGAAGACCGAGCCGGTTGACAGCCCGCAGAAGCTGCAACGTGACGGCACATTGCCGGCCGACGTCACCGCCGACATGGTCTCGGCCAAGACCAGTTACTTCCTGATGGTGGCGGAAGCCTTCATTGGCAGCGGTCGTGTCGCCCTCTATAGTGTGGTGCTGCGGCCCAGTTCGGGCTCGCCCATCGTCATCTCCCGCAGCCTCGACACCGAATAAGCCAGCCCCAATGCGCGAGACGCTGCATATCCGCCTACGCGAGCCTGGCTCGGAAGCGCCCGTCGCCTACGCCCTCACTAGCGGCGACACCCCGGTCAGCGTGCTGGTGCGCGAAGCACCGCTCGCCGAGGTTCTGGAACTCGCGCCACAGCGCCGCCTGGTGCTCTACGTGCCCGGCGAAGATGTGCGCCTGCTCAGCGCCAATCTGCCGGTGCGCCAGGCCGCCAAGGCCCTGCTCGCGGTGCCTTATGCGCTGGAGGATCAGTTCGCCGAGGATGTCGAGACCCTGCACTTCGCGGTCGCGCCGCCGCCGCTGGCCAACAACGAATGGCCGGTGGCGGTGGTCGCCGAGGAGCAGTTGCGCGGCTGGCTGCAACCCTTCCTGGCGCGTGGCCTGGCGCCCGACGCGCTGGTGCCGGAAACCCTGGCTCTGCCCTGGCGCGACGACGCCCGCTGGACGGTACTCGCCGAGCCCGGAAAGCTCAGCGTGCGCACCGGCCCCTACGCCGGTTTCGGCTGCCTTGCCGAAGACTTCGAGCTGTTCCTCGACCTCGCCGAAGCGGGTCAGAAGCACGCGCTGCGCATCCTCGTCGGCCGCGAGGTCGAAACCGATTTCACCCGCCTGGAGCGCGATGTCGAGCTGCTGCCCGGGCTGGAACATCCGCTGGAGGCTTTCGCCCGTCACTACCGACCGGCGCAGAGCATCAACCTGTTGCAGGGCGCGTACGCGCAGCAACGCGGCTTCAGCAAGGAGTGGCAGGCCTGGAAGCTGCCGGTCGGCCTGCTCGCCGCCGCCTTCCTGCTCGGCTCGGTGGGCAATGGCCTGAGCGCCCTGGCGCTCAAGCATCAGGTCGGCCAGCAGAAGGCCGCCAACGAGGAGCGGTTCCGCGCGCTGTTCCCCAGCGAGCAGCGGGTGGTGAACCTGAGCGCCCAGGCCGAACAGCAGTTCGCCCGCGCCCAGGGCAATGCCAAGGGCGCTGGCCTGCTGCCCCTGCTCGATGCCCTCGCCGCCGGACTGAAAGCCGCCCCCAGCCTGCAACTCGACGGTCTGCAGTACCGCGAGGGCGCGCTGTTCCTGAGCCTGAGCGGCACCGACCTGGCGGCGCTCGACCAATTGCGTGCCTACTACACCCCCGCCAGCGGCGCCCGGCTGGACGTGCAGTCCGCGAACAGCGGCGAAGAAGGCCTGAAAATCCGCATCAAGCTCTCCCCCGCATGAGCGCCTTCGACAAAATCACCACGGCCTTTCAGGCCCGGCTGTCGGCCCTGGCGACCCAGGCCGAGCCGCATCTGGCGCCACTGATGGCGCGCTACCGCGAACTGCAGCCGCGCGAGCGCCTGATCGTCGCGGTTGGCGCCGGCGTGCTGGCGCTGACCTTGATCTATTTGGTGCTCTGGGAACCCTTCGCCAAGGCGCGCGCGCACCAGCAGGCGGCGCTGGCCGAACAACGCGCGCTGGCCGAGCGCCTGGAGACCATTGCCGCGGTTGTCCAGCGTGCCCGCGCGTCCGGGCTGGGCGCGGTGCAGGGCAGCGGCCAGTCGCTGCTGACCCTGGTCGATCAGGCGGCGCGGCTGCCGGAACTGGGCAAGGCCCCCACCCGTCTGCAACCGGACGGTGAGACCGAGGTGAAGATCTGGTTCGAGGACGTGCCCTTCGACAATCTCGCGCGCTGGATCGGCATCCTCCAGAGCCGCTACGGCGTCAGCGTCAGCGGCGCCGAGATCGAACGGCGTGCCGCCTCGGGGCTGGTCAACGCCCGCCTCAGCCTGGTACGCCCGTGATCGCCCGCAAGCACGTCCTGTGGGCCGCGGCGGCGGTGTTCCTGCTGACGCTGATCGCCAACATCCCCGCGGCGCTGCTCTACAGCGCCTTCAAGCCCAAGAGCTCAAACCTGCAGGTCTATGGCCTGCAAGGCCCCTGGGCGTCTGGACAACTCTCCGGCATCACCGTCAACAACCGGCTGGTGGCGCAGGATCTGCGCTGGCGCTTCCAGCCCTGGTGGCTGCTGCTGGGCCGGGCCTCGCTGTGGCTAGAAGGTGGCGGCGAACTGGCGACCCTGCAGGGCCGTGCTTCGGCCTCGCCGCTGGCGCTGCGGCTGAGCGACTTCCGCATTGCTGGCGAGGTCAAGCGCCTCGCCGCGCTGGCCAATTTCAGCTACCTGCCGGTCAGCGGCCAGGCTGGTGCCCAGATCGACAGCCTGATCCTCAGAAAAGGCCACATCGACACCCTCACGGGGCGCATCGATCTGCGCGGTCTGGCCTGGACGCTGGCGCGCGAGCCGCTGGCGCTGGGCGACTTTCAGATCGAATTGCTGACCACGCCAGAGGCCCTGATCGCCAAGGTCAGCTCGCCGTCCGGACCGCTGGAGGCTGACGGCGAGGCGCGCCTGTTCCCCGACCAGCGCTACGAGAGCGACATCCGACTCCGGCCCAAGCCCGGCGCCAGCGAGACCCTGAAGAATTACCTGCGCTCGCTGGGCCCTGCCGACCCGGATGGTTACCAGCACCTCCGCCAGAAGGGCCAGTTGAAATGAGCCAACGTTCCTGGATGCCGCATGTCACGGTCGCCACCGTGGTGGAACGCAACGGCCGCTTTCTGCTGGTGGAGGAGGAAGTCGGCGAGGAACTGGTCATCAACCAACCGGCCGGCCACTGGGAGCAAGGCGAGACCCTGATGCAGGGCGCGGTGCGCGAAACCCTGGAGGAAACCGGCTGGCACGTCGAAATCACCGGTCTGGTCGGTGTCTACGAATACCAGCCGCCGGACCTCGACTACGCTTTCGTGCGCTTCGCGTTCTCCGCCCGCCCGCTGGAGCACGATGCCACGCGGCCGCTGGATACCGGCATCCGCCGCTGGTTCTGGATGGACCAATACGAACTACAGGACGAGATCTACCGCCACCGCAGCCCGATGGTGCAGCAGTGCGTAGAGGACTTCTGGACCGTCAAGCGCTATCCGCTCAGCGTGCTCACTCACCTGACCCCGCTGGGTGGCGCGCCGGTACCGGACGCCGAGGAAGAGCCGATGGCGCAGTCGATTCCCGGCAGTGGCTCGCTGACCCTGCCGGATTGAGAACGCGATGAGCCGACAGGTCTTTGTCGGCCTCTCCGGTGGGGTCGATTCGGCGGTTTCCGCCTGGCTGCTGAAGGAGCAGGGTTACCGGGTTTCCGGCTTGTTCATGCAAAACTGGGCCGAAGACGAATCCGGCTACTGCACCGCCGCCGAGGACTACCAGGCGGCGCGCGCGGTTGCCGAGGAGCTGGGCATTCCTCTGCACCGGGTGGATTTCTCCGCTGAGTATCGCGAGCGGGTATTCGCCGCCTTCCTGCGCCAATTACGTGAGGGCAAGACGCCGAATCCGGACGTGCTCTGCAACCGCGAGATCAAGTTCCAGCCCTTCGTCGAACATGCCCGCCGGCTGGGCGCCGAGCTGGTTGCCACCGGCCACTACGCGGCGCTGGAGTCGTCGCCGGAGGGCCCGGTGCTGCTACGCGCGGCGGACGAGAACAAGGACCAGACCTACTTCCTGGCCGGCGTGCCGCGCCAGCAGTTCGAAAACGTGCTGTTCCCGCTCGGCGGCTTGAACAAGCCCGAAGTGCGTGCCCTCGCCGCCCGGGCTGGGCTGCCCAATCACCGTCGCAAGGATTCCACCGGCATCTGCTTCATCGGCGAGCGGCCGTTCGCCGAGTTTCTAGCCGAACACCTGCCGCCGGATTCCGGCCCGATCGAAACCGACCAGGGCGAGGTGCTGGGCGAGCATCGCGGCCTGCAGTTCTTCACGCTCGGCCAGCGCAAGGGCGTCGGCATCGGCGGCCGCCGCGGCGCCAGCGAGGCGCCCTGGTATGTGGTCGACAAGGATCTGGCCCGCAAGGCGCTGATCGTTTCCCAACAGGCCGAGCATCCACGGTTGTTCCGCCGTGAGCTGCGCACCGAGCGCTTCCATTGGTTGGGGCGCGTCCATCCGGAGGAACCTCTCCACGCCCGCCTGCGGCACCGCCAGCCGCTGGCCGCCTGCCAAGTGCGGGAAACCGCGGACGCCGGGCTGGAGGTGCTGTTCGAGCAGCCGCAACGGGCGATCACACCCGGCCAATACCTGGTCTTGTATCAGGGCCACCGTTGCCTGGGCTGCGGCGAAATCGCCGCGACCGCGACGTTCTAAGCCGGCGAAAAGCCGTGGCCGCGGCGGTAGCTTCAAACGACGTTTCACCTGCCGACTGAAGGATTACAGTGGCGGTGTGGACTTAAAGGCCATCTCCGGAGGAGGAGCCATGCTCAGGTTCCCGCTGTGCGCCTACGCCTTGCTGCCGGTAGCGGCTTTCGCCGCCAGTCCGACCAGTGGTCGTCACGTGTACCCGGTTCCTGACCTCGACGACGCCTGCGTGCAGCGCTGTTTCGGAGCCCACGAACTCTGCCTGCTGGGAGTCCGCCGCGATCCCGGACTCTGCGGGGACGAGCGGCGTCTCTGCGTCGAGCGCTGTGACCCACAAATGATGAATACCGTGCTCACCGGCACCGTCGAGGACCGCTACCCGCGCGCCGGCAGGACTCGCGACTAGTCCGGATCAAGGTTCAGGCGAAAGTCGGCCCCTAAACGCCGACACTCTCGGGCAACTGTTCCCAAGCGGCGGTGCCGGGCGGTGGCTGCGGTCCGACATCGGCGTACTGCTCGCGGATGCGACGAATCTCTGGCAGGCGCTCGATGAACAGATCCACCAGCCCGGGCTCGAAATGACGGCCCTTCTCGCGACGCAGGAATTCCACCGATTCCGCCTCCGTCCAGGCCGGCTTGTAGGGACGTTCCGAGGTCAGCGCGTCGAACACGTCGGCGATGGCGACGATGCGGCCGACCAGCGGAATCTTCTCGCCCTTGAGACCACGAGGATAGCCGCTGCCATCCCATTTCTCGTGGTGGGTGAGCGCGACGATGCGCGCCGTCTCCAGCAGCGGGTGGTCGTGCTTGCCGATGATGCCGGCGCCAATGGTCGGATGCCTGCGCATCACCTTCCACTCCTCCTCGGTCAGCACGCCCGGCTTCATCAGGATCGCCTCGGGAATGCCGATCTTGCCGACGTCGTGCATCGGCGCGGCGTTGAACAGTACATCGACGTTCTCCGGACTCATCCCCGAGGCCTCGGCGAGGATGCGGGTGTAGTGGCTCATGCGGATGATGTGCTGGCCGGTCTCGTCGTCCTTGAACTCGGCGGCGCGGCCCAGGCGGCGGATGATCTCCAGGCGGGTGGTTTCCAGCTCGCGGGTTCGCGCTGCCACCAGCTCGCTCAGGTGCCGCTCGTGAGCGTACAGGCGCAAGTGGGTGGCGACCCGCGCCTGTACCAGCGGCGGGCTCACCGGCTTGGTGATGTAGTCGACGCCGCCCACCTCGAAGCCGTGCTGCTCGTCCTCCACCTCGTTCATGCTGGTGACGAAGATCACCGGGATGCCTTTGGTCTGCGGATCGGCCTTCAGACGTTCGCAGACCTCATAGCCGTCCATGCCCGGCATCATCACATCGAGCAGGATCAGGTCGGGGTGCGGCTGCATCTGCGCCAGTGCCAGCGCTTTCTCGCCATTGGTGGCCACCTTCAGGGTATAGGCGCCGGCGAGAATGCCGCGCAGCACGTCAATGTTGAATGGCGTGTCGTCGACCAGCAGTACCACCGGCCGACTCAGTTGGCTACGGGGCTCCAGCCCGCTGTAGCCGATCGGACTGCCGGAGGCGGTGTCGCCGCGGGCTTCGGTGGTCATGGTGCTCCTGCCCCGGAATTTGCGGGAGCTGGCAGGTTGAGTTCGCGCATCAGATCTTCCAGGGACTGGGCGGCGGTTTCGAAATCATAGTTCTCTATTGCCAGCCGCAGGCGCAGGTAGGCCGGTGTCGGTCGCTGGCCGAGGCGCGCCGACAAGCCGGCGAACTGGGCCTTGGCCTCCGCGTCGTGTTCGGCCAGTAGTTGCGCGAGCTGCCGCAGCGGTTCTCCGAGGTCGACGCCGAGCTCGGCGTCGGCGATCGGCTCCGAGGGAGCTGCCGCTGGCATCTGGCCCAGCATCAGCTTCAGACTGTCTTGGTGCGTCCGTAGTAGGTGTTCGACGCTGGCGGTCGTCGGCGCCCGGCCCTCGCGCAGCGCCTGCTCGATCTCGGCGGCCAAGCCGGACAGGCGCAGAGCCCCCAGATTGGCGGCCACACCCTTGAGGCTGTGCGCTTCCCGCCGCGCACTCTCCAGGTCCGGCACGACCAGCAAGTTGGCGATTTGCGTGGCCGCATCGCGATGGTCGTTGACGAAACGCTCGATCAGCCGACGATACAGCCCGCTGTTGCCGCCCAGACGGCGGATCGCGCCCTGAGCGTCGAGCAGGGCGGGCTCCGATGCCGGAACGGCCGGCGCCACTTCCGGCGCCACGCCGGTCGTCGCGGCCGTCTCGCTGGCGACCGTCGCCTGGGCCTGGCTGATTTCCGACAGCAAGGGGCCGTACAGGCGCGCGCGCGACAGGGCGACGATCAGGTCCTCACGGTTCACCGGCTTACTCAGGTAGTCGCTCATGCCCGCGGCCAGGGCCTGACGCCGGTCTTCCGGCATGGCATGCGCGGTCATCGCGATCACCGGCAGTTGCTGGTAACGCGGCTCGGCACGCAGACGCCGGACCGTCTCCAGGCCATCCAGCTCCGGCATTTCCAGGTCGAGCAGCACCACGTCGTATTCCGACTCGGCCAAGCGGCTCAGCACCTCTAGGCCGTTGCGTGCCAGACCGACGCTGGCGCCGGCCGCCTCCAGCATTTCCTGCTCGACCTGCAGATTCACCTCGTTGTCGTCCGCGGCCAGCACCCGCAGGCCGACCAATGGATGCACGATGCCTCCGGCAGTCAGCGCCGGGCTGCCGTCGATGCGTCCCAGCGCCACCATCAGGGCCTGGAACAGGCTCGCCGGCCCCGCCGGTTTGCTCAGGAAGGCGTTGACGCCGGCGGCCTTGGCCAGGCTCATCATCTCGTCGCCGGCGAAAGCCGACATCATCACCAGCGCCGGCCGGCCAGCGAGTGGCAGGCCGGCCAGGCGCTGAACGGTCTCCACGCCGTTCAGGCCCGGCATGTCCCAGTCCACCAGCACCAGGCGGGGCGGCTCGTCCCGTTGATCCCGCAGCATGGCCAGCGCCTGCTCGCCACCACCAGCCGTCGTCGCCCGGCAGCCAAAGGCGGTCAGCCAGCCAGCAAGCAATTCGGCGCTGCCGGCGCGGTCGTCCACCACCAGCGCCCGCAAGCCCTGCAGATCGGCCGGCAGCCGGTACTGCGGCTGCTCGCCAGGCGGCAGTTCCACCCAGGCGTCGAAATGGAAGCAGCTCCCCTTTCCGAGGCTGGACTCCACCGCCAACTCACCTCCCATCAGCCGCACGAGATTGCGCGAGATCGACAGGCCCAGTCCGGTGCCACCGTATTTGCGGGTGGTGGACGCATCGGCCTGCGCGAACGACTCGAACAGGCGCTGCAACTGTTCCCGGCTCAAGCCGATGCCCTGATCCAGCACTTCGAAGCGCAGACGCAACTGCGTGCCACGACGCTCCTGCTCGCTGATCCGCAGGCGCACCTCGCCCGCGTGCGAGAACTTGATCGCGTTGCTGGTGAGATTGACCAGCACCTGGCCCAGGCGAAGCGGATCGCCGATCAGGCGGATCGGAAGCTGGGGCGAAAGCTCGAAGCAGAGCTCCAGGGACTTCTCCGCGGCCCGCAGGCTGGTGAGGCTGGCGAGGTCGTCAAGCACGTGGTTGAGGTCGAACTCGGCCCGCTCCAACTGCATGCGCCCGGCCTCGATCTTGGAAAGGTCGAGGATGTCGTTGAGGATGCCGAGCAGCGCCTGGCTCGCGCTGTGGATCTTGCCGATGTAGTCCCGCTGTCGCGGGCTCAGATCGGTGTGCAGGGCCAACTGGCCGAGGCCGATGATGGCGTTCATCGGCGTGCGGATTTCATGGCTCATGTTGGCGAGGAACTCGCTCTTCAGGCGGCTCGCGGACTCGGCCGCGCGCTTGGCCTCGGCCAGTTCGTCCTGCAGTTCCTTGATGTCGCTGATGTCCTGCCAGGTACCACTCCAGACACTGCCCTGTTCGTCCTCGCGCGGTACCGACAGCGAGCCACGCACCCAGCGCAGCCGGCCATCGCTGGCGCGGATGCGGAAGTCGTAATACACCGGCCGTAGCTCGCTCTGGCTGCGTCGTAGCGCCAGCTCGATGGCGCCGGCGTCTTCCGGTGGCAGCAGCGAAAGCACGGTGTTGATGTCGGACTCGGCGGTCTCGTGGGAAACCCCGACCAAGGCCTGCAGGCTCTCACTCACGAACAGCAGGCGCTGATGGCCGGCGTTGTCGCGCAGGAGCTGAAACACTACGCAGGGTACGGTCGCGGTGATTTCCACCAGACGCCGCTGCAGCACCTCGGCGCGCGCCTGGGCGTCCTTCTCGGCGGTGACATCCTCGGTAAAGCCGTTCCAGACCACCACCTCGCTGTCGCCGCTAGCGGTGGGGCGGGCCAGGGTGCGGAGCCAGCGCAGGCCACCATTGCTTCGGCGGTAACGGAAATCGATATTGAGCAGGCTGCCATCGCGCCGCGAAGCCGCGAAGCTGGCGTTCATCAGCTCCAGATCCTCGGAGAGGACGCGCTGCTGGAGACGCTCCGGGCGCCGGGAAATTTCTTCCGGACTAAGGTCGAACAACTCGCGGGCACCGTCGCTGACATAGGGATACGCGACCTCGCCGCTCACCGATTCCAGGCGCTGGAAGACCACACCGGGCAGTGCGTCGGTGATCGCCTGCAGGCGCTCCTGGGCACGCTGCGCCTCCATCTGCAGCAGCTTTTCCTCGCTGATGCCGTAGGTCATGCCGTTCCAGACCAGACCGCCGTCGGGGCGTCGCTGCGGTACCGCCTGGGTCCGCATCCAGCCGATCACTCCCGAAGGCAGGTGCATGCGGTAGTCCACCCGATACGGAGCCAAGGTCTCCGCCGAGTGGCCCACGGCCTCTGCCACCCGCACCTGATCCTCGGGCAGGATGCGGGCATAGACCCGGCCCTGCTCGGCCAGCGCTTCCTCGATGCTGACTCCGTGGCTGCTGACGCCGGCCGAGATGAAGCTGAGCTTGCGGGCGCCGGTTTCGGGATCCTGCCGCAACTGGTAGACGAAGCCGGGAATGTTGTCGGTGATATCGCGGATGAAGCGCTCGGTGTCCTCCAGGCGCTGCTCGGTCTCCTTGAGGCGGCTGACATTGCTGATGTAGCCATTCCAGACCGTACTGCCATTTCCCAGGCGCAATGGCACGGCGTCACCGCGCAGCCATTCCAGTCGGCCATCCGGCATCCGTACCCGGTACTCGACCTCGTAGGGCTCCAGGCTCAGGGCCGAATGCTCGACGGCCGAGCGCACGCGCTCGCGATCTTCCTCGTAGATGGAGCGGAACAACGCCTCACCATCGCGGCTCACGTCCTGTGGCCGCAGGCCGCAGACCGCCAGCAAGGGCGCGCTGGCGAAATTGAAGTGGTAGGCGCCCTGGGCGTCGCGTTCGAGCTGGAACACCACCCCCGGCACGTTGTCGGTGATTTCCCGCAGGCGCCGCTCGGCCCGCTCGGACTGGGCCTCGGCGAGCTTCTGGGCGGTGACATCCACCGCCACACCGCTCCATACCAGATTGCCGTCGGCGTCCCGGTAGGGGTCCGCCGCGCACTTCACCCAGCGCAGACCCTCGGCGCCGGCCACCCGGAATTCCACTTCGCAACGCCGCAGGGTTGGCCGACACGCGCTGATCGCTTCGCCGATTAGTGCCTGATCCTCGGCAGGAATGCCGGACACTAGCGCCGCCAGGCTCGCCGGCTCGACTTCCGTTTCCAGCCCCAGGTAGCGGCGTGCCTCTCGACTTGCGTGACGCAGTTGCGGAGGGCCACCCTGTGCCGGCTCGGCGACTTCAAACAACATGCCGGGCCCCTGACCCGCCTGGTACGGTGCTGCCGCCTCGGCAACACCCGGCCGTGCCAGCCTCCGCCACCACCAGTAGCCGCCGCCGGCAAGCAGCGTCGCCAGCAGCAGGATCAGGAGCTGGCTTGTATAGCCATCCTGTTCGCTGGCCGGCACCAGCGGCTCATTGCCCAGCCAGGCCTGACGCAAGGCACGGTGCCGTTCGGGGGGGATCTCGCTCCAGGCTTTTTCCAGCAGGCTGGCCAGTGGCGCCGCCGCCGCCGACAGCCACCAGCGCAGCGGCGTGGCCGGCTCGCTGGCGAGACCGGTGAACTGCAGATTGCCGAGACCGCGCTGGCGGATCAGATAGTCCGCCACCGCCAGTCCCTGGACACTGGCATCGGCGCTGCCCAGGGCCACCTCCACCAGCGCCGGTTCGAAGTTCTCGCTGAGCAGAATCTGGCTGCCGGCCTGCCGGCTGCTGTAGCGCTCACCCGGTGCGTAAGCACGCACCTGGGCATAGCGACGGGTGTGACTGCCGTCGAAACCGCCGTAGTCCTCGCCCAGACGACGGCTGACCAGTACCGGGTAGTCGCGCGCCAGTTCCCAACTGAGCGGCCGCAACCCGGCGGCGTCCGGAACTTCCAGTTGATAGGCGACCAAGAGGCGCGCGGGTCCGCCAGCCGCCATCTCGGCGAGCAGGCGTTCGCGCCGCGGCTGCGGCGACCAGTGGAACTGCAGTCCGGTGCGCGAGGCCAGTTCGCCGAGATAGTCGGCGACCAGTCCGAAGTGCCGGCCCTGCTCGTCGATGCCATCGAAAGGCGGCGCGCCGGCGTCGGAATACACCTCGACCACCGGGTGCTCCGCGAGCCAGGCTGCCTCTTCGGGGCTGGGACTCAAAGCCAAACCCGGGCCGGCCGACAGCACCAGCAGCAACGCCATGCTCCATCGCAGCGAGCAGCTCAATGACACCGCGGCTCCTCGACTACGGTCGGCGATTCGGCGCTGGGCGGATTCAAGGGCGAGTGTTGATCCAGTCAATTGCGGAAATCGGCGAACGCCGACTACGTCGCCGCCGGGGATTCATACCAAAGTGGCCGGTCTCAAGCGGTCGGCGATCAGTATAATTGCGAGCTGCGCCCCACCAGACCAGGCATTTCGGTCCGGCTTGCCGGCGGCGCAAGGTTTCACGATTCCAGCCACCTCCCGGGAGCGAGCACGCCATGTCGGACAGCTTCAAAGCGAAGTCCACCCTTACCGTCGGTTCCAAGAACTATACGTTCTTCGACCTCACCAAGCTGGAGGGCCAGTACAAGGTCTCCCGCCTGCCCTACTCCTACAAGGTTCTGCTGGAGAACCTGCTCCGCCACGAAGATGGCGTGAACACCACCAAAGAGACCATCGCCGCCCTCGCCAGCGCCGATCTGAAGAAGCTGCCCGCCAAGGACATCGACTTCACTCCGGCGCGCGTGATCCTGCAGGATTTCACCGGCGTGCCCTGCGTGGTCGACCTCGCCGCCATGCGCGACGCGATCAAGACCCTCGGCGGCGACGCCGCCAAGGTCAACCCGCTCTGCCCCGTCGAGCTGGTCATCGACCACTCGGTGATGATCGACCACTACGGCAGCAAGGCCGCCCTGGACCTCAACGCCAAGGTCGAGTTCGAGCGCAATGCTGAGCGCTACACCTTCCTGCGCTGGGGCCAGGAGGCGCTGAAGAACTTCAAGGCGGTGCCGCCGGATACCGGTATCGTCCACCAGGTCAACATCGAATACCTCGCCCGCGTGGTGTTCGAGAAGGACGGCCTGCTCTACCCTGATAGCTGCTTCGGCACCGACAGCCACACCACCATGGTGAACGGCATCGGCGTGCTCGGCTGGGGCGTCGGCGGCATCGAGGCCGAGGCCGCCATGCTCGGCCAGCCTTCCTCCATGCTGATGCCGGAAGTGATCGGCGTGCGCGTCACCGGCAAGCTCGCCGAAGGTGCCACCGCCACCGACCTCGTGCTGACCGTCACCGAGATGCTGCGCAAGCGCGGCGTGGTCGAGAAGTTCGTCGAGTTCTTTGGCCCGGCCATCGCCAACCTGTCGGCCTCGGACCGCAACACCATTGCCAACATGGGCCCGGAATACGGCGCCACCTGCGGCATCTTCCCGATCGACGAAGAAACCCTTAACTACCTGCGCCTGACCGGCCGCGCCGAAGACGACATCGCCAAGGTCAAGGCCTACGCCCAGGCCCAGGGCATGTGGTGGACGCCGGACGCGAAGGAAGCCGAGTACACCGACGTGCTGCATCTGGACCTGGCTTCCATCAAGCCCAGCCTCGCCGGCCCCAAGCGTCCGCAGGACCGCGTGCTGCTCTCCGATGTGAAGGCCAACTACCGCAAGGCCTTCGAGGCCGAGCAGAAGGCGCGTCCCTCCAAGGGTCCGGCCACCGTCACCGACAACGGCAAGACCTTCGAGTTGAAGGACGGCGCGGTGATGATCGCGGCGATCACCTCCTGCACCAACACCTCCAACCCCAGCGTGCTGATCGGCGCCGGCCTGCTCGCCAAGAAGGCGCGTGCGCTGGGCCTTTCCAGCAAGCCCTGGGTGAAGACCTCGCTCGCCCCCGGTTCGCTGGCGGTCACCGAGTACCTGAAGAAGGCCGGCCTGATCGAGGACTTGGAGGCCATGGGCTTCTACGTCACCGCCTACGGCTGCACCACCTGCATCGGCAACTCCGGCCCCCTCAACGAGCCGCTCGGCAAGGCGATCCAGGAGAACACCCTGTCGGTGTCGGCGGTGCTCTCGGGCAACCGCAACTTCGAGGGCCGCGTCCACCAGGACGTGCGCATGAACTACCTCGCCAGCCCGCCGCTGGTCGTCGCCTACGCCATCGCCGGCTCCACCGACCTCGACCTCACCAGCGAGCCGATCGGCAAGGGCAGCAATGGGCAGGACGTGTATCTGAAGGACATCTGGCCCTCCAACGCCGAGATCCAGGAAACCGTCACCAAGGCGGTCACCGCCGACCTGTTCAAGGCCAGTTACGCCGACGTGCTCAAGGGTGATGCCCGCTGGCAGAGCATCAAGGTCGCCAAGTCCGACAGCTACCCCTGGGACGACAAGAGCACCTACATCCAGAACCCGCCCTACTTCAAGGGCATGACCATGACCCCGCCGGGCATCCAGCCGATCGCTGGCGCGCGCGTGCTGGCGGTGCTGGGCGACTCGATCACCACCGACCACATCAGCCCGGCCGGTGACATCAAGAAGGACGGCCCGGCCGGCAAGTACCTGATGGAGCACGGCGTGCAGCGCGCCGACTTCAACAGCTTCGGCAGCCGCCGCGGCAATCACGAGATCATGATGCGTGGCACCTTCGCCAACACCCGCATCAAGAACGCGATGACTCCGGGTGTGGAAGGCGGCGTCTCCAAGTACATCGGCAAAGACGGCAAGGCCGGTGAAGTCGAGTCGATCTACGACGTGGCCATGAAGCACCAGGCCGACGGCACCCCGCTGGTGGTGCTGGCCGGCAAGGAGTACGGCACCGGTTCCTCGCGTGACTGGGCGGCCAAGGGCACCATCCTGCTCGGCGTGAAGGCGGTCATCAGCGAGAGCTTCGAGCGCATCCACCGCGCCAACCTGGTCGGCATGGGCGTGCTGCCGCTGAACTTCGTCGATGGCCAGAGCGCGGTTTCGCTGGGCCTGGACGGCAGCGAAGTGTTCGACTTCGAAGGCCTCAAGGCCGGCGCCACCGAGCTGAGCGTCAAGGCGAAGAAGGCCGACGGCAGCGTGGTCAGCTTCAAGGCCAAGGTGCGCATCAACACGCCGAAGGAGTGGGACTACTACGCCCACGGCGGCGTGCTGCAGTACATGCTGCGGCAGATGGCGGCCTAAACCGCCGGCGGGCAGCCCTCGGAAGAGGCGCTGTCCTCCCCAGCCCGACTGCCTCGTTGCTTTAGGCAGGGACGAGAAAAACCCGGACCGCACGTCCGGGTTTTTCTTTTTTTTGGGTTGATCGAACCGCCACGGCGGTTCCCGTTCGGGACCAAGCATGCCTCGCGCATTCCACTTGCTGTTGTTGTCCATGCTGGCCAGCGCCGGCACCGCCACCGCTGCCACCACCGATCCGCTACAGCCGCTGCCGGCCATCATCAGCTACCGGCAAGCACTGCCCCCGGGGATCGCCAGCGAGCTGAACCTACTGCGGGTTCCGGAGGGTGTAGTCGCCTCAGGCGTCGTGCTGCCCAGCATCCGCTCGGTGGCGCTGACGGCGCCGCGCGCGTTGCTGGAACTCATCGCGCGCGACCCTCGGGTACTGGCCGTGCGCCCACAGCGGCGCCTCAAGCTCGACCTCTACGGTTCGGTGGCGCAAATGAACGCCCGCGGTGTCGAGATCGCCGAGGAGGTGGGTCCGAAAGGCTGCGCCGTGGAACGCCCCGGAGTCACCGGCGCCGGCGTCACCGTCGCGGTGATCGACAGCGGCATTTTCTCCGCCCACCCGGCTCTGCTGGGGCGGGTGACCGCAGGGCGTAATTTCGAGTTTTCGCAACTGCAACGTCAGTCCGGCGGGGTGTTGACCGCCGAGGAGTGGGACCAGTACGCCGAAGCCACCGGCCCCAGCGCCCTGCAGGACGAGGTCGGTCACGGAACCCACTGCGCCGGCATCATCGGCGGTGACGGTACCGGCGCCAGCGGTCTGGACCTGCGCGGCGTGGCGCCGGGGGTCAATCTGGTATCGCTGAAGATCGCCAGCGCCGCCAACGGAATCGTCGAGGACATCGGCTTCGAAGCCAATGCGGTGATGGCCATCGACTATCTGGTACGCCATCGCGAAGACCTGGGCAATGTCCGCGTCGCCAGCAATTCCTGGGGCCTGCTGGAAGAGGAATTCCAGGCGCCGCTGCTTGGCCCCACCGACTTCGACCCGGTGAAGCTGGCCGTGCAGAACGCGGTCGCCGAGAACATCGTCATGGTGTTCGCTGCCGGCAACGACGGTGGCGGCCCCGACCAGGACACCCTCCGCCCTGTTCCGACCGCGATGGAGGAGGTCATCACCGTTGCTTCCGCCTGCAAGGCCGATCACGGCAGTTGCGAAAGCGGGCACGTCAACAGCTTCACCTCCCGTGGCAACGGCGTCGACATCGCCGCTCCTGGCGACCAGATTCTCGCCACCATGTCGCCTGCCTCGGTGCTGGCACCTTTGGGCCAGGCCACCGAGGGCGACTACTTCGGCGACAGCCCGCAAGACCAGGTGCAGAACCGGGCGTTCTACATGCGCCTCTCTGGAACTTCGATGGCCGCGCCGCATATCGCCGGTGTCGCCGCCCTGTTGCTGGAAGCTGCGCCCGAACTGAGCCCGGCGCAATTGCGCGAACTGCTGGTCAGCACCGCCACCGACATGGCGGTCGAAGGCGATCCGGAGCTGGTCGCCGGCTACGACAAGGCCTCCGGATACGGGCTGGTCAATGTCCGCAAAGCCCTGGCGGCCAGCGTCGGCGCGCCGCTGGGCGACGTCTGCCCGAGCAGCACGCCGGTCCCAGGCGATCCCAGCCCAACGGCCAGTAGCGGCGGCGGTGCCAGCGGCGGCGCCACGCTGCTGCTACTGGGCGCCCTCGCCGCTCTGCGCCGCTACCGTCAGCCGCGCAAACTCCAGCTCCACTAGCCGCAAAGCGGTCATACTCCGGACGTATCAAGCAGGGGCGCGCAAGCGCCCTTTGCTTTGGCAGCCGGAATCAGGAGCACACAGCGATGGCCAAGAAGAACGCCGCAAAACTCTCCAGCAAGGCCAGCGCCCTGCTCGATGCCCAGGTCGAGTGGTGGCTGGCATGCCTGGACGCCAAGGCCCTGGAGCCCTGGCTGGAGGCCGAGGTCGATGCCCTGTTGCATGACGCCAGTAAGCTCAAGCTGGAGGAGGCGGTCAGTCGCAAGACCGTGCAGGAAATCGCCCGCCACTACGCCGCCGAGATGGAGCCGCACGGCGCGATTCCGGAGCTGGTCGGCGAGATCGCGCAGGCGGTGCAGGCGCATCCGATCCAGCGCAAGACCAAGCTCAGCGAGTTGCTGCCAGACCGCCACTTCCGCCACTGGCTGGACAAGATCCTGGAGCTGAAGGAGGCGCGCGCCGCGCTGATTCACGCCGGCCTTTCCAACCCGGTGGTGCACACCGTCGCCGGCGATCTGATCTACCGCGGCATCAGCGGCTACTTGGCCGAAAACAGTCTGACCAAGAGCATCCCCGGCGCTTCCTCAATGCTCAAGCTCGGCAAATCGATGCTCTCCAAGGCCACGCCCAAGCTCGACGCCGCCATCGAGAGCACCCTGCGCAAATACATCCAGCAGAGCCTGGACGCCACCCTGCTGGAGAGCGAGAGCTCGCTGCAAACCCTGCTTGACGACCATCTGCTACGCGAATCGGCGCTGGAAATCTGGGCCGGCCTCAAGCACCAGAGCCTGGCCGAGGCTCGATCCACGGTCAGCACCGGCGACGTCGAGGAGTTGTTCGTGGTCGGCTACGAGCACTGGCGCAGCCTGCGCAAGACCGACTGGTATGCGGCGGTGATCGACGCCGGCATCGAGGCCTTCTTCGACAAGTACGGCAAGACCCACCTGGCTGAACTGCTCGACGAGATGGGCATCAGCCGCAAGATGATCCTCACCGACCTGATGCGCTTCGCTCCGCCGGCGCTGGCGGCACTGAAGAAGAAGAAATTGCTGGAGCCGCTGATCCGGCGCTGGCTGGAGCCCTTTTACAGCTCGCCGGCCGCCACCCGGCTGCTGGCCGACTAGGCGCCAAATTGCCTCAGGCGCGGCGGAACTCCGGCGGGATCGTCAGCTCGTAGGTCACTCCGGAGCCGGTCTTGAGCAGCGGCAGATTGGGGCCGCGCTGCGAGCTGAAATAGAGCCGGCTGCCGTCGGGCGTGAACGCCGGCCCGGTCAGCTCGGAGCCGCCCAGGCTGATCTGCAACAGCGTCTTGGCCGGCTGGTTCGGCACCACCACGATCAGGCGCATGGCCTCGCCGTCCTCGGCGACGATCACGTCGCCGGCCGGGCTCACCACCAGATTGTCGACATCGTCCATCGGCAGCTCGATGGAATCGTTGTCGAAGACGATCTCGATCAGCTCGTTGTCGATGTCGTAGGCGAGCACCCGGTTGTCGCCCTTGCAGGCGAAGAAGATCAGCGCGCGGCTGGGTCGGCTGCCGCCGGGCGGCAGGCTGCGCAGCGTCGCCGGCAGCTCGTAGCGCCAGATGCCCTCACCGCCGCGGAACACGCTGCCTGGCACCGGCTTTCCGGCCGCGGCCAGCTCGGCCCGCACTTCCGCCTGCGGCCGCGTCGGCGCTTCCACGTCCACCCAGCGGACCCGGTGCAGTGTGTGCAGGGCCTGGCCTTCGGGGTAGCCGCCGTTCTCGTAGCCGGCGATGTTGAGCACCTGCAGGCGCCCGCTCTCCAGCTTCAGGCGGCCTTCGGGTAGCAGATCGCTGGCCTCGGCGAGAAAGCGGTACAGCCGACCCTCGCCGCTGTCCTCGGTCAGGTACACCGTGCGGGTGTCGAGATCAACGCTGGCGGCCTCGTGGTTGAACAGCCCCAGCGCCGGTCTGGCACGCGCCTCGGCCGCTGTGCCAAAGGGCTGGCACTCGTAGACCAGGCCATCGGCGGTCTCCTCGCAGGACAGCCAGGTCTGCCAGGGCGTGGCGCCGCCGGCGCAGTTGCGGCGGGTCTGGTCGAGGATGCGGTAGGCCGAGGTCAGCGTGCCGTCGGCGGCGAAGCGCAGCGCTCCGACCCCGCCGGCATCCTCCTCGCTGTTGGAGACATAGACCCAGCCGCCGTCCTCGGCGGCGAACACCGCGCCGCCGTCCGGCGAGGCGTGCCAGTGATAGCCGCTCAGGCCCAGCGGGTCGAACAGACCGTTGACCGGGTTGTAGAGATTGCGGGCCACCGCACGCACACTGAAACCGGCCGGCGCCAGTATGCCGTCCACGCCGGTCTCGACCAGCGGCCCCACCGCCGACAGCGGGCCGGGCGCGATGCTGAACTCCTTGCCTTCGGGGTCGCCGCCCGCGCCCGGGCCGGGATCGGCAGCCACTTCAGCGGTGGAGGCGCCACAGGCCGCGAGCCAGGCGGGCAGCGTCGCGGCGCCCGCGCTCAGAAAGGCGTAACGCAGAACATCACGGCGCGTCGCACCACCCAACTGACGAGTCCCCGACATTTTTTTCGTCCCTCAGGAAAAGTGCGGAATCGTATGTCCGCCCGGTGACGAGCCGATGAAATCGGCCAGGCTCGTTGGCAAGCCGGGGCGCCAGGCAGACCCGCATCGACGGAGATGGCCCGATTCTGGCGATAATGAAGACGCTCTCAACTCCACTTAAGCGGCTCCGACATGATCAAGCGCGTTGTCTTCAACCAGAAAGGCGGGGTCGGCAAGACCACCATCGTCTGCAATCTCGCCGCCATCGCGGCGGCCTCCGGCCTGCGCACCCTGGTGATCGACCTCGACACCCAGGGCAATTCCACCCAGTACCTGCTGGGTTCCGGCGGGCTCAAAGCCGATCGCAGCATCGCCGACTTCTTCGAGGCGACGCTCAGCTTCACCTTGCAGATGCCACCGCTGATGAGTTTTGCCACCAATACCCCGTTCGAGAATCTCGACGTGGTGGCCTCCAGCCCCAAGCTGGAAGAGCTGATCGTCAAGCTGGAGGCCAAGCAGAAGATCTACAAGCTGCGCGACGCGCTGAAGAAGCTGAAAGGCTACGACGCGGTGTTCATCGACACTCCGCCGGCGCTCAACTTCTATTCGCGCTCGGCACTGATCGCCGCCGACCGCGTGCTGATCCCCTTCGACTGCGACGAGTTCGCCCGCCAGGCGCTCTACACCCTGCTCGACAACATCCAGGAGATCCGCGCCGACCACAACGACGATCTCGACATCGAGGGCATCGTCGTCAACCAGTTCCAGGCCCGTTCCAATCTGCCGCAGCGCCTGGTCAACGAACTGAAGGCGGAAGGCCGGCCCGTGCTGGAGCAGACCATCGGCAGCTCGGTGAAGGTGAAGGAATCCCACGACCGCCATCTGCCGCTGGTGCATCTGGAGCGCTCGCACCGCATCACCCAGGAATACCTGGCGCTGTACGAGTCGCTCCCGAGCTGAAGATGGCGGCAAGATCAAGCAGAAAGGCCTCGCTCAGCGAGGCCTTTCTGGTTTAACGGCATCCCCAGCTCATCGGGCCGGCGGGCACTCCGGCTTGGCTACACCGGCACCGACGCTTAGCTTGGTTTTGCCCTTACTGCTGGCGGCTGCGGCCGACGGTTGACGACAGGCTTCTGACAGGTAGTAGCCGCTTCCGGTCTTCGCCGCAGTCGCTGGTGCGGTCTGGGCCTGGCCCTCGCTGCCAGTCGACCAGCGCGGCAACGCCGCCCGACGCTCGCTCCATAGCTGTGGTGGTTCCGGCGGCAGGCCGCTGGCCGAGGGCTGCACCGGCCCCGCCGGTTCCACTCCGGCCATGGCATAGCCCTGCACATAACCGCGCAAGCGCGCGAGGTTGGCGGCGATCTCGGCGTTGTCCGGCTGCAGCTTGGCGGCGCGCTCCAGCAGTGCCGTCGCCTCGTGGAACTGCCCCTGCTCGGCCTTGGCGACCGCCAGGTTGTTGAGCGCGACCGGATCGAAGGGGTTGACCTCCAAGGCCCGCTCGAAACTCTGCTCGGCGCGCTCGGTCTCGCCGGCAGCCATGCCTTGCAGGCCTGCGTCTTCCTCACCAAAGTTGGCGGCGGGCCGCACCGATGCGGGCGGCCGGATCGGCTGAGCCAGTGCCGGGGGCTGAGCCTGGTAACGCTGTCCGCCGACTGCGGGATAGGTGGCCTCCAGGCCGGCGGGGGCCGACACAGGCGCCATCGGCGCCGGGCTCGAAGCGCAGGCGGCGCAGACCAGCAGCGGCAGCAGCCTCAGAAGCACCCGGCTGCTCATAGTCTGGGGTCCCCGAAATTGAAGTAGGGCAGCAGCAGAGCCGGCGGGTTGGAAACGCGGGTCTGCGGATAGAAGCTGTAGCGCAGGTAGCCGAGCGCACTGCCTTCCTGGTAGTCGCGGGCGTTATCGATGGACAGCCGCGCGCCGGCAACCAAGTTGGGATCCAGTAGATACTCAAACTGTCCCGCAAAACTGAAGCCAATACCGGTGGACTGCTTGGAGTCATAACCACCCTGCAGATTCAGCTCCGGATCGGCCAGTTCCAGCGCTGCCGCGTAGGCGTCGGCTAGACCGACATCCGAGGGGTAATAGCCGGCGCCGTCTTCGCAGAACGCCTGGATGCCGATAGCGCCGCCGATGCGATAGCTGAAGCGGTTGTAGTATCCCTCCCACTCCACCGGCACGCTGACCGCGAAGTAGGACTGCGGGCTGAAGTAGCCGCCGTGGCCGAAGCTGAAGCGACGCAGATTCTTGTCGTAGCCGAAGGCCGTGAGGTTGAGGCCGTAGGTGAGTCGCATGCGACGGCTTTCGGCCGCCCGCGCGTAGAGGCCGCCACCGATTTCCACCACCGAGTTTTCCGACAGGTTCTCGCCGTCCAGCAAGTAGTAGCTGCCGTTGCCGTAGATTCCGTAGCGGCCAAGGTCGTAGGCCACATCGAGCCGGCCACCGGTCTTGGTGACACCGCCCCAGACCAGACCGGTGCCGGGATCACGAGCGCCGGCATACGACAGCAGGCTGTCGGTCACCGAGCGGCGGGCAACGTCGATCTTGAAACTGGTCGCCCCGACCGTCGGCCGCCAATTGATGCCGCCGACCAGGGTCTCCACCGGAAAGCCCAGTGGCGAAGTTCCGAAGTCGGCGCGGAAATCCCCGACTTCGTAACCCAGGCCCAGCGCGACGCCAGATTCGCTCTGGCTGAAACGGCTGCCGGTGATGGCGGTAGTGTCCTCGCCATTGGCGGAAGCTAGCGCTGTGGCCAGTCCCAGGGTGCCAAACAGCGGCACACTGCGGCCCGACAAGGTCCCCGCCTCCAGCGAAACCGGTACTACACGGAACTTGAAGCGCCCCGCCTCGGTGGCGGGAAAAGCGACTTCCACCGGCGCCTCGATGCCGTCGAGCCGGTCCAGGCCCTCGACACCATCACGGGTCCGCAGGCCGAGGCCTAGCTGTCCATACGGACTGCGCTTCGCGCGCAGGTCTCCGATCTCGCGCAGCAACTGTTTGCGATCCTCGGGATTACTGCTGTCCTGGCTCAGCACCACCTCGGGCTGGCTCAGACGCAGATCGAGGACCGGGCCGACCCGTCGACCACCGGCGGAGGCGCCACCGTAGGCGGGCTCGCTTTGGCGATAGGCCGGCGCCGCCGGATATCCGCCGGCCTTCTGTCGGGGCACTTCGTACACCCCGTAACCATCGCCGTAGTAAACCTGTGGAGCCACGCTGCCGGTAGGCGCGCTACCGGGCTGGCGGTTGAGGTCGGCGATGTCGCCCAGCAACTCCTCGCGCAGCGTCGCCTGCGGCTTGCTCAGGGTGGTCTGCAGCCTGCTTTGGGCCCTACGCGCCGGCGGGTACTCGCTGGCCCCAGCGGGCGGTACCGGCGTCGGCACCTGATTCGCGGTCGGGCGCCCGTAGGTCGCGGTACCGGCGGCTGGCGTGGTACTGCCTGCCCCTTCGACGTAGCGGTAGGCGGCGCTGTCGCCGCTGGCCCGGCCATCTTCGGTCCAGTAGCCACTGGGGCGCTGCGGGCTGCCACTGGCCGCCTGTCCGCTCGTCTTTTCCGGCGGCGTCGAGACTTTCAACAACCGCCCCCGAGCCAGTCGCGCGGGAATGGCGACGTCACCGCGCGTCCAGGCTGCCCGCAGCAGGCGGGCCATGCGCGCCTCGCCCGAGGTCGGGCGCCGCTCGGTCCGTAGCGGCTGGCGCACCGCCGCTGGCGGCGGCGCACTGGCGACAACGGCCTTCGGACGCACGCGCGCCGCCTGCGACGACTTCACCTTGACCGCGGTCGCCTTCGCGTATGGCGGTACCGCGACGGCCCGCTGGCCGAGAATCTGCGGGGTAAACGGCAGGCGTCTGTTGGCCGTCGCCGGATCGATCAACTGCAGCAGCGGCTGGGAATTGCCGGGGCTGAACGGGTTGCCGCCCTCGCCTCCCTGCTGTGCGTCGAGCCGCAGCGCCTGCTGGAACAACTGCAGCGCGCGGCCGTCGTCGCCGCGCCCACGCGCCGAGCGCCCAGCCAGGGCGTAGAGCCGCGGATTCTGCGGATCCAGGGCAAAGGCGCGCTCCAGCAGGGCATCAGCGTCGTCCCACAGCGAAAGCGACAAGGCGGCATTGATGGCGCCCTTGTGGGCATCAAGATCCTGAGGTTCGAGAGCCAACACTCGCTGGTAGATGCGGTAGGCCTGCTCGTAGTCCTTGGAGTCGTTGTAGAGCCTCGCCAGGGCCATCATCAGCCGAGGGTCGTTGGGATTCAGCCGCAGCAGCGGTTCCAGATATTCGTAGGCGCGGGCGAGGTCGCCGTCCTCACGCAGCAGGTCGGCCTGACGCAGGCGGTAGGCGATGCGCAGGTTGGCCAACCCCTGGCTTTGCTCGGCATCCAGATCGCCCTTGCGTAGCAGGTCTTCCATCACCACTTCAAATTCGGCGTCCTGCCGCAGCTTGAACAGCAGGCCGGCGTACTGCAGGCGCAGGCCGGAACTGGGACTAGCGGTGCGCGTCAGCGCCTGACGGATGTAAGCCAGCGCTCGGCTCTCGTCCCCCAGGTCGGCGTAGGCGGTCGCGAGCGCGCCCAGCAGCTCCGGCTGCTCACCGACCTCGGGCTCCACCTCGGCCAGGATCTGGCTCGCCAGGGCCGGCTGGCCCATCCGGGCTGCCACGCTGGCACGCTGTGTCTGGTAGCGCACCCAAAGGCGCTTCTGCAGTTCGGCCATGCCGGGCGTACGCGCACCGGGCTCGACCCTCTCCAGCAACTGCAAGCCCTCGTACCAGTTCTGCTGCTCGGCCAGCAGCAGCGCCTTGATGTACAAGGCCTCGCCGTGCACCGTACCGGTTCCCGGCGCCAGCAGACCGTCGATCAGCGTGCTGGCCTCCCGGCTGCGCTGCTGGCCCTGGTAGATGCGCGCCAGATCCAGACGCGTCCAGGGACTTTCGGGATCGACCAGCAGCGCCTCCTTGAGCAGGGTCTCGGCGCGAGCCTCGTCCTTGGCCTTGAGTGCCGCGGCGGCTTGATCGCGAAGATTCTGGGCCTTGAGCACGCCGAATCCACCTAGCTGCGCCCGTACTTCCGGTGGCGCCCGTTCCGCCAGGGCGATGGCTTCGGGCAGTCGCTGGTCACGCGCCAGCAAACCCAGGAGGCCGCGCAGCGCGTCGGCGTTGTCGGGTTGGCCGCGCAGGATGTCACGGTAGATCTTCTCCGCCTCCGGAAGCTGCTCTTGCTCCACCAGCAGATCGGCGAGACTGATCCGTACCGCAGGCTGCTCAGCACCGTGCTTGGGATCCAACTCCAGGGCACGGCGCAATTCACGGATCGCCAGCGCACTGTCGCCGGCCTTGCGCGCCGCCTCGGCACCGCGCACCACCTGCCAGAAGCGAGCGGTATCCAGCGCCTCCTTCCAGCGACTGGCTCGCGCCTTGTTGAGGCTGGACGCGCGGCCCAGCAGGTCCGCAGCCTCGCCATAGGCCTCCTGCCGCAGGCGGATGATGCCCAGGCCACCCAGCACATCGGCGGACTCGCCATAGTCTTGGCGTGCCTGGTTGAACAAGTCTTCCGCCTGCTCCAGGCGGCCGTCGTTGAGGGCATCGAAGCCCCGCTTGACCAATTGACCACGCAGTTCCTCGGGGGTCGGCGGCTGATCAAGCGGCTCGCCACGGGCCGCAGCCACGGCACTGGCTCTGGCCTCGCCGAGCGAACGAAGCTTGGCGCTGATCTGCGGATCTTCACCACCCTCGCGCAGATAGTCCTGGTACAGCGGCTCGTCGCCGGCCTTCGCGCCCAGCCACAGCAGCGCCTGCCGCCAAGCCTGGCGCGCCGGACTGGCCAGGGTCTGGTCCTTGCTCAGCCCGGCGAGGCCACGAATGCCCTCGCGGCGGGTGCTCTCCTGGTAGGTCAGGTGCTGGGCCAGCGCCAACTGATAGATCGGCTCACGAGGGTTGTCCAGGGCCAGCTTCTGGATGCCGGCATAGGCGGGCTGCCAGCCGTTCTCGGTGCCGGCCAGGGTCTGGTAGTACTCGAGCCCCAGGCGGCCGCCGGGAATATCGTTATTGAAGAGCGCCTTGTAGGCATCCACCGCCTGCTGGTACTTGCCCTGCCGGGCGAGCACGCGCGGCTGCGAAAGCTTGTCGGGGTCGTAGCTGCCGGCGCGGATGGCCGCTTCCAGCCTGCGCAAATCGGGATGGTCGGGCTGCGCCTCCTTGAGACGGTCCAGATACACCTGGGCGGCGGCGGCACGACCACTGACTGCCTCGGCGTTCACCAGACCGGACAGCGCGGTGGGATTGTCGGGCGAGGAACGCAGCAGCTTGAGCCAGTTCTCGCGCGCCAGGTCGTAACGGCCCTTGCCCTCCCAGTAGCGCGCCTGCGAGGCGAGCTGGTCGGTGGTCGCGGCAGCGTCCTGGGCCTGGACCGTCGTGGCGGCGCAGGCCAGCCAGAGGCTCAGTACGGCCAGCCGCAACATGTCTTTGACCATCGTGGAATGACCTGACCCTGGGTATCGATTCGATAACGCTTCTCAGCCCACCCCTCGCCAAACAGCGCCAGCACTTGGTCGTAGTAATGAGGCGGCTTTCCTAGGTTGCCGGAGCCGCTCTCTCGCCGGCTGTTTTTCAAGCGGGTACGCTGAGTTGCGACGGTATCTTCATCCACTACTGCGAGGAAAGGCAACACGGCCGCGGAGTAGCCGATCGGCGCGCCGCCCGAGGCAGTGCCGGTAGCGACATCGACGAATTCCGGCGGCTGCTCACGTTGGCGCAGCAGCGCGGCATAGGGAGCCAGCAGGCGCAGCAGGGGCGCGGCGCGGCGCTCGCCACTGGCCTCGGCGCTGATGCCGGCCCAGAGATAGACGCGGATGGCGTCATAGCTGCCGCGCCCACCGCTGATCGGATCGAGCAGTGGCCGGCCGGCGGCGTCAGTCTGATACCAGTCCGGCACGATGCCCCGCAAGGGCAGTCGCTGCATCTGCAGCAGATGGTTGCTCCATGCTGCCTTCCAAGGGCCGTAGGGGTCGGCGGCGGCGAGATAGCGGAACTGGAACTCCGGCAGATAGCTGGGGTTGAAGCGCCAGCGTCCCTCCTCCAGCTGGAAACCCTGCGGCGCCGGCAGCAGCATCATTCCCAGCCCGGGCACTTCCACCAACTCCTGGGAGCGGATCATCGCCAGCAGCGCCATTGCCTTGCGGGCGTAGTCCGGCTGTTGCCACAGTCGCGCCGCTTCCAGCAGGGTGTAGGCGATCCAGAGATCGGCGTCGCTCGCCGGGTTGGCGTCCTTTACGCCCCAACTGCCGTCTTCCCGCTCACCCCACAGCCAGGCTGGAAGGCGGCTTTCGAGCCGGCCCTCGCAGAGGTTGGCGGCGGTCCAGCGCAGCACCCGGTCGAACACCGGACGATCATTGGCGACCAGCGCGAAGAACAGCGTGTAGGCCTGCCCCTCCGAGGTGGTTCGGCCGCCCGCGGTGCGGTCGATCACCCGACCATCGACCTGAACGAAGCCATTCCGATAGGCCTCCCAGGCCTGCCAGGGCCGGCTCCACTGCCAGTAGCGGTACCCGGCCATCGCGATCAGAACGGCGACCGCGGCGGCGACCGCCGTGATCGCGTAGCGCATGTCAGCCTGGATCCCGGCTTACAGCCCCGCCTGCTTGCGACGCATGGCCATGCGTCGCAGCGAGCGGTACAGCACCGTGGCCAGCAGCAGCGCCGCGAGCAGGCAGACCACCACCAGCACCAGCGGCTGGCGCGAGAACCACCAGCGCAACTGCGTCAGCAGCGGCAGGGAGCCAACGTTGTACTGATAGCCCAGCAGGTAATTGTTGACCTGATCGCCGTTGAACAGCACCAGATCGCCGCGCACGAACTGGGCCTTGCCTGGGTCGGTGAACAGATTGGCAACTTCGGTAAGCCGTTTGGGCGTGCCGGCGGTCATCACCACCACGGTGCGCTTGGACGACAAGGGCGATTCGAAGCTCATGATCAGGCCCAGCGACCGACCGGCCTCCAGCACCACCCGGCCGGCGTGGTCGATGGCGCCGGTCAGGTCACGCCCTTCCCAGCGGGCACGCAGGCGCTCGATCGGCCCCAGCACGTTGAGGCTGATCGCGCCATCGGCGATCGCCACCGGCATATCGCTGGCCCAGCGCTCCAGCAGAGGCTGGTTGCCGGCGCTGCCCAGCACCAGGATGTCGTGCTCGTCGTAGGCATCGATCTCGCCGGCGCGCACCAGCGCGAAACGGTGTGCCGGATAGCCGGTGGCATTACCCAGACGGCCCATTACCGTGAGATAGGCCTCGATCTCCTCGGCGTTGATGTTGTCGGGGACCACGATGGCGGTCTGCCCCAGGTCGGCGTACTTGGTGAACGGGAAGCCGCCGTTGGCGAACAGGGTGAGTTCCGGCAAGGCCGTGTAGTGGGGGAAGGCGGAAAGATCGATGCTGGAGTCCTGATCGATGGCCCCACGCAGGTTATCCAGCACCACGTCCTTGCAGGCGCCCTCCTTCTTGCGCTCGAAGTAGTACTGGAACTGCAAGGTGTTGTCGGCGCTGAACTTGTAATCAGGCACATAGACGGTGGAACTGTTCACCGACTCGTACTGCGCGACGAAGGGCAGCTTGATGCGCTGCTCGGCGGCTTTTTCCTCGCCGCTATAGGACAGCGCGATGGCCTCCACGAACTCGTTGTTGATGCTGATGTTGAGGGTCGACTTGGCGCCCACGGTCGGGGTATAGCGATATTTCAACCCCAGCTTCATGCCCTTGCTGCGCCAAGTGAAGAGATCCGGCGGCGCGTGAAAAGGCACGCGGATCGTGTCCGGATACAGACCTACCGCCTCCAACTGCCAGGCCTGGGCCAGTTCGCCCAGTTGCACCGGCCGGTCGGTGGGAATCCAGCGCGGCGCGTCGTAAGCCTTGCGCGGCGCCGGGTCCTTGAATTCCCGGATCACCACTTCCTGGCCGGAGAGCCCCTGCGTGCCCAGCGCGAGACTGCGCGCGGCGGCCTTCAGGCTCTCGCCGGTGCTGCCACGGATCACCAGCAGCGTCGAAGACGGATCACGCGGATTGGCGGCGAGCAGGAGCTTGGCGTTGCCGCCTTCGTCCGGCAGGCTCAGGCCCGCCGGCAGGCGGTTGCCCACGACAAACACCACGGCATGCCCCATCGGCAGGCGATTTAGATAGACCGGGAAGCTGGCACCGCGATAGTCGGCCAGCGCGCCAAACCAGGATGACACCACGCCAGCGGCATCCAGCTCTTCCAGACCGGGGGTGTTCGCGAAGACGAAGGGCAATGCGAGCTTGCGGGCATCGCGGCCATCGAAGAAGGGCTTGGGCAGCAGGTTGAGATCCTTGGCCAGCGCCAGCGGCTTGGTCTCGATCTCCAGAGTCGATTTGTTGCTGACGATGGACCACAGCGCGGTGTTCACCGGGTCCTCGCAATCCATGGTGTAGTGGCCGATGAACTGCAGGCCAAGCTGGTTGTACTCGACGAACAGGCGCGGATCGATGTCGATGATGCGCTCGGCGCCCCCCGCGGTTTCGGGGCTGAACTGAATGGTCGCCGCCAGCTCGTTGTTGACCATCACATTGAGGTGCGACAGCGGCATGATCAGCGAAGGCGAATGCGAGAATTTCAGTCGCAGTCGCGCCCTGGTCACCACCTCGTCGTCGCGGATCGCCACCGGCAGCGTCATCTCGCCGGTCACGCCACGCAGGCGGATCGGCTTCTGCGCGCCCATCGACTGGAAGCTCAGCAGCCGCGTCTCGACACGCGCGCCGCTGGTGGCCAGCTCCTCGGAGGCGACCGCTTCGACGGCTTGAGGCTCGCCACCCTGAGCCCGCGCCGCTGTCGGCGCCGCGGACAGCAGCGCGGCGGACAACAGCGCTGGCAGCAGCAGGCTGGCGGCCCGGCGTGCCTTCAGGGTGGGAAAGATCCGATGCAGGAAGTCCATGAGGGAACTCTTCAGGTTCTGAACAGTGAATTTGACCAGGTGTATCGTCCCGGCCAGGCCAAAATCGAGAATGGTGCGGAAACTCTCGCCGATCCGGTCCGCCGGCCGCGTTGCGGACCAATCGACCCAGGCGTCGGCGCGACCGAACAGCGCATAGACCAGTTGCCGTTCTTGGTTCACCGTCAGCGGCTGGAATTCCAGCGTCAGCATCTCGCCGCGCGAGCGCACTACTCTCACGGGCATCCACACCAGGCTGCGCTCCGGCACCAGGGCGACCTGCACCTCGGCGGTCTGGGGTAAAGGATAGGGGTGAGCCAGCTTCAGGCCAACGCCGCCTTCGGAAAGATCGGTGGTCACCGCCTCGATCACTGGGCCGTCCGGCACCCGCACCCGCGCGTTGATCGCGGTATCGACCCGGATCGAGCGCCGCACCTGTTTGGATTCCCAGGCCACCGCCAGCGCGGCGCCAATGATGATCAGGTTGTAGACGCTCCAGAGGATGTTCAGCACCACGGTATCAACTTCGTGGGTGTTGAACTTCAGTGCCCTCGCGATGCCCACCGCGACGCCGGCCAGATTCAGCGCCAGCAGCCAGAGATAAGGACGGGCGATATCGGCGTCGAAATAGGTTTTTTCGTTGATGCCGCCTTTGGCGGTCACGTTGAAGGAACCCAGCTTGGGATTGATGACCGCCAGCAGAGTTGGCCACATGATGTAGGTCGCCAGTACCGTCTCGTAGACTTCGGCCCAGAACGAGTGCCGGTAAGGCCCCTGGATGCGCGAGTTGGTGAGATTGCCGTGAGCGATATGCGGCAGCGCGTAGGCGGCGATCACCAAAGCGCTGGCACTGATGATGTGCGCCTCGAAGAACAGGTAGGACAGCGGCGCGGTCATGAACACTAGCCGCGGTAGGCCGTAGAAGAAGTGCAGCATGGCGTTGAAGTAGCAGAGCCGCTGCCCGAAGTGCAGGCCACGTCCGAACAAGGGGTTATCGGAGCGGAAGATCTGCGCCATGCCACGTGCCCAGCGGATGCGCTGACCGACGTGCGCCGACAGCGATTCGGTGGCCAGGCCCGCCGCCTGGGCGATGTTGAGATAGGCGGTACTCCAGCCGCGCCGATGCATCTTCAGCGCGGTGTGGGCGTCCTCGGTAACGGTCTCCACGGCAATGCCACCGACTTCTTCCAGCGCCGAGCGCCGCAGCACCGCGCAGGAACCGCAGAAGAAGGTCGCGTCCCAGAAATCATTGCCGTCCTGCAGCAGCCCGTAGAACAGCTCACCTTCATTGGGCACCTTGCGGAAAGTGCCGAGGTTGCGCTCGAACGGATCCGGCGAGAAGAAGTGGTGAGGCGTCTGCACCATCGCCAGCCGGGGATCGTGCAGGAACCCGCCCATGGTGACCTGCAGGAAGGAGCGGGTCGGAATGTGGTCGCAGTCGAAGATGGCGATGTACTCGCCGTGGGTCTTCTGCAGGGCGGCATTGAGGTTGCCGGCCTTGGCGTGGCGAGAGTTGTTGCGGGTGAGATGGGTAGCGCCCACCTGCTCGCAGAATTCGCGGAACTGTTGACGCTTGCCGTCGTCAAGCACGTAGACGTTGAGTTTTTCCTTGGGCCAATCGACATCCAGCGCGGCCAGCACCGTCGGGCGAACCACCTTCAGCGGCTCGTTGTACGTGGGGATGTAGATATCCACCACCGGCCACTCGCTCAGATCGCGCGGCAAGGGCGTGGGTTTGCGATTGAGCGGCCACAGTACCTGGAAGTAGCCGAGCATCAGCACCACGTAGGCGTAGAACTCGGCGGCCAGCAGGCCGGTGGAGAAAAACATATCGCCGTAGCGCTCGCTGGAATAGATCGAGCCCAGCGATTCGGTGAGTCGCCAGTAGAGATAGCGGCTACTAACCAGCACCGACAGCAGCATGAGGACGTGTGAAACCAAGCGCCCCTCGATGCGGTTCAGCCAGACCGCCAGCAGGAAGGTGACCAGTGCGAACAGCACCTGCCCACCGAAGGGCAAGGGCGTGGTCACCACCACCACCGCCGGGATCGCGCAGATCAGCAGGCTCAGCGGCAGCATCCAGCGACGGTCCCAGACACGCAGCTCGATGAGTCGCTCGATTCGGCGATCCCAGTTCTGGTTGATCAGGAGCTGCGACCAGGGCTGCCCGACCCGGGCGGCGTTGCTCAGTCCATAACTGGTGTTGGGCTCGCTCATGGCAGCTTGAGCAACCAGTCCGCCAGGGCGGTGAGATCGCGGGTGGCGGGAGATTCCGGTGCGTATTTCAGGATCGGCGTCTGCGAGGCCAGCGCTTCCTCGACCGCGGAATCGAAATGCACCTCCACCGGGATCAGCCGCGGACCGAGCTCGCGTTCCAGGGCAGCGGCGACGTCGCGGCACAGCACCCGCGCACTGTTCATACGATTGAGCAGGTAGTAGCCGCCGCAAAAATCCGGTCGTGGACGACTGTATTCGTCCAGCCAGCGTTCCATCGAAGGAATGGTGATGAAGGAGGCGGCGTCCGGCAGTAATACACAGATCGCGAGGTCGGCGGCCAGCAGTGCTTGGGTCAGGTACGCGGAACCACCCGGCGGAGTGTCGACGATCACGTAGCTGCCCGGTGACAGCCGCAACGCGTCGAGATTGCGAACCAGCCAGGTCGGATCATTATCCAGCCGGTGCTCGAACTCCCGTCGGTCCGACTCCGAGATCAGGCCGAACGGCAGACAGTCGATGCCGTAGGGGCTGCGGTAAACGCAGTCGGACCAGGGCAAGCCACGCAGCGTCTGAACCGCCAGCCCTGAGGTGTCGTCCAGTGGCATCTGGTGATGCAGACGCAGGCTGTTCTGAGTGTCGAGGTCCACCAACAGAGAGGCCTGGCCGCGCGCCGCCAGCGCCGTCGCCAGATTGGCGGCGATGGTGGTCTTGCCGACGCCCCCCTTGGGCGACACGATCGAGACGATCAGTCGATTGGTGTTCGGATTCATGCGCCTTGAGTGTCGGCTGGTCCGTTATTTCGAGGGGCCATTGTGGCCCGAGATGCGCCGCAGCACATCATCCAGCCGCGCCTCCTTGCCGGACTCGACTTGCGCCGACGGCGACGCCGGATAGCGCAAGCGCAGACGGCCGCTGGCCGCGGCGCGCGGCGGCTCCGGCTCAGCCAGACGGCGGAAGGCCGCCTGCAGATCGCTGCCGGCGTCGCTGGGGGGCGTCCGCTGCACCGCAGAAGCCGCCGGAGGCGGAGCCATCGGCGCCGGGGCGGGACGCGCGGCCTTGGCCCTGGCGGCTGGCGGTTGCGGTTGCGGTTGCGGGGCTAGGCTTGGAGCCGGCGGTGGCACCGGTGCGCGGACAGGCGGCGGCACCGCAGAGCGGGCCGGCGTCGGGGGTACCGAATAGCGGGTTTCCTGCTCGGAGTCATAACCAGCCCAGGCCGGCGTTGGTGGCGGAGCGGCCGGGGTCGGTGTGCTACCGCGCAACTCCCGGTAAACCTGCTCCGCGGAAGGCTCGGCTGGTGGCGGAGCCGCGACGGTCGGGGCGCCCGGTAGGGGAGCCACCGGCGCGGGCTCGCGTACCGACTGGAACAGCGCGCGTAGTCCCTCGGCCAAGGGCTGATCGCCGGCCGACGGCGGAGTTACCGGAGCGGGCGCTGGCACGGAGACCGTCGCGTGTGGCTCCACCCAGCCCGCGGGACTGGTCCGGGGCGGCAGCGCGCGCGGCACCGCAGCGGGAGCAATCAGCGAAGGCGGCGGTACTGCACTCGCCGGTGCCGGCGACGAGACAATCGGCGGGATCTTGGTCGGTAGCGGGTGCTTAGTGGTGGCCTGCAGCAGCGACCAGCGCCGTGGCGCCTCGGTCACTGTGGCGTTCGCGCTAGGAGCGCTGCGAATCTCCTGGTAGTCGCTCGGATTCAGGCCGAGGTGGGAGAACAGTTGCTTGATGTCATCACTTTTTTCCGACATGGCGTCCTCCCTTAGAGGAACTGACTCGGATGCGCCAGCCGGAAGCGCAAGGTGTCCTGCACGCCCTCCGGCTTGCCCAACTGCTGCAGCACCAGGGACTCCTCGGCTCCGATCTGCTTGAGCCATTCACTGTAGAGCCCCTCGAGGATGCCCGGCGCCCACTCCAGCGCGGCATCGCCGAAAGCCTGACGCAGGGGAGCGCAGGAATGCAGGAATTCCAGGCTGGTGTTGAGGTCCCGGATCCGCATCCAGCCCCAGCCACTGCGCCGCAGTTGCTCGTTGACCGACTGCTCGAGGTCCAGCAGGGTTTCCCCGGCCGGCAGCGGGTTGCGGCGGGCGATGCGTTTGCCGAGCAGAAGGAAGAAGGCACGGATCTCTTCCGGGCTCATCTGCTCGCTCAGTTCCTCGCCCAGAACCCGCAGGAAGTCGGCCCACTGCGGACTTACCGGGGTGGAAAGAAAATAGGCCAGACTGCCCTGTTCGAGATCGCTCATTGCCCGCACTCCAGAAATTGTCGCCCTGCCCCGGCCCAGCTCTTGCGACTTTGGTCGTGGCCGCGCAACCGAAATCCGTCCAAAGCTTATTATCTACCTTAAAGTAAACTTTGAACTAACTGATTTCAATGAGCTTTTTAAACCCGATTCGCCCGGACGCAGGAATTTCTGTACGGACAAGCAGTTGATCGAGCCCGACATCATCCCCGCTCCAGAATCCAACCTGACCCCCCAGTACGAATTATCGACATGAAGCAATACGACCTCGCGGTGATAGGCAGCGGCCCAGGCGGCGAAGGCGCAGCGATGATGGCGGCCAAGAATGGCCTGAAAACGGTGCTGGTCGAGCGTCATTTCGATGTCGGCGGCGGCTGCACCCACTGGGGCACCATTCCCAGCAAGGCCCTGCGGCACGCAGTGAAGACACTCAGCGATTTTCAGAACGAGCCGCTGCTCAGCGAGTTCCGCAGCACGCTGCGGCTGTCCTTTCCGCAGCTACTGACCCGCGCCGGCAGGGTCATCGAACAGCAGGTGGCGCTGCGTCGGCGCTTCTACGAGCGCAACCGGGTGCCGGTACTGGCTGGAAACGCCCGCTTCCTCGATGCCGAAACGCTGGAGGTGGACAGCACGCTAGGCAGCTCTCAGAGGCTGCGCGCCAAGCATGTGGTGATCGCCGCCGGCTCACGCCCGTACCGGCCGCCGGACGTGGATTTCAGCCATCCGCGGGTACGCGACAGCGACACCATCCTTCAGTTGGCCGACAGCCCTCATGCCATCACCATCTACGGTGCAGGCGTGATCGGCTGCGAATACGCCTCGATCTTCGTCAAGCTCGGTTGCAAGGTGAATCTGGTCAATACCCAGGACCGCCTGCTCTCCTTCCTCGACGACGAGATCGCCGAGGCGCTGTCCTACCACCTGCGCGAACAGGGCGTGATCGTCCGCAACAACGAGCAGTACGCCCGCATCGAGGCGCGAGCCGACGACGTGGTGCTGCATCTGAAGTCCGGGCGCCGCATCAAGTCCGACCTCTTGCTCTGGGCCAACGGCCGCACCGGCAATTCCGACGGCCTGGGGCTGGAGGCGCTGGGTCTTACGCCCAACTCGCGTGGTCAATTGGCGGTCAACGAGCACTATCAGACCGCGCAGCCGCAAATCTACGCCGTCGGCGACATCGCCGGGCCGCCTGCCCTCGCCTCCGCTGCCTACGACCAGGGACGCTTTGCGGTGGAACACATCCTCACCGGCGGCGGCAGCTCGGCCGAGCGCTTCCGCCTGCTGCCGTCCGGCATCTACACCATTCCGGAGATCAGCAGCGTCGGCAAGACCGAGCGCGAACTACAGGAGGCCGGCGTGCCCTACGAGATGGGTCACGCCCAGTTCAAGAGCCTGGCGCGCGCGCAGATGACCGGCGAGACGGTAGGCATGCTGAAGATCCTGTTCCATGCCGAGACGCTGGAGATCCTGGGCGTGCACTGCTTCGGCGACCGCGCCTCGGAGATCGTTCACATCGGCCAGACCGCGATGGCCAGCCCGACCATCAACAACCTGCGCTATTTCATCAACACTACGTTTAATTATCCGACGATGGCCGAGGCCTACCGTGTGGCTGCGCACAATGGTTTGAATCGCCTCGCCTGAACCAGCCACCCGGGCGCGGCCATCGTCGCCGATGATCATTGCGTCCTTGGCAAGCCAAGGGCGAGGCCGATGCCTACCGTGTGGCTGCGCACAACGGTTGGAATCGCCTCGCCTGGGCGCACAACCAAGAAAGCCCGGCGTTGGCCGGGCTTTCTTGCACAGTCGACCGCTATAGATCCACTTCGTGCTCGGTAGCCGCGAAAGCGACACCCACAGCGCCCTCGCCGACATGAATACCCGCCACCATGCTCATCATCGCGACGAACACCTCGACTCCATGCGCGTGAGCGGTATTCACCAGTTGCGCGTAGCCCGGGAGCGCCTCGAGTAGACGCGGGTCGCCGCCGTACTCGACCAGCAGGCTCGGCGTCAGCAGACCCTTGCGGATCTGGCCTTCGACATACTTGAACACCTTGGCCACACCCTCGTCGAAATGCCGCAGGCGGGTCACCGGCTGGGTGGTGTTGCGATAGCCACGTACCAGGGGCTTCACGTCCAGCGCCGAACCCAGCACGTACTGCAACAGCCCCACGCTCTTGTCACCCTTCTTGTGGGCGCGGGCGCGCAACTGCTTGAGGTCGCGCGGCAGCAGGTAGCCATAAGTGTTCTGGGTGAGGAACTCCAAGCGTTCGCGGATCTTGTTGTGGCTCTCACCGGCCTTGATCATGCGCACGCACTCGATCACCGGAATCGCCTGGCCGCCGAAGCAGTTCTGGGTGTCGATGATGCGCAGACCGAATGGCGTCGGGATGCCGGCAGCGGCGCGGATCGGCTTGTACTCGTTGAGGATCTGCAGCGCCGCGCGATTGGCGTTGTCGAACATCGGGCTGCGCGAGCTGGCGATGGTGAAGCAGAACACCAGGTCGTAGTCGAGGACCAGCCGCTCGAGGAACAGCTTCTTGATCTGCTCGACGGTGAACGCCGAGGTCTCGGCGCGAGCCGCGTCGGTAACGTGCTTGCGGTAGAACTCGATGGTGGTCGCCGCATTGCGGTCGTCCAGCATCGTCTGCCCATCCAGATGCAGCGTGATCGGCAGAATGACGATCTTGTTTTCGTCGATGAAGGACTGCGGTAGATCGCAGGCGGAATCCACCACGATGCCAATTCTCATGTCTCCCCCTTAAAAGGTTTATCAAGGGATCATAAACATGACGGGCCCGTCTTCATAGCCAGGCGACCCCGGGGGAACTCAAGGGCGATGCGAATTCACCTTTCGGCACAGCTCCCAGAGCATGCCCGCAGTCGCGCCCCAGATACGGCGTTCCTGGTAGTTGATCTCCAGGAACGGCAGCTTGAAGCCATCCCGACTCAAGAGGCCGCGCTCGAAGCGCTGCGGATCCAGCGCCACCGCCAGTGGCAGCTCGAAGACCTCAGCCACTTCGCCCGGATCGACCCGGAACTGCATCGGGGGCTGCACCAGCGCGACCACCGGCGTGATGCGGTAGCGACTGATCGTAGGGTAATCGTCGAGATAACCGATCACCTCCGCATTCTCTGGCGGCAACGCCACCTCTTCCTCAGCCTCGCGCAGGGCGCAGGCGGCAAAACTGGGATCCCCAGGATCACGGCGGCCGCCGGGAAAACTGATCTGGCCCTTGTGGTTGCGTAGCGTCTCCGCGCGACGGGTGAGCAGCACGGTAAGCCCCTCTGGGCGTCGCAGCAGGGGCACCAGCACCGCCGCCGGCTTGAGCAGAGGCAAGGCCGGCAACAGTGCCTTGCGCATGACCGCCGGCATCTCCAGATCGACCATCGGCCGCGAGCCCGCCTCGTGGCTGCCGGCGAGGCTGGCGCGCAGCTGCGCCTCGCTGACGGTGGTCATGCCGCCAGGGCTTGCCGTAGGTCGGCGATTAGATCCTTGACGTCTTCCAGGCCCACTGCGATCCGCACGAGGTTCTCACCGATGCCAGCCTTGGCCCGCGCCTCGACCGAGACCCGGCCATGGGTGGTAGTGGCCGGATGGGTGATGGTGGTGCGGGTATCACCCAGGTTGGCGGTGATCGACAGCAGACGGGTGGCGTCGATCAGCTTCCAGGCTTCCTCGCGTCCGCCGCGCAGCTCGAAACTCAGCACACCGCCGAAGCCGCGCTGCTGGCGTTTGGCCAAGGCGTGCCCCGGGTGGCTTTCCAGACCGCTGTAATGGACCCGCTGCACCTGCGGCTGCTGCTCCAGCCAGCGCGCCAACTGCATCGCGTTGTCTCCATGCGCCCGCATGCGCAGCGCCAGGGTTTCCAGGCCCTTGAGGAACACCCAGGCGTTGAACGGGCTCATTGACGGCCCTGCTGTGCGCATGAAGCCGAATACTTCCTTGCCCACCGACTGCGCATCGCCGACCACCGCGCCGCCCAGGCAGCGGCCCTGCCCGTCCAGATACTTGGTGGCGGAATGGATTACGTAATCGGCGCCGAGCTTCAGCGGCTGCTGCAGCACCGGCGTCAGGAAGCAGTTGTCGACCGTCAGCTTGGCGCCGTGGGCATGAGCCAGCTCGGCCAAGGCGGCGATGTCGGCAACTTCCGACAAGGGGTTGGACGGCGTCTCCACGAACAGCAGCCGGGTCTTGGGCGTGAAGGCCTGCCGCCAGGCTTCGAGGTCGGTCAGGCTCACCCAGCGGGTGACGATGCCGAAACGCGAAAGTACGTTGTTGAACAGATTGACGGTCGCCCCGAACAGGCTGGTGGAAGCGATCACCTCGTCGCCGCTCTTCAGGGTCGCCAGGCACAGCGATAGGATCGCCGCCATGCCGCTGGCGGTGGCCACGCAGGCCTCGCCGCCCTCCATCGCCGCCAGCCGCTGCTCGAAGGCCTGCACCGTGGGATTGGTGAAGCGCGAGTAGACGTAACCCGGCGCTTCACCGGCGAAGACCGCCGCCGCCTCCGCCGCGCTGCCGAACACGAAGGACGAGGTCGGGTGGATCGCCGCCGAATGCTCACCGACGCCGCGCGCCGGTTCGAAGGCGCGTACCCCCAGGGTGGCGAAACCCCAGTCCGGGTCGAAGTCAGTCATGACCGGACTTCAGGCGGCGTTCTGCAGATCGAGCGTGCCGGAGGCACCCGCCTTGCGGGTCTCCTTGGCGGCGTCGTTGCGGAACAGCTCCAGTTGGTTGAGGTACTTGGCGTCAACGTCCTGGGTAACGTACTCGCCGGTGAACACCGAACAGTCGAAGCGCTCGATGTTGGCGTGCTTGTGCTTGACTGCGTCGATCAGGTCCTCAAGATCCTGGAACACCAGACGGTCGGCGCCGAGCAGGGTGCACAGCTCTTCCTCGGTGCGGCCGTGGGCAACCAGCTCCGCCGTAGTCGGCATGTCGATGCCGTAGACATTGGGGAAACGCACCGGCGGCGCGGCGGAGGCGAAGTAGACCTTGCGGGCACCGGCGTCACGCGCCATCTGGATGATTTCCTTGGAGGTGGTGCCGCGGACGATGGAGTCGTCCACCAACAGCACGTTCTTGCCACGGAACTCGACGTCAACCGGATTGAGCTTCTGGCGCACGCTCTTCTTGCGCTGCGCTTGGCCGGGCATGATGAAGGTGCGGCCGATGTAGCGGTTTTTGATGTAGCCCTCGCGGTAGGGCACACCCAGTACCTGCGCCAGCTCGGAGGCCGGCACGCGCGAGGTGTCGGGGATCGGGATGACCACGTCGATGTCGTGGTCGGGCCAGATGCGCTGGATCTTTTCGGCCAGCTTCACGCCCATGCGCAGGCGCGCCTTGTGCACCGAGATGTTGTTCATCATCGAATCGGGGCGGGCCAGATAGACGTACTCGAAGATGCAGGGCGAGTACATCGGCTTGGCCGCGCATTGCTGGCGGAACAGGCGGCCGTCCTCGGTGACGATCACTGCCTCGCCGGGCTCGATGTCGCCCAGCACAGTGAACCCGAGCGCGTCGAGCGCCACCGACTCGGAGGCGATCAGGAAATCCGGACCATGCGGGCCATCGCGACGGCCAACCACCGCCGGACGGATGCCGTAGGGGTCGCGGAAGCCAACGATGCCGTAGCCGGTAATCATCGCCACCACCGCATAGGCACCACGTACCCGCCGGTGCACGCGGGCAACAGCGGCAAAGATATCTTCCGGCGTCAGCCGCAGGGTGTTCTGCTGCATCAGCTCATGGGCGAAGACGTTTAGCAATACCTCGGAGTCCGACTCGGTGTTGATGTGCCGACGATCCTCCTCGAACAGCGCCTGCTTGAGCTCCTCGGTATTGGTCAGGTTGCCGTTGTGCGCGAGCGAGATGCCGAACGGCATGTTGGTATAAAACGGCTGGGCCTCGGCCGAGGTGGCGCAGCCGGCGGTCGGATAGCGCACATGGCCTATGCCCATCAAGCCGCGCAGCTTGTTCATGTGTTCGTCAGCGTGGAACACGTCACGAACCAGGCCGTTTTCCTTGCGCAGATGCAGTCGATCACCGTCGGCGGTGATGATGCCGGCGGCGTCCTGGCCGCGGTGCTGCAGCATGGTCAGAGCGTCAAACAATTCCTGATTGACGGGCGATTTGGAGACGAGGCCGGCGATGCCGCACATGGGTCAGGAAGCTCCTAGAGACAAAAGGCTGTTCTGAGAACGGCTCAGGAAGACCGGCCCTGCCGCGAAACGGCAGGTTCGGAAGGGGAATTTGGGGACTCCAGCGCGCGAATCCAGCTCTCGGGCAGAACGGAATGCAGGGCCTCGGCCAGCCATTCCAGCTCGGGGACCAGCAGCGACTGCCGCCACCAGAGGTCCTGTCGGGCGGTGGTGGTACCCGCGACCATCAGCAGGGCGGCGATCAGGAGCAGCCCACGAAGAAAGCCGAAGCCCCCGCCCAGGGTGCGGTCGATGCCGGAAAACTGACTGTCGCGGATCATCGAGGCGAGCAGGAAAGTCGCGATGGCGCACAGCAGCAGGGTGAGCAGGAAGATGCCGCCAAAAGCCACCGCCCTGCGCACCGACGGGGTGGCGATGCGGCCATCGAGCCAGGCGCTGACCGGGTCCACGAAATGGAAAGCCAGCCAGAAGGCCAGCACCCAGCCAACCAGCCCCAGCAACTCTCGGGTCAGGCCACGAAAAATCCCCACCAGGATGGAAACCAGGACTATCGTGAGGATCGCGTAATCCGCCCAATTCATGCGCGCTGCCGACCGTAGTGAGACGACATTTTATCATTGCGTCGCTACCGTTCTGCTGCCGCAACGAACCAATCCGCTTTTGCATCACACTATAGGTAGCAGCACCGGCATTCGGCCGGCTACCGGACCCTAAAGCCTTGCGCACCTCCCCCGCCCTGTACCTGCTTGCCAGCTTCGCCCTGACCACCGCCCTTGGCGCCCAGGCCCAGGGCACTCCGGCCGCACTCGACCTGCCGCAGATGGGCGAGCCCGCCGACCTGACGCTCTCGCCGGCCCAAGAGGCCAAGATTGGCGCTGAAGTAGCCGCCGAGTTGTACGGCGGCGACTATCTGGTCGAGGATCCTGAAGTCTCCGACTACATCAATTCGGTGGGCTGGAAGCTGGCGGCCAAGGGCGCCGCCGCGCCGGTCGCATTCAAGTTCTATGTCATCGGCGACCCGCGCATCAACGCCTTCGCGGTCCCTGGGGGGCTGGTCGGCATCAATGCCGGCCTGCTGCTGTCCGCTGACAACGAAAGCGAGCTGGCGGGCGTCATGGGGCACGAGCAGGCTCACGTCACCCAGCGCCATCTGGCACGCACCGCCGCCGATACCCGCACCGCCAACATCGCCACCTGGGCGGCGATGATCGCCGCCATCATCGCCGGCTCAGCCAATCCCGACGTGATCTTCGGGGCCCTGGCGCTGGGACAGTCCGTGAACTACCAGCGGGAGGTCAACTACACCCGCGCCCACGAGCTGGAAGCCGACCGCATCGGCATCCGCACCATGGCCGAGGCCGGCTACGACCCTGAAGGCATGGCCAGCTTCTTCTCCAAACTTGAGCAGCAGTCCCGCCTGTACGGCGCCGGCCTGCCAGAGATTCTGCGCACCCACCCGGTCAACACCACCCGCATCTCCGAGGCCAAGGCCCGCGCCGAGGCGCTGCCCAAGACGGAGCATCGCGATTCGGTGGAATTTTCCCTGATGAAGGCGCGGACCCAGGTACTGATGGCCGAACGCGTGAACGAAGCCGTCGACGATTTCGGGCGGCGATTGCAGGCCGGGGATACCTCTCCGGCAGCCCGCTACGGCTATGCCTACGCCCTCTCCAAGGTGGGCCGTGCCGACGATGGCATCGAGGCCCTGAAGCCGCTCGTCGCCAGTCTGCCGCGACAGGTGAATATCCAACTGCTGCAGGCGGATTTGCTGGCCGCTGCTGGACACCCTGCCGAGGGCCGTACCCTGCTGGCCAAGACCCTGAACCTCAATCCGCGCTATGCACCGGCCGTCCTGGCCCAGGCGCAAGCCCTGCTCGATGACAAGAAGCCGACCGAAGCCAGGCAGTTGTTGCTCACTCGCGACCAGGCTCTAGGAACCCGCGTCGAGACCTACCGGCTGCTGTCGGAGGCCTCACGGCAACTGGGCAACATCGCCGAGTCGCAATTTCAGATCGCGACCTATTACCTGCAGCGCGGCGACCAGCGCGGCGCCCTGACCCAGTTGGACGCGGGGCTGCGGCTGGCCAGCCTGGACCCGCAGGACCGCGCCCGACTGTCGGCGATGCGCCAAGACCTGATCGAGAAGATCCCGAAGAACGTGCTGGCCGACATCGACCGCAGCAACCGCCGTTACCGCAGCGCCTACGCCCAGTAAGGTCTGAAGCTCGGACTACCCTCGAAGGACAAAAAACTAGAGGGTATCCGGCGCCGGATGCACGCTACCCCACTGCTTGCAGCTCGGGCAGCGCCAGAACAGCAGGCTGGGCGCGAACCCGCAGTGACTGCAGTGGTAGCGCGGCCGCTTGTCCAGCACCTTCACCAGGGACTCGCGGAAGGCTTGCACCGGCCGACTCAGGCGCCCGGCATCGCCGGCGACCGGCAGACTGAGAAACTGCACCAGCCCGCGCCAGGACGGACGCTGCGCCAGCTTGTCGGCGAGGTAGAGTGCCTGGGCGTTAGCGTCGGGAAGCTGGTGCGCCCGCGCCAGCCAGACGCTGGAATCGAGGCCGTGCTGGAGCTCGACCTTGTCGAGGAACTGCCGGAAGGTATCCACCTCGCCACCGGCCGCGCACACCCGCTCGATGGCGGGCAGCACCTCCGGCAGGAAGCGGGCGTCCTGTTCGGAAACCTTGAGGTAGGCCGCCAGCGCTTCGTGCCAATGCTGGCGCGCCTCTTCGAGACGGCCCAGGCAGAGGCTGGCGCGCACGCAGCCCGGATCGGTCTCCAGCGCCTTGCGCGCCCAACGCAACGCTTCCTCCTCACCGCCGTCCTGGCTCGCCAGGTCGGACAGCTCGCAGGCGTAGTGCGCACGCTGTAGAGCCAGACTCTGACCTTTCAGCGCTTCCAGTCGGCTCGCGACATCCAGCGCCGGCTGCCAGTCGCCCAGCAGTTCGTGGATTTGCAGCAGCAGCTCCAGGGCCACCACCGCATGCGAGGCGTGTTGCGAGGCCTCGCGTAGCAGCTCCTCGGCACGGTCCAGCAAGCCGGCCTTGAGGCAGTCCTGCCCGAGTTCGTAGAGCGCCTGGGTGCGCAGGTCGCTGCGCAGTTCCTTGCGGTTCAGCACACTCTCGTGCAGGCGCAATGCCCGGTCGATCTCGCCGCGCTTGCGGAACAAGGCCCCGAGTGTGAGATTGAGCTCCGCAGCTTCGGGATCGCGCTCGACCGCCTTGGTCAGCGCGGCGATGGCGCGATCGGGATTTTCATTGGCTAGATGACTTAGACCGGACAGCGTTTCCGGATCCCCCGCCGGCCGGGGATTGCGGCCCAGGGCCCAGCCCAAGGCGGCGCCCAGTGGCAACAGCAACCACAGGAAGAGTCCTTCGACCACGGCTTACTGATCCTTGAGCGGCAGATTCCGCAGGCTCTGCAGCTCCGCCTGCGCGTCCTTGATCTGCCGGCGCAGACGGCGAATCTCACCACGCAGGCTCAGGATGCGCGCCCCGCAGACCAGCAGGGTGAGCAGCGCCACCAGCACGAACTCGCCCAGTACCAGACCAATTAGCGGCAACTGTAACTGGCCTGCCAGGTAGTCAAGGGTCACTGGCGCGGCGTTGTAGAACCCGATGGCGACCCCGAAGATCAGCACCGCCAGCAGCAACGCGATGATCAGCAGACGGATCACGGTTGCGCCGCCTGGCCCATCTCGTTGACGCGCTCGCGCATTTCCTTGCCCGGCTTGAAATGCGGCACATGCTTGGCGGGGATGTGCACCGGCTCGCCGGTCTTGGGATTGCGGCCGACCCGCGACGGCCGATGATGCAGGGCAAAACTGCCGAAGCCTCGGATTTCCACCCGCTGCTGTCGCGCCAGCGCGTTGCTGATCTGGTCCAGCACCAGCTTCACGGCCAGCTCGACATCCTTCTGCATGAGGTGCGTCTGCTTCAGCGAGAGCGCCTCGATCAGCTCGGATTTCGTCATGGGATTCAGTTATTTATGGCTACTTTCTGAAGCAGACGATAGACCATTGCGGCGCGCCGGCGCAAGCACTCCGAAAGATGGATAGGCAGCACGGCGCTGCTCCCTCGTCACCCACGCGCAAAAAAAAACCGCGCATGACTGCGCGGCTTTTTCCAGCGACGGCGTGCAGCTTAGCCGAGCTGATCCTTCAGCAGGTCGCCCAGCGAGGTCTTGCCGGTCGAAGCGTTGCGGCTGTATTCGGCAACGATCTCCTGCTCCTCCTGGATTTCCTTCTCGCGCACCGACAGGGTGACCGAGCGGTTCTTGCGATCCACGCCGATGAAGCGCGATTCCAGCGTGTCGCCGACCTTGAGCACCTTGGTGGCGTCCTCGACGCGCTCGCGCGACAGGTCGTTGGCCTTGATGTAGCCCTCGACGCCGTACGGCAGCTCGATGACCGCGCCACGGGCATCCACCGTCTTGACGGTGCCCTTGACCATCACGCCCTTCTGGTACTCAGCGAGGAACTGGGTCAGCGGATCCTGGCCGAGCTGCTTCACGCCCAGGCTGATGCGCTCGCGCGCACCGTCAATGGCGAGCACCACGGCTTCCACTTCCTGGCCCTTGCTGAAGCGACGCACGGCGGTTTCGCCCGGCTCGTTCCAGTCCAGATCGGAGAGGTGCACCAGACCATCGATGCCACCCGGCAGACCGATGAAGATGCCGAAGTCGGTGATCGACTTGATGGCGCCGGCCACCTTGTCGCCCTTCTGGTGGTTCTGCGCGAACTCTTCCCAGGGGTTCTGGCGGCACTGCTTCATGCCCAGCGAGATACGGCGGCGTTCGCCGTCGATGTCGAGAATCATGACCTCGACCTCGTCGCCCAGGTGCACAACCTTGCCCGGGTTGACGTTCTTGTTGGTCCAGTCCATCTCGGACACGTGCACCAGACCCTCGACGCCCGGCTCGATCTCGACGAAGCAGCCGTAGTCGGTGATGTTGGTGACCTTGCCGAACAGGCGGGTCTTCTCGGGATAGCGGCGGGCGATGTCGGCCCACGGATCGGCACCGAGCTGCTTGAGGCCCAGCGACACGCGGCGACGCTCGCGGTCGTACTTGAGCACCTTGACTTCGATTTCCTGGCCCGCGGTCACGACTTCCGCCGGATCCTTGATGCGCTTCCAGGTCATGTCGGTGATGTGGAGCAGGCCGTCGATGCCGCCCAGGTCCACGAACGCGCCGTACTCGACGAGGTTCTTGACCACGCCCTTGAGCACCACGCCTTCCTGCAGGTTCTGGAGCAGGCTGTCGCGCTCGGCGCTGTACTCGGCTTCGAGCACTTCGCGGCGGCTGACCACGATGTTGTTGCGCAGCTTGTCGAGCTTGATGACCTTGAACTCGAGCGGCTTGCCTTCCAGGAAGGTGGTGTCGCGCACCGGACGCACGTCAACCAGCGAACCGGGCAGGAAGGCGCGAATGGCGCCGATGTCGACGGTGAAACCGCCCTTGACCTTGCCGGTGATGATGCCGATGACGGTTTCCTTCTTCTCGAAGGCGGTATCGAGACGGACCCAAGCCTTGATGCGCTCGGCCTTCTCCTTGGAGAACTTGGTTTCGCCGAACCCGTCTTCCAGGGTCTCCAGCGCCACTTCCACCATGTCGCCGACGGCAACCTTCAGCTCGCCGTCGACCTTGAATTCGTCGAGGGGGATCACGCCTTCCGACTTCAAGCCGGCATCGACGATCACCACGTCGGATTTAACGTCCAGGACCAACGCATTGACGATGGTGCCAGACTGCATCGATTGACCAGCCTTGAGGCTGGCTTCAAACATTTCCGCAAAAGATTCGCTCATTGGGTACTCGGTTAGGTTGAACATCCGCCTTCGTCCAGTTGGCGGGCCCGGTTGGTGGAAAACGCCAGCGCATCCTTGCTCTGACGGCACAGCAAAAAACGTCTTTTGCGCAAAATTCCAGGTGGTAAGCCCCGGAATCAGAATCCGGCGGCGACGCTCAGAGCTTCCACCCTTGCCAGCACGGCTTCGGGGGAAAGTCCTGTTGTGTCAATGAGATGCGCGTCTTCGGCCGGCTTCAGAGGCGCCACTGCCCTACCGCGATCCCGCGCGTCGCGCGCCCGGATTTCTTCACAAAGGGTGGCGAAATTAGCAGCAATTCCGGCTTTGCTCAACTGCCGCTGGCGTCGCGTCGCGCGCTCTTCCGGGCTGGCGTCCAAGAACAGCTTCAGCCGCGCGTCTGGAAATACCACCGTGCCCATGTCGCGGCCGTCGGCGATCAGGCCGGGCGCGACACGAAAATCGCGCTGTCGCTGCAGCAGGGCGTCGCGCACCTGTGGGGATACCGCGATGCGCGAGGCCAGGGCGCCGGTGGTTTCGGCGCGTAGCTCGCGGGTCCAGTCCTGGCCACCGACCAGGATCGCCTCGTCGTCCTCGCTGCTGCCGGTGAAACTGATGTGCAGGCCCGGCGCCAGAGCCGCCACCGCCGCGTGCTCGTCGAGATCGACGCCGGCGGCGACTGCCGCCAGCGCCAGGATGCGGTACAGCGCACCGGAATCCAGGCGATGAAAGCCGGTGCGTTGCACCAGCCAACGGGTGACCATGCCCTTGCCGACACCGGCCGGGCCGTCCACGGCGATGACCGGGACCGTGTTCAAGCCCCGCTCACCGTCAGGCGCAGGCCGGCACCGGCCGCCAGCGCGGCGAAGCCGGGGAAGGAGGTGTTGACGTTCAGGCAGTCGAGGATGCGGATCGGCTGTTCGGCGCGCAGCGCCGCCATGGCAAAGCTCATGGCGATGCGGTGATCGCCGTGGCTGTCCACCACCCCGCCGTGCATGCGGCCGCCACAGATGCGCATGCCGTCCGGCGTGGCGATGGCGGAAATCCCCAGCGCCCGCAGGCCATCACACATGGTCTGGATGCGGTCGGATTCCTTCACTCGCAGCTCTTCGGCACCGGTCACCACGGTTTCGCCCTCGGCGAAGGCGGCGGCCACGAACAGCACCGGAAACTCGTCGATGGCGCTGGCGACCAGTTCCTTGCCGATGTGCACGCCGCGCAGACGGCTGCCGCGCACCCGCAGATCGGCGACCGGCTCGCCACCGAGCTGGCGCTCGTTGAGCAGATCGATCTGCGCACCCATCTGACGGAGGATGGTGACGATGCCGACCCGGGTCGGGTTGATGCCGACTTCGACCAGGGTCACATCCGAGCCCGGGCTGATGGCGGTACCGACCAGGAAGAAGGCGGCGGAGGAGATGTCGGCCGGCACCGCAATGTCCGTCGCGCGCAGCGACTGGCCGCCCTGCACTGCCGCATAGCCCTCGCGCGCCTCGACCTCGACCCCGAAGGCGCGGAACATGCGCTCGGTGTGATCGCGGCTGGCTTCCGGCTCGTAGACCTCGGTGCGGCCCTGGGCATAGAGCCCGGCCAGCAGCAGGCAGGACTTGACCTGCGCGCTCGCCACCGGCGAGTCGTAGCGCACGCCCTTCAGCCCGCCCTGTACCGGCTGCACTTGCAGCGGTGCGCGGCCGTCCTGGGAGGCGATCCGCGCGCCCATGGTCGCCAGCGGATTGATGACCCGCTTCATCGGCCGGCGCGACAGCGAGGCGTCACCGATCAGCGTGCTGGCGAACGGCTGGCCGGCCAGGAGGCCGCACATCAGCCGCATGGCGGTGCCGGAATTGCCCATGTCCAGCGCCGCCGCCGGCGCCTTGAGCCCGCACAGGCCGACGCCGTGCACGCGCAGATGGGTCTCGCCCAGGCGTTCGATGCGCACCCCCATCTGCTGGAAGGCCTTCATCGTGCACAGGCAGTCCTCACCGCTGAGGAAGCCGGTGATTTCCGACACGCCATCGGCCAGCGAGGCCAGCATCACCGCGCGGTGGGAAATGGACTTGTCGCCCGGCACCCGCAGGCGGCCATGGAGCTGGCCGCCGGGCTGAACGGTATAGCTGAGGTTGCTTTGATTCATGCTCATTCGATTTGGGCGAGGTGCTGCTCGCGGGCGTTGCGGGCGCGCTCGAAGCGGGCCTGCAGCTGCGACCATTGTTCGTTGCGGATCAGGCCCAGCAGTTCGGAAAGTTCGGCGATCTGCTGCTCCAGCAGACCGGCCACCGACTCGCGGTTGGCGCGCACGATGTCGTGCCACATCTGCGGGCTGGAGCTGGCGATGCGGGTGAAATCGCGGAAGCCGCCGCCGGCGTTGGCGAAGATTTCCTCGGCGTCGCCCAGCCGCGACAGCATGTCGACAAAGGCGTAGGCCAGTACATGCGGCAGATGGCTGGTGGCGGCGAAGATGGCGTCGTGACGTACTGCATCCATCTCCACTACCCGCGCACCGACCGACTCCCAGAGGCCGCGCACCAGGGCCAGGGCCCGCGTGTCCTGCGCGGCATGCGGACTCAGGATCAGCCGCTTGTTGCGGAACAGCTCGGCATTGGAGGCCGCCACCCCGCTCTTCTCGGTGCCGGCAATGGGGTGGCCGGCGACAAACCAGGGCGGCAGCGCACCGCAGACCGTCTGCACGTCGGCCAACACCGACTGCTTGGTGCTGCCGACGTCGGTGACCACCGCGCCGGCCTTGAGCGCCGGTAGCACGGCGGCCATCGCCTCGGCGGTACGCAGCACCGGCACCGCCAGCACGACGAGGTCCGCGTCGGCAACCGCCTCGGCGGTGCTCCCGGGCGCGGTATCGACCACGCCCAGATCCACCGCCAGCCGGCGCTGACGCTGGTCGGCGTCGTAGCCCCGGATGCTCGCAACCTGCCCGGTCGCCCGCAGCGCGCGCGCGAACGAGCCGCCGATCAGGCCCAGGCCGACGACCGCCAGTTTCACGCGCGGCCCGTCACGCCAGGATTTCCCGAAGCGCCTTCAGCAGCCGGTCGTTCTGCGCCGGCGTGCCGATGGTGATGCGCAGGAAGTTGGGCATCTCGTAGCTGGCGGTGGGCCGCACGATGATGCCCTTCTGCAACAGGGCCTGATGAATAGGGCCGGCGTCGCGACCGAAGTCGATGGCCAGGAAGTTGGCCTGCGAGGGAAGCCAGCTCAGGCCCAGCTTGGCCAGCTCCGGCTCCAGGCGGGCGCGCTCGCTGTTGTTGAGCGCCACCGACTTCTGGACGTGCTCCTGATCGGAGAGTGCTACTTCCGCCGCCAGCAGCGCCAGGCTGTTGTTGTTGAACGGCTGGCGCACCCGGTTCATCAGGTCGGCGACTTCCGGCGACGACAGCGCATAGCCGGCGCGCAACGAGGCCAGGCCATAGGTCTTGGAGAAGGTGTGGGTAACGACCAGGTTGGGGTACTTGTCCAGCCAGCCGCGCACGTCGCCACGCAGCGCCGGGTCGAGATATTCCCAATAGGCCTCGTCGAGCACGACGATGACGTGCTTGGGCACGAAGGCGAGGAAGTCCTCGATATCCTTAGCCGGCAGCCAGGTGCCGGTGGGATTGTTGGGGTTGGCGATGAACACCATGCTGATGTCGTCGCGCCAGAGCTTCTTGAAGCCTTCCAGATCGTGGCCCAGCGGCATGGTCGGGTGGCTGCGCGGCAGGGCCGGCACGATCACCGCCTCGGCGTTCTGCGACTGGGTGACGATGGGATACACCGCGAAGGCATGCTGACTGAACATCGCCGCCCGCCCCGGCCCTAGGTAGATACGCCCCAGGAACTCCAGCATGTCGTTGGAGCCATTGCCGAGGGTGACGCGGCTGGCGTCGATGCCGTGCATCTTCGCCACCGCCGCCTTGAGCTTGAAGCCGCCGCCGTCCGGATACAGGGCCAGATCCTGGTTGGCGATGGCCTCGGCCAGCGCCGCTTTCACCTTCGGGCTGGGGCCGAGCGGGTTCTCGTTGCTGGCCAGCTTGATGGCATCGCTGATGCCGAGCCGGCGCTGCAGCTCGTCCAGCGGCATGCCGGGCTTGTAGGGTTCCAGCGACAACACGCCAGGGGTGGCGTTTTGGGTCAGGGCAGACATGATTGCAGTCACTCAAATGGCGGCCTGGGGATACGACCCCAGCACCTTGAAGAACGCGGCATTGGCACGCACCGCATCCAGCGCCTTCTTCACCGGCTCGTCGTTGGCGTGACCGATGAAGTCCACGAAGAAGAAATAGTCCTGCACCGGCGCGCCTTTCATCGGTCGAGACTCGATACGGGTGAGGTCCAGCTTGGCGTTGGCGAAAGGCTGCAGCAGGGTGAACAGCGCGCCCGGCTGATTGCGATGCGCCGACAGCACCACGGCGGTGACGTCGTGGCCGGTGGGCGTCGGATCCTGCTTGCCGATGATCAGGAAGCGGGTGGTGTTGCTGGGGTCGTCCTCGATGTTGCTGGCGAGGATGTTGAGCCCGTTCAGTTTGCCGGCCTGCAGCGAGGCGATGGCGGCGGTGCCGGCGCCCTCCTGCTTGGCCAGGCGCGCGGCGGCACCGTTGCTGGACAGCGCCTCGCGCTCGGCCTTGGGCAGGCGCGCGTCCAGCCACTTGCGGCATTGCGCGAACGACTGCGCGTGGGCGTAGACCTTGGTCACCCTGGCCGGATCGGTTTCCACCGACAGCAGGTGGTGGTGCACCGGCAGGGTCACCTCGCCGCAGATGCGCAGCTTGGTGTGCACCAGGGCGTCGAGCGTGTTGCTGACCACGCCGCCGATGGAGTTCTCCACCGGCACCACGCCGTAGTCGGCGGCGCCCGACTCGACATCGCGGAAAATCTCGTCGATGGCGGTCACCGGCCGGGCGGTGACCGCCTCGCCGAAGTGCTTGAGCACCGCCGCCTGCGTGTAGGTGCCTTCCGGCCCCAGGTAGGCGATGGTCAGCGGCGATTCCAGCGATAGGCAGGCCGACATGATCTCGCGCATCAGTTTGGCCACCACCTCGTCGGTGAGCGGGCCGGTGTTCCGGGCCATGGCGGCGCGCAGCACCTCGGCCTCGCGCGAAGGACGGTAGTGATCGCCGGTATCGCCCTGGCGCTGCTTGATGTGGGCGACTTCCTGCGCGATACGGGCACGCTGACTGATCAGCTCCTGGATCTGCCGATCCAGCGCGTCGATCTCGATACGGGCCTGGGGAAGGGTTCTGACGGTCATTTCAGGGGTCGGCGGCAGTCCATTGGTCGCAGCGGCGGACGCGAAGTCTACTCACTTCGCGCCGCCAGTTCCCTCTTGCCACCGCTCCGTGGCCTCAGCGCGCAGCGATGACGCGGACCTTCAACACCCCCTGGATGGCGGCGATTTCGGCCACCACCGCCTCACCCAAGGGAGAGTCGATGTCCACCAGTGTGTAGGCGATGTCGCCACGCGACTTGTTGAGCAGGTCGGCGATGTTGAGGTTGTGCTTGGCCAGCGCCGTGGTGATCTGGCCAACCATGTTGGGCACGTTGGCATTGACCACGGTGAGGCGGGTCTTGCCCGGCAAGAGCGGCATCACCGCTTCGGGGAAATTCACCGAATTGCGGACATTGCCCACCTCCAGGAACTCGCGGATCTGTTCGGCGACCATCACCGCGCAGTTGTCCTCGGCCTCGCCGGTGGAGGCGCCCAGATGCGGCGTCGCCAGCACCCGCGGATTGCCCTTGAGCGCATTGGAGGGAAAGTCGCAGACATAGGCGTGCAGACTGCCGGCCGCCAGTGCCTCGGTCACCGCCTGGTCATCGACGATCTCGGCACGGGCAAAGTTGAGGATCACGCCCTGCTTCTTCATCAGCCGCAGCCGCTCGGCATTGATCAGGCCACGAGTGGCCTCCAAGAGCGGCACATGCACCGAGATGAACTGCGACTTAGCCACCAGATCGTCCACCGACAGCGCCTGCTTGACCCGGCTGTCGAGCTTCCAGGCGTTCTGCACGGTCATCGCCGGGTCGTAGCCATAGACCTCCATACCCAGCTCGATGGCGGTGTTGGCGAGCCTGACTCCGATCGCGCCCAGGCCGATCACGCCCAGGGTGCGGCCGGGGAGCTCGAAGCCGACGAACTTCTTCTTGCCGTCTTCGACCGCCTTATGCATCGCATGGTCATCGCCATCGAGCTTCTTCACGAAATCGAGCGCCTGCGGGATATTGCGGGCCGCCATCAGCAGGCCGGCCAGCACCAACTCTTTCACTGCATTGGCATTCGCGCCCGGCGCGTTGAAGACCGGCACGCCGCGCTGGCTCATCGCCGCCACAGGGATGTTGTTGGTACCGGCGCCGGCACGACCGATCGCCTTGACGCTCGCCGGAATGTCGAGCTTGTGCATGTCGGCGCTGCGCACCAGCACGGCGTCCGGGTGACCGATCTCGCTGGCTACCTCGTAGCTGCCGCGCGGCAGCCGCTCCAGGCCGAGCGGGGAAATATTGTTGAGGGTTTGAATCTTGAACATTGGCTGTCTCTCCTTGGATGCGTGAGGGCGGCCCGCTGACGCGGGCCTGTGAGGGCGCAGCCGCTGCGCGGGCTGCTGTGAGGTCGGGCGCTTCGCGCCCTGTGAGGGAACAGCGGTTTGCTTATCCCTCACAGCGCCGAAGGCGCGACCTCACAGCGATGCGCGCAGCGCGAGCGACCTCACAGCCCGCCGTAGGCGGGCGACCTCACCCGCGAGTGCGGACGAATTCCTTCATGTAGTCGATCAGCGCCGCGACCCCGGCCTCCGGCATGGCGTTGTAGATCGAGGCACGCATGCCACCCACCGCGCGGTGCCCCTTGAGGCCGTTGAGGCCGGCGGCCTTGGCGCCCTTGAGGAACTCGGCGTCGTTGGTCTCGGCGTTGGTGAGGGTGAAGGGCACGTTCATGATCGAGCGGTCTTCCTTCTTCACCGGATTCTTGTAGAAGTCCTGGCTGTCGATGTAGTCGTACAGCGCCTTGGCCTTGCGCTCGTTGCGCGCACCGACGGCGGCGAGGCCGCCCTCCTTCTTCAGCCACTGGAACACCAGGCCGCAGACGTACCAGCTAAAAGTGCTGGGGGTGTTGAGCATGGAGTCGTTGTCGGTCACCGCCTTGTAGTCGTGGATCGACAGCGTGCCGGGCAGCGTCTGGCCGATGAGGTCATCGCGAACGATCACCAGCGTCAGGCCGGCCGGGCCGATGTTCTTCTGGGCACCGGCATAGATCAGGCCGAATTTGCTGACGTCCATAGGCCGGCAGGCGATGTCGGAGGAAGCATCGGCCACCAGCGGCACCGCCCCCACTTCAGGCAGCTCACGGAACTGCACGCCGTGGATGGTCTCGTTGGTGGTGATGTGCACATAGGCCGCGTCCGGGTCGAGCTTCCAGCCGGCACGCGGCGGAATGTGGCTGAACTTCTCGGCCTCGGCGCTGGCCGCGATGTTTGCCTTGCCGAACTTGCCCATCTCCTTGGCAGCCTTCTTGCCCCAGTCGCCGGTCAGCACGTAGTCGGCTGCCGCCTTACCGCGCAGGAGGTTCTGCGGGACGATGCCGAACTGGGCGGTGGCACCGCCCTGCATGAATAGCACCTTGTAGTTCGCCGGCACCGCCATCACCTCGCGCAGGTCGGCCTCGCACTGGCTGGCAATCGACATGAACTCCTTGTCGCGGTGGCTCATCTCCATCACGCCCATGCCGGCGCCGCGCCAGTCGAGGAGCTCTTCCTGGACCTGCTTGAGGACGGCTTCGGGCAAGGTCGCCGGACCGGCGCTGAAATTGAAGATGCGAGACATCAGACTCTCCAGGGGTTGAGGGTGCAGCCTTGTGGTTATTTGGCCCAGGATTCCGCTTCCAGGCCGGGGACAAAAGCGAAGCGTTGTGGGGTGTCGGTGACCAAGGTCAGCCGGTGCGAGAGCGCGGTGGCCGCCAGCAGCAGTTCGTAGCCACCCGGGCCGCTGCCGTCCTGCGGCAGGTAGGGTGCGAGGCTGCTGATCTGGGCGGCATCCTCGCCACGAAAATCCAGCACCCGCACCGCCTCGAAGAACTCGCGCAACAGTCGCGAATAGCGGGGGTTGGCGCGCGGCGTCCGCCGCAGGGCCACCTCCACCTGCATCTTGCTGATGGCCGAGACCGCGACTTCGCCTGGCTTCAGGCGCGACAGACGCAGCACGACCGGCAACCTTCCCTGCACCGCGGCGACCACGGTGGCGGCATCGAGCAGGTATTTGATCACCAGCGCGGCTCCCGCTCGGGGGCAAGCGCTGTGGCCCAGGCCTGCACGTCCAGGGTCTCCTCGGCCAACTCCGGCGCCGGATTGCGGAAATGCTCCCGCAAGGCCTCCGGCCAACCCGGTTCCTCGTTGCGCTCCAGCCACTCCCGTACCGCCTGCACGATGATGCGGTTGCGGGTCAGCCCACTGCGTTCGACGGCGGCACCCAGCCGGTCGATGGTGGCCTCGTCAAAGTGGACGCTGAAATTCATGGGCGCGCATCCTAACAGGTGATGTTAGTTTGTCCAGCCCCAGAACCCAGGCACACGAAAACGCCAGCGAGCAGACCGCCTCGCCGGGCCGGAGATAACAGGAATTCCGCTAGCGGGGACTACCGCTCTTCCGCAAGCCCAGAAGCAGCAAGGTCAGCAGACAGAACCCCGCTCCGCAATAAAAGGTGAAGGACGCGCCGAGGCGATCCCAGAGCAGGCCGGCCACGGCGCTGGCCAACAGCATGGCCATGCCACTCACCAGACTGAAAACCCCGAAGGCGGTACCGCGCAGGTCCGCGGGCGCCACCTCGGCAACCATCGCCGAAAGCAGGCCCTGGGTCATTCCCATGTGCACACCCCAGAGCAGCACCCCCACCAGCACCACCGCCCATTGACTACTGGCAGCCAACACCAGATCGGCGACTATCAGCATCAACAAGCCCCCGGCCAGCAAGCGGACGTGACTGATCCGGTCGGAGAGTTTGCCGAAGGGATAGGCGGTCGCCGCATACACCAGATTCATGACCACCATCACCAGCGGCACCAGGGCGACAGCAATCCCGCCCTGCTGGGCCCGCAGCACCAGGAAGGCCTCGCTGAAGCGGGCCAGGGTAAACGCGGCCCCAACCAAAACCACCCACCAATAGGGCCAGCCCAGACGCTGCAGATTGCGGTAGCGGATCGGATTGCCATTCGACCGAGCCACGGCCACCTCTGGCTCCCTGAGACCGAACAGCAGCAGCGCCACCGCCAGCATCCCCGGAATCACCGCCACCCAGAACACCGCGCGGAAGTCATTGGCCCAGAGCAGCATCAGCCCCACCGCCAACAAAGGTCCCAGAAAGGCACCGACGGTATCCAGTGACTGCCGCAGACCGAATGCAGCGCCACGCAGACGGGCTGGCGTGATGTCAGCCACCAGGGCGTCGCGCGGCGCTCCGCGTATTCCCTTGCCGACCCGGTCAATCAATCTGGCGGTGAGCACCAGCCCCATTCCGGGCGCGACCGCGAACAGCGGCTTGGTCAGCGCGCCCAGGCCATAGCCCAGCAATGCCAGGCCCTTGCGCCGTCCCAGATAGTCACTGAGCGCTCCGGAAAACACCTTGACCATCAGAGCCGTCGCTTCCGCCAGCCCCTCGACCAGGCCCACCGCGAAAGCACTCGCTCCCAGCGTACCAACCATGAACAGCGGCAACAGGCTGTGGATCATCTCCGAGGAGATATCCATGAGCAGGCTCACGAAACCAAGCACCCAGACCCCGACGGGAATCTGGCGCAAGGACGCCGCCTGCACTGACCTATCCGGCGCTGCCAAACCCACCCCCTTGGGCGAGGCCGCCGTCACCCGCCTTGAATGTCAGTCGCACAGCCGACCCCAGAAGAACCATCCCACGGCGCTACGCCTCAGTTGGCGCTACTGGTCTGCTCCTCCGGCGCCACCGCGAGCGAGATGATGGTTCGGTCGCCGTCGTCGATGCTGCCTACCAGGTCGGCACTGCCGTCGGAAAGATTCAGCCGGTACAGCGCCGCGCCAAGCCCGTTGGCACCAAGCACTGCGTAGGCAGTGTCGCCGCCCGGCTCGATGTCGAGCGCAGCATTGGCAGTAAAGGCCACCGAGGTCTTGGCGATGGTGAACAGCAGGCCGCCGTTGGGCGAATTGGGACTGCCCCCTTCGCTCCCTACGCGCACCAGACTCTGGGTGACCACATCCAGGCCGTAGAGCGTGGTGCTGCTCGCGCCGCTGTCGTTGTGGTCGTAGGCGATGGCTGCCAACTGCGGCGAACTGTCGGCATTGTCGTCGTCCTCGTCGTAGGCGAGGTCGGTGTCGGCGGCCTGGAGGCTACCGTCGGCCGGGTTCACCCTCAGGTTCTTGACGTTGGAAACCACGCGCAGCCGGTCCGCCACCGGGTTGAAATCGATCGCGGCATTGGGCAGATCCTCGCTACTAAAGGCCGTGGTGCTGACCAGGCTGACGCTGCCGGAACTCGGGTCCACCGTGCAAAGGCGCTCGTCGCTGGTCAGGCAGTAATAGCCGCCGGTGGCCGGGCGGTAGGTGATCTGCACCAGACTTTCGTCGCTGGACAGGCCGGAGACACTAACCTCGCTGTCGATCTGATCCGGCGCGGAGCTGTCGAAGCCGAGAATCTTGCCGGTACTGGTCAGTGCGTAGATCTTGCGCTCGCTCTCGCAGCCGACCAAGCAGAGCGCGATCAGCGCCAGCAGGCCGGCGCGCCGAAGAACCGAGAGTTGTGGGGCGGTCATGGGCATCGGAAACCACGAAATTGGGGGATCACAGCCTAGGATGCGGCACCGCCGGCTTTGGTCGCGCGGCGCGCCTCGTGTCACTTTAACCCGCAGCGACGACAATGACCGCAGCCGCGCATCCGAACCAGCCCCGACCGACAGGGTCTACCCCTCGCTCCTTCCGCACCCCGCCCGCCCGTGAAGCTCTCTGATCTCTCGGTACAACGCCCCATCCTGGCCTGCGTGGTCAACGCCCTGCTGGTCAGCTTCGGCCTGTTCGCACTGTCCGCTATTCCCGTCCGGGAGTATCCGGACATCGACCCTCCCGTTGTTTCGGTCGCCACCTTCTATACCGGCGCCAATGCCTCTGTCGTGGAAAGCGAGATCACCCGCCTGCTCGAAGACCGAGTGGCCGGTATCGAGGGCATCAAGAGCATCAGCTCCAGCTCGCGCGACGGCCGCAGCAACATCACCCTGGAATTCAATCTCGACCGCGACATCGATTCCGCAGCCAACGACGTGCGCGACCGGGTGTCGCGGGCGCTCAACGATCTGCCCGATGAGGCCGATCCGCCGGAAATCTCCAAGGCCGACGCCGATGCCGACCCAGTGATGTTCCTGGTGCTCTCTCAGGCCGGCGCCGACCGCATGGCGCTTACCGACTACGCCGAGCGCTATCTGGTGGACCGGCTCAGCGTGGTGAACGGTGTCTCCAGCGTCTTCCTTTCCGGCGACCGTGGCCAGGCGCTGCGCATCTGGCTGTCGGCCGAGCGGCTGGCTGCGCGCGGGCTCACCGCCGAGGACATCGAAACCGCCCTGCGCGACCAGAATGTCGAACTGCCTGCTGGCCGCATCGAGTCCAGTGAACGCGAGTTCAACCTGCGCGCGGCTCGTGGCCTGAAGTCGCCGGCCGACTTCGCCAACATGGTCATCTCGCGCGGCAGCGACGGCTATCCGGTGCGCCTGAGCGATGTCGCGCGGGTCGAGGTGGCGCCGGAGAATCCGCGCAACGACTATCGCGTCAATGGCGTTGAAGGCCTGGGCATCGGCGTCATCAAGCAGTCCAAGGCCAATGCTCTAGAGATGGCCAAGGCGGTGCGCGCCCAGGTCGCGCAGATCAGCAGCGGCCTGGCGCCCGGCATGAAGCTGGAAGTGGTGTTCGACTCCTCGCTGTTCATCGATGCCTCTTTGCAGAAGGTGTTACGCACCCTGGTCGAGTGCGCGGTGCTGGTGGTGGTCGTGATCTGGCTGTTTCTCGGCAGCCTGCGAGCCACCCTCATCCCGGCGCTGACCGTGCCCATCGCCCTCATCGCCAGCTTCACCTTTCTTCATGCGCTCGGCTTTTCGGTGAACATCCTCACCCTGCTCGCCCTGGTGTTGGCGGTGGGCCTGGTGGTGGACGACACCATCGTCGTGATCGAGAACATCCATCGCCGGCTGGAGCTGGGCGAGCCGCCCTTGCTGGCCGCCTTTCGCGGCTCGCGTGAAGTGGGTATGGCGGTGATCGCCACCACCGCCGTGCTGATCGCGGTGTTCGCGCCGATCTCCCTGCTGCAAGGGAATATCGGCCGCCTGTTCCGCGAGTTCTCGCTGGCCCTGGCCGCCGCCGTCGCCTGCTCCGGCATCACCGCCCTGACCCTCGCCCCAGCCCTGGCAACGACCGTGCTGCGCGGCCACCGCCCTGGCGAAACGACCACGGAAAGCCGGCTGGACCGCCTTTTCTCGGCGCTGGCGCGTGGCTACGAGCGCAGCCTGAAGCCAGCCATCCATCGGCCAGCCTGGGCGATCATCGTCACGCTCGGCCTGCTGGGCCTGAGCTGGTATCTCTACGACCTTCTTCCCAAGGAGCTGGCACCGCAGGAGGACCGCGGCCAGGTGTTCATCCAGGCAGACGGCCCTGAGGGCGCCAGCCTGCCCTACATGCTGCGGGTCATGCGCTCGGCCGAAAGCCTGGTCATGCCCTATGTCGAGCGCGGAGAGGCCGAGCGCATCATCGTCCGCACCCCCCGCTTCGGCGGCGGCGACGAGGTCAACAGCGGCAATGTGCTCCTGGCGCTCGCCCCCTGGGGTGAAAGACCCAGCTCGCATGTCATCACCCAGCAGCTCAATGACAAGCTGAAAGACATTCCCGACGCCCGCCTCACCGCCTTGGAGCGCGCTGCTTTCGGTGGCCGCCCCGGCCAGCCGGTGCAGATCGCCCTGGGCGGCCCCGACTACGCGACCATCGCCGCTTGGCGCGACCGGGTGTTCGCCCGCGTCCAGCGGGAAAACCCCAAGCTGGTTCGTCTGGACTCCGACTACAAGGCCACCAAGCCACAGATTGCCCTCCGTGTTGATCTACTCAAGGCCGCCGATGTCGGCGTCTCCTCCAGCACCATTGGCCGCACCCTGGAAACCTTCATGGGCGGTCGCCGCGTCACCAAGTGGCTGGACCGTGGCGAGGAGTACGAGGTGATCCTGCAGGCCGAGGACGAGCGCCGGCGCACCCCGGAGGAGCTGGACCGTCTCTATGTGCGTGGGAGCAGTGGCAATCTCACACCACTGAGCAATCTGGTCAGCCAGCAGGAAGGAGCCAGCTCACCCAGTCTGAACCGCTACGACCGCCTGCGCAGCATCACTCTCAGCGCCGGACTGGCGCCGGACTACCCACTCGGCGAGGCGTTGGACTACCTGGAAGGCGTGATCCGTGAAGAGCTGCCCGCTGAGGTGCAGATCCGCTATCGCGGCGATTCGCGCGAACTGAAGGAATCCGGCGCCGCACTTTACGCCGCCTTCGCCGCCTCGCTGCTGGTGGTGTTTCTGGTGCTGGCCGGTCAGTTCGAGAGTCTGGTGCAGCCCTTCGTGATCCTCACCACCGTGCCGCTGGGCATCGCCGGCGCGCTGTTCGGGCTCCTGCAGATGGACCTCTCGCTCAACATCTACTCGCAGGTAGGCTTGATCATGCTGATCGGGCTGGCGACCAAGAACGGCATTCTGATCGTCGAATTCGCCAACCAGTTGCGCGACGCCGGCAAGGGCTTTCACGAAGCCTTGATCGAGGCCGCCGGCATACGCCTGCGACCGATCCTGATGACCTCGATCGCCACCGTCGCTGGCGCCGTGCCGCTGATGCTGGGCAGCGGTGCCGGCTCCGAGGCGCGGGTGGCGCTGGGCACGGTGATTTTCTTCGGCGTGAGCTTCTCCACCCTGCTGACGCTCTACATCACCCCGGCCTTCTACGCCCTGTTCTGCCGTCGCCTAGCCTCGCCGGGCGCGCGTGCCGCGGAGCTGGAGCACCAGCAGGCGGCACCGGGGGCGGAGACGACCGGGCACTGAACGAGGGAACCCGCACCAGCGGGCGCTACTCGCCGCGCAGCTCCTTGAGCAGGTCGTACTTGCGCAGGAGACCACGCAGCTGGTGGTAGTTGAGGCCGAGGATTTCCGCGGCGCGGGTCTGGCGGAACTGCGCCTGCGCCAGCGCCGCGCGCAGCAGCCGCACCTCGTAGTCGGCGACCTGGGTCTTGAAGTCGAGCGGAAATTTCCAGACCGTGGTCGGCGCCGCATTCAGCGCCGCCGCCGGCGACGACGAGGCAGCTGATCCAGCCGCGGGTCCAGCCGCCTCGGCCGCGAGCCCGACAGTGCCGGCCAGCGCGGCAGCCGACATCCGGAACGGCGACTCGAAGGGGTCCAGCGTCACCTGTTCCACCACCCGGCGGGCGCTGTCGAGCCGGTAGACGGCGCGCTCCACGGCGTTCTTCAGCTCGCGGACATTGCCGGGCCATTGGTAGTCCAGCAGCTGCTGCTCGGCAGCCGGCGAGAAGCCGGCGAAGTACTCGCGCCCCAACTCGCGGGCCATGCCTTCGCCGAACTTCTGCGCCAGCAGCAGGATGTCCTCGCGGCGCTCGCGCAAGGGTGGCAGGGTGATGACCTCGAAGGAAAGGCGGTCGAGCAGATCCTCGCGGAAACGGCCACTGGCGGCCATGCGCGGCAGATCGACGTTGGCGGCGGCCACCACCCGCACGTCCACCCGCTGAGTTTCCGAGGAGCCGACCCGCTCGAACTCGCCGTACTCCAAGACCCGCAGCAGCTTTTCCTGCAGGCGCAGGCTCATGCTCGCCAGCTCGTCGAGAAACAGGGTGCCGCCATTGGCCAGCTCGAAGCGGCCGGCGCGCGCCTTCACCGCACCGGTAAAGGCACCGGCGACGTGACCAAACAGCTCCGATTCCAGCAGCTCGTCGTTGACCGCCGCGCAGTTGAACTTCACCAGCCGCTTGGCCCAGCGCTCGGACAGGTAGTGCAGGCGCGAGGCGATCAGCTCCTTGCCGGAGCCGCGCTCGCCGATCACCAGCACCGGCTTGCTCAGCCGCGCGGCACGCGAGGCCTGCTCCATGACCGCCAGGAAACACTCGGACTCGCCCACCAGCGGCGGCGGCGTCATTTCCTCGACTTCGCTGTCCTTTGCATTTTCCATTTAGTGGTAATTTTTACCACTATTGAATTAATATCACCAATATCAAGGCCACTTCAGAACCCGCTTAATCACCTATAATTCATTTGTTTTCATAGCATTACGAACATTTTTTGGGTCATGGCACGAGCCTGGCTTTATTAGGGGCACAAGCCACACACAAGCCAAGGACCAGCCCATGAACCGCACCGCCACCCTCGCCGCCCTCGCCGCCCTTTCCTTTGCCGCCCAGGCCGAAGGCGTCACCTTCAACACCCCGGTCACCTACACCCAGCCGGTCACCTACGCCGCCGGTGTCACCTACCTGGCCCCGGTCACCTACAGCCAGAGCGCCCAGGCCGGCGCCCAGCTGCGGGCCGCCGCCGAGCCGGTGGTGCTGGAGCGGGTGATCGTCACCCCGACCCGCACCTACGCCGAGAGCGAGTGGCGCGCCCTGCGTCTGGCCCGCGCCGAAAAGCAGGCCCCCAGCCGTGCCGCCCGCTACATGCAGGTGCGCAGCGAGGCCCAGCCCAGCACCATCAGCCTGCACCGCTGGCTGCGCGCGCTGGTCCAGTAAGCCGCATCTGAACCCGCTACACCCCGAAGCACCCCACCGTTACGCTGAGACTGACCATGAAATCCCTGCTCCGCTTCCTCGCCCTCGTCCTGCTGCTGGTGCTGATCGCGCCCTTCGCGCTGCTGGCCATGGTGGTGCTGGTGCCGCTGACCGCGCCCTTGCTAGCGACCGCGGCCTTGCTGGTCGGCGGCGCGCTGGTGGCTCTGCTGCCCCTGGCGGTGCTGGCGCTGCCGTTCCTGGCGGTCTATGGCCTGTGCCGACTGCTGGCGCGTAGCGACGACGCCAGCCCGAAGGCCGCCTGAGACTGAAGACCATGGGCATCTTTTCCCGCACCAAGGACGTCCAGCAGGCCGATCTCGAGGCCCTGCTGAACGCATCCGACGATCCGCTCAAGACGGCGCGTCTGATCATCAATGAAATGGAGGACACCCTCGTGGAAGCCCGTTCCGCCGCGGTCCGCGCCCTGGCGCGCAAGAAGGAGATCCAGCGCCGCATCGGCGAGCTGGACGAGCAGTCCAAGGACTGGGAGCGCAAGGCCGAGCTGGCACTAGCCAAGGACCGTGAGGATCTCGCCCGTGGCGCTCTCGCAGTGAAGCTGCGCTTGAGCCAGGAACGCGAGCAGATCGTCGGCCTGCTGCCACCGGTGGAGGCCGAGATCGAGAAGCTCGACACCGATCTCGCCGACCTGCGCGTGAAGCTCGCCGAGGCCCGCAGCCGCCAGCGCCTGCTGGCCCTGCGCGGCGAGTCCGCCAGCGCCCGCAAGCAGGTCAAGGGCGCGCTCAACGAGACCAAGACCGGCGATGCACTCGATGCCCTGGCACGCGATGTAGATCGTCTGGATTCCGAGGCCGAGGCTTATGATCTTGGCAAGCGCAAACTGGAAGACCAGTTCGCGCAACTTGAACAGGCCGACGCGGTGGAAGGCGAGCTCGCCCGCCTGCGCGGCAAACTGCAACAGAAGAACTAAGGGACGCCCACCGTGGACATCACCGTAGACAAACTCCCCGATGCCGCCAACCACGCGGTCAACGTCAGCATGAGCGGCATGCCGGAGGGCATCCAGGTTCTCATGGTCCTGATGGGCGTCTCGCTGGTCTTGCTGATTCTTTTCGTGGTGCCGATGTGGCTGTTCCTGCACTACCGCGCCCGCGCCAAGCGCGAGGCGCCGGCGCCGATCCTCGGCCCCGACATCGCCGAGCTGGCGCAGATCGCCCGCATCGCCGAGCGCCTGGAGCGCCGGCTGGAAGCCATGGAAACCCTGATGGACGCCGATCGTCCTGGTTGGAGACGCTAACAATGAGCAGCAACAACTCGAAGTTCCGCACCGGCTTTCTCTCCGAGATGCGCCGCTACCCTGGCGAGGGCTGGATCTCCGGCGTCTGCGCCGGCATCGCCGACTACTTTGACTGGAAGCTCAAGCTGGTCCGCCTCATCGTGGTTCTGCTGGCGGTATTCACCGCTTTCTGGGCCGTGTTTGTCATCTACGCAGTGCTTTGGTACCTGATGGACGATGGCGATCAGATACCCGGTCCGCGCCCGAAGTGGAATGACTACACCCCGCCGGCACCGACTGCGCCGGCCGGTGGCGGCGGTTCCGGCAGCTCTGCGGCGGCGACCACCGACCTGCGCGAGATCAAGGAGCGTTTCTCACGCCTGGACGAGCGCCTGCGCCGCATGGAGGAAACCGCACTGTCCAAGGATGATGCCTTGAAGCGCGAGATCGAGAAGCTCGAACGCGACGAGAAGGGCTGAGCGCGGCGATGGGCACCCTCTTCGTCCTGGTCGGCTGGCTGATCCTGTTCGTCCTCTGCTGGCCGCTGGCGCTGCTCGCGCTGCTGCTATGGCCTCTGGTCTGGCTGATCAGCCTGCCGTTCCGTTTGCTCGGCATCGCGGTGGACGGCGTGTTCGGCCTGCTGCGCGCGCTGCTCCTGCTACCGGCGCGGGTGCTGGGCGCCAAGCCGGGCTAACGGCGCCGCAGCCCGCGTGCCGGCACCGTTCAGTGCTCCGGCTCGATCTCGCGGTACTCGCCCTGAAAGCCGGACTCGCAGCCCCCCGTGAGCCGTCGCCACCCAGTCGCGGTAGCCGGCGGCTCCAGCCACAAGGGGCAAGTGCCCTCACCGCCCAGCCCCTGCAGTTGTTCGCGGCCGCCGTCCATGACTACGCGTTCGCCCTCCGCCAGCAAGCTTCCGTCGGCGGCCAGCAGGCGGTAACGGCCCGGCGATAGCTCCAGAACCTGGCCTTGCTCACGGCGGTAACGCGCCACGATCTCAGCCGCCGGCGCTGTCGCCGTCGCTTCGATCACTGGGCGCCGGCTCTTGGCAGGCTCAGCGGCAAAACCGCGCAGCGCCGCCTTTGGCGCTGCCTTCACCGCGGGCAAGCCATCGTTGGCTGAACCGGCCGGACTCCCCGGCGCCAAGGCCATCGCCACGGGTGCAGCAACAGATGGCGGTGCCGGCGACGGCGGCAATTCGGCCGTCACCCCGGCCGCCGTAACCGCATCGGCGAGCGACTGGACCTGCGCCTGGCGCTTTTCTTCTGCCCGTGCTCGCTCAAGCGCTTCGGCTTTGCGAGTTTTTGCCGACGCCCGCGCCGCTTCTTCCCGCCGCTCCGCCTCGGCGGTGTCGAACGCGCGCACGGCCTCGACTGAATCAACCCGAGCCTGAAGTTGCTGCTGCGCCGAAGCCTCGGTAACGACCGCCGCCGAGGTGGCCGGCTCGGCACCCACTGCCGCCACTGGCGGCGGCTCGCGCTGCACCCGGGTGACCAGGCCGATGCCCAGCACCAGGGTCGCCGCTAGCGACAGCGGCAGCCGCCAGCGCTGCAGGCCACCACGCCTGGGAGGCAGCGAGTCCCGCGCCTGTGCCAGCACCAAGGCATCCAGCGCCGCCGGCGGCCGTTCACTGGCTGCGGCACGGTAGCGCGCGGCATGCGGCCCGCGGCCGGCGAGGAAATCCTCCAGCTCGTGGTCGTCCGGGGGCAGATGCTCAGGGCCAGACATCGGCGAGCTCCAGTCTGAGTTTGGCCAGCGCGTAGCGCAGGCGCGATTTCACGGTTTCACGACCGACACCCTGCTGGGCCGCAATCTCCTCCAGCGTCAGCCCGGCCTCGGCCTGCAGCAGAAAGGCCTGGCGCTGATCGACGGGGAGCGCAGTGATCGCGCGGCGCAGACGCTCGGCCTGCTCGGCCTGACTAGCTCGCGCCACCGGCGTGCGGTGCTCTGCCTCGGCGAGGCGCTCGTCGGTCTCGTCGAGCACATCCTGGGTTTTCAGCGCGCGCCAATGATCGATCAAACGGTTCTGCGCCAGCTTGTAGAGCCAGGTGGCGAAGCGCGCGCTCGGCTGGTAGCCGGCACGCGAGCGGATCAGGTTCGACCAGACCTCTTGGAACAGCTCACTGGCCGTCGCCTCGTCGCAGCCCTGACGCAGGAAATAGCGCCAAAGCGCATCCTTGTGGCGCCGGTACAGTGGCTCGAACGCCGCCGCCTCGCCCGCCGCATAGCGCGACATCAGGCTTTCATCGCTGGCACTGTTGTCTGCGAACGGCGGGGACATGGCCTCATCATCGGCCAGCGCCCCCACCGCCGGGAAGAGCATCCGCGCGCTCAGTCACTGCCGCCGCTGGAACCACCTGGCGCTCGCGCCGACAACCCTTCGGCCAGACCGACCAATTGCAGAAAGTCGCCGAGATTGCCGCCGGCATCGGCCGCGGCCGCGCCGCGCGCCAGCTCCGCGATTTGCGGATAGCCATAGCCTTCGAGATAAGTGCCGCCGCGCAGCTTCTGGCCGAAAGCCGCAACCGCCGCCGACAGCCGCAGCGCCGCGCTGGCTTCGGCGAAGCGCTGGTGAGCATCGGCGCGCCGGATCGGCTGCTCGATCAGGCGGCTTTTGTCCTGGTCCGGCTGCTTGTAGCGCAGGCGCACATAGGCGAGTTCGGCGTTCTTGGCGGTCAGGCTGGGTGACGACGCGTTGCCATAGCGCAGCGGCTCGTTGCGCTCACCGCCCTCGCCGACCAAGGCCAGCTCGTAGATCGCGATGACGCTGTGGCCGGCACCGATGTCGCCCGCGTCAACGGCGTCGTTGCTGAAGTCCTCGCGCTTCAAGGCGCGGTTCTCGTAACCGATCAACCGGTACTCGCTGACCTGAGTGGGGTTGAACTCCACCTGCACCTTCACGTCGCGGGCGATAGTCAGGAGCGTCGCGGCGCGTTGCGCAACCAGCGCCTTCTGCGCCTCCTGCAGCGAGTCGATGTAGGCGTGGTTGCCGTCGCCGGCATCGGCCGCCTGCTCCATCAGATGATCGTTGTAGTTACCGCCGCCGTAGCCCAGCGTGGTTAGGGCGATGCCGGTCTTGCGTTTCTCCTTGATCAGGTCGATCAGCGACTCGAAGCGGGTGATGCCGACGTTAAAGTCGCCGTCGGTAGCGAGCAGTACCCGGTTGTTGCCGCCCTTGATGTAGGCTTTCTCGGCCTGCTGGTAGGCCAGCGTGATACCCGCCGCGCCGGCGGTACTGCCACCGGCCTGCAGGCGGTCGATGGCCTGCTCGATGGCGGCGGTCTGGTCGCCCGGCGTCGGCTCCAGCACCACCTGGGTTCCGCTGGCATAGGTCACCAGACTGATGCGGTCGCGCGCCGTCAGTTGCCTTGCGAGCAGCTTCAGCGAGGACTTCACCAAGGGGAGCTTGCTGGGTTCGTTCATCGAACCCGAGACATCAACCAGGAACACCAGATTCGAAGCCGGCAGCGGCCCAGCCGGCGTGTAGCCCTTCAGCGCCACGCGCAGGAGGCGAGTCTTCGGATTCCAGGGCGTGGTCGCCAGCTCGGTGTAGACCGCGAAGGGTATGTCCAGCGAGCGCGGCGGCGCGTCGCCGTAGTCGAAGTAGTTGATGAGCTCCTCCACCCGCACCGCGTCCTGCGGCGGCAAGCGACCTTCGCCGAGGATGCGGCGGGTGTTGCTGTAGCTGCCGGTATCGACGTCGATGCTGAAGGTGGACACCGGCTGCTCGGCGACCAGCCGCACCGGGCTCTGCTCCGGCGCCTGGTAGTTCTCGCGGTCCTGCACCACCGGCGGTGGCAGGTAGGGCGCCGGGGCCATCATCAGGTAGGCCGCGCCCGCGGGCGGCATGCGCTGACCAAGCTTGGCCTGGGCGGCCACCTCGGCCCGCCGGGCGGTAGCCTCCTCGACGAGCGGTGGCGCGGAAGCAACGGCGGCATCGGCGGTCGTCGGCGGAGGCGGAGGCGCCGTCGGCGGCGGACTGGTGGTCGTCGAGCAGGCCAGCAGCGTGGCTGCCGCGAGCAGGGGGAAAACACGGGTCAGACACAGCGACATGGGAGAGTCTCCGGCAGATTTACAGTCACTTAAACGAACACGCGGCGCCAACGGGGTTAAGCGAAGTGAAAAATTTGTGGCTGGCTGCGGGATGAACCCAACTGCGATAATGCCGGCCTCCTTACCGCCCCCTAAACCATTCGCAAGGACGCAACGCCCGCCAGGGCGCCATGTAGCTGCTTAGCCCGATGGCCCGAAAACCCGCACATCTGCAGGAAGACACGCTGGGAACCCTGCGCGCCCACGCCTTCGAGCTGTTTGGCCGCTTTGGCTACGAGGGTGTCTCGATCGGCGACATCGCCAAGGGCGCGAAGCTCAGCAAGGGCGCCCTGTACTGGCATTTCCCGGGCAAGGAGGCGCTCTATCTCGACTGTCTCAAGCGCCTGCATGGCATCTTCAACGAAGACGTGTTCGAACCCATGCGCCAGTCCACCGACGGCGCCCTGGGCATTGTCATCATGTTCCAGGGTCTGGTGCGCCTGTTCGCCGACACCCGCATCCAGCACGGCGTCGCCGGTTACTGGCTGATCCCTTCGACGCCCGAAACCGCCGAGCTCATCGCCGCCCAACGCAGCTTCGAGTCCGAGAGCCAGAAAGCGATCGCCGACGCACTTCGGCGCGGCGTCGCCGCCGGCCAGTTGGACTTGGGCGACGACCTGGACGACTTGGCGAGGGCGATCATCTCCCTGATCGAGGCCTTTGTACTGCCGATGCGGCACCTGACCCCGGACGAGATTCGGCCGCTGATCGGCGTGCTGGCACGCACCCTGTTCCGCGCCTATGCCAAGGGCGAGCAGCTCACCGCGCTGGTGGCGCGGATTTAGTCGCAAGGACGCGGAACCAATACACAGGACGTAGGCTCCATCCGGGGCCACCCACCCCGACCCAGGAACTTCGATGCGCTTGAGCCTGCTCACCACGCCGCTGCTGCTGAGCCTCCTGGCCGCCTGTTCCGGTGGTGACAACCCGGCAGCCAGCAAGGCGCAGCCCCAGGGTCAGAAGAAAGCCGCCCCCCCAGTTCCGGTTCAGGTCGCCGCGGTCGAGAAACAGCCCCTGCTGCGCTCACTGAGCGCGGTAGGCAGCCTGGACTCCAACGAATCGGTGACCATCGCCGCCGAGGTCGCCGGCCGGGTCAGCCGCATCGGTTTCCAGGAAGGGCAGCCGGTGGCGCGCGGCGCGGTGCTGATCGAGCTGGATGATGCTCTCAACCGCGCCGAGCTGGCGCAGGCTCAGGCCAACCTGGCGCTGGCCGAACGCAACGACCGCCGTGCCGAGGAAATTGCACAGCGCGGCCTGATCGCCGCCAGCGAGCGCGACAGCGTCGCCGCGACCCTGGCGGTAAACCGCGCGGCGGTGCAGATGGCGCAGGCCAAGCTGGCGAAGATGCGGGTTCTGGCTCCCATCGCCGGCGTCGCGGGTCTGCGCACGGTTGGCGTCGGTGACTACGTCTCGCCCGGCCAGGCGTTGGTGAACCTGGAGGCGATGAATCCGATGAAACTCGACTTCCGCCTGCCGGAATCGGCCCTGCCGCTACTGGCCCCCGGGCAGAAGCTTGTGGCCGAGGTCGATGCCTACCCCGGCGAGCAGTTCCCCGGCGAGGTCTACGCCATCGATCCGCGCATTGCCGACAGCAGCCGCAGCATCGCCGTGCGTGCGCGCCTGGACAACGCCAGCGGCCGTCTCAAGCCCGGCCTGTTCGCGCGCGTGCGGCTGGCGACCTCGGCCCGGGAGGACGCCCTGGTGGTGCCCGAGCAGGCAGTATTCCCGCAGGGCGAGCAGTTGTTCGTCTACGTGATCGCCGATGGCAAGGCCGAGCTGCGCACGGTGAAGGTCGGCCAGCGCGAACCCGGCCGCGCCGAGATCACCGAGGGCCTCCAGCAGGGCGAGCAGGTGGCGATCGCGGGCCTGCAGAAACTCGCACCCGGCGCAGCGGTACTGCTGCAAGCGGACTGACGGCGGCAAGTCCGCGCGGCGGCGACTTCGTCGACTCCAAGACTTTCCCAGTAGCCCCCATTAGCGTATCGCCGGGCGCGATCTGTGCTCCCGCAACAGCGCTCGCTGTTGGCTGGGATACCGATCCGGCGCGCAGCCGTGGCACAGTGGCATCGAATCGTCCCGCGGCGCCGGCGCCGCATATTTCCCAGCAGGAACCCGCGCCTTTCGCATGCCCGCCGCCGCGCTCACCGAGGGCCGCAGCACCCAGCTCGATGCCCTACGCGGCCTCGCTCTGGCACTGGTACTGCTGTATCACCTCAACCTGCTGGGCGTCGGTTGGGTGGGCGTGCAGTTGTTCTTCGTGCTGTCCGGCTTCCTCATCACCCGGCAACTGCTGGAACTGCGGGCGCGGCGCCCTTTTTTCGAGTACCTGAAGCGCTTCCACGGCCGGCGGCTGCTGCGCATCTTTCCGGTCTACTTCCTCTACCTGCTGGTCCTCCTGGCCTGCCTGCCGCTGCTGCCAGCCAGCCAGCACGAAGCCGTGGCGACGCAATGGCCCTATGCCGCCAGCTTCAGCTACAACTGGCGCGGCATGACCCGCTGGCACGAACCGACCTGGTTCCTGGACCATTTCTGGTCGCTGGCGGTGGAAGAACAGTTCTATCTGGTCTGGCCGCTGCTGCTGTATCTGCTGCCGCGCCGTGGCCTGCCTTATCTGCTCACCGGGCTCGCGTTGACCGGGCCGTTGCTGCGCTGGCTGGTGGTCCGGCTCTGGCCACTGAGCGGGCTCGCCGATTCCGGAGCGCTGCCCTACGCGGTGGGCGTCTGCACGCTGTCGCAACTGGACGCGTTCGCGCTCGGCGGGCTGCTGTGTTTCTTGATCGAGCCCCTGCGGCGGCTGCGGGCGCCGCTCGCGGTACTGCTGTGCGCCCTGCTGCTGGCCTGGCTGGCCGGGGCCCTGGTCAATGGCTGGGGTCTGCAACCGATGCGGCCGCAGGGCGCCTGGTTCACCCTGGGCTACCCCAACACCCTGCCGCGCCAAGCGCAGTTCCTCTGGGGGTACACGCTGATCAATGTGGTGTCGGCGCTGGCCGTGGGGCTGGCGGTGGCGCGCGGTGCCGGCGGCGGGCTGCCGGGTCAGACCTGGCTGGCGAGTCTGGGACGGCTGTCCTACAGCGGCTACATCCTGCACTTTCCACTGGCCCATCTGTGCAGCCCGGCGATCTACCGTATCCACGAAATCACCGGTGCGCCGTTGTTGTGGAGCACCTGGCTGTTCCTGCCGCTGTACCTGAGCCTGCTGCTGGGCCTCTGCCTGCTGATCCGTGAACTCTATGAACGTCCGCTGCTCCGACTCAAGGACCGCTGGTTTCCGCTGTAAGCACCGCGCTGCACTGAGCCTGCTGCTATTGCCCCTGCTGCTGCTGGCGGCCTGCCGCTCGCGACCTGAGCCGAGCCTGATCGAGTACCTGCCCGGTGCCAAGGACTACGCCCAGGTCGCCAGCATCGACACCCGTGCCGAGATCGCCGAAGGCGGGGGCCGCGAGGCGGTCGATCCGGCGATGCGCGATCTCGGGCTAGTCGCCAGCGGCCGCTACCGCGTGCATCTGCGTGGCCCTGACGGCGGCATCCTCAAGGTGCATCTGATGCTGTTCAAGGACGCCGAGGCGGCCAGCCGCGACTACCGAGAGCGTCACCATCCGCAATCGTTGGCGGCGACCCGACCGCTGGCGGTGGGTGACGAGGCCTGGATTTATCCCAGCGCCGAGGCCGGCGAGTATTTGGGCCTGCGTCTGGGGCGGGTGCGCTACGAGATCGAAGCGCGCGGGGCTGCCTCGCAACTTGCGCCCTACGCCGGGGTGGCAGCGGCCAAGGCGGCGAGGCTCGAGCGGCGCTAGCCGCTCGGCGCCAGCTCCGGCGTCAAAAATCGCGCACGGCGGTAAACCCTTGTCGCCAGGCCGCGTTGCTGTCTGGTCCAGTGCCTGACAGCTTGTTCATGATCGGCATTCGATTTCTTGACAATCCCACTGCGCGGCGCCCCTGGACGCCCGCCCCGAACGAGCGCTTGCCATGAACTTCACCCGTCGCAACCGTCTGCACGCTGGGCTCCTGTTGAGCTTTGCCGGCCTGTCCTCCCTGACCCTGCTGAGCCTCGCCTCGGAGCCGACCTCGCACGATGTGACCATCCCCACCAGCGCCGGCCAGACCGTGGTGCTGGAGTGGACCGGCACCATCCCGGCCGGCGCCACTGCCGGCGTCGGCGCCGATTGTTCGGCACCGCAGGCCCTGGTCTCGGATACCCACACGATCAACCTCGCGGTCCCCGAGGGCGCCTACGACAGCGTCAACATCAGCGCCGACTTCAGCATCGAGTGGGACGACGGCATCCAGGACGAGGCCCTGGCGGTGACCAAGGACGGCGAGACCATCGGCACCAGCGACGGTGGCGAGCCGCAGGAAGTCGTCAGCACCAGCAATCCCGGCGCCGGCGTCTTCGTCGCCATTGCCTGCCCGTACACCGCGGTCGCCGACACCCCCTATCGTGGCCGGCTGACGCTGACCGCGACTGCCAAGACCGGCAGCGGCAGCGGCGCGCCCTCGCCGGCCGCCGGCACCGGCAACGCCAGCGGCCTGCCACCGCGCTTCCACCACTATGCGCCCGACTACAAGTCCCAGGGCTTCGGCATGTACGGCGGCGAGGCCACGCTCGACGTCAACTGGAAGACCGGCAGCATCTTCTACCTCGGCTTCCTGGAAACCCTGCGACTGCGCCTGGACGACAGCACCTCACCGGCTATCCAGACCTGGGAGAAGAACAGCACCATTGCCACTGACAAGGCGACCTCCGATCCGATCCTGGTCGGCGACCGCGACACCGGCCGCATCTTCGCGACCCAGCTGCTGGCCGGCGCCGGCACCAGCGCGATGGACTACACCGACGACGACGGCGAGAGCTACACGCCGGGCATGGCCGGCTCGGTGCTGCGCTCCGGCGCCGACCACCAGGCGATGGACGTCGGCCCGTACCCGGCCGGCAGCAGCATTCCGCATCCGACCTACCCGAACGCGATCTACTACTGCTCGCAGGACGTGGCGCTGGCCTATTGCTCGCGCAGCGACGACGGCGGCGTGACCTTCGGTCCCAGCACGCCGATCTACACCCAAGGCAACTGCAACGGCCTGCATGGCCATGTGAAGGTCGCGGCCGATGGCACTGTCTACGTGCCCAACTCCAAGTGCGTGCCGTTAGGCGGCGGCGTCGGCCTACTGGCCAACCGGCCGGCGGCCATCGTCTCCGAGGATGCCGGCCTGACCTGGGAAGTGCGCTTCGTCGGCGAAGCCACCAGCGGCGGCGGCGCCGATCCCTCGATCGCCTCAGCGACCGACGGCACGGTGTACTACTCCTACGTCGACGAGAACTTCAATCTGCACATGGCCAAGTCCGCCGACAAGGGCGTGACCTGGACCAATGACATCAACATCGGCGCCCTGGCCGGCATCACCAAGGCCGAGTTCCCGGCCGTCGTGGCGGGAGACCCCGACCGCGCGGCGGTGGCCTTCTTCGGCAGCACCCTGCAGGACGGCTCCGACCCCGAGAACGCCGAGGGCTTCGGCGGCAGCTGGCACCTCTACCTCGCCGCAACCTACGACGGTGGCGCGACCTATCACGTCGTCGATCTGACCCCCAACGACCCCATCCAGCGCGGCCCGATCTGCGGCGGCAACTACTGCCGCAACCTGCTCGACTTCTTCGACGCCGTGATCGACCCCCAGGGCCGCATCGTCATCGCCTACGAGGACGGCTGCGTCGGCGGCTGCGTCACTGGCGGCATGAGCCAGTACACCGACCAGGCGGTGATCGCCCGCCAGTCCGGCGGCCGGACCATGTTCGCCGCCAACGATCCGGTGGAACCGGCCGAGGCCGGCGCGCCGCGCCTCGACGGTTACCGCACCGCCAACTTCGTCTACCTGGAATGGCCGACGCCGGACACCGGTGGCAGCGAGGTCAGCGAGTACCGCGTGTACCGGGGTAGCGCCAGCGGCGCACTGACCTTGCTTGGCAAGGCCGGCAAGAACGGAAAGTTCGTCGATTCCACCCCGCCGGCCGGCACCGCCTACTACCGGGTCAGCGCGGTCAATGCCCAGGGCGAGGGCGCGATGGGCAACGAGCTGGCGCTGGCCGTCGGCGACAAGGCGCCGACGCCGGAGCTGGCTTGCGCCCTGCCAGGCCTGCAGGTGGCGACCGATCTGGTCGGCGAGTACGAGGCCCCGCCGCTAACCCGCGACCTGGAGCAGATGTTCATCGCCGAGCCCGAGGACATGCCGGGCAAGATCGTCATCACCGAGAAGATCGCCCAGGCCGCGCCACAGCAGGCCGGCGCCTATTTCTTCGTGCACTTCGACACCAGCGTGCAGAAGGACCGCACCTACCGTGCCCGCTTCTCGGTGGATGGCATGCCGCTCGATTACTGGGAAGGCACCACGGAGCCTACTGACGACACCCTCGACCAGCAGCGGGTCTACACCTCGGCCGGCACCCTGGAAGCGGGCAGCGGCTTTACCAGCGACGGCTACGTGCGCTTCGTGCTCGACAAGGACAAGCTGGGCCTGAAGACCGGCGACAAGCTGCTCGGCGTCAACGGCCGCAGCTTCGCCACCTCGCAGCAGCGCAACACCCTGACTGACGAGGCCGGGTATTTCGACTACACCCTGCAGGGCAACGACTTCTGCGCCAAGGGCGGCATTGTGCTGCCTCCGGTCATCGACCCGCCCCCGGGTGGTGGCCCGGTGGTGCCGCCGCCGGGATCCGGTGCAAATGCCTCCGAAGGCCGCTTCGGTGGTGCGCTGGGCGCCGGCCTGCTGCCGCTGTTGCTGCTGGCGCTACGCCGCCGGCGGAGCCAAGTCTCCGGGTAAGGCCGTTCGCCGCGCCGCATCGCATCCAGCAGGCGATGCGGCGGCGGCGGAGCTTCCGGATTGCCGCGCTGCCGACCCGGTGCAGGTGCGCGCTGAGAAGGCTCAGGAAGCACTGACCGCCGGCGGCACCGTACGCCGCCATCTTCGCCGTCTGGTCGTTGTCGAACCGTGCACGACGGTGCTGATCCACTTCCGGTTTGCAACCACCGTCACCGCCTCGGCTCAGCCGGTTGGCGTGGACCTGGCGTTCGTCTCGCTGATCCGGCCGGCGCTGGCGGGTTTCGGTCCGGGCGAGAAGAGCGAAACGCTGGTCGTTCACGGCGTGGGCGGCTCAACAACGCAGCGGCGCAAGATCGGACTTCTTTCGCTGAGCTAGGTGGACTTTGCCCCGCGGCCAATCGGGCTCCAAATGTCGGGCAAGGTTCGTCATGTGCGCGGACGACGTTCCCGCTCATTCGAGTGGCCGTGGGGGATTTGCGTCCCGAAACGCAGGGACTTGCGAGTGCCCCACAGTCGCACGGTATCCTTCAAGGCTGACCGGCCGCCTTCGCGGTTACCCCAAAAATATCTACCCAAGGAGGCTCCCCGTGGCCATGGACGTCATCGACTACAAGCTTTACGGCGAAGACATGCAGTTCGTCGAGATCGAACTCGACCCGGGCGAGGCCGCCATCGGCGAGGCCGGCGCCATGATGTTCATGGAAGACGGCGTGGTGATGGACACCCTGTTCGGCGACGGCTCGGCGCAGAACAAGGGCTTCTGGAACAAGCTGGCCGGCGCCGGCAAGCGCCTGATCACCGGCGAGGGCCTGTTCACCACCGTGTTCCAGAACCAGGCGCCGGTCGGCAAGAAGAAGGTCGCCTTCGCCGCGCCCTACCCCGGCACCATCATCCCGGTGAACCTGCCCGATGTCGGCGGCACCCTGATCTGCCAGAAGGACTCCTTCCTCTGCGCCGCCAAGGGCGTGAGCCTGGGCATCGCCTTCCAGCAGAAGCTGGGCGTCGGCCTGTTCGGCGGCGAGGGCTTCATCATGCAGAAGCTGGAAGGCGACGGCCTCGCCTTCGTACACGCCGGCGGCACCCTGTACCGCCGCGACCTCGCCCCCGGCGAAGTGCTGCGCGTCGACACCGGCTGCATCGTCGCCCTGCAGCCCAGCGTCTCCTTCGACATCCAGTACGTCGGCAAGCTGAAGAGCGCGCTGTTCTCCGGCGAGGGTCTGTTCTACGCCGTGCTGCGCGGCCCCGGCACGGTATGGCTGCAATCGCTGCCTCTGTCGCGCATGGCCAACCGCATCGTCATGGCCGCGCCGGCTATCGGCGGCAGCTCGCGCGACCAGGGCTCGCTGCTCGGCGGCGTCGCCACCGGCGGCCTGCTTGGTGGCTTGCTGGGTGGGGATGAGTGAGGCCGCGGGAAGACCTTCGATCAGTGTGAGCGCCGCGCAGCAGCGAGCCTCTGCGGCCAAGGCTGCCTGAAGAAGCCCGATCAGTGGACGCGCCGCGTAAGCAGCGCCCATCCGCAGCCCGGTTCAAATGGCACTCCGTCGTAGAACCCGAGTCGCGTCGAGCGCAGAGCCCAGCCCAACGCCCCCACCTCAATCCTCCCCCGCTCGCGGGGGAGGAAGTTCAGAGCGCTGTAATCGGAAGCTGCGGCAGGCTCGTCCTAGGGCGCACAGGCAAACACGCTCAGGTAGAAATCCGTCCCCGAGGCCGAACGTCCGGCAGAAAAACTCTGCCCGGTCGCCTCCCCCGCCAGTAGCGCCAGGGCCTCGGCGATCCGCTCCTCGCTGCGGTCGTCGTCGGCCTGCACCTGGTTGCGACCGACCGGATAGCCGCCGCTGGCTTCCTGGTCGGCACTCAGCCAGCGCAGCCGCACCCGGCCGAGATCGGCGTGCGCGATCTTGCCGGTCTGGCTGGATTGCAGCGCCAGGCGCTCGGCAAGCTGCTGTGCCCGGGCGCTGCTGGCGGCACCGCCGGACTCGCAGGCAAACACGTCGATGTCATAGCCCAGCGCCTTGCCCTGCGAGACGATCTTCTTGTCTGGCCAGCGTGCCGCTGTTGCCGATGCAGTCACCGTCGGTGCGGCGGCGACCGCAGCGGCACCGGCGACGATCTTGGCGGCGGCCACCGCCACAGGTTCGGCGCGCTGCTCGGCGGCATCGCTCAGGCATTCCTTGGCGTAGAGCACGGCGTTGCGTTCGGCCGGCGTCAGTGCGGTCTCGCGGATGTGGGCGTAGTTGAGCACCGCCGCGCACCACACTGCCTTGGCGCGCGGGTCGCCGACCAGGGCCACATAGGTGGCGGCCAGCACCAGCGAGCCATCGCTGGCTTCCTTGAGCAGGCCTTCGATCTTGCCGTAGAGCTCGAACTGCTGCTTGTCGCGGTACTGCATCTCCTCGAACGCGCGGCCGGCGGCCTCGGCGGCCAGTTGCGCGTCGCCGGCTTTCTGTTTTGCCAGTTCGGCCTGCCAGGCGCCGTAGCTGGCGGCGCCGGTGGACACCAAGCCCAGTAGCGCGGCAATGCCGCTGACCCAGTTATTGAAGCTTCCCTCTGCCATGATGCGCCTCCCCTGATTCTAGTCTGCTGCCTGGCCGGCACCCCTGCCGGCGCTCCGATCCTACGCCCGCCCCCGCCACCACCTCCAAGCCCGCTCATCGGCATGAACTTCGTCGCCCTCGTCTATGGCCCCGGCCTGCCCGCCACCGGTGCCCGTCTGCCCATCCAGCTCGACAGCTTCCAGTTGCAGCTCAGCCTGCCCGAGGGCCGCAGGCTGTCCGTGCCGCTGGGCCAGTTGCAGCTCTCGGTCGGCGGCTTCAATGACAGCGTCTGGCGCTTCGAGTGGCAGGAGGCGCAGGGCCGCTGGTCGCTGGCGCTGGACGATGCCGCCCTCCAGCAGCAATTGGCGGCCCAGCCCCCGGCGGCACTGGCCGCCGCCATCGCCGGCCTGCATGGCAAGCAGCGCCGCCACCGGGCGGTGTGGAAGCTGAGCGTCGGCGCCATGCTGCTATGGTTCCTGCTGCCGGCGCTGCTGCTGGGCCTGCTGTTGTGGAACGCCAGCGCGCTCACCAGCCGCCTCGCTGGCCTGGTGCCAGTGGCGCAGGAGCAGAAGCTGGGCGAGGCGATCTGGAAGGCGCAGCAGCGTCAGATGCGGCTGATCGACAACACCGAGGCCAACCGCGCGGTGCAGAGCATCGGCGAGCGGCTCACCGCCGGCTCGCGCTACCGCTACCGCTGGTACCTGGCGCGCGACAACAGCATCAATGCCTTTGCGATCCCGGGCGGAGTGGTGGTGGTCAACAGCGGCCTGGTCGCCGCCGCCGACAGCGCCGAGGAGCTGGCTGGCGTGCTCGCCCACGAGGTGCAGCACGTCGAGCAGCGGCATTCGCTGCGGGCGATGGCGCAGAGCCTGGGCATCACCGCCGGCCTGGGGATGATCTTTGGCGATCTCTCCGGGATCGCGCAGATGGTCGCCGGGCTCAGCCAGCTGTCGTATTCGCGTGACGCCGAACGCGAGGCCGACCAGGAGGGGCTGAAAGCCCTGCGCGCGGCCAGGATCAATCCGGAGGGCATGCCCAGGATGTTCGAGACCCTGCAAAGCGAGGCGGGTGACTTGCAGCCGCCGGCGCTGCTGTCCTCGCACCCGGCGACCAAGGAACGCATCGCCAGCCTGCGTGCCGCCATCGCCGCGGCCGGCGACTGGCCCAGCGAGCCGCTGACCATCGACTGGGCGGCGGTGCAGGCCAGCCTGCGTTAGGAGCGCGACGCTTCGCGTAAGCTTTCGCCAGATCGGCCAGAAAACGGAGGAGTTGTGGCGGCAGACGGCGTGCGTCCCGGAGTGGCCGAGGCGATCCTGCGGGCGGTCATTCCGCTGATCTACGCGCGGCGCTGGCTGAGCTTCTCCCTGCTGCTGTTGCTGACGCTCCTGCTCGGCGCCCAGGCCCTGCAACTGAAGCCGGATGCCGGCTTCGAGAAGCAGATTCCGCTCGAACACCCCTACATGAAGGTGTTCAAGGAGTACCAGCAGGCCTTCGGCGGCGCCAACCTGATCAGTATCGCGCTGATGCGCGCGGACGATGGTCTCGCGCCCGACGGCGAAAAGCCGACCATCTACGACCCGCTGTTCCTCGACCGCCTGAAGACGCTCAGCGACGCGGTGTTCTTCCTGCCTGGCGTCGACCGCACGCGGGTGTCTTCGCTGTTCACCCCCGATGTCACCTATTTCGAGGTGGTGGAAGGCGGCATCAATCTCGGCAACGTGGTGCCGCGCAACTACACGCCGAGCCCGGAAATGCTCGCCGACATCCGCCAGCGGGTGGCCAAGGCGGGGATCATCGGCCGCTATGTCGCCAGCGACCAGAACGGCGCGCTGATCGTCGCGGAGCTGCTGGAGCACCACCCGGTCACCGGCGAGAAGCTCGACTACAAGCGCCTCGCCGCCCTGCTGGAAGACCAGCTGCGCCAGCGCATCGCCTCGCCGACGCTCTACGAATACCGGCTCAAGGCCGAGCGGCCGCCCTACCGCGCAGGCGACATCGTCTGGCGCGGCTACACCGACTACGGCTGGAAGCTGCGCTACCAGCGCTTCGAGGCCGAGCAGAAAGACGCTGAGAGCCAGGCGATCTTCGTCGATGGCAACGAGTTGACCGTGCGCGCGGCCGCCAACCCCGACTACGCGCCGAACCTGAGCGTGCACATCATCGGCTTCGCCAAGGTGATCGGCGATGTCACCGACGCCAGCGCCGAGGTGATCGCCTACTTCTTCGTGGCGATGGCGCTGACCCTGGGTCTGCTCTGGTGGTTCTGCGGTTCGCTGCGACTCGCGCTGCTGCCCCTGCTGGCCGCCCTGGTGGCGGTGGTCTGGGAACTGGGCCTGCTGCGGCTGGCCGGTTTCGGGCTCGACCCCTTCGCGATCCTGGTGCCCTTCCTGATCCTCTCCATCGGCGTCAGCCACGGCGTGCAGTACGTCAACGGCTGGGCCAACGAGGTGGCGGAGAACGGCCTCACCCCGCTGGAAGCCTCGATCCAGACCTTCCGCCGCCTGGCCATACCCGGCACCGTCGCCATCCTCACCGACGTGATTGGTTTTGCCACCCTGGCCTTCATCCAGATCGACATCGTCCGCGAGATGGCGCTCAACGCGGCGATGGGCATGGCGGCGGTGATCGCCACCAACAAGCTGCTGCTGCCGATCCTGCTCAGTTGGGTGCGGGTGGCCGATCCGGCGCAGTTCGCCGAGCGCCACCACCGCCGGCGCGCGGTGGGCGAACCACTGTGGCGGCGCCTGAGCGTGTTTGCCACCGCGCGCGGCGCGCTGCCCTTCCTGGCGCTGTGCCTGTTGGCGCTGGCCTGGGCGATCCACATGTACCCCAAGCTGACCGTCGGCGATGCCCAGGCCGGCGTGCCGGAGCTGCGGCCGGACAGCCGCTACAACCGCGATTCGGCGGTGGTGGTGAACAACTTCGCCATCGGCGTCGACATCCTCAAGGTGATCGCCGAGACCGGCGAGTACGGCTGCCTCGACCACCGGGTGATGGACAACCTCGACAGCCTGGTCTGGCGCCTGCAGAACACCGAAGGCGTGGCCTCGGCGCTGGCGCTGCCGACGGTGGCGCGCGAGGTGCGCGGCCTGTGGAACGAGAACGCGCCGAGCTGGAAGGTACTGCCGCGCAACCGCGACGCGATGGCGCAACTGGTCGGCCGCATCCCCTCCTCCGCCGGCCTGCAGAACCTCGACTGCTCGCGCATGCCGGTGCTGGTGTTCACCAGCGACCACCGCGCCGAGACGCTGGATCGGGTGCTGGCGGTGGTCAAGGACTACCAGGCCCGCGAGGCGCCGGGCAGCGGCGTCAGCTACCGGCTGGCCAGCGGCAATGTCGGGGTGATGGCCGCCACCAACGAGGAGATCCGTGCCCGCGAGGTGGTGGTGATCGTCTGGGTGCACCTGACCCTGCTGATCTTCGTCTGGCTGTCGTTCCGCTCGCTGGCGGCGGTGATCTGCATCATCACCCCGCTGGTACTCTGCTCGCTGCTCACCTACGGCTTCATGGCCACCATCGGCATCGGCATGAAGGCGGCGACACTGCCGGTGGCGGCCTTCGGGGTCGGCATCGGCGTCGATGACGGCATCTATCTCTGGGGCGTGTTCGCCCATTACCTGGGGCGCGGCCTGAGCCTGCGCGAGGCCTATATGCAGGCGCTGCGCTCCACCGGCAAGGCGGTGCTGTTCACCTCGCTGACCCTGATCGTGGCGGTGGCCATGTGGCTGTTCTCCGGCCTGCAGTTCCAGGCCGACATGGGCCTGCTGCTGGTGACCATGTTCGCCGCCAACCTGCTGGGCGCCCTGCTGATGCTGCCGGCGCTGGCCTGGCTGTGCGCGAAGTTCCTGAATATGAAACCCTCGGGCGGTTTAACCATCCAATAAGCACGCGAACCGGCGGCGTTCCTGCTGGAGGAGTAGTCCATGACCAAGCCGCTCAAGCGCAACGCGCTATTGCTGTCCCTCTGGCTACTGGCCCTGCCGGTGGCGGCCAAGGTCAGCGCCGAGGAAGCCGCCAAGCTCGACAAGGAGCTCACTCCCATGGGCGCCGAGCGCGCCGGCAACAAGGCCGGCACCATCCCGGCCTGGGAAGGCGGCCTGCCGCAGAAAGACTACCCGCGTGGCGCCAACCCCTACGCGGAGGACAAGCCGCTCTACACCATCACCAGCGCCAACCTGAAGCAGTACGAGGCGCTGCTGACCGAAGGCCAGAAGATGCTGTTCAAGACTTTTCCGGACAGCTACCAGATGCCGGTCTACCCGACCCGGCGCAGCGCCAGTTACCCGGCCTGGTTCAACGAGGCGACCAAGAAAAACGCCACCAAGGTCGAGCTGACCAACGAGGGGTACGGCTTCAAGGGCGCGGCGCAGGGTTATCCCTTCCCCATCCCCAAGAACGGCACCGAGGTGATGTGGAATCACATCATGCGCTACAACACCAAGGGCTTTAAGGGCTATGTGGTGGCCATCCCCACCCAGGCCGACGGCAGTTGGGTGGCCGAGCGCAACTACGTGGAGCTGAGCTTCGTCTACAACAACCCCAAGACCACGCTGGAAACGCTCAATAACCAGAACCTCTACGCCTTGATCAAGACCGTGGCGCCGCCGAACAAGGCCGGCACCTCCGATCTGCTGCACGTGCCCATCGACCGCAAGGCCGAGAACACCGGCGTCTGGGAGTTCAACCCTGGCCTGCAAAGGGTGCGGCGCATCGGCGAGGTCGGCTACGACAACCCCCTGTTCGACGGCCTGATGACCCACGACCAGCTGGACATGTTCAACGGCCCGCTGGACCGCTACACCATCAAGCTGCTGGGCAAGAAGGAGGTGCTGATCCCCTACAACAGCTACCGCCTCTACGACCCCAAGCTCAAGTACAAGGACATCGCGCAGAAGGGCCACATCCGCCGCGACCTCAGCCGCTACGAGCTGCACCGCTGCTGGGTGATCGAGGCGGAGGTGAAGCCTGGCTTCAACCACCGCTACAAGAAGCGCACCTTCTGGCTCGACGAGGATTCCTGGATCGTCCACCTGCAGGACATCTACGACGAGCGCGGGCAGTTCTGGCGCACCGCCGAGAGTCATTCGATCAACTTCGCCAACGTCCCGGTGGTGGTCAACGGCGTGCAGGTGCACTACGACCTGCAGTCGCGCCGCTACGTCGCCATCAACCTCACCAACGAGGAATCCAAGCTCATCGAATACGACTGGGAGAAGGAGCCCAAGTACTTCACGCCCCAGCAGTTGCAGAAGTTTGCGACGGCGGGAAAGACGGGTGGCTGAGTCGAAGCCTGTTTGAGGATTCCGAAGGAACGTGCGTTCCGGCCCGCGGGCGGCCAGGGTTTAGTGTGGGGCTGACTTGCGCCACTCCCAGCCATGGGCGAACCCGCGGTCCGGGGCCAATCCAGCGGGCCGCCGCCGCGCCACGGATGGTCGAGAAAGCCAGCGTCGACCAGTGGTGGCAAAACGCCGGCGCAACGGGAAAAGTTAAGGGCCAATTCAGTTCCCGGACCTAGTGTGGCAACCAGCCCGCAGTCCGAGCGGGTGCACGCCCTGGAGTTCTCCATGCACAAGCCCACCTTAATTGCCCTGATCGCCGCCAGCAGCCTGTTCACCTCTATCGCCGAAGCCGGCGGCCGCTACCGTGGCGACTATGAGCGCGACTATCGCGAAACCGACTACGCCCAGGTGATCTCCTCGCGACCGATCTACAGCCAGGTGCGCGTCAGCGAACCGCGCCGCGAGTGCTGGGACGAGCGGGTGACCTACCGCGATAGCTATCGCGGCGGTCGCGGCAATCAGTTCGACACCACCGCCGGCGCAGTACTGGGCGGCGTCATCGGCGGCGCCGCCGGCCACCAGTTCAGCGAGGGCTCGGGCAAGCAGATCGCCACCGCCATCGGTGCCCTCATCGGCGCCAGCGTCGGCTCCAATGCGGTGCGCAACAGCTATTCGCGCGGCGACGACGACTACCGCGAGCGGGTCGCCTACGAGCCGCGCTGCCGCACCGTCGAGGACAGTCGCTACGAGGAGCGCATCGACGGCTACGATGTGACCTACCGCTACAATGGCCGCACGTACAGCACCCGCATGCCCTACGACCCGGGCAACCGCATCGCGGTCGAGGTCGAGGTCGCGCCGGCGCGCTACTGAGCCAGCCGCTAACCCGAGCCCCGATGCGCTACCTCGTCGCCACCCTGAGCCTGCTGTGGACCAGTGCCGCCCTGGCTGGCGGGCTCTGGGATCCTGCGCGGGACGCCAGCCGGCAACCGGCCTGGCCTCCGCCCGCGCAACCCGCGCTGCCGCCGGCCGGTCTGGTCCCAGACGAGGACCGCTTCGAGGAAGAGGGCCTTTCCGCGGGTGAAGCCGCGCGGCGCGCACAGCAGATGAATGGTGGCGGCCGGGTGCTGGCGGTCGAACAGACCCGCGGCGGCTGGCGGGTCAAGCTGATCAAGAACGGCGATGTGCGCATCGTCTTCGTCCCCGATTGAACTCCCGTCTAGCATAGAGACCATGCGCATTCTGATCGTTGAAGACGAGCCCACCCTGCGTGCCCAGATCGCCCAGGCCTTCGCCGACGAGGGCTATGTGGCCGAGAGCGCCGGCGACGGCGAGCAGGGCCTGTACATGGCCCAGGAGTACCCCATCGACCTGGCGGTGATCGACCTGGGCCTGCCGAAGCTGGGTGGCGTCGAGCTGATCCGCCGCCTACGCAAGGCCGGCCGCACCGTGCCGGTGCTGATCCTGACCGCCCGAGACGGCTGGCAGAACAAGGTGGAGGGTCTTGAGGCCGGTGCCGACGACTATCTGGTCAAGCCCTTCAATACGCCGGAGCTGCTGGCGCGGGTGCGTGCTCTGCTGCGCCGCAGTGGCGGCTGGGCCAGCGCCACGCTCAACAGCGGCCCCTACGCGCTCGACACCGGCTCCAAGCAGTTGCAGGTGGATGGCCTCACCGTCGATCTGACCAGCTATGAATACCGGGTGCTCGAATACCTGCTAACCCATGCCGGCAAGGTGATCTCAAAGTCCGAGCTGTCTGAGCATCTGTACTCGGAAGAAACTGAGCGCGACAGCAATGTCATCGAGGTGTTCATCCGTCGACTGCGCCAGAAGCTGGACCCGGCGGCAACGATCAACCCGATCACCACTCTGCGTGGCTCGGGCTACCGCTGGGATCTGCCGCGCGCCTGATAGTCCCCTGGGCCCTGGATCACAGCGGCTAAGATTCGCCATGGGCTCCCTACGCACCCGCCTGCTGATCGCCGCCTCGCTGACCCTGGTGGTGTTCACCGCCCTGTGCGGGCTGAGTCTGGATCGCGCCTTCGAGACCAGTGCCCGGCAGTCGCAGTTGGAACGCATGCAGGCGCTGGCCTATGCCCTGCTGGGCGTGGCCGAGCCGAATGAATACGGCGATCTGAGTTTCTCCTCCTACAAGATGCCCGACCCACGCCTGGACCGGCCGCAATCGGGACTGGAAGCCGCCCTGTTCAGCGATAGCGCGGCCTTGCTCTGGGGCTCGCAGAGCCTGCGCGACAACGTACCCACGCCACCGCCGCAGCCGGTGGGTGAATGGCGCTTCGAGGAGCTCTCCGACCGCTTCGTACTGTTGTTCGGCCTGCGCTATGCCGGCGAAACCGGCCCGGAACGCCGCTACAGCCTGCTGCTGATGGAAGACAACAACGCCTACCGGTCGCAGTTGGATGCCTACCGCCGTACCCTGGCGCTGTGGCTGGGTGGCGCCGCCCTGGTGCTGCTGCTCTTGCAGGGTCTCGTGCTGCGCTGGAGCCTGCGGCCGCTGCGCCGGCTGGTGCGCGAGCTGCGCGAGGTGGAAAGCGGCAGCCGCGTGCAGATCGAAGGCGACTATCCCGATGAGCTGACGCCGCTGACCCAGGGCCTCAACACCATGATCGGTGCCGAGCGCAACCGCCAGACCCGCTACCGCAATGCCCTGGGCGACCTTGCCCATTCGCTGAAGACTCCGTTGGCAGTGCTGCGTGGCGTTGCCGAACGGCCGCTGGCACCGGACGCCTCGAAACTGCTGGGCGAACAGTTGCAGCGCATGCAGCACATCGTCGATCACCAGTTGCAGCGCGCCGCCAGCCGTGGTGGCCAGCGGGCACTGGCAGAAGCGGTGCCGCTACGACCGCTGGCGGAAAAAATCAGCGCCGCGCTCTCCAAGGTCTATGCCCGCCGCGGCCTGCAGGTGCAGGTGGACATCCCCGCCAGTCTTCGCGTGCGCGCCGACCAGGGTGACCTCTACGAGCTGCTCGGGAATCTCATGGACAACGCCGCCAAGTACGGGCGCGGCCGCCTGCAGGTTGGCGCCAGCCGCGAGCGCGAGCGCCTGCTGCTGACGGTGGAGGACGACGGTCCCGGCTTCCCCGACGAGGCCGAGATGCTGCTGGAGCGCGGCGCCCGCGCCGACAGCCGGCAGGAAGGACAGGGCCTGGGTCTGGCCGCCGTGCGCGAGATCGTCGAAGCCTATGGTGGCGAGCTACTGTTGCAGCGCAGCGCCTCACTGGGTGGCGCCGGCGTGCGCGTCAGCCTTGCCGCCTAGAGCTCGGGACCGGTTCCGGCCTAAACCCTGAACAACTGCGCACGGTAGTGGCGCAGCTCTTCCACCGACTCGCGGATGTCGTCCAGCGCCTGGTGGCTGCCTTCCTTCTTCAGGCGCTTCAGGGTCTCCGGCGCCCAGCGCGCCGCCAGCTCCTTGACCGTGGAAACGTCGAGATTGCGGTAGTGCAGGAAGCGCTCCAGCTCTGGCATCCAGCGCGCCAGAAAGCGGCGGTCCTGGCAGATCGTATTGCCGCACAGCGGCGAACTGCGCGGCGGCAGCCAGGCGTGTAGAAAATCCAGCGTGGCGCGCGCGGCGTCGGCCTCCATCACCGTCGACCGCCGTATGCGTTCGACCAGGCCCGACTTGCCGTGGGTGCGCCAGTTCCAGGCATCCATCATCGCCAGCACCTCCTCGCTCTGATGGATGGCCAGCACCGGTCCTTCGGCGAGCAGGTTGAGGTTCTTGTCGGTGACCAGGGTGGCGATCTCGATGATGCGGTCCTGCTGCGGATCGAGGCCGGTCATCTCCAGGTCCATCCAGACCAGGTTGTCAGGGCTATAGGGCATTGCGGATTGCGGATTGCGGATTGCGGATTGCGGATTGCGGATTGCGGATTGCGGATTGCGGATTGCGGATTGCGGATTGCGGATTGCGGATTGCGGATTGCGGATTGCGCGCAGGGTGGCGGTTCAGTCCGAAATCCGCAATCCGATATCGGAAATGGCCCGTGCTAGCCTCGCACCCATATCCGCATTGATAAGGAGGAGACATGCGCCGTGACGGCCGCGTGCTCGACACCATCGGCAACACTCCGCTGGTCGAGCTGAAGAACCTGGACAGCGGCCCCTGCCGTCTGTTCGTGAAGCTGGAGAATCAGAACCCCACCGGCAGCATCAAGGACCGCATCGGCCTGTCGATGATCGAGGCCGCCGAACGCGAGGGGAAAATCCAGCCCGGCGGGATGCTGGTCGAGGCCACCGCCGGCAACACCGGCCTGGGTCTGGCGCTGGTGGCGGCGCAGAAGGGCTACCGGCTGACCCTGGTGATCCCCGACAAGATGGCGCAGGAGAAGGTGTTGCACCTCAAGGCGCTGGGCGCCGAAATCCACATCACCCGCAGCGACGTCGGCAAGGGCCACCCCGAGTACTACCAGGACATCGCCGAGCGCATTGCTGTCGAGACCGGCGCGTTCTACGTCAACCAGTTCGCCAACCCCGCCAACCCATTCGCGCACGAGGCGACCACCGGCCCAGAGATCTGGGCGCAGAGCCAGCAGATGCTGGACGCGGTGGTGGTGGGCGTCGGCAGCGGCGGCACGCTCACCGGCCTGTCGCGCTACTTCGCGCGGGCCGCCCCGCATGTGGAAATGGTGCTGGCCGACCCCAAGGGCTCGATCCTGGTGGACGTGGTGCGGACCGGGAAGATCCAGAAGGAGGCCGGAAGCTGGCTGGTGGAGGGCATAGGCGAGGACTTCATCCCGCCCAACTGCGACCTCTCTCGGGTGAAGACCGCCTACGAGATTCCCGACGCCGAGAGCTTCTTCACCGCCCGCGAGCTGCTGGCCAAGGAAGGCATCCTTGGCGGCTCCTCCACCGGCACCCTGCTGGCGGCCGCCCTGCGCTACTGCCGCGAGCAGACCGCGCCCAAGCGGGTGGTCAGCCTGGTCTGCGACAGCGGCAACAAATACCTCTCGAAGATGTACAACGACTTCTGGATGTTCGAGCAGGGCCTGCTGGAGCGGCCGCGACACGGCAACCTGCTGGACCTGATCGTGCGCCGCTACGCCGAGGGCTCGGCGGTGACCGTGCGACCGGAAGACACGCTACTGCACGCCTACCGGCGCATGAAGCTGTTCGATGTCTCGCAATTGCCGGTGATGGAGGGCGACGCGGTGGTCGGCATCCTCGATGAATCCGATCTGCTCCTGCAGGTGCACGCCGACCCGGCGCGCTTCAAGGAGGCGGTGTCGGTGGCGATGACGCGCAACGTCGTCACCATCGCGCCCAGCGCGCCGATTGCCGAACTACTACCGATCTTCGCCAAGGATCTGGTGGCGGTGGTCGCCGAGGCCGGACGCTTCGTCGGCCTCATCACCAAGATCGATCTCTTGAACTATCTGAGGAAGCAGTTGGGCTGACTGAGAGCAAACGCCCCCACCCCAACCCTCCCCCGCAGGCGGGGGAGGGAGCTACAGCGGTGAGAGGGCTCGGGGCGGTATGAAATCCCCTCCCCCGCTTGCGGGGGAGGGTCAGGGAGGGGGCGGTATGCGCAATGCCAATACCCAACAGTACGCGATGCAGTTGCGCAAGCAACTCACCGATGCCGAGCGTCATCTGTGGCAGCACCTCCGTCTGCGTCAGCTCGGCGGCCATCGATTCCGCCGCCAAGTCCCCATTAGCTCCTACATCGCCGACTTCGCCTGCCTGGATGCCAAACTGATCATCGAAGTCGACGGCGGCCAGCACGTCGAGGAAGCCGCCTACGACCAGCAACGCGAGTGGGCATTGAAGGCACTCGGTTATCGGGTAATACGCTTCTGGAATGACGCGGTTTTCAAAGAGACAGAGGCGGTGCTGCAAGTGATACTCGACGCCCTGAACGAAACGCCCCCATCCCGGCCTTCCCCCGCAAGCGAGGGAAGGAGACAAGACGGCAGCAGACCATGAAAAACGACGCCCAATTCGCCACCCGCTGCATCCACGCCGGCCAGGCGCCGGACCCGACCACCGGCGCGATCATGCCGCCGATCTCGCTGTCCTCCACCTATGCCCAGGAAAGCCCGGGCGTGCACAAGGGCTACGAGTATTCGCGCAGCCACAACCCCACGCGCTACGCCTACGAGCGCTGCGTCGCCGATCTCGAAGGCGGCGCGCGTGCCTATGCCTTCGCCTCCGGGCTCGCCGCCACCGCCACCCTGCTCGACACTCTGGAGCCGGGCGCGCACGTCATCGCCAGCGACGATCTCTACGGCGGCAGCTACCGCCTGTTCGCACGGGTGCGCGCGAAGTCGGCGGGGCTCAGGTTCAGCTTCGTCGACCTGCGCGAGCCGAAGAATGTCGAGGCCGCGATCAACCCAGAGACGCGGCTGATCTGGGTGGAGACGCCCACCAACCCCATGCTCAAGCTCGCCGACCTCTCCGCCATCGGCGAGATCGCCCGCAAGCACGGCATCCCAGCCTGGGCCGACAACACCTTTGCCAGCCCCTATCTCCAGCGGCCGCTGGAGCATGGCTTTGCCGGTGTGATGCACTCGGCCACCAAGTACATCAACGGCCATTCCGACGTGGTCAACGGTCTGTTGATCGCCGGCGCCGATACCGACTTGCAGGAGCGGCTGGCGTTTTTGCAGAACGCAGTCGGCGCGGTGCTTGGCCCCTTCGACAGCTACCTCGCGCTGCGGGGAGTTAAGACCCTGGCCCTGCGCATGCAGCGCCACAGCGAGAACGCGCAGGCCCTGGCCGAGTGGCTGGAAGCACACCCGAAAGTGGCGCGGGTCCACTACCCCGGCCTGCCCTCGCATTCGCAGCACGCGCTCGCCAGGCAGCAGATGCCGCGTGGCTATGGCGGCATGATCTCCATCGAGCTGAAGGGTGGCCTGGAGGAGTCGCGGCGCTTTCTCGAACGCACCCGCCTGTTCGCGCTCGCCGAGTCGCTGGGCGGAGTCGAAAGCCTGATCGAGCACCCGGCGATCATGACCCACGCCAGCGTGCCGGCCGCGCAGCGGGCGGCGCTGGGCATTTCCGACTCGCTGTGCCGGCTGTCGGTGGGCATCGAGGATGTGGGCGATTTGCGAGCAGACCTGGCCGACGCTCTGGCCTAAACTCCGCGCCGAACTTCAAGGAGCCCCGCAATCATGACCAGCAAACTCGCCGAAAAGCGCTGCATCCCCTGCGAGGGCAAGACCCCGCCGCTGCCGGCCGCCGAGGCCGAGGCTCTGAAGAAGGAGCTGCGCAGCGAGTGGGAGTTCGCCGACGAAGGCCGGAAGCTGGTGGCGACTTTCCAGTTCAAGAACTACTACCACACCACCGCCTTCGTGAACGCGGCGGTCTACGTCGCCCACCGCGAGGACCATCACCCGGACATCAGCTTCGGCTACAAGACCGTGCAGATGAGCTGGTGGACCCACACCGCCAACGGCCTCACCGAGAACGACTTCATCTGCGCGGCAAAGATCGACGCGCTGCTGAGCCGCTGAAGCTCATTCGCGGGAGCGTCTCGCCAGGCGCGAACGCCCCCCACCCTGGCCCTCCCCCGCGTCACGGAGGAGGGAATCAGCTTCTGACTTGAAGTGCGGGCTAGGCCAGCTTGGCGAGCACGGCCTCGACCGTGGCCGGGATCATCTCGGCGGCGGCGGCGGCGCGCTGCTTGTACTCGTACTGCTGGGTCGCCAGGCCCTTGTCGCCGATGACGATGCGGTGCGGGATGCCGATCAGGTCGGCGTCGGCGAACATCGAGCCCGGACGCTGGCCACGATCATCGAGGGCGACGTCGATGCCCTGCGCCTGTAGCGCCGCGTAGAGCGCCTCGGCGGCGTCCTTCACCGCCGGCGAACGGTCGCTGCCGATCGGGCAGATCAGCAAGCGGAACGGCGCCACCGCATCCGGCCAGATGATGCCGTTGGCATCGTGCTTCTGCTCGATCACCGCCGCCGCCAGGCGCGAGACACCGACGCCGTAGCAACCCATATAGGGCGTCACCGCCTCGCCCGCCTCGTTGAGCACGGTGAAGCGCATCGCCTCGGTGTACTTGCGGCCGAGCTGGAAGATGTGACCGCCTTCGATGCCACGGTAGAACTTGATGGTGCCGACACCATCCGGCGAGGGATCGCCCTCGACGACATTGCGCAGGTCGGCCTGCTCGACATAGCTGCAGTCGCGGCCCCAGTTGACGCCGGCCAGGTGGTGGTCGTTCTCGTTGGCGCCGCAGACGAAATCCGCCACCGCCGCCGCCGCGTAGTCAGCGATCACCGGCACCGGGCAGCCCACCGGGCCGAGATAGCCGACCTCGGCGCCGAAGGCCTGCTGCACCTCGGCCGGATCGGCGAGGGTCAGCGGACTGGCGATCTTCGGATGCTTGCCGGCCTTCACCTCGTTGAGCTGGTGATCGCCGCGCAGGGCGATGGCGACCAGACCGCCCTCGGCGCCCTTCACCACCAGGAGCTTCACCTTGCCGCTGAGCGGCACCTTGAGGAAGTTCGACACCTGCTCGCAGGTCTTCTGGCCCGGGGTGCTGACTTTGCTCAGCGTCGCCGAAGGCGCGGCCGGCGCCGGCTGCGGCAGGGTCGCGGCGGCCTCGATGTTAGCGGCGTAGCTGCCGCCCTCGGCCACCGCCAGCAGGTCCTCACCGGCACCAGCGAGGATGTGGAATTCCTCCGAAGCCGAGCCGCCGATGTTGCCGCTGTCGGCCTGTACCGCCCTGAAGTCCACGCCCAGGCGCGTGAAGATGCGGGTATAGGCTTGGCGCATGTTGTCGTACTCGCGCGCCAGGTCCTCGTGCGTCATGTGGAAGCTGTAGGCGTCCTTCATGATGAATTCGCGCGCGCGCATCACCCCGAAGCGCGGCCGGCGCTCGTCGCGGAACTTGGTCTGGATCTGGTAGTAGTTGATCGGCAGCTGCTTGTAGCTGCGGATGTCCTGGCGGGCGGTGTGGACGATCACTTCCTCGTGCGTCGGCCCGTAGCAGAACTCGGCGCCGTGGCGGTCCTTCAGGCGCAGCATTTCCGCACCCATGATTTCCCAGCGGCCGGACTCCTGCCAGAGCTCGGCGGGGTGGATCGCCGGCATCAGGGTTTCCAGCGCGCCGGCGCGGTTCATCTCCTCGCGGACGATGCCCTCGATCTTCTGCAGCACCTTGAGCCCGATCGGCATCCAGGTGTAGAGGCCGGCGCCGAGCTTGCGGATATAGCCCGCGCGCTGCATCAACTGGTGGCTGATCACCTGCGCGTCGGCAGGCATTTCCTTGGTGGTGGCGAGCGGGAAGCGGGAGAGGCGCATGGCGGGGTCCGGATGGAAAGCGCGCGGATTCTAGCGGACGCGGCGGGCGGGCAGCCCACCTTCGTCATCGAACCGTGACCTTGCCCGCCTAGCATGGTGGGTTCATCAGCCTCGACGGACCGTCTCCATGCGCCATCTGCCCGCCTTCGCCCTCGCCCTGCTGCTGGCCGCCTGCAGCGACTCGCCCAGCGGTGACGGCGGCCAGCCCGGCCAAGGTGGCGACCCGCGCCGTTTCCAGCTGACGGTCAGTGTCGAGGGCAAAGGCCAGCTGGTCTCCGCACCCTCCGGCATCGTCTGCGGCAGCGATTGCAGCGAGAGCTATGCCGATGGCGCGGTGATCAGCCTCACCGCCAGCCCGGAGGCCGGGCAGAGTTTCCTGGGCTGGGGCGGCGCCTGCGCCGGCAGCAACCCGCTGTGCACCCTGGTGCTGCACGCCGACACCACGGTCAGCGCCCGCTTCAGCAGCAACAGCGCGCAAGTCCTCAAGCTCAGCCGCGAGGGCCAGGGCACGGTCAGCAGCGATCTGCCCGGCATCGACTGCGGCGAGCGCTGCGAGGCCGGCTTCGCCACCGACAGCACGGTAAGCCTGAGTGCCGAAGCCGCGGCCGGCTGGCAGTTCGCCGGCTGGAGTGGCGATTGCAGCGGCAGCGCCGAATGCCGTCTGACCATGAACGCCGCCCGCAACGTCGGCGCCCGCTTCACCGCCCTGCCCGCTGCCGCGCCCCAGGGCAGCTGGCTGGCCGGCGACATGCATGTGCATACCGACCATTCCGCCGACGGCTCGCTGCCGCGCCAGCTGCTCGATGGCCGTGGCCCCGGCAATGTCAGCGTCGCCGACCAGATCGGCCAGGGCGCGCTCTCCGGCCTCGACTGGATGCCGATCACCGATCACCGCACCTACGACCAGCACTACGACCCGCTGTGGACCAGCGACCAGCTGCTGCTGATCCCCGGCGAGGAGGCCAACGGCAGCCCGCATGCCAACCCGATCGGCGCGGTGGACTGGGTGGTGCAGGGCGCCAACTATCCCGGCCGGCCGGGTTGGGCGGTGCTGCAGACCTCGATCTGGGACGCCCACAGCCAGGGCGCGGTGTGGAGCCACAACCACCCGGACGACGGCCATCTCAATGACGACGGCACGCCCAACGAGCGCGCCAACGCCATCGGTGCCGACGCGATGGAGATCTGGAACCGCGGCAGCGGCATCGAGGCCGAGCTGAAGTACGCCGAGGGCCTGTGGAACGCCGGTTACCGCTTCAGCGGCGTCGGCGGCTCCGACAACCATTTCCGCGAACTCTGGCTGCTCGCCGGCCCCGGCCAGCCGGCTACCCAGGCCTACGCCGGCGAAACCAGCGAGCGCGCCATCCTGCAGGGCCTGCAACGCGGCCGTGTCCATCTCAAGGGAGGCAACAACGCACTGTTCCCGACACTGAGCCTGGAAGCCGATCTCGATGGCGACGGCGTCTACGAGGCAATGGCCGGCGACGAGCGGGTGGCAGCGCCCGGCAGCAGCGGCAAGCTGCGGCTGCGCATCCAGAACGCCATCGGCAGCACGGTCACGCTCTACCGCAATCCGGGCAAGAACGCCGGCGCGGTGGTCGCCAGCTACACGCCGTTCCAGCTCGAACAGATCCACGAGATCGACATCCAGGCCGAGGACGCCCACAGCTGGTACTACGCCGAGGCGCGCGGCCTGGGCTTCGACAGCCTCAACACCAACGACATCGCCAGCATCTTCAACCCGGTACATCTGGTCGATGCGCGCCAGGCGATCACCGCGCCGATCTTCATCGGCCCCAGCCTCGCCAGCCCGCAGCCGACCGAGGCAATCCCGGCCGAAATCGCTGGCGACGACGGCGCCCGCCGGCTGTTCGGCAGCCTCGGCCGATTCGCCGGCTTCCCCGACCTCGCGGTCAGCGAGGGACTGCGCCATCTGGTCGCCGAAGTGCACGAGGAAGGCAGCACCAAGGTGATGTACCGCCGCATCGCCGCCGACGGTCGCGCCGCCCCTGCGCTGGACCTCGCACCCGCCAGCCGCAGTGCGCGCTTCCCTCGCATCGCCGCGCGCGGCCAGGAGGTCTGGGTGGTCTGGCAGGATGAGCGCGCCGGCCAGGTGCCGCGCCGGCCGGCGGTCTATCTGCGCCATTCCAGCGACGGCGGCCTGAGCTGGCAGCCGGAACAGGCGCTGCGCGCCATCGCCGGCCGCGCCGAGCGACCGGTGGTCGCGCTACGCCCGGATGGCAAGCCGGTGGTGGCCTGGCAGGAGATCCGCGCCGCCGAACCGATGGACGTGTTCGTGCAGCTGCTGGGTGTGGATGCCGAGCCGGTGAACGTCAGCCGCGTCGGCAAGAGCTTCCAGGCCGCCAATCTGTTCGACAGCCGCAGCGCCATCTACCCGGCCTCGGTGTGGCCGACGCTGGCGGTGCGCGCCGACGGCCGGATCGCCCTGGCCTACCACGACGACCGTACCGACCCCGATCCGCTGTGGACCGGCCAGACCCTGAGCGGCGACAGCAGCGACGTCGACAACTGGCAGATCCGCGTCCACACCCGCGCCGTCGATGGCGACTGGAGCGAGGCGGCCAGCCTGGGCGCCGACGACCGCGCCGACCGCCACGCGGCGCTGGCCTACGCCGGCGACGGCAGCCTGATCTGCGTCTGGGACAGCAAGACCCTCGACGCCGCCGGCGCCAATCTCTCGATCCGCCACGCGCGCTCCACCGACGACGGCGCCAGCTTCCTCACCGCCGAGACCCTGCTCGGCGGCGAGGAGCAGGCCTTCAGCCAGTACCCGCGCCTGGGCGTCGACGCCGATGGCCGGGTGCGCGCGGTGTGGACCGACAACCGCTCGGCCGACTGGCGCTGGAAGACCATGACCGCGGTATTCGACACCGCCCAGGGTTGGAGCGCCGGCACACTGCTTACCGGGCCGGGCAACAACACCTGGGCGACGACGGCCGGTGGCGAGCTCGTGTTCGCCAGCAGCCGCAACACCCAGCGCCCGCAGCGTGACCCCACCCAGCAAGTGTTCCTGCGGACCCTCCCTTGAGCTGCGAGCCGGCATCTGCGCCGAGGGGCGCTGGTAATTTTTACCCGCGCCTGCGCTCAGGCCGGATTTCGCCCCGGTTCTTGCTAGTGGAAGGCCCGCGTCCGTACTCTCGGCCGCGACCCGCCTTAGCCTGAATCGGAGCCCCAACCTCGTGGATGCCCTCGTCAACGCCGTCAACAACCTGATCTGGAGCAAGGCGCTGATCGCCCTCTGCCTGGGCGCCGGTCTGTATTTCTCGATCCGTACCCGCTTCATGCAGGTGCGCGGCCTGGCCGAGATGCTGCGGCTGATGTTGCAGGGCAACAGTTCGGCCTCGGGCGTGTCCTCCTTCCAGGCATTGGCGATGTCGCTGTCCGGCCGGGTCGGCATCGGCAACATCGCTGGTGTCGCCACCGCCATCGCCTATGGCGGCCCTGGCGCGGTGTTCTGGATGTGGATGGTCGCCTTCCTTGGCGCCTCCACCGCCTATATCGAATCAACGCTGGCGCAGATCTACAAGGAGAAGGACGAGCAGGGGCAGTATCGCGGCGGCCCCGCCTACTACATTGAAAAGGCGATGGGCCAGAAGTGGTACGCCTGGATCTTCGCGGTGGCGACCATACTCGCCACCGGCCTGCTGCTGCCGGGCGTCCAGGCCAATGGCATCGCCTCCAGCATGCAGGCCGCCTGGGGCGTGCCGCCGCTGGCGACCGCCATCGGCATCGGCCTGGTGCTGGGCTTCATCATCTTCGGCGGCTTGCGCCGCATCGCCGTCTTCGCGGAGTTGGTGGTGCCGTTCATGGCCCTGGCCTACATCCTGGTGGCGTTGGCGATCCTGATCGTCAACGCTGGCAAGGTACCGGAAGTCATTGCCCTAGTGTTCCGCAGCGCTTTCGGCTTCGAGGCGGCGTTCGGCGCGGTACTGGGCCTGGCGGTGGAATGGGGCGTGAAGCGCGGCATCTACTCCAACGAAGCCGGCCAGGGCACCGGCCCGCACCCGGCCGCCGCCGCCGAGGTCAGCCATCCGGCCAAGCAGGGCTATGTGCAGGCCTTCTCGATCTATGTGGACACGCTGATGGTCTGCTCGGCGACCGCTTTCATGATCCTCGCCACCGGCAAGTACAACGTCATCAACCCCAATGGCGGCCTGCTGGTGGAAGCCCTGCCCGGCATCGAACCCGGCCCCGGTTTCGCGCAGAACGCGGTGAGCACGGTGCTCGCCGGACAGGGCCCGGGCTTCGTGGCACTGGCGATCATGTTCTTTGCCTTCACCACCATCGTCGCCTACTACTACATGGCGGAAACCAACATCGCCTACATCAATCGCAAGGTGCATCGTCCCTGGATGATCCTGGCACTGCGGGTAGGCATCCTGGCCGCGGTGGTCTACGGCACCGTGCGCAGCGCCAGCACCGCCTGGGCGCTGGGCGACATCGGCGTGGGCCTGATGGCCTGGCTGAACATCGTCGCCATCCTGATCCTTCAAAAGCCGGCGCTGCTGGCGCTGAAGGACTACGAGGCGCAGAAGAAAGCCGGCAAGGACCCGGTGTTCGATCCCGATGCGCTGGGCATCAAGAACGCCGAACTGTGGAAAGAGATCAACCCGCCCAAGCGCGACTGAGCGGCCTTGAACCGTTAGTCTCGGGCCAGGCAAACGGAGACGGCGCGGATGGCCTGGGCACTGCTGGTACTGGCGGGACTGCTGGAAATCGTCTGGGCCCTGGGCCTGAAGCACACCGAGGGCTTCAGCCGCCTCTGGCCCAGCGTCTGGACGCTGGCGGCGATGGCCGCCAGCTTTACCTTGCTCAGCCTTGCACTCAAGACCCTGCCGGTTGGCACGGGCTACGCGGTCTGGGTCGGCATCGGCGCGGTCGGCACCGCCGTCGTCGGTATCGTCTGGCTGGGCGAGCCGGTCAATGCCGGGCGGTTACTGAGCCTGAGCCTGATTGTGGTCGGCATCATCGGACTGAAGCTGTCCACCCAGGGCTAGCGCGAAAGTGCCTCCTCCGTGAGGGCGAGCCGACACCGTGCGGTGAATGCTACAAACACCGGCACCTGCCAACGGAACCCACCATGCCCCGCCCGCTCTACCAGGCCTTGCTGCTGCTGCTCGGCCTGGGTTTCGCCGCCGCCTTCGCGCTGATCGTACTGCCGCCGCTGGCCGCCGACCCCGATGTGCTGGCCGCCTTCGCCGCCGGCTTCGTAAATCCGTATGCCTCCGGCTACGCGCTGGACGCGATCTCCTGCTGGATGTTGCTGCTGGTCTGGGTGATCTACGAACGCCAGTGCCATGGCATCCGCCACGGCTGGCTGGCGGTGCTGCTCGGGGTGGCGCCCGGCGTCGCGACCGGGCTGGCGTTCTACCTGCTGCTGCGCCTGCGCCAGCAACCACGCCTCTAGCAGAAAAGTCGGTGCCTGGCTTCGCGCACAATACGCGCGCTTTCCACTCCCTTCGACCGTCCGGTTTTCGCCAATGAGACTGCCTTCATGAACCTGCGCATCGGTGCACAGGTTCCACGCCGCGGCAACGCGTTTTCCCGGGGCCTCGCCCGCCTGGTACTGCGCCTGATGGGATGGCGCCTGGAAGGGGAGCTTCCGGACCTGCCGAAGATGGTCCTGATCGGCGCACCACACACGTCCAACATGGACGGCGTCATCGGCCTGGGCACCCTCATGGCCCTGGGCCTGGATGCCGGCACCATGATCAAGGACAGCGCCTTCAAGGGCCCCATGGGGCCGCTGCTGCGCTGGTTCGGCGCCATCCCGATCAACCGCAAGAGCCCCAAGGGCGTGATCGAGCAGAGTGTCGATGCCTTCAACAGCAAGCCCTCGCTGCTGCTGCTGATCGCGCCGGAAGGCACCCGCCACGCCGCCCCGGACTGGAAACGCGGCTACTACCACATCGCCCTGGGCGCCCAGGTGCCGGTGCTCCCGGCCGCCGCCGACTATCGCAAGAAGGTCGTCACCTTTGGCCCACTGCTGCACCCGAGTGGCGACTATCCGGCCGACTTCGCCAAGCTGCTCGCCTTCTACGGCCGGCATCTGGCACCAAGGCATCCGGCGCGGCTGTCCAAGCCCCTCTGCGAGCTGGCGGGCCTGCCCTGGCGACCGGAAGCCGACGACGACTGAGAGGACACTCGCCATGGACATGACGCCTTTCCCCGCCCAGGACCTCAGCCACGGTATCACCTGCCTCGACACGCTTCAGGAGCGGCCGGGCATGGCCTGCTGCTACCTGCTGGAGCGCGGCGACGACCTCGCCTTCGTCGAAGCCGGCACCTCGCCCGGCGTGCCGCGCCTGCTGGCCGAACTCGATGCCCGCGGCCTGGCCCGAGAGCGTGTGCGCTACGTGATCGTCACTCATGTGCACCTGGATCACGCCGGTGGCGCCGGCCTGCTGCTGAGTCAACTGCCCCAGGCCAAGCTGGTGGTGCATCCTCGCGGCGCCCGACACCTGATCGATCCCTCCAAGCTGATCGCCGGTGCGACCGCCGTCTATGGCGCCGACGCGGTGGCGGCGATGTATGGCGAGATCGTCGCCGCGCCCGCCGAGCGCGTGATCGCTCCCGCCGATGGCGAGTCCCTGCCCTTTGGTCGTGGTCAACTGCAATTCATCGACTCGCCCGGCCACGCCCGCCATCACTTCAGTGTTTGGGACGCCGAGAGCCGCGGCTTCTTCACCGGCGATACCTTCGGCCTGTCCTACCGCGACTTCGACGACGCCGCCGGTCCCTGGCTGATCCCGACCACCACGCCGGTGCAGTTCGAGCCCGAAGCCTGGTATCAGACCCTGGACCGCTATCTGAGCTACGCGCCACGGCGCATGTACCTGACCCATTACGGCGCGGTGGACCAGGTGCTGCTGCTGACCGAGCGCCTGCGCGCCGGCATCATCCGCTACGCCGCGCTGGCGCGCAGCCTGGCGCAGGCGCCTGACCGTCATCAGGCGATCAAGGCCGCGCTGCGCGCCGATCTGCTGTCCGATCTTGCCGCCCGCGGCCACCGGATGCCGGTGGCGCAGGTCGATGCCTTGCTCGCGACCGATCTCGAACTCAATGCCCAGGGCCTGGGTGTGTGGCTGGATGTCCAGGAAAGCAAGTCATGAACTCCCTTCGTAAATCCCTGTTCCCGGCACTGCTTGTGCTGTCTGGCACACTAACCTTACCGGCTCACGCATTGATTCCAGGGGTGCCCGAACCCTCCGCGCCGCCTGCTGCCGATGCCGCCACTGCACCCGAATCGGGTACTGCGGAACGCGACTACGCTCTGTACGTTCCACCGAAACTGGCGGCGGCGAAAACCCCGGCACCGCTGGTGGTGGTGCTCCACGACTCCAACCAGCGCTGTGCCGATCTAGTAGGTGCCTGGCGCGATCTCGCCGACGAGCAGGGCTTCATCGTTCTGGGTCCAAACTCTCTGGAACCGCGCCAATGGAGTCTTCAGGCGGACGGTCCAATGTTCGTTCACACGGTGATCGAGGCCGTAAGGGCTCGGCACTCGGTGGACGTACGGAGGATCTACCTGTTCGGCTACTCTGCCGGCGGCCTCTACGCTCTGACCCTGGGCCTCCTGGAGTCGGAGTACTTCGCCGGCGTGGCCAGCTACGCCGCGCTGTGGAGACAGGAGTCCGACCAAGGCGCCTTGCAATTGCTACGGCGCAAGAAGCTGCCGGTAAAAATCATAATCGGCGAGGCCGACGCGCTCTACACCCGCGAGGCACACCGCAGCATGGAGCAGTCCCTGCGCCGGAAACGGGTGGCAGTCAGCAGCACGGTGATCGAAGGTCAGGGACACAGTTATGCCGACGTCGCCAGCGAGATCAACCGTCTGGCTTGGGCCTTTCTGAAGGACCAGAAACTACCCGGCGAGCCGGTCTACATCGACTACGGTCTCGACGAACAACCCGCCGCCGCGCCTGCTGCGCCCTAGTCCCCAGAACCGCGCCATGAGTCTGAAAACCGAGGTCTACCTCAATCTCCTGGCCGGCAGCCTGCGCGGCTGGCGCGGCACCCAGGCTTTCGCGCCGGCACGGTTGCAGCCGGCGCAGCCGCTCAAGCTCTACGACATCGAAGCCAGTCCCTACTGCCGGCTGGTGCGGGAAGCGCTCACCGAGCTGGACCTCGATGCATTGATTCTGCCCTGCCCCTTGGGCGGCACCCGCTTCCGGCCGGAGGCCGAGCGACTGGGCGGCAAGCAGCAGTTCCCCCTGCTGGTCGACGACAACACCGGCGTCTGCCTCTACGAGAGCGCCGACATCGTCGACTACCTGGGCAAGACCTACGGCCGCCGGGTCCGTGGTCATGGTGTCCTGCGCCCCCTGTCGGTGCTCAGCTCCTACCTCGCCTCGGCCACGCAATGGCGCCCGAAGGCCGGAGTAAGCGGATTGAAGGCCAGCCCGTCCAAGGCGCCACCCCAGCCGCTAGAACTGTTCAGCTTCGAGGCCAGCCCGTTCTCCAAGCCGGTGCGGGCGCGGCTCTGCGAGCTGGAGCTGCCTTATCTGCTGCGCAACACCGGCAAGGGCGCCTGGAAGGACATGGGTCCGCCGAGCTTCCGCGACCGCCTGTTCAAGGGTGAAATGGGCACCAGCCGCAACCGCCGCTGGCTGGCCGAGCACACCGGCAAGGTGCAGGTCCCCTATCTGATCGACCCCAACACCGGCACGGCGATGTACGAGTCGCGCCACATCCTGCGATACCTCAACCAGAACTATGCGGCCTGAGCCGCACCAACAGGAGAACCCCATGATCAGCTACGTCACTCTCGGCACCCGGGACTTGCCCCGCGCCAAGGCCTTCTACGACGCCCTGCTGGGCGAGGTCGGCGCCCAGCACTACATGGAGACCGAGCGCTTCGTGCTCTGGGGCACCAAGCCGGGCCAGCCCCTGCTCGGCATCGCCCTGCCCTATGACGGCAAGCCGGCCAGCGCCGGCAACGGCACCATGATCGCGCTGACCTGCAAGGACAAGGCCGAGGTCGACCGGCTTTACCGCAAGGCGCTGGAACTGGGCGGCACCGACGAAGGCCCGGCGGGCGCCCGCAGTGCCAACTTCTACGCCGGCTACTGGCGCGACCTCGACGGCAACAAGCTCGCCTTCGTCTACGTCGGCTAAAGCGCATGGCAACGCCGCTGCTGATCCTGCACGGCTCGCGCGGCGCCGCCTCGGCGCTGCGGCCACTGGTGGATGCGCTGCGGCCCGCCGGCCAGATCGAAGCCCTGAACCTCTTGGGTCATGGCGGCCGCGCCATCCCCGAGCAGTTCAGCGTGGAAGCCTTCGCGGCCGACGTGCTGCAACAGATGGACGAACGCGGCCTGGAGCGCGCGCGGCTGTTCGGCTACAGCTTTGGCGGCTATGTCGCGCTCTGGCTGGCGCGCCATTACCCGCAGCGGCTGGCCGGCGTCTGCACCCTGGCCACCAAGGTGCGCTACGACGCCGAGACGGTCTCGCATTTCACCCATCTCTCCAGCGTCGAGCGCATCACCGCGCCCGGCAGCCCGCAGCCGGCGATCCAGGCCAGCCTGCATCCAGGCCAGGACTGGCGGGCGCTGGCGACCCGGCTGGCCGATCTTTACCGTCGCCTGGGCGAGCAGCCGGCGCTGAGTGATGAGGACTTCCGCGCCATCCGGGTGCCGACCCTGCTGATGTCGGCGCATGCCGACCAGTTGCTGCCCTGGCAGGAGCTCTTGGACCTGCACCGGCTGATCCCCGGCAGCCACGCCTTCACCTTCGCCGGCCGCGCCCATCCCATCGACGCCCTGCCGCTACCCCTGCTGTCCGGCGTGCTGGCAACCTGGCTGGGGGATACCGGCCGCGCTTGACCCAGGTCAATGCCGGCCCAGTCCCGGCGAACCAGCATGGAGGCCATCCCGATGTCGCATCGCCTGGAGCTCCCGCATGCCAGCCTACGCCCTACCGCGCCCCATTCCACCCGGGGAGCGGCCATGATGGACTTGGGCTTCTACGGCGCCACCGGCACGGTCACCGGCTCCAAGTACCTGCTGCGTAGCGGTCGTGCCCAGGTCTTGGTCGACTGCGGTCTGTTCCAGGGCTACAAGCAACTCCGGCTGCGCAACTGGGGCAAGCCTCCATTCGACGTCGGCCAGCTCGACGCCGTGGTACTAACCCACGCCCACCTCGACCACAGCGGCTACGTTCCCCTGCTGGTGAAGAAGGGCTACCAGGGACCGATCTACTGCACCGAGGGCACCGAGGCGCTGTGCCGCATCCTGCTGCCGGACAGCGGCCGCCTGCAGGAGGAGGAGGCGGAAAACGCCAACCGCCACCGCTGGTCCAAGCACGCGCCCGCGTTGCCGCTCTACACCGAGGCCGATGCCTTCCAGGCGTTGGAACGACTGCAGCCGCTGCCCTTTGATCGCGAGTTCGAGCCAGCCAAGGGACTGCGCGCCCGCTTTCTGCCCGCCGGCCACATTCTTGGTTCGGCGATGGTGCAGTTCACCGACGGCAAGACGCGCCTCTTGTTCACCGGCGATCTAGGCCGGCCGCACGATCCGATCATGCGCGCGCCGACGCCGCTGCCGGAAACCGACTACCTGGTCGTGGAATCCACCTACGGCAACCGCCGTCACGAGATCAGCGACCCGCAGCGCGAGTTCGGCGAGGTGATCCGCCGTACCGCCGCCCGGGGCGGCGTGGTGATCGTGCCCTCGTTCGCGGTCGGTCGCGCCCAGGGTCTGCTGTGGGCGGTGCACCGTCTGAAGGCCGAGGGCCAGATTCCGGCCAAGCTGCCGGTGTATCTGAACAGCCCCATGGCGGTGGACGTCACTGCCGCCTATCGGCGCTTCCACCGCGAGCACCGGCTCAGTGGCGAGGAGTGCAATGCCATGTGCCATGCCGCCCACTACGTCAACACGGTGGAGGAATCCAAGGCGCTGAACGAGCGGAACGGCCCGATGCTGATCATCGCCGGCAGCGGCATGGCCACCGGCGGGCGGGTGATCCACCATCTCCAGGCCTTCGCCGGGGATGCGAGGAACACCATCGTCCTGGCGGGCTTCCAGGCCGGCGGCACCCGCGGTGCCGCCCTGCGTGATGGCGCGGAAAGCATCAAGATCCACGGCCAGTATGTAGCGGTGCGCGCCGAAGTGGTGAGCCTGAGCAATCTCTCCGCCCACGCCGACTACGCGGAGATTCTCGACTGGCTGCTGCCCTGCAAGCAGCCGCCGCTACGCACCTTCATCACCCACGGCGAGCCCGCCGCCGCCGACGCCCTGCGTCAGCGCATCGAGGAAAAACTGCACTGGGACTGCCTGGTGCCGGACTATCAGGAGCACGCGGCGCTGCCCCCGCCCGGCCACCGATGAGCGACAGCGCCTTGCCGACCCTGCGTATCCACCAGATGGGGATCAATACCTATCAGGAGCCGGTGGCCTATCTGCGCAGCGACTGCCATGTCTGCCGCGCGCAGGGCTTCGACAGCCATTCCCGGGTACGCATCAGCCTCGACGGTCACTCGGTCATCGCCACGCTCAACATCGTCGCACCGCACCTGCTGGAAGCCGATCACGTCGGCCTATCGGACGCTGCCTGGCGCGTGCTGGGCGGCCGCGACGACGACCGCGCCCAGCTCTCGCATCCCGAGCCGCTGGAGTCCTTCTCACAGGTGCGTGGCAAGGTTTACGGCCATTCCTATTCGCACAGCGGGCTGCAGTCGGTGATCGCCGACATCACCGCCGGGCGCTATTCGGATCTGGAGATGGCCGCCTTCGTCACCGCCTGCGCCGGCGACGCCCTCTCCCTCGACGAAACCATCGCGCTCACCGAGGCGATGATCGACGCCGGCCAGCGTCTGCATTGGTCGGCGCCGCTGGTGGTGGACAAGCACTGCGTGGGCGGTCTGCCCGGCAACCGCACCACGCCGATCATCGTCGCCATCGCCGCCGCCGCCGGCATGACCATTCCCAAGACCTCGTCACGGGCGATCACCTCGCCTTCCGGCACGGCCGACACCATGTCGATGCTGGCGCCGGTGGAACTGGATCTGCCGGCCATGCGCAGGGTGGTGGAGCGCGAGGGTGGCTGCGTGGTCTGGGGCGGTGCCATGGGACTTTCGCCGGCCGACGATCTGCTGATCCGGGTCGAGCGACCGCTGGATTTCGACAGCGAAGGCCAATTGGCGGCCTCGGTCATTTCCAAGAAGGTCGCGGCGGGTTCCAGCCACCTGCTGATCGACATGCCCATCGGGCCCACCGCCAAGGTGCGCAGTCCCCGCGCCGCGGAATCGCTGACCCGCCGCCTGCACGCGGTCGGCGAGGCCCTGGGCCTGAGCGTGCGGGTGCTGCGCACCGACGGCAGTCAGCCGGTGGGTCGCGGCATCGGCCCGGCGCTGGAGGCCTGGGATCTGCTCGCCGTGTTGCAGAACCAGGCCGACGCGCCGGCGGACCTGCGCGAACGCTCGCTGTTGCTGGCGGGTCAGCTACTCGAAATCGGTGGCCGCGCAGCCCTGGGCGAAGGTGCGGCGCTGGCCCGCGAACTGCTCTCCAACGGCGCCGCCTGGCGCAAGTTCCAGGCGATTTGCCAGGCCCAGGGCGGACTACGCGAGCCGCCGCGCGCGACCCATCACCAGGACTTTCTCGCCGGCCGTGAAGGCCGAGTGCAGAGCATCGACAACCGCCGGCTGGCACGGATCGCCAAGCTGGCCGGTGCGCCCGCCTCGCCGGCCGCCGGCATCGCGCTGGCGGTACATTGCGGCGACCGGGTCGAGCGCGGCCAGCGTCTGTACCGCCTGCATGCCCAGACGCCGGGCGAACTTTCCTATGCCGCCGCGTATGCCTGCGGCCATCCAGAAACCATCGTGATCGAGGAGGACTAAATGAGTCCCATCATCTTCGCGCTACCCGGGCAGGAAGCCCTCGCCGCCAACCTGATCACCGCCTTGAAGGCGGAAGCGGGCCACCTGAACCTGCGCCAGTTCCCTGACGGCGAAACCTATGTGCGTATCGGCAGCGCGGTCTGGGGCCGCACCGCGATTCTGGTCTGTGGCCTGGATCAGCCGAATGCGAAGAGCCTGCCGCTGTACCTCGCCGCCGCCACCCTGCGCGAGCACGGCGCTCAGCGCATCCTGCTGGTGGCACCGTACCTGGCCTATCTGCGCCAGGACAAGATTTTCCAAGAAGGCGAAGGCCTGACCTCCCAGCACTATGCGCGCTGGTTGTCGTCCTTCCTCGACGGCCTGGTCACCGTCGATCCGCACCTGCATCGCATTCGTCATCTGGGCGACATCTACTCCATCCCCACACGGGTGGCGGCGGCGGCGCCTGCGATCGCCCAGTGGCTGCGCCAGAACCAGCCGAACAGCCTCTTGATCGGCCCCGACCAGGAAAGCGAGCAATGGGTATCGCGCATCGCGCGCGAGGCCGGCTGCCCCTATCTGGTGCTAACCAAAGAGCGCCTCGGTGACCGCAAGGTCGCGCTGCGCCTCCCGGAGATGGAGCAGCACCGCGACCATCAGCCGGTGCTGATCGACGACATCATCGCCAGCGCCGGCACCATGATCGAAACCGTCGGCCGCCTGCGTCAGGCGGGGCTGCCGGCACCGACCTGCATCGGTGTGCATCCGATCTTCGCCGGTAGCGCCTATCAGGATCTGATCCAGGCCGGCGCCGCGCGGGTGCTCAGCTGCAACACCATCGCGCACGCCAGCAATGCCATCGACGTGCACGGCCTGATCGCCGAAACCGTCGCCGAGCTGTTGCTGCCTGCCCCCATCGTCAGGCCGATCAGCGCCAGTGCGGCAGCGGCGGTGCCGGCTTAGAGCCCGAGCTTGCGCAAGCGCAGCGCGTTGGCGATCACCGACACCGAGGACAGACTCATCGCCGCGCTGGCGATCACCGGCGACAGCAGCAGGCCGAACAGCGGGTAGAGCACGCCGGCCGCCACCGGCACTCCAAGCGCGTTGTAGACGAAGGCGAAGAACAGGTTCTGGCGGATGTTGCGCATGGTGTGCCGCGACAACTGCACCGCCTTGACGATGCCGCGCAGATCACCCTTCACCAGGGTGATGCCGGCCGACTCCATGGCCACATCGGTGCCGGTACCCATGGCGATGCCCACCGCCGCCTGTGCCAGGGCCGGCGCGTCGTTGACGCCGTCGCCGGCCATCGCCACCACCCGCCCCTCGCCTTGCAGACGCCGGACCGCCGCCGCCTTGTCCTGCGGCAGCACGTCGGCGATCACCTCGTCGAGGCCCAGGCGGGCGGCGACCGCGGCGGCGGTGCCGGCGTTGTCGCCGGTGAGCATGATCAGGCGGATGCCCAGGGACTTGAGCGCCTGCACCGCTTCCGGCGTGGTCGGCTTGACCGCGTCGGCGACCACCAAGAACCCGGCCAACTGGCGGTCGAGCAGCACATAGATCACCGTCGAGCCTTCGGCGCGATGCTGCGCGGCCGGCGCCGAGAGTGCTGCGACATCCAGCCCCAGCTCCTCGACCAGGCGCTGGTTACCGACCTGCACCTGCCGGCCATCGACCCGCGCCCAGGCACCGCGGCCGGGGTCGGAGCCGAAGTCGCTGGCCGGCGCCAGGCTCAGGCCGCGTGCGGCCGCGCCTTCGACCACCGCGCGCGCCAGCGGATGTTCGCTGGCGCTCTCCGCCGAAGCAGCCAGACGCAACAGCTCGTTCTCGTCGCCCGCCAGGGCCAGTACCTGGCGCAGCGAGGGCCGGCCTTCGGTCAGCGTGCCGGTCTTGTCGACCACCAGGGTATCGACCTTCTCCAGGGCCTCCAGCGCCGCCGCGTCCTTGATCAACACGCCCTCCTGGGCGCCACGACCGACGCCGACCATGATCGACATCGGCGTCGCCAGGCCCAGCGCGCAGGGACAGGCGATGATCAGCACCGACACCGCCACCAACAGCGCGTGCGCCAGCGCCGGCGGCGGTCCAACCAACGCCCAGACCAGTGCGGCGAGCAGGGCCACCAGCACCACCGCCGGCACGAACCAGGCGGCGACCACGTCGGCCAGGCGCTGGATCGGCGCGCGGCTGCGCTGCGCCTGGGCGACCATCTGGACGATCTGCGCCAGCAGCGTCTCGGCACCGACGTGCTCGGCCTGCATCAGCAGGCTGCCGCTGCCGTTGACGGTGCCGGCCGAGACCGCGTCGCCGGCCTGCTTGCGCACCGGCAACGGCTCGCCGGTGAGCATGGACTCGTCGACATGGCTGCTGCCGTCCAGCACCCGGCCATCGACCGGAATTTTTTCGCCCGGCCGTACCCGCAGCTGCTCGCCGGCCTGTACCAGCTCGATGCCGACTTCCTCCTCCTGGCCGTCCTTGACCCGGTGCGCGACGCGCGGTGCCAGCTTGAGCAGAGCGCGCATCGCGCCCGAGGTCTGCGAGCGGGCTTTCAGCTCCAAGACCTGGCCCAGCAAAACCAGGGTGACGATCACCGCCGCCGCCTCGAAGTACAGCGGCACGCTGCCCATCGGCGTACGGAACGAGTCCGGCAACACCGCCGGAAACACCGTGGCCAGCACCGAGTAGGTCCAGGCGGCGCCGGTACCAAGCGCGATCAGGGTGAACATGTTGAGGCTGCGGTGGCGCAGCGAGTCCCAGCCACGGACGAAGAACGGCCAGCCGGCCCAGAGCACCACCGGCGTCGCCAGCAGCAGCTGCGCCCAGGCGACGGTGCGATGACCGAACAGGCGCATCGGGTCCACTGCCGGTAGCAGCTCGCCGAGCATGGCCCAGAGCAACGGCAGGCTCAGCGCGGCGCTGATCCAGAAGCGCCGGCGCATGTCGTCCAGCTCGCTGTGGTCCTCGGCCTCGGCACTGGGCGCCAGCGGCTCCAGCGCCATGCCGCAAAGCGGGCAGGCGCCAGGGCGGTCACGCCGCACCTCCGGATGCATGGGACAGGTCCAGACCGTGGCACCGACGGCGGCGGCGGGAGCCACTGCGGCCGACGGCGCCTGACCGCCGTGGCCGGCATGTCCGCCTTGCGGCGAGTGCTTGTCGGCCTGGCCGCCGCCACAGCAGGCCGCCGCCGGTGGAGCGGCGCTTGGAGTGGGCGCGGCGACCGGAGTCACCGCCGCCTTGGCCGGCTGTTGGCCGCAGCGGCCCTCGCCGCACTTGTGTTCGCCGGACTTGTGGTTACCAGAATGATCGTGGTTCATGCGGCGCTCCGGTTTGCGGTGGCCTTAGGCTTGACGATGGTGGGGTCCAGCACCGCCTCGATGATCGGGCAGCCCGCCAGGCCGCCCTCGCCATCACAGTGCCTTACCAGGGTCTGCAAGCTCTGTTGCAGGGCCTGCAACTCGCGCAGCTTGCGCTCGATCTCGTCCAGCCGGTGCCGGGCCAGTTCGCGCACCGAGGCACGCGGCCCCTGGCCGTCGTTGAGGCGCAGCAGCTCGGCAATCTCTTCCAGCGAGAAGCCCAGGCCCTTGGCGCGACGGATGAAGCGCAGACGGCTGATTTCAGCCACCGCGTACAGCCGGTAGCCGGCGGCGCTACGGGCCGGCTTGCGGATGAGGCCGGCGCGCTCGTAGAAGCGCACGGTGTCTATGCCTACGCCTGCGGCCTCGGCCAGCTTGCCTATGGTCAGCTTGTCCACGCGGACTCCAGATTCGAGCTTGGAGGCGCAGCCTAAACCCCGGACTCACCTCCAGAGTCAAGCCCCGGGCACGCAGCCAACAAAAAACCCCGGATCGCTCCGGGGTCTGGGGTGCTTCTGATGCTGAAAACTTGGCGGACAGGGCGGGATTCGAACCCGCGAAACGGTTACCCGTTTACAAACTTTCCAGGCTTGCTCCTTAAACCACTCGGACACCTGTCCAGATTCGCTAGTTTACCTTCAAACGCCCTTATTTGGCAGCCGGCTGGACCGTGGTAGCCGGCTCGACTTCCTGCGGCGGCATCGGCGGCGGCACATCCAGGCAGCCGGCACGCCGGCCCTTGCCATGCGCCGCCGGTTCGGCGGCGGCGGCCTGGGCCGCCTCGCTCAGCGGCGGGATGCGCAACGCCGAGGGGGATTCCGGCAGGCGCAGCTCGCCCGTGCCCTGTATCACCTGGATGGACTCCGCCTGGCGGTACTTGGCCTTAGCCGTGCACTCGCGATCAGTGGCGCAGCCCACCAGGCTCAGGCAAAGCAGGGACAAAGCGGAAACAGAGAAGCGGGAAACGCTCATGCAAGCACTCCAGAAGCGCGCAGCGCCTCGCGGACCACGGGTTGTTGGGCGGACGACAGCGGCACCAGGGGCAGCCGCAGGCCGGCGGGAATGCGGCCCATGGCATGCAGCGCCCACTTCACGGGAATGGGATTGGGTTCCACGAACAGCTTCTGGTGCAGCGGTAGCAACTGCGCATCGAGCTGTGCCGCCAGCGTGGCGTCACCGGCCAACGCCGCGGCGCACATGCGGCTCATCAGGCCAGGTGCGACATTGGCGGTGACCGAAATATCGCCAACGAAGCCGGCGAGGATGGCCTCGCGCGCGGTCTCGTCATCGCCGGAGAGCAGGGCAAAGTCCTTGCGCAGCCCCAAGCCCAGCAAGGCGCTCCGGCGCTCCGGGGTACCCACCGCCTCCTTGAGGCCGATAATGTTGGGGACGGGCGCCAGACGCGCGACGGTCTCCGGCAGCAGATCGCAGCCGGTACGGCCGGGCACGTTGTAGAGCAGGATCGGCGCGCCGGTGGCCTCGGCCAGCGCCTTGTAATGGCGGTAGAGGCCTTCCTGCGGCGGCTTGTTGTAGTAGGGCGTCACCACCAGGCAGGCATCGGCCTTGGCCTCCTGCGCGGCGCGGGTCAGCTCGATGGCCTCGCGGGTGGAATTAGCACCGGTGCCGGCGATCACCGGCACCCGGCCGCGCGCCTGCTTGACCACGCGCTTGACCACATCCAGGTGTTCGTCGACATCGAGGGTGGCGGACTCACCCGTGGTACCCACCGCGACCAGCGCGTTGGTGCCTTCGGCGATGTGCCACTCGACCAGCGCATCCAGGCTGGTCCAGTCCACTTCACCATCGTCGTGCATCGGCGTCACTAGCGCGACGATGCTGCCCCGGATTTGCATGGGATCATTGAGTTTCTGGAAAGGATCGTCAGTATAGCCCACCACCCCGTGCCGCCACCGCGCCTTGCGCGACGCTCAAAGCGGCTTAAACTCAGAACGCCGCGACTTCGCGGCAAGATCACCGCACATGCTCTCTTCCGAATTCCTAAGCATTTCCGTACTGGCAGCCCCGCGTCCGCAGATCGCGCTGGAACTGTTCCGGGCCATCCGCGAGCGGGGCGGCGAGGTGGAGGACTGCCGGATCGCCCCCATCGGTGATCGGCTCACCGCCAATCTGGTGGTCTCCGGCAACTGGAGCACACTGGGTCGTCTGGAAACCGCCCTGCCCGGCATCGCCGAAAAGCTGGAGTTGCAGGTCCGCTTCGAACGCTGCGGCGCCCGCGAGCAGAACCCCGCCTACCGTCCCTACGCCGCCGATGTGATCGCTCCCCAGCAGCCCGAGCTGCTGGTGCATCTGCTGGAATTCTTCAGCTCCCAGGATGTGCAGGTGGCTGAAATGAACTCGCAGAAGTATCAGTCTGGCCACACTGGCGCCTCGATGTGCAGTGTGCAGCTGGTGCTGCACGTGCCGGTCAACCAGCATCCGCAGGCCTTGCGCGAATCCTTCATGGATCTCTGCGACGATCTCAATGCCGACGGCATGCTGGACCCGATCAAGACCTAGGACCTAAAGCGCGACCATGAGCATCGACATCGGTGACAAGCTTCCGGCCCTGAGCCTGCCGGCCAGTGGCGGCAAGACCATAGCGCTCAACAAGGACTATGTTGGCCGCAAGCTGGTGCTGTATTTCTATCCCAAGGACAACACCCCGGGCTGCACGCTGGAGGGTCAGGACTTCACCCGTCTCTACCCTGAGTTCCAGCAAGCCGGCGCCGATATCGTCGGCGTCTCCAAGGACAGCGTGAAGTCGCACGATAACTTCTGCGCCAAGTTCGGCTTTCCCTACCCGCTGATCTCCGACACCGAAGAGCAGGCCTGCACCGCCTTCGGCGCCATCATCGAAAAGAGCATGTACGGCAAGAAGTACCTCGGCATCGACCGCTGCACCTTCCTGTTCAGCGAGAAGGGCAAGCTGGTGCGGAGCTGGCGCAGCGTCAAAGCCAAAGGCCATGCCGAAGAGGTATTGGCCGCGGTGCAGGAGCTCTAGACCCCTTGGGCCTAGCCGCAGCGCCGTCCATTTTCCCGAAAGCCGGGACGCTCAGCGTCGCCGGCTTTTTTCTTGCCTGAGCGTTCACCGTCCCCTTCCCTCCGCCATAAGCACCGAGCCCGCATGTCCAAGAAGAAGATCTTCGTCCTCGACACCAACGTGCTGATGCACGACCCGAGCAGCCTGTTCCGTTTCGAGGAACACGACCTGTTCATCCCCATGGTGGTGCTGGAGGAGCTGGATGGCCTAAAGAAGGGGGCTAGCGAGATCGCGCGCACCGCCCGCCAGGTCAGCCGTCTGCTGGATGATCTGGTCGCCGGCAAGGACCACTCGCAGATCGAGAAGGGCATCCCGCTGCCGACCACGGCGCTGAAGAAGAACGGCAACGGCGGCGGCCGCCACGGCGCCGCGTCCACCGGCAAGCTGTTCTTCCAGACCCAGCCGACCGAGACCTCGCTGCCCGGAATCCTGCCCGGCAACAAGCCGGACAATTCCATCCTGATCACCGCGCTGGCAGTGCAGACCGCTCATCCTGGTCGGCCGGTGGCCCTGGTGTCGAAGGACATCAACCTGCGGATCAAGGCTGCCATCGTCGGCGTCCACACCGAGGACTACCACAACGACCAGGTGCTGGAAGACACCGACCTGCTCTATACCGGCTACACCACGCTACCCGCCGATTTCTGGGACAAGCACAGCGACAAGATGGAGAGCTGGCAGGATGAGCGCGCGCGTGCCTGCTACAAGATTCGCGGGCCACTGGTGAAGCAGTGGCATGTCAACCAGTTCCTGCACCTGCCTGACGATGCCGAGGACGAGGGCCTGGACATGGTGGTGCAGGCAGTGGAGGGCAACAGCGCGACGCTGCGGGTGATCCGCGACTACCAGCATGGCAAGACGCCGGTCTGGGGCATCCACGCCAAGAACCGCGAACAGAACTTCGCGCTCAACCTGCTGCTCGACCCCGAGATCGACTTCGTCACCATCCTCGGCACCGCCGGCACCGGCAAGACCCTGCTGACGCTGGCCGCCGGTCTTGCCCAGGTGCTCGACGAAACCCGCTACCGCGAGATCATCATGACCCGCGTCACCGTGCCACTCGGCGAGGACATCGGCTTCTTGCCCGGCACCGAGGAAGAAAAGATGACGCCCTGGATGGGCGCGCTGATGGACAACCTGGAAGTGCTGACCCAGCCGCATGGCGGTGGTGGCAGCAGCAACGACTGGGAGCGCCAGGCCACCAACGACATCTTGAGCAAGCGCATCAAGATCCGCTCGCTCAACTTCATGCGCGGACGCACCTTCCTCAACCGCTACATCATCATCGACGAGGCGCAGAACCTCACCGCCAAGCAGATGAAGACCCTGATCACCCGCTGCGGCCCAGGCAGCAAGATGATCTGCCTGGGCAATCTGGCGCAGATCGATACGCCCTATCTGTCGGAAACCACCAGCGGCCTCACCTACGTGGTGGACCGGTTCCAGGGCTGGCCACATGGCGGCCACGTCACCCTGGCGCGCGGCGAACGCTCGCGCCTCGCGGCACACGCCTCGGATATCCTCTAGGGCAAAGACCAATCACCCGGAGCTGTCATGCTTTCTTCCCTAGTCCGCGGCGCCAAGGACGGCGCCCTGGCGATGTCCATGAAGGCCTTTCTCAACGAGAAACTCGGGGTATACGGCGAGATCCTCGAATGCTCGGTGGACACCAAGGCCAACCGGGTAATGCTCAAGGCCCATCTCAAGGGCGAGGCGCACACCGTTACCGCCGCGATCGAGCGCTATGACCTGGAACGCGAGGGCACGGACCAGTACATCGTGCTCAAGCAGTTCTCCAGCTCGCGGGAATGGCTGACCCTGGTGCTGCAGCGCTTCTTCACCGACAAGCGCTACAAGCTGCCCTCGGCGGTGACCAAGCTGCTTTAGTACCCACCGGCCGCTAGCTTGGGCGCGCTCGACACCACCCTGGCCGCGCTCTGCGGCTTTGCCTTCGTGGCCGGCTTCATCGACGCCGTGGTCGGCGGCGGCGGCCTGGTGCAGGTGCCTGCCCTGTTCGTGCTGCAACCCCAGCTCGCGCCGGCGACACTGTTCGGCACCAACAAGTTTTCCAGCGTGTTCGGCACCGCCAACGCCGCCTGGCAATACGCGCGCCGAGTGCAACTGCCCTGGCGGGTGCTGGGCCTGACCGCCGCGACCGCTTTTGTGTTCTCGGTACTTGGCGCACGCGCCGTCAGCGTCTTCAACCCGGCACTGCTTCGCCCGCTGGTACTGGCGCTGCTGGTGCTGGTGTTCGTCTACACCTTGTGGAAGAAGGACTTCGGCAGCCTGCACGCGCCCAAGCTCAGCCCGCGTCAGCAGACGCTGGCCGGCGTTGCCGTCGGCGCGCTGATCGGCTTCTACGATGGCTTCTTCGGCCCCGGCACCGGCAGCTTCCTGATCTTCGCCTTCGTGGGCCTGTTCGGCTTCTCCTTTCTGGCGGCCTCGGCGGCGGCCAAGCTGGTGAATCTGGCGACCAATCTGGCGGCGCTGGCCTGGTTCATCCCCCACGGCCAGGTGGTCTACCGGCTGGCGGCGCCGATGGCGGCCTGCAACATCGCCGGCTCCTGGCTGGGCTCCCATCTCGCGATCAGGAAAGGCAGCGGCTTCGTGCGCGGCCTGTTCATCCTGATCGTCGCGGCGCTCATGGCGCGCATGGCCTACGACCTCTGGCGCGGCGCATGAGTAGCCTCGAACCCGGCCTCAGCGAAGTCCCGGCGGCGACCAGCCCCCAGGCTCCGCGAGCGATCCGTGCGCGCGACTGGCTGATGCTGTTGCTGGCCCTGTTCTCCATCGGCCTCTTGAGCTGGGAGACCTGGGGCACGGTCAGCGCCTCGCAGCGAGCCTGGATACTCGGCGCCGACTACGCCGTGTGCGCGATCTTCGCCGCCGAGTTCCTCTGGGAATGGCGACTCGCCGGCTGGCAGCGCGGCTACCTGCTGCGCAACTGGTACGAGATCCTCGGCATGATCCCGGTATCCAGCCCGGCGCTGCGTGGTTTCCGGCTGTTCCGGGTGATCCGCATCCTGATCCTGCTCGGCCGCTTCGGCATGGCCGCCGACCGCGCGCTGGGACGTGGCTTTACCTACCGCCTGGTCAACCGCCTCAGCGAGCGGCTGGTCAATCTGATCAGCGCGCGCATCACTCTGGCGGTGCTCGACGAGGTCTGCGAAGTGCTGCAGAAGGGCCACTACACCAAGAACGTCGCCCGCGCGCTGGACGAGAACCGCGAGGCGCTGCGGGCGATGGCGCTGGAAAAGGTGCTGGCGGATCCGCAGATGCGCCGCTTCCAGCGCATCCCCTTCTTCAACGACATCAGCAATGCCGCGGTGGAAGCCAGCCTGAGGGTCGCCACCGAGCTGCTGCACGACCCGCGCACCGACGAGTTCGTCGCCGACGTGCTGCGCGAGAACATCCAGCAGATCCGCGTCGCGGTTGCCGCCAACCACCCGGAGCAGCGGCTGCCGCCGACTCCGGGTAGCTGAAGTTCGACTCAGAGGATCAGGCGCGGCTTGTCGCTCAAGCCGTCGAGGATCAGCTTGTTGAGGCGCTTCACGAAGCTCGCCGGGTCGTCGAGTTGACCGCCCTCGGCCAGCACCGCCTGGTCGTGCAGCAGCTCCGCCAGTTCCGCGAAGCTGGTCTCGTCGGCGCTGTCCTTGAGCCTGGCCACCAGCGGATGCCCGGCATTGATCTCGAAGATCGGCTGACCACCGAAGGGCATATTCTGACCGGCAGCTTTCATCATCCGCGCCATGCGCAGCGACATGCCGTATTCGTCGGCGACCAGGCAGGCCGGTGATTCGGTCAGCCGCGCCGACAGCCGCACGTCACCGACCTTGCCGGCCAGCACCTTCTTCAGGCGCTCCAGGGTGTCCTTGTAGGCGGATTCGTTGGCGGCCTTTTCCGGCGTCTCGATCGCCGACTCGATGTCCTTCGCCGAGCGGGCGACGCTGTCCAGCTTCTTGCCTTCGAACTCGCGCAGATGGCTGGTCAGCCATTCGTCGATGCGGTCGCTGAGCAGCAGCACCTCGTAGCCCTTGGCCACGAAGCCTTCCAGATGCGGGCTGTTCTTCGCCGCCGCCAGGGTGTCGGCGGTGATGTAGTAGATGCTCTTCTGCTCCGGCTTCATGCGTGCGACGTAATCGGCCAGCGTCACCGTCTGGCCGTCCGGATGCGTGCTGCTGGCGAAGCGCAGCAGCTTGGCGACCCGCTCGCGGTTGCCGTCATCCTCGATCACGCCTTCCTTCAGCACCGAGCCGAAGGTCTTCCAGAATTCCGCGTACTGCTCGGGCTTGTTGGCGGCGAGATCGTCGAGCAGATCCAGCGCGCGCTTGACCAGGGCGGTCTTGATCTTGTCGACCATGCGGTTGCCCTGCAGCAACTCGCGCGAGACGTTCAGCGGCAGGTCGGCGGAGTCCACTAGGCCGCGCACGAAGCGCAGCCAGGGCGGCAGCAGTTCGGCGGCCTTGTCCATGATGAAGACGCGCTTCACGTAGAGCTGCACACCGCTCTGTTCCTCGCGGTTGAACAGATCGAAGGGCGCGCGCTTGGGGATGTAGAGCAGCGAGGTGTATTCGAGATTGCCCTCCACCTTGTGGTGGGCCCAGGCTAGCGCCTCGTCCCAGTCGTGGGAGAGGTGCTTGTAGAAGGCCTGGTAATCCTCGTCGCTGAGCTCGGACTTGGGCCGGGTCCAGAACGCCTTGGCCTGGTTGATGACCTCGGCCTTGCCGTCCTTGACCAGACTCACCGGCAGCGCCAGGTGGTCGGAGTATTTGTGCACCAGGCCGGTGAGGCGATCGGCGTCGAGAAACTCCTTGTCTTCGGCGCGCAGATGCAGGATCACCTCGGTGCCGCGGTCGGCCTTGTGGTGCGGCTGGATCTGATAGCTGCCCTCGCCGTCGGAGTCCCAGCGCACCGCCTCGCCGTCGGCCTTCTTGGTCAGCACGGTGATGCGCTCGGCGACGATGAAGCCGGAGTAGAAGCCGACCCCGAACTGACCGATGAGCTGCGAGTCCTTGGCGGAATCGCCGGTGAGCGCCTCGAAGAACTTCTTGGTGCCGGAGCGGGCGATGGTGCCGAGGTTCTCCACCACCTCCTCGCGCGACATGCCGATGCCGTTGTCCTTGACGGTAAGGGTGCCGGCGGCGGCATCCGGGACCAGCTCCACGCCGGGGGTATCGCCACCCAGCAGCTCCGGCCGCGCCAGCGCCGCGAAGCGCAGCTTCTCGCAGGCATCGGAGGCATTGGAGATCAGCTCGCGCAGGAAGATCTCCTTGTTGGAGTACAGCGAGTGGATCACCAGCTTCAGAACCTGGCGGGTTTCGGACTGGAATTCTTTGGTTTCTATGGTTTCCGTCATGGCAGGCACGCGACTTTTAGGGCTGTTGATTGATTTGCTTGCTGTTTTGGGGATGGCGGCGCGCCGTTCAAGAGCCGCGTCGCAAGTCCTTGGGCGCAGGCGGACCCGCCTGGCGGCGCCGGCCCGGTACCGCCGGAGGAAAAACGCAGACCAGTTGGCACCCAATTTGCTCTGCTTTCCGGTGTAGCTGCTGCATTGCACCAAATCTGTACCTACAGACACTGTTCAAGGACTGCCAGTGAGCAATCGCACCGCCTTCAGCCGGCTGATGAGCCTGACGCTGATCGCACTTGCCTCCCCCGCCTATGCCCAGCCGACCACGGTCGGCTTCGACCAGATCAGCGCCGGCGACACCGCCTGGATGCTCAGCTCCACCGCCCTGGTGCTGCTGATGACCATCCCCGGCCTGGCGCTGTTCTACGCCGGCATGGTGCGCAAGAAGAACGTGCTGGCCACCGCCCTGCAGAGCCTGTGCATCTGCGCGCTGATCACCGTGCTCTGGGTGTTCATCGGCTACAGCCTCGCCTTCACCCCCGGCACGCCCTGGATCGGCAGCCTCGACCGCCTGCTGCTCGACGGCATGGTCTACATCAAGGAAACCTCGCAGCTGAGCGTCAGCCACATCGCTCCGACCATCCCGGAGTCGGTGTTCGTGATGTTCCAGCTCACCTTCGCGATCATCACTCCGGCACTGATCACCGGCGCCTTCGCCGAGCGCATGCGCTTTGGCTCGCTGATGGTGTTCATGACCCTCTGGTCGCTCCTGGTCTACGTGCCGGTGGCGCATTGGGTCTGGGAACCGGGCGGCTGGCTGGCTTCGCTGGGGGCGCTGGACTTCGCCGGTGGCACCGTGGTGCACATCAACGCCGGCGCCGCCGGCCTGGTCTGCGCCTGGATGCTCGGCCCGCGCGCCGGCTACGGCAAGGATGCCTTCCTGCCCTATAACCTGGCCCTGACCATGGTCGGTGCCTCCCTGCTCTGGGTCGGCTGGTTCGGCTTCAATGCCGGCTCGGCGGTGGCCGCCGACGGCCGCGCCGGCATGGCCATGCTGGTCACCCAGGTGGCGACCGCGACCGCGGTGCTGGTCTGGATCACGGTGGAATGGATGACCCGTTCGCGGGTCACCGTGCTCGGCGCCTGCTCGGGCGCGGTGGCTGGCCTGGTCGCCATCACCCCGGCTTCCGGTTTCGTGAATGTTGGCGGTGCGCTGGTGATCGGCCTGGCCGCCGGCATCGCCTGCTTCTGGGGCGCCACCGGCCTCAAGCGCCTGCTGCGCGCCGACGATTCGCTGGACGTGTTCGGCATCCACGGCATCGGCGGCCTGGTCGGCGCCCTGCTCACCGGCGTGCTCGCCGACAAGAGTATCGGCGGTGTCAGCGGCAACCTCGGCATCCAGGCCATCGGCGCTTTCGGCACCCTGATCTACAGCGCAGCGGTCAGTTTCGTGATCCTGCTGGCCATTCGCTACACCATCGGCTTGCGCGTGAGCACCGATGAGGAGCGCAGCGGCTTGGACCTCTCCCTGCACTCCGAGCAGATCATCTGAGCTGCCCGGTGCGTAGGAAACCCTTCTCACGCGAGTCCAATAGGAGTCCAGTGTGATGGTTTACGACGACAAGTTTCCCATCGCGGCCCAGTTGTTCATCCGCCTCAAACGCAGCCCCGGACGGGTGATCGACGTCACCTGGATGCTGGAGAACGAGATGTACGCCCTGGAGGTCCTGCGGGTTGCCCGCGCCGCCGACGCCGAGAGCGCCGAGTTGGCCAACCGCTACGAAGCCTTGCTGCGGGCGAGGCCCGGCAAGGCAGCGGCGGCACCGGCGGCCCAGGGCGGCGCGATGTTCGCGCGTACCGGGGCCTTCACCGCCGCCGGCACTGGCGCCCAGGCGACCAGCGAGGAAACCGTGGCTCCGGAGGTAGGCCGTCACTACGTTGGCGCCCTGCGTTAGACCACCCTGACGCCCAAAGCAAAACGCCCCGCTTCGCGGGGCGTTTGCGTTATGGCAGCAGCCGATCAGTCCTTGATCGCCTCGACCTGGATGCGCAGACGCACCTTGCCGGCCAGGCCATCGGCGTACGTGGTCATGCCGAAGTCGGCGCGGTTGAACTCGCCGTAGGCGTCACCGCCGCAATCTTCCTTCTTGAAGAAGGGATGGGTGATGCAGGTGAACTCGGTGATCTCCAGCTTGACCGGCTTGGTCACGCCCAGCAGGGTCAACTGACCATCGACGGCCGAGGGCTTGTCTCCGGTGAACAGTAGCTTGCCCTTGTAGGTCGCGGTCGGGTACTTGGCGACGTTGAAGAAGTCCTCGCTCAGCGCGTGCTCGTTCATCTTGGCGTGGCCGAAGTTGATGCTGGCGACATCGATGCTGATGTCCACAGTGCCGGTCTTGCCAGCCTTGTCGAGCACCACCTTGCCGCTGGTCTTGTCGAACTTGCCGCGCCACCAGGACACGCCCATATGGGGCACCTCGAAACTCGGATAGGTGTGGTTGGACTCGATGGTGTAGCTCTCCGGCGCCGCGAAGGCGGTGAGGGAGGTGCCGGCCAGCAAGGCCGCGATCAGGCTGCGTTTCATGGTTGTTGCTCCAGTGTGGCTAGGGTTGTCGGGGTCTAGGGATGGGACGAACGGCCACGCGACCTCAGCGTGGCTGCACGATGTGGAACTTCACGGTGACCAGGTCTTCCACCACCTCGTCCCAGGAGGCGTCACCAATGCCATAGGATTTACGGGAGACCGGCAGGCTGCCTTCGAACACCGTGGCGGCAGCCTCGCGCTTCACCGTCACCGGCAAGCTGATGTCGGTGGTCTTGCCCTTGATGCTGAGCCGGCCGCTGGCCTGGTAGCGGTCCCCGCCCAGAGCCTTGAAGGCGGTGGATTGGAACGTCGCCTTGGGATAGGCCTTGCTGTCGAACCACTCCTTCTTGCGCACCTCGGCGTTGTAGTCCTCCATGCCCAGGTCGAAGCCGGCGGTGTCGATCTCGATGCTGGCGCTGGCTGCCTCGGGCTTGGCGGGGTCGAAGCTGACCGTGCCGGCGATCTTGGTGAACTCGCCGTCGACCGGCACGTTCATCTGCTTGAACGTCGCGGTGGCCTTGCTCTTGGCCGAGTCGATGCCCAGCGCCGCCGGCGCCAGTGCGCCGAAGCTCAACAGGCCCAGCGCCAACAGGGATTTCGGGACGATCTTCATGGGGTTTCCTCTCCGGTTCAGGCCCCGAACCACATGCGGCCGAGCAGGCCGTCACGGTCGAGGAAGTGATGCTTGAAGGCCGCCAGCACATGCACGCCCACCAGCACCAGCAGCCCGGTCGCCAACAGTTCGTGCACCTCGTGCAACACCCCGGCCAGCGCCTTGTCGCGGCCGACCAGATCCGGCAACTGCACCAGACCCAGATAGACCACCGGATAGCCAGACGCCGAGCTGTACAACCAGCCGGATAGCGGCAGGATGAAGATCAGGAGGTAGAGCCCGCGGTGGCCCCATTCCGAAGCCTGTTGCTGCCAGGCGGGCATGCCGGAGGGCAGCGGCGGCGGGCGATGCGTCAGGCGCCAGGTCAGGCGCAGCAGCGCCAGCAGGAACACCGTCACCCCGATCCACTTGTGCCAGCTGTAGTACTTGAGCTTGGCCGGCGACAGCGGCAGATCGGTCATGAACCAGCCCAGACCGAAGCCCCCGGCAATCAACAGCGCGACCAGCCAGTGCAGGCTGACGGCGGTGCGGGTGTAGCGCTGAGTCATCGCTTCACTCCAGTTGAACGATGCGCAGCAGCTTAGGCCTTGGCTCAGCCGCTTAGTAAGCGGAATGTTTTGAGCCCTTCATTCAGTTGGTTTGAATCAGCGCATCGGGAGCGCGTGGCCGAATAGCCTGGTGCGACTGGCCGGACTCGAACCGGCACGCCATTGCTGGCACAAGATTTTAAGTCTCGGGCGTCTACCGATTTCGCCACAGTCGCGCGCCGCCATTGTACCGGCAGCGGCGGCAGCAGCTCGCGCCAGACGAGCCCGTTCAGTGCACGCCGAGGATCAGGTCGGCGGCCTTCTCGGCGATCATGGTGGTCGGCGCATTGGTATTGGAGCCGACCAGGGTCGGCATGACCGAGGCATCGACCACCCGCAGGCCGGCGATACCTCGCACCCGCAACTGCGGATCGACCACCGCCATGGCATCGACACCCATCTTGCAGGTCCCCACCGGGTGGTAGGTGGTCTCGGCGTTGCGCCGCACCCAGTCGGCCAGCTCGGCATCGCTCTGCAGGGCCGCCCCCGGGCTCAGTTCCTCGCCACGGTGCGGCGCGAAGGCCGGCTGCGCCAACACCTCGCGGGTGCGGCGCAGACCGGCCACCAGCTTGCGCACATCGCCGTCCTCGGCGAGGTAGTTGGGGTCGATACGCGGCGGCGCCAGCGGATCGGGGCTGTGCAGACCCACCCGACCACGCGAGCGTGGACGCAGCTCGTAGAGGTAGGCGATGTAGCCATAGCCGCGCAGCATCGGCCGCAGGTTCAGGCCGTGGCTGAGATTGGGAAAAGGCCCGAAATGCCATTGCAGGTCCGGCCGCGGCTCCTCCGGCGTGGAGCGGAAGAAACCGCCCGCCTCCGGCCCATTGCTGGTCAGCGAACCGCGCCGCGCGAACAGGAACAGCAGCAGCGCCCACAGCGAACGCAGCAGCGAGCTGGGATGGAAGGACAGGGCCAGGCGGCTGCGCTCGCGGGTCTCGATGATCACCTCCAGGTGATCCTGCAGGTTCTCGCCCACGCCCGGCAGCTCCTGTACCAGCGGGATGCCGTGCCGCTCCAGCTCGGCGCGCGGGCCGATGCCGGAGAGCATCAACAACTGCGGCGACTGGAAGGCGCCGGCACTCAGGATCACCTCGCGGCGGGCGCGCAGCTCCTGCTCCTCGTCGCCGGAGACTCGTAGGCGCACACCCACCGCCCGCCCCTGTTCGATCAGCACCCGCGTCACCTGCGCGCCGGTGAGGATGTCGAGATTGGGCCGGCGCCGGACCTCCGGCCCCAGATAGGCGCGGGCATTGCTGCAACGCAGGCCATCCTTCTGGAACACCTTGAACTGCCCGACCCCCTCCTGTTCGGCGCCGTTGAAGTCCTCGTTACGGCGCTCTCCGGCCTGCACCGCGGCGGTGACGAAAACCTCGCTGAGCGGATTGGTGTAGCGACGCTCGCTGACATGCAGGGGGCCTTCGCGGCCGTGAAACGGCCGGTCGCGTTCGGCGAGCGGCGCGTGGTAGCTCTCCGAGCGCCTGAAGTAAGGCAGCACCTCGGCATAGGACCAGCCCTCGCAGCCTAAGCTGGCCCAGTGGTCGTAGTCCCAGGCATGGCCACGCGTACAGACGGTGGCGTTGATGCTGCTGCAACCGCCCAGGGTCTTGCCACGCGGCTGGTAGGTGCGGCGGCCGCCCAGGTGGGCCTGCGGCTCACTCCAGAACTTCCAGTTGGCGAACCAGCCACGCACCAGGGCCACCACGCCGAAGGGCAGATGGATCAGCGGATTGCGGTCGTCCGGGCCAGCCTCGATCAGTGCCACCCGGAGCGCCGGGTCGGCGGACAGCCGGTTGGCCAGCACACAGCCGGCGCTGCCGGCGCCGACAATCACGTAGTCGTACATGCGGTCTCCTCGTCTTGTTTTCATCCGCCCGCGCGAACCGACGTCTCCGGCCGCGAGTGCCTCAAGGGCCCGCGAACTGGTAGCGCGCCAGATCGGGCTTGGCGGTGCGGCGACGGTACTCGCGCATCAGACCGATCCAGTTGTTGGTGTTGCGTCCCTCGGCGGTCTTGTACCAGGACTGGCAACTGCCCTCGAAGGTGGATTCGGCGCTGCGTCGCTGCACCTCGGCGACATACTCGGCCTGCGCGTCGGCGCGCAGATCGGCGTAGCGCCAGCCGCTGGCGCGCTGGGCGGCGATCAACTGGCTGACGTAGCGCTGCTGGCATTCCAGCATGTAGACGATGGAGCCGGAGCCGACATTGGTGTTGGGCCCGTAGAGCAGGAACAGATTGGGAAAGCCGCTGACGCTGATGCCCAGATAGGCCTCCGCGCCGCCCCGCCACTGCTCGCGCAGCTCGCGGCCATCCAGGCCGCGAATCTGCATCGGCGCCAGGAACTCGGTGGCGGCGAAGCCGGTGCCATAGATCACCGCATCCACCTCGCGGAGCTTGCCATCGGCGCTACGCACGCCCTTGGGCTCCAGCGCCTGCACCGCCTCGCTGACCACTTCGACGTTCGGCCGGGTCAGCGCCGGATACCAGTCGTTGCTGAGCAGGATGCGCTTGCAGCCCACCGGAAAGTCCGGCGTCAGCCGCCGCCGCAGCGCGGGGTCGCGCACCTGCCGCCAGAGCTGGAACTTGGCGAGCCCGGTCACCAGCCGCTCCAGCCAGCGATGGCCCATGTAGGCGTAGGCCAGCAGTTCGGTGATGCCGTAGATGCGCAGGCGGTCCAGCTTCTCGATCACCGGCAGGCGGTTGAGCAGGCCGCGCATGAACGGCGAGATCGGCCGCTCGACCTTGGGGATGGTCCAGCCCGGCGTGCGCTGGTAGAGGTAGAGCTGCTGTACCTCTTTGGCGATTTCCGGCACGAACTGCACGGCGCTGGCGCCGGTGCCGATCACTGCCACGGTCTTTCCCTTGAGGTCGTAGTCGTGATCCCAGTGCGCGGAGTGGAAGGCCTTGCCGGCGAACTGGTCGCCGCCCGGGATGCGCGGATAGGCCGGCCGGTGCAACTGGCCGACGGCGCTGACGAGAAACCGGGCCTCGTGCACGCCGCCACCGGCGAGGCGGATGCGCCAGACGCCGCGCGCGGCGTCGAAGTCCGCGCCCTCCACCTCGGTGCGGAAGCGGATGTGCCTCTGCAAATCGAACTTGCGGCTGCAATGGCGTAGGTAATCGAGGATTTCCGGCTGCCGGGCATAGCGCCAGGCCCAGGGATAATGGCTCTCGAAGGAAAACGAATAGAGGTGCGAGGGCACGTCGCAGCCGGAACCCGGATAGCGGTTCTCGCGCCAGGTGCCGCCGACGTCGTCGGCCTTCTCGAAGATCACTAGGGAGTCGATACCGGCCTGCTTCAGATGCCAGGCCATGCCCAGGCCACCGAAGCCGGTGCCGATGATCGCGACCGTGCTGGCGCTGCTAGTCTCCGCCGTCATTTTTTAAGCTCTCCTCCTGCTAGTTTGGTCAGCATCACCGCATTCGCCGGCGGCGTGGATGACGGCCCCGGACATTCGATTGATAATCCGGGCCAGTTTCCCACTCCCCCGCCCATGTCGCTGACCGAAGTGCGCCGCAACATGGTCAGCGCGCAGGTGCTGGCCCGCTTCGCCGCCGAGCGCGGCCTCTCGCAGGCCGTCAGCCTGGCGGACACCGGCATCAGCCCCGAGGCGCTCGCCGATCCACAAAGCGAGATCAGCGCCGAGCAGGAGCTGCAGCTGGTGCGCAATCTGCTGCGCGGCCTAGGACCACGCCCAGGCCTGGGCCTGGAGGCCGGCCTGCGCTACCACCTTTCCACCTACGGCATCTGGGGCTTCGCCCTGCTCAGCTGCAAGAACTTCCGCGCGGTAGCCGAGGTGGTGGAGCGCTATCTCGACCTCAGCTATGCCTTCATCCGCTTCCGCACCCGGATCGAACCCGGCGTGCTGCAGATCCTGCTCGACGACAGCGCTCTCCCCGAGGATGTACGGCCGTTCTTTCTGGAGCGCGACTTCGCCGCCTGGTCCAACGCCATGCGCGAGCTGCAACCGCAGGGCCTGCCGGTGCTGGCCGCGGAACTGCGCCTGCCGCGTCCGGACGACGCCGGGCGCTATATCGCGCTCTGCGGGGTGGAGCCGCGCTTCGACGCCGAGTCCAACCGCATCCACCTCGACCCCGCCCTGCTCGACACCCCCCTGCCCCAGGGCGATGCCCTGATCGCCCAGCTCTGCCTGGAGCAGTGCCGGCAGCTGCTGGAGAAGCGCAAGCGGCGCAGCGGCGTCTCCGGCCAGGTGCGCGACCGGCTGTTCCAGCTGGCCGGCCAGATGCCCTCGCTGGACCGCATCGCCGGCGAGCTGCAACTCGCACCGCGCAGCCTGCGCCGGCATCTGGAGCAGGAGGGCACCAGCTTCCGCGCGCTCGCCGACGAGGTGCTGGAGACCCTGGCCGAAGAACTCCTGATCGTCGCCAACATGAAGCTGGAGGAAGTCGCCCAGCGTCTGGGCTATGCCGAACCGGCCAGCTTCATCCACGCCTTCAAGCGCTGGAAGGGCATCTCGCCCAACGCCTACCGCGAGCAGCAGCGCAAGACCGCGCCCGGCCGCTGAGCGCTACAGCGTCTTCAGATACTCGATCAGCGCCCGCCGCTCGGCATCGCTGAGCACGCGGCTGAACTCGTGGCCCTGGCGCCCCTGGCTGTAGGCCAGCGTGTTGTAGATCTTGCGGCGCTCGATCTCGGCGGTGCTCATCAGTGGCTGCGTCGGCAGATACCAGAGCAAGGGGTTGTTGCCGTAGATGCCGGACAGCAGGCGCTGCAACAGGGTCGGTGCCTCCGGGTCGTCCGGGTTGCAGTCCACGTAGGGCATCGCACCGGCGACGTCGCAGGCCAGCGCCTCATACTTCCAGCCCAGACGGGCCGGGTCGTAGGCGCGCGCCAGATCGCTGTCGTAGCCCATCACCACCTGCCCTGCCTGATCGGCGCGTGCGGGCGTCGACAGCCGTCGCCAGATCACCGGCCGGCTGTCGGGGGCTAGCACCCCCCAGACATCCGGCACCGCGCCGTTGTGGAAGTACGGGGCGCTGGCCCAGACCCCGTACAGCGGCGGCGCCAGATAGCCTGGCGCGCGGCTGCCGCGCAGCTCCGAGCGGTTCTGCGGACCGCAATCGAGTTCCACCGGACCACCGACGGTTTCCGGGTAGGCGAAGAAGTCCTTCTTGCCGTAGACCTCGGCCGCCTCGTTGTCGCTGTCCACCCGCGCCGGATCGGTACCGATGAGATCGCGCGGCACGATGTAGCTGGCCTGGCCTTCCAGCGCCGGGCTGTCGAGATAGGCCGGGTCGTGCGCGTAGCGCGGCGAGTAGACGCCGTGGCAACTGGCGCAGGAGCCATTGCCGCCGGCCGGCCTCGGCACCGGATTGTCGAGGCCCGCGCCCCAGAGATCCTTGGCGTGGAACAGGATCGCGCCCTGCTCGGCCAGCGCGCGGTCCACCGCCAGCGGGTACTCGGGCGACTTCAGAGACATCAGATAGCTGTCGCCGGCGCGCGCATGCGCCTGCACCCAGGCGGTGGCGGCGGCGGTGTCGAAAGGCACCGGCGCATCCATCATCGGGATGAAGAAGCCGAGGTCGGAGCGCAGCGCGTCCATCGCCAGGAAGCCGTCCTGGAACTTCACCGCGCGGTGGCCCATGTTCCACCAGGCCGGCGCGTCCAGCGAGCCGCCATTGGGCGCGGTGACGAAGAACTGGAAGGCCTCGGCGCTGAGCTGGGCGTCCAGGGTCAGCAGCACGATGATCTGCAGGGCCAGGGCATTGTTGGTGCCACGGGTCTTGCCGACGCTGATCGCCCCCAGCGAGCCGGCACCGGGCACATTCAGCCCCATGCCGGTCTCGTTGAGCAGCAGCGGAAACTCGCTGAGGCTGTTGCTGTTGCCGTAGATCGCGTTGCGGCCCTCGGCATCGCTGCCGCCGGCACCGCTGTGGCAGACGTGGCAGGTGACGCCGATGGTTCCGCTGTAGCGGCCATCGGCCGTGCGCAACTGCGTAAGCGCGGTGGGCAACTGACCGCTGCCGCCGTTGCTGGCATTGGGGTCTTCACCCGGCAGCGGATAAGGATTGCGGGCATTCGCCAGCGACAGGCCATAGCGCTCGGCAGCGAGCCGGTCGTAGTTGTCTGGCCGCGCGCTCAGACCCCATTTGCTCCACAGGCCGGCATAGGTGTCGGCGCTGAAGGACAGGAAGCCGTCGGTATCGGTGCCAGCGAAGAAGCTGCCGGCACCGGCGCCGCCGTTGCCCAGGATCAGCGCCTCGCCGCGTGCCGCAAAATCGCGCAGTTCGCCGCAGGTCTTCGCCGCCGGCTCCTCACCGACCAGGGCGGGGTCGGCGTGGCAGTCCTTCCAGTAGGCGTTGAAGTACACCGCCTTGCCGGCGTTGACACCGGGGCGGATCAGCGCCCGTGGATCGGTCGGCAGCAGCGTGTCGTCGGGCTTGCCGGCGCAGAAATCGAACCAAGCATGACCACCCCGGGCGCTGCCCAGCAGCGGCCGCTCCTCGACGCCATCGCCACCGCCGCTCAGCGAGCAGGCGGCGGGATCGACATAGCCCTGCAACAGCGCCGCCACCTCCGCGTAGGCTGCCGAGCCCACCGGCCAGGGCGCGCCGCCACTGTGACTGCGGGTGTCGGTGCCGGACGCCATGCGCAGAATGCGCGAGGGCGTACTCGCCGCGCCGCCCAGCGCCTCCCAGGAGGCCTTGAGCTTGGCCGCGTCCTGCGCGGAATCGCTGCCCAGCTGGAACAGCCGGCCGTCGGGCACATCGCCCAACCCGCCCGGCACGTGGCAGGTGCGGCAGTAGTCCAGCCGGGGCTGCACACGCTCACTGAACAGCGTCGCACAGTCCTTCACCGTAGTGCCGCCGCCGTCGGCGTCCGGGCTTGCGTCGGCAGCCAGATCGTAGTTGCCGGCTGAGCCACAGCCGGCCAGCAGCAGGGCGAGCAGCGCCACCGCGCCGGCGCGCTTCATGGCGTCGCCGGGACGATCTGCACCGGCGCCGGCAGGGCCGGCTCCGGTTGTAGCGCACCGCCGCTGCGCGGAGTGGGCGGCGCCAGCGACCAGCGATAGCTGAGCGCGGCACTGACCACCAGGAAGTCCACCAGCCCCGGACTCTCATCACTGACCGAGCGCAGCGCGAAATCGCCATCGCTTTGGTAGGCCTCGACGGCGGCCGAGAAGGAAAAACCCCGCCAGCTCTTCTCCGCCGCGACACGGCCGCTGAGGGCACCGTAGGCGGAGAGCCGGTAGTCGCTGCTGTAAAAGCCGTCCTCGCGGGTGGCGTTGTAGTAGGGCCGGTAGAAGTTGGCGTGGCCCTGCTGATACCAGCGCAGGCTGGGCGTGAGACGCCAGTCGGACGGCAGCTTCTGCACCCAGGCGACTTCCAGGCTGTCGGAGGCCACGCCCCAGTTGTCGGTGTAATAGCGCGCATCGACGTGCAGCGCCGCCTGCAGGGAGCGCAGGTAGTGGCGCAGACGGCCGGTCAGCGCCCACTGATTGCGATCCGGTGGTCGCGAGTCCGGCAGCAGGTTGGCATCGACATAGGCCAGCTTGTAGGGGTCGGAGAGATAGCCGTCGCTGTAGCTGTAAGACAGCCCGAGCTGCGCCACCGTCTGTGGCGTCAGCACCCGGCTCAAGCCGGCATAGGCGGTGAAGCTGTCCTTGTCGGCCTTGGCGATACGGTTAGGGAAGCGCGCGCTGCCGCCGTCGGTGGGTTTCAACTGGTCGTAGGAGTAACCCAGACCGGCGGACAGTGTGTTGAGTCGTTGATTGAAATCCCACTCGGCTTCGACTCCGCCGGAATAGGCGAGATAGTCGTCCTCCTTGGAAACACCCAGGCTCAGCGCGCGCCGGCCCTGCTCCAGATGCTGGCGCGCACGCCCCTGCAGGACCGTGCGCTGGTCTTGGATGCTGGCGCCGGAGAGCACCTGGATGGCCTGGCCGCCGCTGCCAGGAGCGACATACCAGGGCGAGGCGCCGGACATGGTTTCCAGCATCAGGTCGGCGCTGAAATCCCAGGCCTCGCCGTAGGGATGCAGCAGGTGGAACTGATGGCTGTCGACCTCGTAGCGCTCGCCGGCACCGCCATTGGTGGCGCTGGCCGGCAGGCTCGCCTCCTGGTAGTGCGAATAGCGATAACCGGCGTCGGCCTGTTCCTCGGCCCAGGCCTGGGCCTCGCCGGAATAGCCGGGCAGCGCGGCAGCGGCAGCGCTCAAGGCCAGCAGGGCGCGCGAGGGTTTGGGTGTGCTCATGGGCCGGCGCTCAGTTGCAGCCGCAGCCGCCGCCGCCCAGGGCCGGGCCGCCGATGGCGGCTTCCTTGCTCTGGTAGGTGTGGCTGCGGATCGCGCCCTCCTCGACCAGGCCGCGCTCCCAGGCCATCTCCGGCCGGGCCAGGTCCTCGCGTTGCCAGGGCTGCACCGGTTGCAGGCCGCAGCCGGCCAGCAACAGCGCGCCCGCCAGGGGCAGGCTCTTGGTCTTCATGGTTTCTCCTCCAGCAATAATTTTTCGATCTCGGCACGGATCGTTGGTACATCGGACCGACGAAAGCCCTGATGGATGTAACGCAGTCGGCCCTGGCGGTCCAGCAGATAGGCGTAGGGCATCTGGCCGATGCCGAAGGCCAAGAGGCTGGCCGGCTCCGGTGCTGCCAGTTGCGGATAGCGCAGGCCCAGCTGGCGCACCACCTGCAAGGCCTTGCCGCGCTCCTCGTCCAGATTCACGCCCACGACCTCGAAGCCGCGCTCGGCGTATTCCTCGCGCAGTCCGTCGAGCAGGGGCAGCGAGATGCGGCAGGGCGCGCACCAGGTCGCCCAGAAGTCGAGATAGACGACGCGGCCGCGATAGTCGGCCAAGTGCTGCGGCGCGCCGCCCGCGAGCGGCTCGGCCACCAGTTCCGGCACCGCGGCGCCCAGCTCCGGCGGCGCAGCAGCGGCGGCGGCGCCCAGCAGCAGGCCCAGAGCCGGCAGCCAGGCGGCGGCGCTGCGGATACTCACGTTCTCTCCTTACGTGGTTCTCGTTGTAACGACCATACTCCGCCCGCAACCGGCGGCTGCCCATAGCGTTAGCGGCCAGGGCGTTGATAGTTTTGACCGGTGGCCGGAACAGTCAGCCTTCTGGCCATTATTGACATTTGTCAGCTCAATACCCCACGGCTACTCTCGCCGCCATGCAGGAGTCCCTCGACCCGGCGGCGATCGACAAGCAGCCCACCCAGCAGCGAGCCCGGGAGCGCTTCGACCGCATTCTGCTGGAGGCCGAGCAGTTGCTGATCGAGCAGGGCCTCTCGGGTTTCTCCATCCCGGTACTGGCGGAGCGCCTGGGCTATACCCGCGGCAGCGTCTACGCCTACTTCCCCACGCCCTACGCCATCCTCAACGAACTGGTCGGTCGCTATCTGGTGCAGCTGGAGGCGATGTTCTACTCGCGCAGCGAGGAGTTGCGCCGCGTCGGACTGAACCAGGGCATCCGGATGATCGTCAAGCACGCCGCCGACTTCCACAACGCCCACCCGGCCGCGCGCCTGCTGATCCTCGGCGGCGCGGTCACCGACGACAGCTACCGTGCACAAGAGCGCACCAACAAGCGTCTCGGCGACCTCGGTCGCATGGTCTGGTACGGCGGCGCGGCGCTGCCGGCCGGCCTGCCCGACATCACCACCCTGGCGGCCGATCTCGGCACCGCCTGCTTCCGCCGCTCCTATTTCGAGCACGGCGAGATCACGCCGCCCTACCGCGAGGCCGCGGCGCGGGCAATGACCGGTTTCCTGTCCGCCTACGCGCAAGCGCTGGCCGCGCCAGGCAGCAGCATCCGCAGCACGACACCCAAACCAGCCGTACAGAAAATCACGAGGAGAAACCCATGACATCTGGCCTGCAGCAACGCAGCCCCCTGGCCTGCCTTTACCACTGGGAAAAGACCCAGCCGCAGACCGTGCATTTCGTCCAGCCCACCGGCGGCGGACAGGTCAGCGAATACAACTGGGCGCAGATCCTCGACGAGGTGCGGCGCATGGCCGCGCACCTGCAATCGCTGCAACTGCCGCCGCAGAGCCATATCGCCCTCTTAGGTAAAAACAGCGCGCACTGGATCATGGCCGACTGGGCGATCTGGATGGCCGGCCACGTCAGCGTGCCGCTCTACCCCACCCTCAACGCCGACACCGTGCGCTACATCCTGGAGCACAGCGGCGCGCAGCTATTGTTCCTCGGCAAGCTCGACGACTGGCCGGCGATGCAGTCGGGCGTGCCGGCGCAGATGCCGATCATCCGCCTGCCGCTATCGCCACAAGCCCGCGGCGAAAGCTGGAGCGAGCTGATTGCCCGCAGCGCGCCGCTCAAGGGCGAGCCGGATCGCGCGCTCGACGAGCTCGCCACCATCGTCTACACCTCGGGCAGCACCGGCCAGCCCAAGGGCGTGATGCAGAGCTTCCGCTCGTTCCAGCTCTGCGGCAGCCTGCTCAACGAGCTGTTCCCGCTCACCGAGCAGGACCGCATGCTCTCCTACCTGCCGCTGGCCCACGTCGCCGAGCGGCTGATCGTCGAAAACGCCTCCACCTACCACGGCTTCACGGTGTACTTCGCCGAGTCGCTGGAGACCTTCGTCAACGACCTGCGGCGCGCCAAGCCCACCATGTTCTTCTCGGTGCCGCGGCTGTGGACCAAGTTCCATCTCGGCGTCTGCGCCAAGCTGCCGCTGAAGAAGCAGCGTCTGCTGTTCCGCATCCCCCTGCTCGGCCGCAAGATCAAGCGCAAGATCCTCGAACAACTGGGCCTGGAGCATGTGCGCATCGCCGTTACCGGCGCCGCGCCGCTGCCGGCGCCCATCGTCGCCTGGTATCGCAGCCTCGGCCTGGATCTACTGGAGGCCTACGGCATGAGCGAGAACTTCGCCTACTCGCACTTCACCCGCCCGGGCGACGCCAAGACCGGCTACGTCGGCCCGCCGAATCCGGGCGTGGATTGCCGCATCGGCGACAACGGCGAGATCCTGGTCAAGAGCCCGGCGCAAATGATGGGCTACTACCTGGCGCCGGAGGCCACCGCCGAGGCCTACACCGAAGACGGCTACTTCAAGACCGGCGACATGGGCGAGGTCGACAGCGAGAACCGCCTGCGCATCACCGGCCGGGTCAAGGAGCTGTTCAAGACCAGCAAGGGCAAGTACGTCGCACCGGTGCCGATCGAGAACAAGCTGGGCGCGCACCCGAAGCTGGAAGTGGTCTGCGTCGGCGGCGCCAACCAGCCAGCGACCTTCGCCCTCGCCCTGCTCTCCGAAGACACCCGCAAGCACCTGGCCGGTGGCGGCGACCGTGGCGCGATCGAGACCGAGTTAGGCTCGCTGATGGACGAGGTCAACGCCAGCCTAGACCCGCACGAACAGCTGCAATTCATCACCGTGGTGCGGGAGCCCTGGACCATCGACAACGGCTTTCTCACCCCGACCATGAAGATCCGCCGCAACATCATCGAGAAGCACTACGAGCCGCAGCTGGAGCGCTGGTACCAGCAGCGTCAGGCGGTGGTCTGGGATAGCTGAGAGCTAGCGGACTGACGGCGCAGCAGGTCCAGCGCGACGTCGACGATCATGTCTTCCTGGCCGCCGACCATGCGCCGCCGTCCGAGCTCGACCAGGATGTCGACGGTCTTGAGACCGTACTTTTTCGCCGCCGCCTCGGAGTGGCGCAGAAAGCTGGAGTACACGCCGGCATAGCCCAAGGCCAGGGTCTCGCGATCCACCCGCACCGGCCGATCCTGCAAGGGGCGCACGAGATCCTCGGCCGCGTCCATCAGGGCGTAGAGGTCGGTGCCGTGGTTCCAGCCCAGGCGTTCGGCCGCGGCGATGAACACTTCCAGGGGCGCGTTGCCGGCGCCGGCGCCCATGCCGGCGAGGCTGGCGTCGATGCGGTCGCAGCCCTCCTTCACCGCGACGATGGAGTTGGCGACCCCGAGACTCAGATTGTGGTGGGCATGGATGCCGGTCTGCGTCTCGGGCTTGAGCACCGACTTGAGCGCGCGAAAGCGCTCGCGGACGTCCTGCATGCTCAAGGCGCCACCGGAGTCGACCACGTAGATGCACTCGGCGCCGTAACTCTCCATCCGCTGGCCCTGCTCGGCCAGCGCCTCGGGGCTGGTCATGTGGCTCATCATCAGAAAGCCCACCGCGTCCATGCCCAGCTTCCTTGCGTACTCGAGGTGCTGCCGGGAGATGTCCGCCTCGGTGCAATGGGTCGCCACCCGGACGATCCGTGCGCCGGCATCGTAGGCCGCCTTCAGATCATGAACGCTAGCGATGCCGGGCAGCAGCAGCGTGGCGATTTTCGCGTGGCTGACGACCTCGGCCACCGCGGCGATCCATTCGAGATCGGTGTGGGCGCCAAAACCATAGTTGAAGCTGGAGCCCTGTAGGCCGTCGCCGTGCGCCACCTCGATGCTGTCGACTCTGGCCAGGTCCAGCGCGCGGGCGATGGCCTGCACGTTCGCGATCGAATACTGGTGGCGAATCGCGTGGCTACCGTCACGCAGGGTAACGTCGGAGATGATGAGCTTCTTGCCGGGCTTAAAAGCCATGTGCGGACTCCTGCTTACACGCCGCGCATGGCGGCGGCCATGCGCTCGCCGGTGGCCAGCGCCGCCGAGGTCATGATGTCGAGGTTGCCGGCATAGGCCGGCAGGTAGTGCGCCGCGCCCTGCACTTCGAGAAACACCGTGGTCTTCAGGCCGCTGAACCGGCCGATGCCCGGCAGATGCAGGGGCGCCTGCTCGGGGATCACCTCGAACTGCAGCGCCTGCTTGAGGCGGTAGCCCGGCACATAGGCCTGCACCGCCGCCACCATCGCCAGGATCGAAGCCTCCACCGCCGCCGGATCGGCCGCCTCCGACAGCACATAGACGGTGTCGCGCATCATGAGCGGCGGCTCGGCCGGATTCAGCACGATGATCGCCTTGCCCTTGGCGGCGCCGCCAACCACCTCGATGGCCTTGGCGGTGGTTTCGATGAACTCGTCGAGATTGGCGCGGGTGCCGGGGCCGGCGGACTTGCTGCTGATCGAGGCGACGATCTCGGCGTAATGCACCTTCGCCAGACGCGATACCGCCGCCACCATCGGGATGGTGGCCTGACCGCCGCAGGTGACCATGTTGACGTTGAGCTGGTCCAGGTGGGTATCGAGATTCACCACCGGCACGCAGTAGGGGCCGATGGCCGCAGGCGTGAGATCGATCAGGCGGATGCCGGGCCTGCGGCGACGCAGCGCGGCGTCGTTCTGTAGGTGCGCGGCGGCCGAGGTGGCGTCGAAGACGATGTCGATCTCGCCGAAGTCGGGCAGGCGCAGCAGGCCGTCCACCCCTTCGTGAGTGCTGGCGATGTTCAGGCGCTTAGCGCGCGCGAGGCCGTCGGAGGCAGCGTCGATGCCGACCATCGCCGCCATTTCCAGATGCTGGCCGTGGCGCAGGATCTTGATCATCAGATCGCTGCCGATGTTGCCGCTGCCGATGATCGCGGCCTTGATCTTCTTGCTGCTCATACTTCAGACCATGCGGCAGGCGACGCTGCCGAGTGCGCCGATGCGGGCCTGCAACTGGTCGCCGGCGGTGACGGCGATCATCGGCCCCAGCGCGCCGGACAGGATCAGCTCGCCGGCGCGCAGGCCGGCACCGCGCTGCGCCATGGTGCGGGCCAGCCAGTAGGCGGCGCGCAGCGGATGCCCCATGCAGGCGGCGCCGCAGCCCAGCGATTCGGTGCGCCCATTCCTGTCGAGTTGCAGACCCAGTTCGCCCAGCGCCAGCTGGCCCAGGCTCACCGGCTGGTTGCCAAGCACGTAGAGGCCGCAGGAGGCGTTGTCGGCGACGGTATCGACCAGGCTCAGCTTCCAGTCGGCAATCGCGCTGTCGACGATTTCCAGCGCCGGCAGCGCATAGGCCAGCGCTGCGAGAAACTCACCGTAGCTGGGGCTGTCGCCGCCGAGATCGCGGCCGACCACGAAGGCCACCTCGGCTTCCGCCTTGGGCTGGATCAGGCGCGCCATCGGCACCTCATCGCCAGCCAGAAACTCCATGTCGTCGAACAGCACCCCGAAGTCGGGCTGATCGACGCCGAGCTGCTGCTGCACCGAGCGGGAGGTCAGCCCCACTTTCTTGCCGACGATGCGGGCACCGCCGGCGACCCGCGCCGCGGTGTTCAATTCGGCGACGGCATAGGCCTGGGCTAGCCCGACGATGCCGTGGCTGGCGGAAACCGGCGCGATCGGCCTGCGGCTGGCGCGCGCCTCACGCAGGGCATCGGCGGCGGCACTGATACGCGCCTCTGAGGGAAGATTGGACATGGGAGTCTCGGTTGATGGTCGGCGGGATCAGGCGGCCTGGCCGGCCTGCCAGTGCAACTGCCGGGCTAGCTCGGCGATGGCGGCGTCGAGGCCCTGCGGCGCCACCACCGCGAACGCGAACTTGTCGGGCCGCAGCACCGCCACGCCCCTGGCCTTGCAGCCCGCCTTGCGGAACCAGCCGACCATGTCGCCATCGACATCCTCGACTTCGTCCAGCTCGGCCACAGCGCCGTGCCCCAGCGCCTTCGGGCCTTGCGGCCGGCCGGCGTAGGGATAGAGCGTCAGGTATTTCGCGCCCATCGAGGCCAGCAGCTGGCGGCTGGCGTCGGACAGACTCGCGCGCGGATCGCAGTTGTAGCCGACCAGGGCGAGGTCGTTGCCGAGCAGCTCGTCGAGCAGCACCCGCCGGCCGTTGGAGCGCCGCACCAGCGGCTGCGGCGCCAGCGCGCCTTCCGGCCCCTTGCGGCGCCGGCGCGGCAGACCCAGGTACCGGCCCTGGGTGTAGATCGGCATCGGCTTGAAGCCGCCTTCCTGGAACCAGGCCCGGGTCGCCGGGATCGCCTGCATCGCCCGGAGTGCCAGGTCGCGCAGCGTGGTCGAGACCGGATTGGTCATCGACACCACGTTCTTGAGCAGTACCGAGATGTCGATCATTGCCTGGGCGTGGTCTTGCCGCTCTCGCTGGTAGCTGTCGAGCAGCGCCTCGCCCGCCTGCCCGTTCAGCACCGCGCTCAGCTTCCAGGCCAGGTTGCAGGCATCGCGCACGCCGGAGCTGGCACCCTGACCCATGAACTGCGGAGTCATGTGGGCAGCATCGCCAGCCAGCAGTACCCGCCCCTCGCGCCATCGCGTCGCCATCAGCGCATTGAAGGTATAGACCAGCTTGCGCTTGACCTCGAACTGGTCGGGGTCGACCCAGCGCGCGATCAGCTCGCGCACCGTCTCCGGCTTCTCCATGTGCTCCTTGGTCACGCCCGGCATCAGCATGAACTCGAAGCGATGAAAGCCATCGGGCTGGGTACAGCTCACCACCGGCATCTTCGGATCGACCACGAAGTTGAAATAGGGGATGTGGCGCAGCGCCTCGGCGCCGGCCTTCAGCCTGAGGTCCACCACCAGCCAGGGCTCGGGGAAGTTCTGCCCGGTCATCTCGATGCCGAGCTGCGCGCGTATCGCGCTGCGCCCGCCGTCGGCGCCGATCAGGTAGCGGGCCCGCAGGCTCTGCACATCGGCATCGCCGCCGCGCTCGACCTTGGCGTCGCTGCTGTCGGTGTAGCGGACCACCTGGGTCGCCTGGTGACGCACCGTCACCCCGCTCGCATCCTGCTGGAAGGAAACCAGTTCGCGGCCGCGACGGATCTCGACCTTGGGGTAGCGGCTCATGAGTTCGGTCAGCGTCGTCTCCAGATAGGGCTGGTAGAAGAAGTTGACAACCGGCCAGCCGAAGGGCCGCCGCAGCGGGATGTACTGGCCCATCACGCGGCCGTCCGGGCGCACGAACTGCACCGGGGTTTCCGGCAGCATCCGCGCTTGCAGCTCCTCGGCGAGCTGGGCGGACTGGAAGATCCGCATGCACTCGTCGTCGGTGTAGACGGCGCGCGCATTGCCGTAGAAAACCGGCTCGCGTTCGAGCACCACCACCCGGTGCCCGCGCATGCCCAGGAGGTGGGCAAGGACCAGACCGGTGGGGCCCAGGCCGCAGATGATGACGTCCGCCGAATCGGCGGATGCAGTGCTGTTCATGGCGGTTTGAGCCTCAGATCGGTGAATACTCGGGGCGGAGCAGCGATCGGGCGCCGCGTCCGAAGTTGCCGAGATTGGTGATGGCGCCGTGGGCGAGCCCATGGTTCTGCGGCTTGTGGCCCCAGAGGCTGATGGCGTTGTAGGAGCTGGGCTGCCAGCGGGATTCATCGACCGTGATCGGTGCCCAGCCCAGCTCGATCTCGAAGCCGGAGGGGCTCAGCACATAGAACGACAGCTCCAGGTCATTGGGGTGCTGACCGATCTCGTGGGCCATCTCGAAACCCAGGCTGCGGCAACGCCGAAAGGCGGAGGCGAGGTCGTCCAGAGTCGCGGCTTGCAGATTCAGGTGCTGGACCTGGGTGCGGATCGGATCGAGACGCAGGCCGCGGGTCGCGGCGATCGCCAGCGAGTGATGCCGCGCGTTGAGCCGCAGAAAGCTGATGTCCAGCATCGCGCCCGGCATCCGCTGCGAGATTCGATCACTCAGGCGCGCATCGAACAGCTCCTGCCAGAAGCGCAGCTGCTTCTCCGGCCGCTTCGAGGTGATCGCGACATGGCCCATCCCTTCCGCGCCGGTGACGAAGGCCGAGGTCAGCATGCGCAGCGGGCGTGGAGTCAGGATCGGCTGCGTGTACAGCTCGATCGGCAAGCCCTTGGGGCCGATCAGCCGCCAGCAGGAGGAGACGCCGCGTTGCGCGGCCTCCTCACCACCGACGAGCCGGTAGGCGATGCCACGCTCGTCCAGGCGCGCGAGGACGGCTTGCAGCGCGGCCGCGTCGCTGAGCTGCCAGCCGAGGCCGACGAAGTCCTCCGCCGGCCCCTTGCGGATGATGAGCCGACGGGCGTGGTCGTCGATCCGGAACGCCAGTTCCTGCTCGCTCTCGGCCTCCAGATGCAGCCCCAGGCCCTGGAGCAGGAGGCGGCGCCAGGCCTCCAGGCGTTCGGACTCGATGAGCACATAGCCCAGACGGGTCGCGCCGAAGAGGTCGACCTCCGCGGCCGGAGTCGCTGTCTTGGTCATGGCCGCCCCCTAGCCGCGAGCGCCGGTGGGCGTGTGCCGCGCGAGAAACGACAGCGCCACCGCGTTGAATTCCTCGGCGCGCTCCCACTGCACCCAATGGCCGGTCTTGCTGAACTGGTAAAGATCGCAGTTGGGCAAAATCCTTTGCAGCGTCGGGCCGCCGCTGGGGCGATTGACCTTGTCCTCACAGCCCCAGAGCACCAGGGTCGGCGCCTTGCAGTCGGCCAGGCGGGAGTCGCGGGTGAAGTCCATGCGGATCCCCGCGGCCAGGTTCTGCGGGCGCCGCAGTGGCGGCGCGGCGACGACCTCGGGATCGAGGCTGGCTTGGTAGCGCTCCTTGATCACCGCCTCGCTGACCTGGCTGCCGTCGTACACCAGGTATTCGCGGATGAAGCTGCGCAGCTTTTCCAGCGAGGGCCCCGCGCCCGTGTAGTAGTTGAGCAGCAGCTTCAAACCCTTGGTCGGCAGCGCGCGGGTGGTGTTGATGCCGCCCGGCCCCATCAGCACCATGGCCGAGACGCGCTTGGGCTGGTCCAGCGCCATGCGCAGGGCGCAGGCGCCGCCCAGGGAATTGCCGATCACATGGGCGCTTTCGATGCCGAGTTCATCGAGCAGGCCCAGCATCGCCTCGGCGAGATCGCCGAACGGGTCTTGGCGGTTCACGCCCTTGCTGGACTGGCCATAGCCCTGCATATCGGCAACCAGCACTCGGTAGTGCCGCGCCAGCGCCTCAATGTTGCGCGAGTAGTTGGACAGGCCGGAAGCCCCGGGGCCGCCGCCGTGCAGCATCAGCAGCGGGTAGCCGGAGCCAAGCTCGCTGACATGGATATGGCGCTTGCCGAAGCGCACCGTGCGCGATTGCAGGCCGGGGATGGTGTTCTCTGTGCTCATGATGGGGGTCTCCTCGATGGGTCTTTTTGGGCGGCGGCCAGGCGCGCCGCGTAAGCCGGGCCGGCAGGCAGGCCGGTTTCCTGGTTGGCAGGTCTTCGGGCTCCTCAGCCCTGATTTCGATGACTCGATTTGAACAATACTGTTCAATATTGTCAAACACTGAATATCTATTTACTACTCGTTTGACTTGGCTTGGACATGCTTGTCCAATGTGCGCGGCCAGATTTCCCTAGCTCCTGCCGCCGCCATGACCCCCGCCCAGATCCGTATTCACCGCGCTGCCTTGCAGCTGTTCGCCGAAAAGGGTTCGAGCCAGATCACCGTCAGCGAGCTGGCCGCCGCCGCCGGGATCGCGCGCGGCACGATCTACAACAACCTGGAATCGCCGGAGTCGCTGTTCGAGAACGTCGCCAGTCAGCTGGCCACCGAGATGGTGGAGCGCGTGGTCGCCAGCTTCGCGACCGTCGAGGACCCTGCGCAGCGGCTCGCCAACGGCATGCGCTTCTTCATCCGTCGCGCCCACGAGGAGCCGCACTGGGGCCGCTTCGTGGTCCGCTTTGCGATGAACAACACTGGCCTCCAGGGGCTGTGGAACGGCCCGCCGATGAGCGATGTGCTGAACGGTATGAGCCAGGGCCGCTACAACTTCCGGCCCGAGCAGTTGCCGGCGGTGATCGCGATGATTACCGGTGGCGTGCTGACCTCGATGCTGCTGGTGCAGGAAGGCCACCGCACCTGGCGCGAGGCCGGCAGCGACATCGCCGAGCTGGTGTTGCGGGGCATGGGACTGCCGGCCGACGAGGCTAGACGCGTGGCCAGCAGCGAACTCCCAGCCCTACCCGAATCGGGCTGACCTCGGGACTGCCCTGGTCAAACTGCCAGGCGCAAGGCCCAGCCCAGCGCCGCGCAGGCCAGCAGCGTGCGGATCAGACTGATGTGAAAGCGCAGCATGGCCAGCATCGCGCCGGCCGCCAGCAGCAGCGCCGTCCAGTCCAGCGTCGCGAGCTGCGGCAGCGGCAGCGACAGGCCATAGCCCTGCCAGCTGTCGACGCGCTTGAACAAGACATGCAGCGCGAACCACAGCGAGAGGTTGGCGATCACGCCCACCACTGCGGCGGTGATGCCGGTCAGCGCCGCCGACAGCCAGCGGTTGCCACGCAGGCGCTCGATATAGGGCGCGCCCAGAAAGATCCACAGAAAGCAGGGCACGAAGGTGACCCAGGTGGACAGCGTCGCGCCAAGCACACCGGCCAGCAACGGATCCAATCCACCCGGCGCTCGGTAGCCGCCAAGAAAGCCGACATAGCTCAGCACCAGGATCAGCGGCCCCGGGGTGGTCTCGGCCAGCGCCAGGCCCTGCACCATTTCCTGCGGCGCCAGCCAGCCGTAATGCTGCACCGCCTGCTGGGCCATGTAGGCGAGCACCGCATAGGCGCCGCCAAAAGTGACCACCGCCATCTTGCTGAAGAACAGCGCTTCCTGGGTGAAGACATGGTCCGGCCCCAGGCTGAGCCAGAGCAGGACCAGCGGCGTGAACCAGAGCAGCAGGCCAATGCCCAGCACGCCCAGCAGCCAAGTCAGCCGCGGTCGCGCATGCGCGGGCACCGGCTCCGCCGCATCGAGGTCCGGAGTTTTCCCGGAGGGCCGGAACAGCTCCGGCCGCCAGCGCGCGCCCAGCAGGCCGATCAGGCCGGCGCCGAGCACCACCAGCGGAAACGGCAGTGCGAAGAAAAAGATGGCGATGAAGGCCAAGGCCGCCAGCACATACAGCCCGCGCTGTTTCAGCGATTTCTTGCCGACGCGCAACAGCGCCTCGACGACGATGGCGAGCGTCGCCGCCTGCATGCCGTAGAGCAGGCCCTGCATCCAGGCCAGTTCGCCGAAACTCACGTAGAGCACGGCGATGCCGACCATCAGCAGAAAACCGGGCAGGATGAACAGCAGGCCCGCCACCAGACCGCCCCAGGTCTTGTGCAGCAACCAGCCTATGTAGACCGCGAGCTGCTGCGCCTCCGGGCCCGGCAGCAACATGCAGTAGTTGAGCGCGTGCAGAAAGCGCGTCTCGCTGAGCCAGCGACGCTCCTCGACCAGGAGCTTGTGCATCAGCGCGATCTGCCCGGCCGGGCCGCCAAAACTGATGAAGCCGATCCGCAGCCAGACGCGGAATGCCTCCCAGAACGGAACCGCAGGTGGAGTGTGGACTGGCGAGTTCATGGGCGGCCGCGGAGGGAGCGCGAGGGCGTGAGGCGACGCGTTAGCGCTGCACCGCCCGCCCCCGGCGTCGAACCGCGATTTTACCGGCTAGCGCGACGACGACGCCCGTAGCGCCGCCGCCACGCACTCAGCGCCGCGCCCTGCTCGCCGGCGATTTGGTCTTGGTCTTGGTCTTGGTCTTGGCCTGGCCGCGCAAGGCGCCCAGCACCGCCGCGTTGTCCGCGCCCAGCGCCGGCGCCGGCGCCAGCTTCGGACGCGGCAGGCTGAACTGCACCGGCAGCGCGAAGGCCGGCTTGCCGCCATCGTCCTCGACCATGCCGCGCGCCAGCACCTGCTCGTTCTTCAGCGCCTCCTCGATGTTGAGGATCGGCGTGACGCAGACATCGCGCCCGGCCAACAGTCGCGCCCAGTCATCGCGGCTGCGGGTCAGGAACACCGCCTGCAGGGCCCAGCGGATCGGCGCGGTGGTCAGCCGCGCGCGGCGCGGATCGCCGAACAACTGTTGCAGCTTGCCGAATGGATCGCTCTTCTTCGCCGCTGGCTTGCCGGCGCTGCCAGCCTTGGGCTTGCGCGCGCCGCCACCGCCGGCCAGGGCCCGCTCCAGGCCCTTGCGCAGGGGCGCCGGCGCCGACTCGGCCAGGGCCTTGAGCAGGCCGGTGAAGAACTTCGGCTCCAGCGCGCCCACCGCCAGATAGCCGCCGTCGCGGCAGCGGTAGAGGCTGTAGTTGGGCAAGGCACCGGTGAGCAGATCGGCGCCGCGCTGCGGCGCGCGGCCCTCGCTGCGCAAGCTGGCCAGGGCGATGGGCTGCAAGGCCAGCGCGCCGTCCATCATCGCCACATCGACGAAGCTGCCTTCGCCGCTGGCGCGCGCGCCCAGCACCGCCGCCAGCACGCCCATCGCGCAGGTCAGTGCGCCGCCGGCGAGATCGGCGACCTGCAGGTTGGAAAGCGCCGGCCCGCCGCCGGCACGGCCGATCTGGTCGAGCACGCCGGCGATGGCCAGGTAGTTCATGTCGTGCCCCGCCCAGTCGCGATAGGGGCCGCTGTGGCCGTAGCCGGTGAGCGAGGCATAGACCAGCCGGGGATTGATCGCCTTCAGGCTCTCGTAGTCGCAGCCGAAGCGCGCCATCACGCCGGGGCGGAAGGACTCGATCAGCACGTCGGCGGTCTTCACCAGCTCTTTGAAGCGCGCCTGGTCCTCGGGCTGGCGCAGGTCGATGGTCACCGACTTCTTGCCGCGGTTGATGAGCGCGAACATCTCGCGCGAGCCGCGCGCGTAGTCGCCGCCCTCGGGCTCCTCGATCTTGATGACCTCGGCGCCCATCTGCGCCAGGTAGAGCGTGCAGAACGGGCCGGGCAAGAGCCGCGAGAGATCGAGCACGCGCAGGCCGGCCAGCAGGGGGTTACTCATGTTCAACGCCCCTTGAAGTTGGGTTTGCGCTTCTGCACGAAGGCCATCGCGCCTTCCTGGAAGTCCAGCGAGCGTCCGCATTCGCGTTGCAGATCGCTTTCCAGATCGAGCTGCTTGGCGAGGTCGTTGCCGGCCGCGGCATGCACCGCGCGCTTGATGCGCTCGATGGCGATGGCCGGGCCGTCGGCCAGGCGGCGCGCCAGCGTCAGCACGCCGGGCAGCAGTTGCTCGTCATCCATGACATCCCAGATCAGGCCCCAGTCCTTGGCCTGCTCGGCGGGCAGGCGCTCGCCCAGCAGGGCCAGGCCCATCGCCCGCTGCTGACCGAGCGCGCGCGGCAGGATCCAGGTGCCGCCGGCATCGGGGATCAGGCCGATGTTGACGAAGGCCTGGAGAAAGTAGCTGGAGCGCGCGGCGATGGTGAGATCGGCCATCAGCGCCAGATTGGCGCCGGCCCCGGCTGCGACGCCGTTCACTGCGGCGATCACCGGCTTGGGCAGGCTGCGCATCTTCAGGATCAGCGGGTTGTAGTAGCGATCCAGCGCGTAGCCGAGATCGAGCCGGCCCTGCACATCCAGCGGCGGCTTGGCGGCGGCGGCCGCGAGATCGGCACCGGTGGAGAAACCACGCCCCTCGCCGGTGAGCACGATCACCTTCACTGCCGGATCGGTGGCGGCCTGGTCGAAGGCCTGGCCCAGCTCCTCCATCAGCGGCAGCGTCATGGCGTTGAGCGCCTTTGGCCGGTTGAGCTTGATGAGGGCGACGCGGTCCTCAACGCTGTAGAGGATGTCCTGGAAGTTCATGGGCAGGCGGCTTAGTCCAAAGTGGAACGGGCAATGATTTCTTTCATGATCTCCGAAGTGCCGGCCAGGATGCGGTGGATGCGCTCGTCCTGGTAGAGCCGGCAGATCGGGTATTCCTCCATGTAGCCGGCGCCGCCGTGCTGCTGCACGCCCTCGTCGACCATGCGGCCATTCAGCTCGCTGGTGA